>CAVFGN010000010.1:0-8123 GCA_963621965.1 Alistipes finegoldii
CAAGGAAGTTATATGAAGAAACACTTAAAGGTAATACAGAGTTTATAAATGAAACGCTTGATATTAATCATAAAGAATTAGCTTCTATGTTTAATAAAAATAAAGAAGATGTATTATCTGTTATAGTTACAATCTCATATTATAGATGTAATGAATTCTATTATGTACGTAAAGAGGATACCTGTACTTTAGGTAGAGCAGATATTACGTTTACTCCTCGTGACAATAATCATATTCCTTTTGTTATTGAACTTAAAGCTGATGACACTGCACAAAGCGCAATAGAGCAAATAAAGAATAAAAATTATATAGATGTATTTAAAGGATACAAAGGTAAAGTACTACTACTTGGCGTTTCTTACAACTCAAAGACACTAAAACATGATTCTAAGATAGAATATATAGAAATTTAAATAAACGTTTAATGATGAACTCTAGTAGAATAAAATGAATCGAAAATATATTCAATTTGTGCTATAGTTAACGTATATTATTTATCATATTTAAAAAACTTCACTTTTATATGAATTAACATGAGATGTAATAAATTCATATTTCGAGTCTTCATAAGAATTAAATGATTTATCTTTAAGCAAAATGCAACTAAATAGATCAAGGCTTCTTTTGTATAAAGTTTTTTTGACATTAATAATATTCTAGCTAAGGACAAATACTACATACTCATGGATTTTTTTAAATTTCGTGAAAAGATATGTTTTATATAAAACTATATATTAAGCTCGCAATTTTAGCCCTTTTTTTGAAAAGGTATCTTTATGCGGAATTTGCTATTATTACTAATATTTGAAAATTTTCTATTTTTCGACTATTGAAAAGATATGTTTTCAATGCTATAATAATACAGCATTCTCTAAAGGAGGCTAAATTATGAGATGGATTGATTATATAATTCTTGTAGTAGCAATTGCTCTTATAGCAGTAGTTTTAATGCAACAATCAAAAGATGACATTAATGATGCCTTCTCAGGAAGTAAGACAGAGTTATTCAAAAATCAAAAGTCACGTGGATTTGAATTAGTATTAGAAAGAACTACAGCTGTATTAGCTATACTATTTATTATCTTAGTTTTAGCAGCAGCTATTCAACAAGTAAATAATTAGTTTATAAGAGGATTTCTACACAAGAAATCCTTTTTTTAAGTCTTAATTATGATAAAATAAAAGTAGATACGGAGGTTTTTATGAACGATAAAGATTTAGTTTTCAAAGCCTTAAATACTCCTTATGTTCATACAGTAGGAGATATAAGAAAAGTTTTAAGAATAAACACAGATAGAATAAAAGATGCTTTAAATGAATTAATTTATGAAGATAAAGTATTTGTTAATAATAAAAAGAATTTATTTTATATTAAATATAAGGGTATATGTGAAATAAAGAGCCAAGGATTTGGTTTTGTTAAGCCTGATGGGATGGATATTGAATATCATATTTCAGAAGATGATACAAAGGGAGCACTTGACGGAGATTATATAGAGTTCTATATTTTGCCAAGTAAAGATGATAGACATTTAGGAGACGCAAAAGTAATTAATATTATTACTCGTGCAAATAATTTTGTTTATGGTTTATTAAACCTTAAAGAAAATAAAAAAGGTAAATCATATGTTATTACCTCATATAATCAAAAATTCACATTAAAAGCTGAAGTCGCAGAAAGTCATTTAAATGGTGCGGTAGCTGGAAATATTGTAGTAGCTAAGGTTTTAGACTATATCGGACCTAAAAAAGTGATGTGTGAAATAACTAAGATATTAGGATATAAAGATGATCCCGGCGTTGAGATTTCTTTAATTGCTGAACAATACGGATTTAAAAAAGAGTTCAGTGAACAAACTTTAGAAGAACTTAAAAGTATTCCTAATTCTATTGATCCTAAAGATTATCCAAATAGAAAAGATTACACAGCTTTACCTATTATTACAATTGATGGTAATGATTCAAAAGATTTTGATGATGCAGTATATGTCGAAGAAACTAGCGATGGATATAAATTAATTGTAGCGATAGCCGATGTTGCAAGTTATATTAAAGAAGGATCGTCATTAGATAGTGATGCTTATCAAAGAGGAACTTCCGTATATTTAGCTGATAGAGTTATTCCTATGATTCCTCAAAAATTATCTAATGGTATATGTTCGCTTAATCCTAATGAATATAGACTTGTAGATACTTGTGAAATGTATTTTAATAATGTAGGTAAACTTATTAATTACGAAATATACGAAGGTATTATGAAGTCACATTATAGAATGACTTATGAAGATGTTAATAAAATATTTGATGGTGATATTGAGTTAATAAATAAGTATAACGATATTTATCCTATGTTAAATCAAATGCTTGAATTGTCAGATTTAATTAGATCTATTCGTCACAAAAAGGGCGCAATTGATTTTGAATCTAATGAATTCAAGGTTAAGTTAGATGAAAATGGTGAACCTGTAGAATTCACGTTAAGAACTCGTGGTAAGGCTGAGATGTTAATCGAAGACTTCATGTTAATTTGTAATGAGACAATAGCATATCATTTAACAATCTCAGGCCTTCCTTGTTTATATCGTGTGCATGAAGAACCAGATGAGGAAAAGGTTAGAAATGTGTTTAACATGATTAACAATTTCTCAGGGCACAAAATAAAGACTGCAAGAAACAAGATTATGCCTCTAGATATTCAAAATGCACTAAGTTTAGTTAAAGATGATAAGTGCTACCAAGCAATTAATACACTTATGTTACGTTCAATGAAGAAAGCTAGATACTCGCCACTTAACTTAGGACACTATGGTTTAGCCCTTCAATATTATTTACATTTTACTTCCCCTATTAGAAGATATCCTGATTTAGTAATTCATAGAATTCTTAAATACTTTATTTTCCACCCTGAAACATTTAAATATAGTATAAACGATTTTAATCGCTATATTGAAGAGTGTTCGATAGATACTTCAAAACGCGAAAAGGCTGCGATAGATTGTGAATATGAAGTAGATGATATGTTAGCAGCTAAATATATGGTTCATCATGTTTATGAATCCTTTGAAGGTGTTGTATCTAGTGTAACAAGTTTTGGTATGTTTGTTATGCTTGATAATGGTATTGAAGGACTTGTACATATTTCTAATATGAAAGGTAGATACAACTTAAATGAGACTTTGATGCAACTATATTCTAAAGAAAAAGTATTTAATATAGGCGATAAAGTTGAAATTGTTGTTATTAAATCTTCTGTGAAAGAAAGAAATATTGATTTTATGCTTAAAGAAGACTTTGAATTAATAGGTGAACAAAATGATTAATGTTATTGTTGAAAACAAAAAAGCAAGTCATGATTATTTTATTGAACAAAGAATCGAATGTGGTATCAAGCTTACAGGAACTGAGATTAAATCAATTCGTGCCCGTAAGTGCAACATCAATGATTCTTATGCAATAATACGTAATATGAAATGTGAAATTCTTAATATGCATATTTCAAAATATGATTATGGTACACATTATAATCATGATGAAACTAGAACACGTGAACTTTTGATGCATAAAAATGAGATTATTAAATTATTTAATAGAGTACGTCTAGATGGTCAAACGCTTGTTCCTTTAAGAGTTTATTTAAAGGAAGGTTTATGCAAAGTTGAGATTGGTGTTTGTAAAGGTAAGAACGTACGTGATAAACGTGATGCGCTTAAAAAGGAAGAAGCGAACAGGGCTATTCGTAAAGCGTTAAAAGAAAAAAATAATTACTAGTAAAAATACACCATATTGTTGTATAATATGGTGTAGTAATTTGGGGATGTTTTTTGGATTCGCTCGGATTATTGAAGGTTTATAAGCATGTGAAGGTTGCTCTTCTAAAAAAGCCGAGGTTTAAATTAACCGCAAAAACAAATTTATTCGCAAATGCATCTCAACAATCATTTGCATATGCTTGCTAATATATAATGCAGGCTGGCACTTCTAAGTTTTCCTTTGGCTTGGATTTGTCTCAGTTTAGAAGGATATATCTTTAGATTGCTTTTCTAAGTTTAAAGACGAATATAATATAGAAATAGATTAACTTTTTACTTGTTTATTCATAGAAGTTAGTTGAAATTTTAGAATAAAATAAACATGTAGAAAATAAAGTGGATCTAGTTCGATACCAGGGTTCGACTCCCTGCATCTCCACCATATTGAAAGTAATGCTTTGATACAAATGTATCAGGGCTTTTTTTATGCAAAAATGACAAAAATATGGTGGTTTAAGCGTATATTACATTAAATTTTATAGATTTATCCTCATCAACTACCTATAATGATAATTAAATTTAAGCTTATGAAAGAAAACACTATTAACTGTTTCGCGTTTGCTATACTATTTCGCGAAAGATACTACAAATGCGCGTTAGGTCAATAAATGCGCGAAAGCCTATAAAATTACGCGAAAGGCGGTTAAATCTTTGAGAAAATCATTGTTGCTATATAGAATAAAAGCAATAAAAATGTTATAATTTTACCAATCAGTAAAAAATATGGAGAGATTGGATTATGACCTATCAAGAAGCGATAAAGAAATTAAGAAGCAAGATGATATTATCTCAAATGGAGTTTGCAGAAAAACTAGGTGTTTCTTTTGCTACTATCAATAGATGGGAGACTGGCAAGCATGCTCCTACAATCAAAGCAAAGAGACTGCTTAAACCATATTTTAAGAAATATAAAATTGAGGTGGATGATTGATGGAGGTTGTTAATTTAATACTTTCAATTTTATCTTTGATTGCTACAATTGCCATTTCTTTTGTCATTTATTTTTTAGAACGACATAATCAAAAAGAAGCAAGAGATAAGGAAATAAAAGAAGATGCTAAAAAGTTCATCATAAATAATGCAGATGAGCTAGAATATCTTCATTGGGCCACAATAGCTGCTGGCTGCTTTCCTCAAAATAAACATGTTCGTAAAATTTATAATGAGTTTGCTTATCTTGATAATGAAACTAAAAAAGAGGTGCTTAAGCAAAGACATCTTGAATGTTTATTAATAGATAATGGTGAATGGATAGATTCGAAGATTAATGAAGTACGATCAATCATTGATGCCTTAAGCATTGGCAACGATTTCTTGTATGATGGCGGGAAGTATTTTGTACGCTCATATGACTATAAAGATAAATTAATAGAAGATTTAGAACATGCTAGATATGCGAACTACAAATTCAATGATGTTTTCAAATTGGGCCGAATGTTTCAACATGAAAATGGACATCTAACTTATGAACAATATCTTGAAGATTATCTTTATTGCAAGTTTAAAAAGCCTGATATGTTGGCTAAAGATATAGAAATACCATTACCTAATGATTATCTTATCGTAGCAGAAAACTTACGAAACTGTTCTGAAGATTATTTATGTTATTGGATGATGCTGATAGTAAGAAATGCTATTACATATGCGGTTAGATATCTAAATTACGATATGGTGGAGCACACTCAAACGAACGCTCAAGTAGAAACGTATGAAGATAAGTACTTTTCAGTTTTATATGAATTGTATTATTTAAAAAATAATTAGAAATGAGGAGAATATAATGAACGAAAATAAATTAAACGTGCAGGAACAAGTTAGACTTATATTAGATATTGCAAATATTTTAAGAGGGCCTTTTAAGGAAGATGAATATCAAAAAATAATTATTCCTATGACAATTTGTCGTAGATTTGAGTGCATGCTTGAAGCTACACGGGATGCAGTTTGTGAATCAATTGCTAAAGGAAATGATAATGAGATTAGATTAAAGAAAAAGAGCGGTTACCCTATTTACAATAAAAGTTCTTTAACTATGGAGAAAATAATTGCGGATCCAGGAAAATCTCACGAAAATTTTGTTTTGTACCTAAATTCGTTTAATCCACTTGGAATTAGCATTTTTAATAATTTGGATTTTTTTAAATATGTTGACTTGCTTGCAGAACGAAAAAAATTAGTTCAGGTTTTAAAACGATTTGCAAATACAGATTTAAGTTTAAAGAAAGTATCTAGTATTCAAATGGGGTATATCATGGAAGAAATCATTAGAACATATTCGGAAAATGCTAGTGCTGGTGATCATTTTACCCCAAGAGAAGTAATTAAATGTTTAACTAGATTACTTTTATCAGAAGGATGCGAAGATTTAAAAGTACCAGGTAAAATTGTAACTTTAGCAGATTACGCATGTGGAACTGGTGGTATGCTTTATGAAGGATTAGACGAAATTTTACGTATTAACCCAACAGCTGAAGTTGAATTATTTGGACAAGATAATAATCCTTGGTATTCATCAATAGCATTAGCAGAAACAATAATAAGAGGACAAAATCCTGAAAATATAAAATTAGTAGAAAGCTCCTTAACTGAAGATGCACATAGTTCTCAAAAGATGCGATTAATATTGATGAATCCACCATTTGGTGAATCGTGGGGAAAAGATAAAATTGGTGAAGAACAATATAAAAAAATCACTACTGAAAATTCTAAGACTGGCGGGGTATATTCAGCTGGATTACCTAGTACTTCAGATATGCAAATGCTATTTTGGCAATTAATAATCAACAAGTTAGAAAACGATAGCGAGAATAATAACTATGGAAAAGCGGCTGTTATTTGTAATGCTTCGCCTTTATTCACTGGTAGCGCAAAAAGCGGAGAATCAAATATTAGAAGATGGTTGTTTGAGCATGACTATGTAGAGGCTATTATTCAATTTTGCCCAGAACTTTTCTATAATACTGGTATTACAATTTATGCATTTATTTTTAATGTAAATAAATCCAAAAAAAGAAAAGGAAAAATTCAATTAATTAATGCATCTACTTTTTGCAAGAGAATGTCAAAGGGGTTAGGATTTAAACGTAATGAACTTACGGAAGAGCATATTTCACAAATTGTTACATTATATAATGAATTTGATAATCAAGATAATAGTTCCTTAGTTAAGATTTTTGATAAAAAAGACTTTTATTATAAAGAAGTTCCATGTTATCAACCATTTCAAAGAATCTTTAAAATTTCAAATGAAGGAATAGAAAATCTATATTCTAATAGTACTTTTAAAAAACTTTTTGACGAAGATGAGTATTGTGAACTGGAAAACTTAGATACTAAAACACAAGCACAAATTGATAAAATGGCTTCAATGGTAGAAGGAAAAAAGCTTCAAGAAAAAATAGTTAATGTTTTATCTGAAAATATTAGTGAGAAAATATATAAAAATAAAGATGATTTTAAAAATAAAATTTTAGAGTTATTACCTGATATTAGCGGCCAAAATACATTATTGAAAAATATTGTTTTATCCTTGTCTGAAGATGATGATAGAGGTGATAAATATTTCAATAAAAAAGGAATACCAGAATCCGATCCTGATTTAAAAGTAATAGAAACTATACCATATAAATTAGCAAATGACGTCTATTTTGAAACTGAAGTTAAACCATTCATATCTGACGCTTGGCTAGAAACTGATGAGAACAAGATAATAACTGGATGTGAAATTAATTTTAATAAGTATTTTTATGTATACAAAGACCCTGAATCTACTGATGATATCTTAAGAAAATTAGAAAAACTTAAAAATGAAGAAAAAATTTTAGAGGATTTATTATATGGTAGAAAATAGACGTATTTGTTGTGATTTAGTTATTAATTCTCGCCCGGTTAAAAAATTTAAAGGTAAGAAGGTATATGTTTCTACTGGTGATTCTGATGATATGGGAAATGGTGAATTAGTAGATTTTTATAATAAACCTTCAAGAGCGAATGTTGAGGCTAAAATTAATGATGTTATATTTGCTAAAATGTCCAAGACCGACAAAACATTTTTAATTGATGAACAACTTTCAAAAAATATATATTCAACGGGTTTTTTTAATGTTTCATCAAAAAAAATATATTCAAAATTTTTATACTATTTAATTAAATCATATGAATTTGATTTTTATAAGAATGCATATAGCGAAGGCACTACTCAAATTTCAATAAGCGATAAAAGATTAAGATTAATTAAATTGACATATGAAACTAACTATGTAAAACAAATTAAAATTTGTAATAAAATAGATGGACAAATTATTAGTATAAATG
>CAVFGN010000010.1:8133-57271 GCA_963621965.1 Alistipes finegoldii
TAAATGCGCTTATTAAGGTAATTAATTCTCAAATTGAAAATCTTTCCAAATATAGAAAAGTACTAATTGAAAATTGTATAAAAAAAGGTTTAGATTGCAAAAAACTTATTAATTCTGACGTTAATTGGATTGGTAACATAAATGCCAGATTTAAATGCTTAAAAATTAAATATGTTTTAAAAAATGTGAATGCCATTTGTTGCGGTCCGTTTGGTAGTTCTTTAACAGGTAAAGTTAATGACTATGGGGACGTAAAAATATATGGGCAATGGAATTTGATTTCTCATAATATTGATGAAGGATCAAACTATATCAGCGAAAAAGATGCTAGAGCATTAAGCAATTACAAAGTTGAGAATGGCGATTTTCTTTTATCAATGATGGGAACAATAGGAAAATGTATGAAAATTACTGGAATAAATAAAACGGGAATAATGGATTCACATATCATTAAAATAAAATTAAATACGAATATAATTGATGAACGTTTTTTTGAATACCAATACGACAATGGCAATTGTGATATAGTAATGAATTCTTTTGAAACCATGAAAAAAGGTTCAATAATGGACGGCCTAAATACAACAATTGTTAAAAATAGTTATGTTATATTACCGCCTTTAAACGAACAAAAACAAATAATTTCTTTCTTAGATGAAAGGTGCAGAATTATTGAAAAATTAATAGATATAAAGGGAAAAAAGATTGATGAACTTAAAAAATTAAAGGAGTCATTAATTTACGAGTATATTTCAGGTAAAAAGGAGGTATTATAATGGGCTTATCAGATATGCTTGATCTTTTAGAAAGATATGGATTTCAAAGGGTGTTCAAAAACAAACTTTTAGAAAATGGTGAAATTGTAGAAGGATTTAATAATTCATACGATATTAATTATGCCATTGATGTAGATAAATTATTTACATTTTTAGAAACTACACAACCAAAAGAATATAATAAAGTTGCTAACAGTGCTAATTTTAAAAGTAAGTTTGTAAAGAAGCTTCGTGAACAAATTAATCAATATGGTTTACTAAAAATTTTAAGAGAAAAATATAAATATAATGGTGCACACTTTGATTTGTTTATTAAAAAACCTCATAATACATTAAATCTTGATGAGGTTGAAAAATACAAAAATAATATTGTAAGTGTTACTGAAGAACTTGTTTATAATAATGAAGCTAGGACAGGAAATGGGGGAAGAGGAGATTTAACTATTTTTGTTAATGGTATACCTTTGATATGGATCGAACTAAAATCTAATGCAGCTGGCCAAAGTATAGTTAATGCAAAAAGACAATATATGAATGATCGTGATCCAGCTGAAAATATCTTTTTATATAAAAGAGGTTGCCTAGTTTATTTTGCGATGGATACCGAAGAAGTTGAATTTTCTACTAAATTAGAAAGAAAAAACACCACTTTCATGCCTTATAATAAAGGCGTAGGAATGCATAAAGGAAATCCTGATGTTGAAAATGATTTTAAAGTCTCATATATGTGGAATGAAATATTAACAAAGGGCAATATTCTAGAATGGATAGAATATTATTTTGTAAATGAAATTAAAAAGAAAAAAGATATATATGGAAATGTTAAACCTTCGGATAATATTATATTTCCAAGGTATCATCAATTTAATGAAATAAATAGAATTCTCACTGATATAAATCAAAAAGGAGTCAGCGGCCAAAACTATTTGATAATGGATAGCCCGGGAAGTGGTAAAACATATTCAATATCGTGGCTTGCACATCATTTAGCGTGTTTACATGATGAAAATAACGATGCTGTTTATAGTAGTGTTATTGTAATTACTGATAGAAAAGTTGTTGACGGACAGTTGCAGGATTCTGTCTTGCTCGTACCTCATGAAAATGGAACAGTTGAGGTGATGGATGATGATTGCACAAGTGCACAACTAGCAGAGGCTATAAACAAGAAAACAAGGATTATTGTTTCCACTATCCAAAAATTTAGTTATATATTAGCTAAAGTATCCCCAATGAATGAATATAAGTTTGCAATTATTATTGATGAATGCCATTCAAGTACAAAAGGAACTTACATGTCAAATGTAGGTAAGGTCTTATCACAGGGGGCCGTTGTTGATAGTGAACTTAATGAGGAAGAATGCAATAATCCAGAGGACGTAATTAATGAAGCTATTGAAAATGATATTCAAATGAGCCATAAACATATGAATATTACATTACTTGGATTTAGTGCAACACCAAATAAAAAGACAACAGAGTTATTTGGCACTAAAACTACTGACGAAAATGGTGAAGTAATTAGTAAGCCATTTGCCTGCTATTCTATGCAACAAGCCATAGAGGAAGGGTTTATTCTTGATGTGTTAAAAAACTATACAACATATCAAACTTATTTTAAAACCAATAAAAAAGTAGAAGATAACCCTGAATATAAGAAAAAGCAAATTTCAAAGGCTGTCTTAAAATATGCTAACCTTAGACCGGAAAACATAGAACAAAAGGTTGAAATTATACTTGAACATTTTTTATCTAAAGTTGAGCCAGAACTTAATCATACTGCAAAAGCTATGGTTGTCACAGATAGCAGAGAAGCTGCTGTAAGATATAAATTAGCTTTTGATAAAATAATTAATGAAAAAAATATAGAAGGACTAAAAACATTAGTTGCTTTTACTGGTACAGTTAAATTAAGGGAAGATGATTCAAATGAATATTCAGAGTCTAGAATGAATGGTATACCAGAATCCCAAACAAAGGATAGTTTTGATACTGTTGATTATAAATTACTTTTAGTTGCTAATAAATATCAAACAGGATATGACCAAAAATTATTAGTTGCCATGTATGTAGATAAACAATTAAAGGGCGCTGCAGCTGTTCAAACACTAGGTAGATTAAATAGAATTTCACCTGGTAAAGAAGAAGTATTCATTCTTGATTTTAGAAATACTTATGAAGATATTGTGGAAGCATTTGCTCCTTATTATACAGAGACCGAACTCGTCGGTGAAACTGACCCAAATAATCTTTATGATTTGGAACGATTTATTGATGAGTTTAATTTAATAGACGATACTGGTATAGATGAATTTGTTGGAATTTCCATTAAAGATAAACGCTCTGATTTGGATGTTAGTAAATGGAACCATATATTAGGCATAGCTAAAACTAAATTTGATTTAATTTCTGAAGAAGAAAATAGATACAAATTAAGAAAAGATATCATTAAAATGGTAGAGGGTTATTCTTGGATTTTGCAAGTAACAGATTTTGATGATCCTGATTTACATAAAAAAGTAATATTCTATAAATATTTTGCAAAATATCTAAGAACCGGTGATGGGGAAAGAATTGATGCTTCAAAACTTGTAGATTTTATTAAGTTTAAACAAAAAAAGACTAGAGATGGTGAAGCAGGGAGTGAAGGAATAAATCCAAAGGTTCAACAAAAAATTGGTCAATTTACTAGAGCCAAGGCAAAAGACGAAGATGATATAGTTACTATTGTTGAATTTATTAAACAATTAAATGAAGTTTATGGCGCTGGACTAGATCCTAATACATACGCCCCTGTTATTCAGTTATTAGTCAATTTACTTTTAGGAAATCCAGATGTTGTGATGAGAGCAAAAAATAATACTGAAAAGGATTTACAATTATTTATAAATAGAGCTTTAGAGGATGTCCTTGTCGATGGACAAGATGTAAACCAGGATTTTAGCGATAAAATCTTAGAAAATGTTGATATGAAAAATAAACTTGCTGAACTTTTGACATCAATTGTTCATCAACAGGCAAATAAGGATTGATATATAGATGACCACTTTAAAAGATGAATTTATAAAATATTTATCAGAAAACTTAAAGACTAAAATTGACGTTGACATTCAAAAAAATTTTGATTCTATTCAAGAGACAGGAATTTTATTGAAATGTGAAATAATGGATCTATCTGCTCTTGATTCAGATGATAAAGAATTTGTTTTCAAACTCAAAATCAACTCTGAAATTCTTACTGTGACCGGTGAAACAAGAGTTTGTAATCTATATCTTGAATATTCCTGCGAATTGGATAATGGAATAAAAAACTTAACATTCGTTGAACTTAAAAAAGAAGGTTGCAACACACAATTTTCATATATAAGTTCTCTGACTGATTATTTTATTCCTTTCAATAGTCGCGATAAATATGATAAATTGGCCATACGCTTTCTAAAATATTATCTTGGTTATGATTATCTAGAATACCCATTGGCTGTTTACAAATTAATAGAAAAAACAGGCGTCAAATGCTATATTTCCACAAATAAAGAAGAATCATTAGGGAAGACTGTTTTCAAAGACTGTTCGATCAAGCTTTCAGAGAAAGCATCTCCAATACCTGTGAAAAAAGGATCAATAATTATCAATACAAAGAATTTGATATTAACACACAATGATAAATTGCTTAGAACTACTATAGTTCATGAATGCCTTCATTGGCATTATCACAGAAAAGCCTTTGAGATCATAATGCTATTAAATGGACAATACCATTATTTTGATTGTATTGATTATAAGAAAAAAACTGGAGATCCAATTATTAATGCAATGTCCTGGATGGAAATACAAGCATATTCATTAACAAAAGCCTGCTTAATGCTAGAAGATAATGTCAAGAAATTTGTAGATCCATTAATTAGCCTTCACGGTAATGACTTTAGTGAAGGTTCTGAGAAAATAGATTTATTTTATTCGATTGCATCAAAAGTATCAGATACTTTTGGCTCAACCTTAACAGATGCTATAAAAAGGCTTACTTCCTTAGGCTATAAGGAATTTGAAAATTTGCTCAATGGCTTTTCTAATTCTTATATAGATAGTGTTTACCAGGATAAAAAGTTAAAAGATAACGAGACCAGAAGAATAAATGATGATATTTATAACTTGCTATTAGAAAAAAGTAATAATTTAAAGATTGCAATTTACAGTCATTTATATGTTTATGCTGAAGGCTTTGTTGTAATAAATGACAGTAAATATGTTGTTAAAATCATTGGAACCTACTTTCTGACTTCATATGCAAAGAACAACATTGAAGAATGCGCGTTGATTTTCAATGTAGAAAAGAAATATGAGCAAAGTTTCGACCCTTCAAATTATTTTCAATTTATATCAGCAAATAGTGGAAACTTTAAAAGTACTATAGTAGTAAATGATTTCGAAGATTATGTGATTGCACCTTTCATGATCAATTCAATATTACAATGTGATGAAAAGACAAAGTTACACATACTAAAACATTCTCACATTCATGATGATAACTTAACCTTTAATGAATACTTCAAACAACTCATTAATCTATATAATTTCTCCTCTGTAAATGATTTGATTAAAGCTACTAAGTGTAGCAGAACTGTTATTGAAAATTATAGGGATCTTGATGATGTTGGTTATAGTGTTGAAAAAGTACTTTCAATTTGCGCAGGGATGAAAATTACCCCACCTGAAGCAAAACATTTAATAAAAAAATCTGGCGTTATTGACTTGAATTCCAACAGTAAGAGAAGCAAAGTTTATAGGTCATTAGTAGAGGATCATTGGCCGTATGATATTAATGATTGGAATGATACCCTTAAATCTAATAATATGCCATTACTATATAAAAAATGATGCGTTTTTCAAAAATCATTTTTTAGCCTAAAATGCTCAAAATATGTCGATTAGATCTAGTAAATTTACTAGGTCTTTTTTTTTATGCGTTTTTCAAAAAACATAAAATTTAAATTCTTTTTTTTCATGATATAAAAGAAGTGAGCTTTGAGTAAAAAGCTCTATAGAAGTGTATTCATCGATGAACCAAAGAACGGAGGATTCCTATGGATAAAGATCCAATCAATCGCCTGCCAATCTTTGGCCAGGACATAGTAGATGATTGGTCTTGGGATCGTGAAGAGGAAGAAATGCGTGAAAGCAACGATGATGATTCTTCCGATTCTGAAGACCAAGATTAAACAAACAAATTTAAAGCAGAAGAGTAATTAACTTCTGTCTTGATGCCGATACTAGTTATTACGCGGCATCAAAAATATACATAACTTCAAACTATCGTAATTAGGGCGAAGCAAACGAAATGGATTAATACGTCCATATCCTTTGCTGCGCTCTTTTTTTGTGCACTTTGCGATGTCACTCCATTTCGTCAATCGGACGTTGATGACAAAAGGAGTAAATAAAATGACAAAGATTAGTAAACAAGAAAAAGATTTAAATCCAGCTATTTATGGATACTCAAGCCCAGTAGACATTCCTGGTAATGAGGGCTGTGGCAAACAAGTAATTAATGGTGAGGTTGTAAAAGTACCATACAACGTTGGTTACATAGCATCTAAGGATAGTGACGGTGATGTAAGATATGTACCTTTTGAAAAAGAGGCAGCTTACGCTATGAGAAATTATGACTCAGAGGTAAGAAGAAAAGAAAGATTAGAAGAAAGATGTCTTATACCTATGACTTATAAAGTGAAGGATGGTGTATTTGTTGATGACCCTAATTCTAATCATAAAACTGGTTTTAAAAGATGTACATTTGAAGATTGTAGATTCTGTCCCTTCAAATTTGACCCAAAACATCCAGATAGACAAGTTTATTATGAGAAAACTGGTAAACCTATCTCTATGAATAGAGTGTTTGAAGATAAAGACGGTAATGAATCTGAGATGGAGTTTCCGGATACAGAAAGTTTATCACCATTAGACGAGTTAATTGAAAAAGAAAGAAATGAAGCTTTATGGCACTACATATCAGAGTTTGACCCAGAAGTCCAACAAATGATTAAAATGCATGCCGTTGAAAAAAAATCTTATCAAGAAATAGCACGTATTTTCAATAGGTCCAAGAGTACTGTAGCAGACTGCATAAACCGTTATTTAAATATTTTAAGAGAAAAATTAAAAGATTATTAAAAAAAATTACAAATAACCCGGACGATTTAGAGCACACCTCCCATATAGCTAGTGAGGAAGGGTGAAAACCTAAAAATCATGAATATTCCTCAAATAGTAAATAGGAGGTAGCAATAATGTCAATCATGGGACCAAGAGCTAGAGGAATGCCTAGTGCAGTGCTAATAGCAGTACAAGAAGTGAAAAATAGCGTTAATAAGGAGGAAATGTAAATATGAGCTATTTCAGTCAATTAGACATCATGCTTCATGAACTAACTGAGGCAGCTGATGTAGTATCAAAAAAAGCAAAAGACATCGTTGAGCTTACAGCAAGTATGGCTCAAGATGAAAAGGCAGAAAAGCCAGAAGTAAAAAAGCCAAGTGTATCATTAGAACAACTAAGAGCATTACTTGGTGAAATGGCACGAGACGGTATGACAGAAAGTGTTAAACAATTACTTCAAAGATATGGAGCTGTGAAACTATCTCAAGTGAGCCAAGACGATTATGACCAAATATACATGGACGCAGAGGACATTAAAAATGGCCGCTAGTGAACATAGTAAAATCCTATCACCTTCATCAATGGCAAGAATTATTACTTGCCCTGGAAGTGTTGTAGCAAGTGAGGGTATTCCTGATAGATCTTCAAGTTTTAGTGAAGAAGGATCAGATGCCCACCAACTTGGTGAAATTAGATTAAATCAACTTTTAGGTAAAAAGATAGACTTCGACCCTATGTCACTCTCATTTTACTCTAAAGAAATGGAAGACTATATAGCTGGTTATGTATCTTATGTATCTGAGAAGATTGAGGCATCTAAACTTATTTGTAAAGACCCTCAAGTATTAATCGAACAACGTGTATCAGCACCAAAGTATGACGAGTCATTATACGGAACAACAGATGTATCAATTATTGCTGATAAAGAGTTAACCATTATTGATTTAAAGTATGGCAAAGGAGTACCTGTGTCAGCTGAAAAGAACGTTCAAGAAATGTGTTATGCGATTTGTTGCTTAGAGACTTTCGGTTCTTTATATGATATCGAGAAAGTTAATCTTTGCATTTATCAACCACGTCTTAACTCAATATCTGAGTGGAGTGTATCCGTAGAAGAACTTTATAAATGGGCTGAGGAAGTACTAAAGCCTGGAATTAAAAAAGTTCGTGACGGAGTAGAGGAGTTTAATCCATCTAAGCACTGCCAGTTCTGTAAAGCTAAGCCTTTGTGTAAAGCACTAAGAGATAAAAATCTTGAGATAGCGCGCCACGAATTTAGACCAGCTTTCCTAATGGACGACTCAGAAGTTGAGGACGTATTAGATAAAGCAAGCGAAATCGAAGGCTGGTTATCGTCAGTTAAAGATTTTGCACTAGAACAGGCAATTAAGGGAACTCACTATGATAGATACAAACTTGTAGAGGGAAGATCTACAAGAAAATACACTGACGAGTTTGAGGTTGCAAGAGTTGTAAAAGAAGCAGGTTATAACCCTTATGAAAGCAAGGTATTAACCATTACAGCAATGCAATCAATGCTTGGAAAGCAAAAATTCGATGAGTTACTTGGCACTCATGTAATAAAGCCAAGAGGGAAGTTAACCTTAGTAGGTCGTGATGATAAGAGGCCAGAGGTTACTTCAGCCGCCAATGATTTTATTGAAGAAAATATGTAAAAAAAAGGAGTTGAAAAATTATGGCAAACAATACAATAAACAAAATTCAAACAGCAAAAGTTATTACTAGTAAAACTACAAGATTCAGCTATTTAAACTGCTGGGCACCAAAGGCAATTACAGAGGGTGCTACACCAAAGTTCTCTGTATCATTAATTATTAAGAAAGACTCTCCAGATGTTGAGAAAATTAAAGCAGCTATTAAGGTAGCTTATACTGAAGGTCTATCAAAGTTAAAAGGTAACTCAAAGGTAGCACCAGCACTTGAAGCACTAAAAACACCTTTAAGAGATGGTGATTTAGAAAGACCTGACGACGAGGCTTATAAAGGATGCTATTTCATCAATGCTAACTCAACTCAAGCACCAGGAGTAGTTGATGCAGCTTGCAATCCAATATTAGACCATAGTGAGCTTTACTCAGGTGTAAGAGGTCGTGCATCCATTACTTTCTATGCCTACAACAATGCAGGTAATAAGGGAATTGCATGTTCTTTAAATAACCTTCAAAAATGGTTTGACGATGAACCACTAGGCTCAAGAGCAACTGCTGAGTCAGACTTTGGTAATAGTGCTGAAGATGATGATTTCTTAAGCTAGTAAATAATAGCACTAGGGTGACGGTTCCATTAGCTGCCACCCTTTTTTGATATTTAAGGAGGTATGAATAATAATGAAAAATCTTTATATAGATATTGAAACTTATTGTGACAGAGACTTAAGCAGAGTTGGACTTTATAAATATACAGAGTCACCAAACTTCGAGATGCTACTTTTTGGCTATGCGATAGACTCTGAAGAAGTAAAAGTTGTTGATTTATCTCAGGGCGAGAAAGTGCCTCAAGAGATTATAGATTTACTCACTGACGATACATGCCTTAAATGGGCTCATAATGCATCATTTGAAAGAGTTTGTTTATCTAGATTTCTAGGGCTTCCTAAAGGCGAGTACTTAAGTGCTAAAGCATGGCGCTGCAGTATGATTTTATCGCTTTACAACGGCCTTCCAGCATCACTAAAACAAGTAGGCGAGGCACTTAGCTTAGATAAGAAAAAGCTTGAAGAAGGTAAAGATCTAATTAAGTACTTTTGTGTTCCATGTAAGCCTACTAAGACAAATGGCGAGAGACACAGAAACTACTATTATCACGATAAAGAAAAGTGGAAATTATTCAAATTTTACAATAAAAGAGACGTTGAAACAGAGATTGAAATAATTAATAAGCTCATCAAATTTAATGCTCCTGATTTTGTGTGGGATGAGTATGCAATAGATCAAGATATTAATGATAGAGGTATCTTGGTCGATATTGTTTTAGCTAAGAATGCTATTGAGCTTGATAAGACTGTAAAGGATGAACTCATGAAAGAACTTGAGACCTTAACAGGACTTGAGAATCCTAACTCTGTAGCTCAACAAAAAAGCTGGTTATCAACTCAAGGATTGGAAGCTAGCTCGTTAGGTAAAAAGGAAGTAGAAAAGTATGCCAAAAGCTATGTAAATACTAATGTTGGTAGAATGCTTGAAATTCGTCAAATGATATCAAAGTCAAGTGTCAAAAAGTATGAGGCGATGCTTAACTATGCATGCCACGATAATCGCGCCAGAGGTATGTTTAAGTTTTATTCATGCAGAACGGGAAGATTTGCTAGTGCAGGCATCCAATTACAAAATTTACCGAGAAACGAACTACCTGATTTAGACGTCGCTCGAGACCTTGTCAAATTTGGCCCAAAACAGGCCCTTGCAGCGCTTTATGACAATATTCCGGATACTTTATCACAATTGATAAGAACTGCGTTTATAGCGCAAAATAACGCGAAATTCGTAGTAGCTGATTATAGTGCTATTGAAGCTCGTGTTTTAGCATGGCTTGCGGGTGAACAGTGGCGTATTGACATGTTTGCTCGTGGCGGTGATATCTACTGCGAGTCCGCATCCCAGATGTTTAAAGTTCCAGTAGTAAAGCATGGGATTAATGGACACTTAAGAGCTAAAGGGAAGGTTGCGGAATTGTCATGTGGATATGGAGGCTCGGTTGGTGCTTTAAAAAATATGGGTGCTTTAGATATGGGATTAACTGAGGAAGAACTGCCTGAAATTATAGAAAAATGGCGCACGTCTAATCCTCACATAGTAGCCTATTGGAAGCGTGTAGAAAATGCCGCTTTTAAGGCAATTGACGACGAACACAAAATAACTCATGAAACAGTGTGGGCTGGCAAAGTTGGCTTTAGATACCAGTCGGGGATGCTATTTATATTGCTTCCAAGTGGTAGGCGTATAACATACGTTAAACCACGTGAAGGTATAAACCGCTTTGGAACTAGATCCTTACTTTTTGAAGGACTAGATATGACTAAGAAGTTTACAACGATAGAGACTTACGGTGGAAAGCTTGTAGAAAATATCACTCAAGCAGTAGCGCGCGATTTGCTCGTCAATGATATGAAGCGATTAAGAGATTATAGAATTGTTGCTTCAGTCCATGATGAACTAATCATTGAAACGCCTCTTGAGACAAGTGTTGACTTCGTTTGCAAAGAAATGGCTACAGGACCAGAGTGGGCTAAAGGCTTGCCTCTTAAAGCAGATGGCTATGAAACAAAATATTATAAAAAAGATTAATTTTAACCCGGACGAATGGGAGCACAAATCCCATTAATCTAGTGATAAGGAGTGTGAATATATGTATTCAGTAGATAAACATAAAATTAAATTAAGTGGTGAGGAAATAACTACGTTTTCTAGAACTATAGCAGATGCTTGTACTTATGAAGTAGAGGCTGGAACTAACGGCTTTAAGGGCGGCAATGCTAAGGCGGGTTCTAGAACTTTTGTAGAGATTAGGGCTTCATCAAATTCTGACCTAATAGCTATCAGCAACGCAGGTCAAGATGACAAACGCAAAGTTGTTACCTTCTTTGCCAGCGGTGATGCTGAGCTTTATGGGCTATTAAACAGTTTTAAGTTTGTTGTTAAGGTTTTAGAAGACCAAATAAAAGGAGTGAGAGATTAAGGTATGACAAAATATAAAATTTGTTATGGTAATAAGTGCTTCTCAAAAAAATGGAAGAATGACTATGTAACATGGGATGCTTTTTGTGAAAGACTTAAGGTTACTCATAAAACAATCGAAACAGTAGAGGAGTACGTAAAGTTACCAAAAGCAGAAAGAGACAAAATTAAAGATATCGGTGGCTTTGTTGCAGGTCACATTGTTAGTGAAAGAAGAAAAAAGGAAAATGTACTATCTCGTTCAATGATTACTCTTGATATGGATAGTGCAACTCCTGAGTTTATTAATGAGGGTTTAGATAAGTTAGAATTTACTTATTGTGTTTATTCAACTCATAAGCACACAAAGGAAAATCCTAGACTTAGATTAATTATCCCATTAGCTAGAGATGTAAGTGCCGAGGAGTACGGAGCTATTTCTAGAATGGTAGCGCAAGACATCGGTATGGATATGATGGATAAAACAACGTTTGAAGCTAATAGAATGATGTACTGGCCATCAACTTCAAGTAATGGAGAGTACTTTTATAAACGAAATGATAAAGAGTTCTTATATCCAGATGAGGTATTAAAGGAATATGACGATTGGCATGAAGTTTCAACTTGGCCTTTGCATCCTGATGAAATGAAAGTTCAAAAGGAACATGGCGATAAGAAAAAGGACCCACTTGAGGCTGACGGCATAGTTGGTGCATTTTGTAGAAGTTACACCATTACAGAAGTTATGGATAAATATTTAAGTGATATATATGCTGCAACTGATAATGAGGAAAGATATGACTATATTCCAGCTGATTCAAGTGCTGGTGTAATTGTATATGACGATAAGTTTGTCTATTCTCATCATGCCACTGACCCAGCAAGCGGTAAATTAATGAATGCTTTTGAGCTGGTTATGGCGCATAAGTTTAAAGATTTAGATGAAAAAGAACAATTTAAGAAAATGAGTGAACTTGCCTTAGAAGATGAAAAGGTAAGAATTGAGATTACTAACACAAGACTTGAAAACGCAAAAGAAGAATTTAATGAAAGTGCAGAAGAAACTGACGACAGTTGGAAAGGTAAACTACAATACGAGAAGAACGGACAGCTTGTTGATTCTACAGTAAATTTACAGCTAATTCTTGAGCACGATCCTATATTTGCTAATGTTGTAAAAAATGAGTTAGCAGGTATGGTTGAGTTCATTGGTCCATCTTATTGGACTAGAGATACAACTAGCAAATATTGGAATGAAGCTGATGAAAAAAAGCTTAAAGGATATTTAGATGCAAATTATCAAGATTTCTCAAATAGAAATTATGATGTTGCATTTAGTAATGTTGTAGTTGATAGAATTTATCATCCAATTAGAAAATATTTAAATGAATTACCTCATTGGGATGGAATAAAACGTGTTGAAGAACTGTTCATCAAATATATGCAAGCTGAAGACTCTGATTATATAAGAACCGTTACAAGAAAAACATTTGTTGCAATGGTAGCAAGAGCTATGCGTCCTGGTACTAAGTTTGATGCTGTACCAGTACTTGATGGTGCACAGGGAATAGGTAAAAGTACTATTGTAAAAGACCTTATTGGTGATGATTATTATTCTGATGCTTTGTCTTTAACGGATATGAGTGATAAGACTGGCGCAGAGAAGCTTCAGGGCTTTTGGTGCGTTGAAATTGGTGAGCTTGCAGGTATGAAAAAGGCTGATATTGAGAAAGTTAAAGCCTTTGTTACGACAACAGACGACCACTATCGTCCTTCTTATGGAAAGGTTGTTGAAAGCCATCCAAGACAATGTGTTATTATTGCAACTATTAATGGTGAAAATGGATATTTAAGAGATATTACTGGTAACCGTAGATTCTGGATAATAAAGCTTCACCAAACTGAAAAGAAAAGAATGTGGAAGTTTGACAAATATTTCAAAGACCAATTTTGGGCTGAAGCTAAATTTTATTATGAGCAAGGTGAGGAATTATATCTTACAGGTGATATAGCCAAAACTGCAGAAGAAAAACAAACTGAGGCGATGGAAGTTGATGCAAGACAAGGTATGTTAATAGATTATCTTGATAGATTACTTCCTGAAAATTGGAATGAAATGACACTTTATCAAAGAAGAGATTTTCTTGAAGGCGATCCAACGGCGCCTAAAGGAACTGTCCAAAGAAAGACGGTGTCAAATATAGAAATTTATAGTGAGTGCTTTGGTGGCGACCCAAAGAAAATAACAAGAGCAGATTCATATTCTATTACTTCAATGATGATTCAATGCCCTGGCTGGAAAAAGACTGATATAAGCAAAAGAATCCCAATTTATGGAAAGCAAAGACTTTATCAAAGAAAGTAAAATTTAACAAAAAATGGAACAAAAGAACAGAACAGAACAAGTTCTTCTATATAATTACACAGTAAAAAATATACATATATAATTCATACGCGCATTATATAGGAACCATTGTTCTTTTCGTTCTTGTTCGTTCCATATTGATGATTGAATTATTATGGCAAAAGAGAAAAAAATAGAGCAAAAATTGGTAAAAAAAGTCAGAGAAATTGGCGGACTAGCATTAAAATTCGTCAGTCCTGGTTTTGATGGAGTACCTGATAGATTGATTCTTATAGCTTATGGCAAATTAGCATTCGTTGAAGTAAAAGCACCAGGAGAGAAGCCTAGACCTCTTCAGGTAGCTAGAATAAATAAAATTAGAAGTCTAGGATTTAATGTCTATGTTCTTGATGATGAGAAAAACATACAAAGAATTATAGATGAGATTAAAGGAGGCGATTCAAATGGAGTTCATTCCACATAAATATCAAGCATACGCGATAAACTTTATTGAAGAACATAAAGAAGCTGCTGTACTGTTGGATATGGGTTTGGGTAAGACAGTGATTACATTAACAGCAATAAACAATTTA
The DNA here is from genome assembly GCA_963621965.1 of Alistipes finegoldii. Taxonomy (GTDB): domain Bacteria; phylum Bacillota_I; class Bacilli_A; order Acholeplasmatales; family Anaeroplasmataceae; genus JAEELC01. The sequence continues at coordinate 22,673 of CAVFGN010000010.1, forward strand.
CTATTTGATTCTTTTGATGCACATAAGGTTTTAGTAATTGGACCACTCAGAGTAGCACGTGATACTTGGCCTGAGGAAATAAAGAAGTGGGATCATTTAAGAAACTTAAAAGCCTCACTTGTTATTGGACCAGAAGACGTAAGACTTAAAGCTCTTAATGCTAAAGCTGATATTTACATAATTAATCGTGAGAACGTTGAATGGCTTGTTGAGAAGTCGGGATATAAGTTTGATTTTGATACTGTTGTAATTGATGAGTTAAGTTCTTTCAAGAATGGTAAGTCTAAGAGATTTAAATCTCTGCTTAAAGTAAGACCTAGAATAAAAAGAATTGTAGGACTTACAGGAACTCCAGCTGGAAATGGTCTGATGGATTTATGGGCTCAGTTTAGAGTTTTAGATATGGGCACTAGACTTGGCAGGTTTATAACTCGTTATAGAGAAGCCTACTTTAGGCCTGATAAGACAAATGGTCAAGTGGTGTTTAGTTATAAAGCTCTACCTAATGCTGAGTCACAAATTTATAAAAAGATATCCGACATTACAATTTCTATGAAATCTAGTGACTACCTAGAAATGCCAGAACTTATATCAAATGAGTACTTGGTGAGTCTTAGTGAGAAAGAGAGAAAAGTGTATAAATCATTTAAAGATGAGTTTGTTATGCAAATGGGCTCTGGTGAGATCACGGCAGCAAACGCAGCGAGCCTGAGTATGAAATTAACTCAACTTGCTAACGGTGCGGTGTATGATGATGAAGGAAGTATAAAAGAGTTTCATTCACACAAGCTTGATGCATTAGAGGATTTAATTGAGTCTGCTAATGGCAAGCCTGTGCTTGTAGCCTATTGGTTTAAACATGACCTTGATAGAATTAAGAAAAGATTAACTGAGCTAAAAGTTAACTTTGCTGAAATTGATAAAAAGGAATCTATCGAAAGATGGAATAAAGGTGAACTTCAGGTTGGCTTAATTCATCCAGCATCAGCAGGACACGGGTTAAACCTTCAAGCTGGTGGATCAACTTTAATCTGGTATGGTTTGACTTGGAGTCTTGAGCTTTACCAGCAAACGGTGGGTAGACTTTGGCGTCAAGGACAAAAAGATAAGACAGTAGTTGTAGAGCATATCATAACAAAAGGAACTGTTGATGAACTAATAATAAAAGCACTGAAGAACAAGGATGCCACACAGGCAGATTTAATTAATGCAGTTAAAGCGGAGGTTAAAAGATGAACGCAAAAGAATATTTAAGTCAATTAATAAAACTAAATGCAAAAATTAAAAAGATGGAAGATTTGGCAGCTTATTACAGACAAAAGATGTGTTCTGTTTCAGGTAGTAGTATTTGTGTGGTTAGTAATGATCCTTCACCTTCTTATGAATCAAATAACATGAAGTACCTTTGCTTGCTTGATGAACAAGAAAGAAAAATTAAGAAGGCAAAGGAAGAATACACAAAAGTTGAGAAAGAAATCATTGAAATTATTAGTCACCTTGATAATGTCGATCAAGTAAAAATTCTTGAAAAGCGTTACGTAGAGCTGCTTAATTGGGAAGACATTATTGATGAACTTTATCTTTCAAGAACTATGGTGTTTAAGATTCATACGCAAGCATTAAAGATAATTGACGAGCAAATAAATCTTCAAGTGAAGTAGACTATGAGTGGACTATGAGTGGACTATGAGTGGACTACGAGTGAACTATGAGTTGACTAGACATAAACTACCATATGTGCTATAATGGTATCGTAGAATAGTGGATAAAAAACACAAATTACATTAATTTAATAAATTGAGTCATTGATGAAAGTCAGTGGCTTTTTTTGTTGTCTGAAGGAGATGGTTGAGTGCCTTACAAATTTAAACATGGATGTCCTTATCCTGGATGTAATAAATTGACTGATAAGCGTTACTGCGAGGAACACATGAAGCTACTGACCAAACAGTACAATGAGTACACTAGATCGGATGGGGTAAAGAAAAAGTATAACTACAAATGGAAGAAGATAAGAGATGCTTATGTTGCTGAACATCCTCTTTGTGAAATGTGTTTGAAGGAAGGTAAATACACACCGGTTGAGGAAGTGCATCACATACTTCCTGTATCCCGTGGTGGAACGAATGATACATCTAATTTGATGTCGGTTTGTAAGAGCTGTCATAACAAATTACACATCGCATTAGGTGATAGAAAATAGGGGTATGGGGTATATATCTCTAGCACATCTAGTTTTTAAAACGAGGTGGGCTTTCGTGTGTAAAAATTGCGAAAGCAAAGAGGGAATAGCCCTATCTCAAAAAAGGAGGTAACAATGGCAAAAGATGGAACGATGCGTGGTGGTCCTAGAGTCGGTCAGACAGGTAGGCCAAAGAAAGCATTAATTGAAAAAGTAGAAAATGATAATCCGGGTGGTAGAAAATTAGAGGTACTAGATATTCCAGATAATTTAGTTGGTGCCGATCTTGAAGGAAATGATATGCCGCCGGTAAAAGAATATTTATCAGCTTTGCAAAGAGATGGTAAAAATCTTGAAGCAGGTGATATTTATAAAAATACATGGTTGTGGTTGAAAAAGCTCAGCTGTGAGAAATTTGTTAATTCACAATTGATAGAACAATATGCTATGAGCGTAGCACGCTGGCTTCAATGTGAAGAAGCAATAACCAAGTTTGGATTTTTAGGTAAACACCCTACTTCTGGTGCACCTATACAAAGTCCGTATGTAGCAATGAGTCAAAGTTTTATGAAACAAGCGAATGTCTCATGGCTTCAAATCTTCCAAATTGTAAAAGAAAATTGTACGACAGATTTTAGAGGACCTAATCCTCAAGATGATGCAATGGAAAGATTACTAAGAAGTAGAAGTAAATAAGGAGGAAAAGAAAATGTTTGAAAAAGTTAATCCAGCTCACCCTGATAAGGTAGCTGATAGAATTGCAGGTGCTATTGTTGATTTAGCATATAAGCAAACAAAAAATCCAAGAATTGCAGTTGAGGTATTAATTGGACATGGAAACTGTCATATTATTGCTGAAACGTCAGTTCTTTTAGATGAAGATGATATCAAAAAGGCTGTTTTTAGAATTGCCGGTAATGTGAACGTTGATTATAAGGAAGTTCCACAAGATACACATTTAGCGGATAACCAGAGTGATCATATTAGGTGTGGTGACAATGGTATTTTCAAAGGAGTGCCTTTAACCAAAGAGCAAAAGAAATTATCAGCAATTGCTCATGAACTTTATGCAAAATATCATACTGATGGTAAATACATCTTAGATGGTGAGCATTTAATTATTTGTCAAAGTAATGCTTCAAAATTAGAAATAGAAAATGAATATCAAGGCGCTCAAGTAAATCCTATTGGCGACTGGACAGGTGGAACTGATGTTGATACAGGTGCAACAAATAGAAAACTTGGTTCAGATATGGCTGACTCTGTTACTGGTGGCGGCCTTCATGGTAAAGACCTATCAAAAGCTGATGTATCAATAAATGTCTATTGCTGGCTTAAAGCTCAAGAGACTGGTGTACCTGTTGAGTTATGCTGTGCAATCGGTGACGAGTATATTGATAATAGGTCATATGAGGAAATCGTAGAAATTGCTCGTGAGTTTATTAATGATTTAGGTGGATTCGAGAAGTTTGCAGAATGGGGATTAGTATAATGAAAAATGAACTATTAAAATATGAGCTTATAGAAACGTCTAAATTGATACCATATGTAAATAACTCAAGAACACACACAGAAGAGCAAATCTCAAAAGTTATGGCATCTATAAAGGAGTTTGGATTTCTTAATCCTATTTTAATTTCTGATGATAATGTAATTACAGCAGGACATTGTAGATTACTTGCAGCTCAAAGATTAGGTTTAGAAAAAGTTCCTTGTATTAGAGAAAATTATTTAACTCCTGCGCAACGTAAAGCTTATGTTATTGCAGATAATAGATTAGCAACTGATGCTGGTTGGGACGAGGAACTATTAAAAGTTGAATTGGAAGCTCTGGAAGGTGAGGCTTTTGATTTGTCTTTAACTGGTTTTGATGAGAAGGAACTGAATGATTTATTTAAAGAAGAACACGAGGTTCAAGATGACAATTATGATTTAACAGCTGCTCTTGAGAAAGCCTCATTTGTTAAAGCCGGCGATAGATGGGTTGTTGGTAGACACGTTTTATATTGCGGTGATGCAACAAATGAAGAAGATGTAAATAAATTAATGGATGGTAAAGTCGCTAACTTAATTTTAACTGATCCACCATACGGCGTTTCATTTAAAAGCTCTAGTGGACTTACAATTAAAAATGATTCAATGAAAAATGATGAGTTCTATAATTTCTTATTATCAGCATTTAAGAATATGGTTGCTCATGCTGAACCAGGTGCTAGTGGATATGTATTTCATGCAGATACTGAAGGTTTAAATTTTAGAAAAGCATTTATTGATGCTGGCTTCCATTTGGCTGGATGTTGTATTTGGGAAAAAGACTCGCTTGTTTTAGGAAGATCTGATTACCAATGGCAACACGAACCTTGTTTATATGGTTTCTTAAAGAATGGAACACATAAATGGTTTTCTGATAGAAAGCAGACAACCCTATGGAAGTTTGCTAAACCAAAAAGAAATGAACATCATCCGACTTCAAAGCCCTTAGATTTATTATCCTATCCAATACAAAACTCAACTCAAGAAAATTCAGTCGTAGTAGATACTTTTGGTGGAAGTGGATCAACACTTATGGCTTGTGAATTAACTAATCGCATCTGTTATACTATGGAACTTGATGAAAAATATGCATCAGTAATTTTAAGACGTTATGTTGATAATGGTGGTAATCCTGATGAAGTTTATTGTATTAGAGAAGGTAAAAAACTTTCTTATAATGAACTAGTGAAGCAAGTTGAATAACAAAATATAAAATTTTTAAAACTTTTTTCAAAATATGCGCCAATTTTTTTGACTTGAGAACTATATAAATTGATGTGATAAGAAAAAAAACACAAAAATTTTAACTTTTTTTCAAAAATCGTTAAAAATGGGGTGTAAAAAAACTATACCCTAGGTGTGATGAATTTTTATCACAGAAATTAGCTTACGGATTTCACAAAATTTATATATAGGAAAAAGGCATCACTCGTAGGCAGTTCCAATGGTGATGACCCTGGTAAAGTAAATGGAACATTATATCATATTTGCAATAGCAAATGCCCAACTTTTACTTGAAAAGGTAAAAGAAAACAAGGTTGAGGAATTAAGTACTCAATTTAAGAAAGAGTATGCTGAGTATAAAATCAGCTGCGCAATTAAGGAAATGATTAATTTGAGAGACACATTTGGCTGGTCAGAATTAATCTATCCTACTGTAGAGTTATATCTAGATAAAGATAAAGCCTTAAAATCTATTATTTCATCAATTCCATCATATGAAGAATTCATGTATTATAGAAATGCAAGAAAAAGAATATTTCTAAAATTTCAAAATGACATGAATAACATGGATTTTGTTCCTAGTTGTCTTATTAAAGCTCAAGAAGATAGAAAAAAAGAACAAGAAATATTAATGAGACTTGAAGTATTATGCAAGATAGATTCTGGTATAAAGTTAACAGGAAGTGAAAAATTGCTTTATGTTATATTTTATACTGATAACAGCAATAATAACGATAAAAAGAACGAATAACTCAACCTTTAGGCCTGCCTGTTATGGGCGGGTTTTTCTTATGTCAAAAATAATAAAAAAATATAATCGAAATATGTACACAATTGACTTGATATAAAGTCCTTTTAGAGTGATATATATACACGACGAAGGGATACCTTCACGGAGGACATTATGAAAGAAAAAATTGAGAAAATTATAGATGAAATGAAAAAGCAAACAATCGGCGTTGAAGTTGAGATGAACAATATTACAAGAATGACAGCAGCTAAGAAAGTAGCAGAGTATTTTGGTACAGGTGCATGGTACGCTGCAAGAGATTATGGATATGATGCTTGTGCCTGCAAGGATAGAAAAGGTAGAGTTTGGAAGTTCCAAAAAGACTGCAGCATTCAAGGTGATGATGCACAAAAGTGTGAAATGGTTACACCGATCTTAAACTATGACGATATCGAGGACTTACAAGAAATTATAAGAATCTTAAGAAAAGCTGGTGCAAAGAGTGATGCTTCAAGAATGTGTGGAGTTCATATTCACATTGGTGCAAACGGACACACACCAAAGACACTAAGAAATCTTACAAACATTATGGCTTCACACGAAAGTTTAATAATCGAGGCTTTAGGAATTGATAGCTCAAGAATCAATAGATACTGCAAAACAGTTGATCCTAGATTTTTAGATGAGGTTAATAAAAAGAAGCCAAAGACAATGAGCGATTTTGCAGATGTTTGGTATAAAAGTCAAAATGAGAATTATGGAAGAACACAACACTACAATGGAAGTAGATACCACATTCTAAACTTCCATGCTACATTCACAAAAGGAACAATTGAGTTCAGATGCTTTGAGTTCAAGAGACCTGCAAACGGAAAGCAAAACGGACTTCATGCTGGTGAGTTAAAAAGCTATATTCAATTTTGTTTAGCATTAAGCCAAATGGCTAAAGAAGCAAAAGGTGCATCAAGCAAACCTCAACAAAATGAAAATCCTAAATATGCAATGAGAACATGGCTGCTAAGACTTGGCTTTATTGGTGATGAGTTCAAGACAGCTAGAGAAACATTAACTAAAAACCTAAGAGGAGACGCAAGCTTCAGAAGTGGGTTAAGACCTGCTTCTAGCTTAGCCTAGGAGGTGCTAGCATGAACAAGACTTATTATTTAGCTTACGGTTCGAATCTTAATCTCAAACAAATGAGAAGAAGATGTCCTGATGCAGAGGTTGTTGGAACTACCGAACTTCAAGACTATAGATTGATGTTTAAAGGAAGTAAGACAGGATCTTATCTTACAGTTGAAAAAGCAAAAGGATATAAAGTTCCTTTAGGTGTGTGGCTTGTGAGTGAACATGACTTGGCCAGACTCGACGTTTACGAAGGTTACCCGGCGTTCTATTACAGAAAACGAATAAGCATACTGGTTGAAGAAACAAACGCAACACAGGCCAAATGTGAAGCAATAATTTATATAATGCACGAGGAAAGAGAACTCGGCGTTCCATCTAGACAGTATGTACAGACCTGTGTAGAAGGATATAAAGATTTTGATTTCGATATTAAATATTTAATTGATGCATTTAACTATAGCAAAGAAGGAGATAATAAAAATGGAAACAAGAGATAATATTGTAAAAGTATGCCCAATTTGTAATAAGGAGTATAAAGCTAGACCAGCAATTTCAAGAATTGATAATTTAACGCCTATATGCCCATCATGCGGGACTAGGCAAGCTTTAGATAGTTTAGGCATTTCTAAAGAAGAACAAGATAAAATATTTAATTCAATTCATGATGCTTGTTTAAACAAATAAGTATAACGCCAACAAAGGGCTCACATTTGGCTCACGTTGGCTTTTTTAATGGTGGTTGGCTTGTTGTTTGCCTTTGTACATAAAAAGCAACACAGGCCAAATTTGAAAAGATTAAAGTCATATTAGCGTATGGCTTTTTATTTGTTATGGAGGTTAAGGCAGTGAGAAAACTTAAGAAGTATGTTCCTACAAAATTTAAAGCTAAGACATCCACATATAACAAGGAGGTGGCTGACTATGCGGTTAATTTTATAGAGTGCTTATGTCATACAAAAGGTACGTGGGCCGGTGAGCCATTTGAGTTAATTGACTGGCAAGAGCAGATAATAAGAGATCTGTTTGGAACATTAAAACCAAATGGATATAGACAATTTAATACCGCATATATTGAGATACCAAAAAAGATGGGAAAACAGCTATCACTTGATACATTAATTCCAACTCCTGACGGCTTCACAACAATGGGTAAGATTAACGTTGGTGATCGTGTGTTTGACGAACGTGGTAAGGTTTGCTATGTTGTTGCTAAAAGCCAAATTGATTATGAAGAACAAGCTTATAAAATTACATTTAAAGATGGTGAAATTATAGAAGCAGGAGCTAGACATCAATGGTGTGGTGAATATACACGAGGTAAAAATAAACAAGTAACATTTACAACTGAGGAATTATATAAATTACCTAAAGATGGTAATTCATATAGATTTAGAATTCCAGTTGCTAATGCAATAGAAACTAAAGAAGCAGCCTTGCCAATCGATCCTTATTTGATGGGATATTGGCTAGGGAATGGTAATGCTGTCAAACCGGAGATTACAGTTCAAACAACTGATGTTGCTAGCGTAATTTATAGAATATCTAAAAAATATCCAGTTGAATCAATATGGAAAAATATAGGAGATAGCCTTGTTTGTAGAATACCTGCTCTAAAGAAAGTGCTACTTAAATCTTTTCATGATAAGGTTATTCCAAATGAATATTTAAGAGCATCTTACGAACAAAGATTATGTTTACTTCAAGGTTTAATGGATAGTGATGGTTCAATTAGTATTTCAAAAGGACAAGGAATTTATACATCTACTGAGAAGAAACTTTCTGAAAGCGTTAGTGAGTTATTGTGGAGTTTAGGAATTAAAAATTCAATCTCTGAAGCAGTATCTACAGTGCGTAAAGATTGGAATAATGGTAGTAAGGAAAGAATCGAAACAGGAGAGACATTATATTATGTTAAGTTTACCTGTTTTGATGATTTATTGCTTGTTGGTCTAGGAAGAAAACTTATAAATCGCGTACCAAGAAATAGAAAGAGGCGTTCACATTTTAGATATATTGAGAAAATAGAAAAAATAGAGAATAGAGGAATGCAGTGTATTCAAGTCGATAGTCCTTCTCACCAATATTTGGTAGGTAGATCATTTTTACCAACTCATAATAGTGAGCTTGCTGCAGCCGTTGCATTACTACTTACGTGTGGTGATGGTGAGGAAAGAGCAGAAGTTTATGGATGTGCTGCTGATAGACAACAAGCTTCGATTGTATTTGAAGTTGCAGCTGATATGATTCGGATGTGTCCTGCGCTTAATAAACGATGCAAGATTTTAGCTGCTACAAAAAGAATAGTGTATTTACCTACAAATAGCTTTTATCAGGTACTATCAGCTGAAGCATATTCCAAGCATGGCTTTAATATACACGGAGTAGTATTTGATGAATTACATACGCAGCCAAATAGAAAATTATTTGATGTTATGACTAAAGGCTCAGGTGATGCTAGAATGCAGCCTTTATATTTCTTAATTACAACAGCTGGAACTGATACAAAGTCTATATGTTATGAAACACACCAAAAAGCTAAAGACATTATTGAAGGAAGAAAAATAGATCCGACTTTTTATCCTGTAATATATGGTGCTGATGATAATGACGACTGGACTGATCCTAAAGTTTGGAAGAAAGCAAATCCTAGTCTTGGTATTACTGTTGGTATTGATAAAGTTAAAGCGGCTTGTGAGTCAGCCAAGCAAAATCCAGCTGAAGAAAATACGTTCAGGCAGCTTCGACTCAATCAATGGGTTAAACAAGCTGTTAGGTGGATGCCAATGGAAAAGTGGGATTCATGTAAATCGGATTTTAAAGCTGAGGATTTAGAAGGTAGAGTTTGTTATGGTGGCCTTGACCTTTCCTCAACAACAGATATTACAGCTTTCGTGCTTGTGTTTCCTCCAACTGAGAATGATGATAACTTTTATATTTTACCTTATTTCTGGATACCTGAAGAAAACATGCAAAGAAGAGTTGATAAAGACCATGTTCCTTATGACTTATGGGAACAACAAGGTTTTATTGAAACTACAGAAGGTAATGTTATCCATTATGGCTTCATTGAGTCTTTCATTGAAGATTTAGGTAAGAAATATAACATTAAAGAAATAGCATTCGATAGATGGGGAGCAGTACAAATGACACAAGACCTTGATGGTATGGGCTTTACTGTTATCCCGTTCGGACAAGGCTTTAAAGATATGAGTCCTTCAACAAAAGAGCTAATGAATTTAGTTCTTGCAAAAAGACTTAAACATAATGGTCATCCTGTACTTCATTGGATGATGGATAATGTTTGTGTAAGAACTGATCCAGCAGGAAATATTAAGATGGATAAATCAAAGTCCACTGAAAAAATAGATGGCGCTGTAGCTACAGTTATGGCGCTTGATAGAGCGATTAGAAATGAAGGATCTGCCGAGTCTGTATATGATACAAGAGGTCTAATAATTATTTAAGGAGGAATAGGCATGGGAATATTTAAGCATAAAAGAGATAAGCCAAGTGTAGAAAACAGAACGTCAGGTTCTAGTTATGCATTTTATATGGGCGGCTCAAATGCTGGTAAGACAGTTAACGAAAGAAGCGCTATGCAAATGACGGCAGTTTATGCCTGCGTTAGAATTCTATCAGAAGCAGTAGCAAGTCTTCCGTTGCACTTTTACCGGTATAGAGATGATGGTGGCAAAGAAAAAGCAATAGATACAAATTTATATCATCTATTACATGATGAACCTAATCCAGAGATGAGTAGTTTTGTGTTCAGAGAAACACTGATGACTCATCTTTTATTATGGGGTAATGCCTATGCTCAAGTTATAAGAAATGGTAAAGGTGAGATAGTTGCTTTGTATCCTTTAATGGCAAATAAGATGACTGTTGATAGAGATGATTTAGGACACATTGTGTATGAATATCAAATCTCTAGAGAAGAAGCTACTTATAAGAAAGACTCGATTGTGTATTTATCACCACAAGATGTCTTACATATTCCAGGACTTGGTTTTGATGGATTAGTTGGTTACTCACCAATTGCAATGGCCAAAAATGCTATAGGGCTAGCTATTGCAGCTGAAGAGTATGGCTCTAAGTTTTATGCAAATGGTGCAGCACCTTCTGGTGTACTAGAGCATCCAGGAACAATTAAGGATCCACAAAGATTAAGAGATAATTGGAATAAGACTTTTGGTGGCAGTGCTAATTCTGGAAAAGTCGCAGTTCTTGAAGAAGGAATGAAATATACAGCGATTTCTATATCGCCAAACGAAGCTCAGTTCTTAGAGACTAGAAAGTTTCAAATTGATGAAATAGCAAGAATATTTAGAGTTCCGCCTCATATGGTAGGAGACTTAGAAAAGTCGTCTTTCAGCAATATTGAACAGCAATCTCTTGAGTTCGTTAAATACACATTAGACCCTTGGGTAATTAGATGGGAACAGTCATTATCCAGATGTTTACTAAGGCCTGATGAAAAGAAGATTTATTTCTTTAAGTTTAATGTTGATGGACTTTTAAGAGGCGATTATCAGTCAAGAATGAGCGGATATTCGATTGGTATTCAAAACGGCTTTATGTCTCCTAATGATTGCAGAGATTTAGAGGGATTAGATTTGATACCTGATGAACTTGGCGGAAATAAATATATGGTTAATGGCAATATGCTACCGCTTGATAAAGTAGGAGCTTATGCGCAAACTTCAGAAAGCGAGGAGGATAAAGGTGAAGAAGTTTTGGAATTGGAAAAATCAAATAACAGAAGAACAAGTCGAGGAAAGAATACTCGAACTTAACGGAACTATTGCTGATGAGTCTTGGTTTGGTGATGAAGTTACACCTGAGATTTTTAAAGCAGAATTATACGAAGGTAATGGGCCAATTACTATATGGATTAATAGTCCTGGCGGTGATTGCGTAGCAGCTAGTCAAATTTATTCAATGCTTATGGATTACAAAAAGACTAATGACGTTATTGTTAAAATTGATGGAATAGCTGCAAGTGCTGCATCGGTTATAGCTATGGCTGGAACTAAGGTTTTAATGGCACCTACAGCATTAATGATGATTCACAATCCTATAACTACTGCGATGGGTGATTATAGAGATATGAAACAAGCCATTACATTACTTGGCGAGGTTAAGGAGTCAATTATTAATGCTTATGAACTTAAAACAAATATGACAAGAGACGCTTTAGCTAAACTTATGGATCAGGAAACCTGGATGAACGCAAAGAAAGCTATTGAACTAGGATTTGCTGATGAAATGATAGGAAATGCAGTTGCGGTACCAACTGAGTCTTATGCATTTTCAACACATGAATGTGCTAATAATCTTTTAAATAAGATTGGTAGAGTTGAGCCAACAACTATAAAAAGTGGTCGAAAAGTTGAAGAATTAAAAAATCAACTTAATGCAATTAAAAAATATATTTAATGGAGGATACGAAAATGACAATTGCAGAATTAAGAAACAAACGTGCTGAAACTTGGAAGTCTATGGAGTCATTCTTAGATTCACATAGAACTGAAAAGGGAGTATTAAATGAAGAAGATGATATGGCCTATTCTAAGATGGAAAAGGAACTAGAAATGCTAACAAATGAAATTAAAAGAATGGAAAGAAAAGAAATGATAGAACAAGAATTAAACAAACCTGTTACAACACCATTAACTGAAAAGCCTATGAACATGGTGGATGAAGAAGAAAAAGGAGGCAAAGCCAGTAAAAATTATAAGAAGCAATTCTGGAATGCTATGAGAAAAAAGGTAATGACACCTGATATGATGAATGCACTTCATATTGGAACTGATACTGAAGGTGGTTATTTAGTTCCAGATGAATATGAACACACATTAGTTGAAGCACTAGAAGAAGAAAATATCTTCAGAAAGATTGCTCACATTATTAATACTTCAACTGGTGATAGAAAGATTCCGGTTGTTGCATCAAAAGGTAATGCTTCATGGGTTGATGAAGAAGGAACTATTACTGATAGCGATGATACATTCAGTCAAGTATCAATTGGTGCTTATAAACTTGGTACATTAATTAAAGTTTCAAACGAATTATTAAATGACTCAGTATTTGATCTAGAGTCTTATATTTCAAAGGAATTTGCTAGAAGAATTGGTGCTAAAGAAGAAGATGCATTCTTCAATGGTGATGGTGTAGGTAAACCTATTGGTATCTTCAATAAAACTGGTGGTGCTGAAGTAGGTGTTACAACTGCTAGTGGTACAGCTGTCACTGCAGATGAATTAATCGATTTATATTATTCATTAAAAGCACCATATAGAAAGAATGCTGTATGGATCTTAAATGACTCAACAGTAAAAGCCATTAGAAAGTTAAAAGATGCTAATGGTAATTATTTATGGCAACCTGCATTAACACAAGGAACACCAGATACTATTCTTGGTAGACCTGTTTATACATCTACTTATGTTCCTGAAATTAAAGCCGGTAATAAAGCTATTGCTTTTGGTGACTTTAGTTATTATTGGATTGCTGATAGACAAGGTAGAAACTTTAAGAAGTTAACTGAGTTATATGCTGCAACTGACCAAACTGGATTTGTAGCTACACAAAGAGTTGATGGTAAATTAATCTTACCTGAAGCAATTAAAGTCTTAGTTTGTAAAGGCACAGCTACAGCATAATTATAGGAGGTAGAAATTAATGGATGCTAATGATTTATTGGATAGAGTTAAATTGAATTTGGTGATTTCTTTTGATGACGACGATGCTTTAATATTAACATTCATTAATTCTGCCATTGCTTATGCAGAAGGTTATCAGCATTTAGATGATGGCTATTACAAAAGTAATGATATGAGTGAAAATACCAAACAGGCTGTAGTGATGTTATCTAGTCATTTTTATGAAAGTAGAGACGGATCTACAGCAGGTTTTTTCTCAAATAATACTAATGCATCAGAGCAAGTGTGGAAGTCAGTAAATCGATTATTATTACTTGATAGAACATGGAAGGTGTAGATATGGCACTAGGTTTAATGAATAAAAAAATATACATATGCGTTTTAGAAAATATAACTGATCAAGACGGCTTTACTAGTCAACAATTTAAAAGATTAAAAGAGACAAGAGCTATAGTTGAAGAAAAACACTTAAATGAAAAGTGGTCAAATTATGCAGCTTTTGCTGATGCTGAGATTTTATTTCAACTACGAGTTATTCCTAATTTTAATGTTGAGATTGACCATTACGTAGAGTATCAAGACCAGGTTTATAACATCATTAATGTTGAAAACGTAAAGGGTAGAAATATGTATATAGAGATTTTAGCAAAAAGGTGTGATGCTTCTTATGGCAAGTTGTAAGTATAAATTACCAGAAGAGTTCTTAAGAAAATTATCTATGCTAGGTAGTGAAACCGATAGAATTACAGAAGAAGTTTTACAAGCTGGTGGTGAGGTTGTATTAGCTAAAGCTAAGTCGAATTTATCATCAGTTTTAAGTGGTAATTCTAGTGGTGAGTTATTAAGTACTCTGGGAATGTCAGGTATTTTACAAGATAGAAATGGTAATTCAAATATTAAGATTGGTTTTAGTGAACCACGTAAAGACGGGACATCAAACGCTTTAATTGCTAATGTACTTGAGTATGGTAAACACAATCAACCGCCTAGGCCCTTTATGGCACCTGCTAAAAAGCAAAGTAAGAATGAGTGTATAAACACTATGATAAACAAGCTTGAGGAGGAAATTAAGAAATTATGACGATACTTGAAGAATTAAAATCAATTATTACCGATATGGGGTTTAAGGTTGAGACCGGTGTTTTTAGTGAAAAAGCGCCAAGTGAATATTTTGTTTTAACTCCTCTTGATGATTCATTTCCTATAAGTGCTGACAATATGCCTTTGACTGACTTATGCTCTGTTAGAATTACGTTTTACACACAAAAGAATTATTTAAAAAATACAAAAAAATTAATCCGAGAACTTTTTAAAAATGATTTCACGATCACGTCAAGAAGGTTTGGAGGATTTGATACTGGTACGAATTACTATCAGTATACAATAGATGTTGAAAAGAACTATGAAATGGAGGAAGAATTATGGCAACTATTGGATTAGATAAATTATATTATGCAACAATTACTGAAGACGCTAGTGGTAATGAAACTTATGGCAAGCCAGTACAACTTGCAAAAGCTATATCAGCAGATTTAACAGTAGAATTAAATGAAGCAACACTTTATGCTGATGATGGACAAGCTGAGGCTGTAAAAGAGTTTAAGAGCGGAACATTATCACTTGGTATTGATGATATTGGAAGTGAGGCTGCAGCTGCTTTAGTTGGTGCTGTGGTTGACGATAATGGTGTATTAATTTCTGGTGGTGAAGATACATCTAAATATGTGGCTATAGGTTTTAGAGCAAAAAGAGCTAATGGCAAATATAGATATTACTGGTTATACAGAGTATTATTTGGAGTTCCTGCAACTAACCTTGCAACTAAAGGAGACTCAATTACATTCTCTACACCAACAATTGAAGGTACTATCTTTAGACGTAATAAACTTGATGGACTTAAAAAGCATCCTTGGAAAGCTGAAGTTAACGAAACTGACTTAAATACAGATATTGTATCCGCTTGGTATGATAATGTTTATGAACCAAGTTTTGCAAATGGAGGTAGCGTATAATGGCAAATGATAGAAGTGCTTTAATTACAATTGGCGATAAAGAATATGAATTATTGCTAACTACAAAAGCTACAAAAGAAATAGCAAAAAAGTATGGTGGCCTTTCTAATTTAGGTGATAAATTAATCAAAAGTGAAAATTATGAAGAAGCTATAGGTGAGATTGTTTGGTTAATCGTGACATTAGCTAATCAGCCAATTTTAATTCATAATTATAAAAACAAAGATAATAAGAAAGATTTATTAACAGAAGATGAAGTAGAACTTTTAACAACTCCTACTGATTTAGCAAACTTTAAGGACGCAATATCTGAAGCGTTGTTTAAGGGAACAAAAAGAAATGTTGAGAGTGAAAGCTCAAAAAACGAAGTGAACGAGTAAGTGATGAAGAATTATTTACTCGTCTTTTATATTATGGATTGAGTCAGCTTCATCTTACGCAGGATGAAATATGGCTCATGCCATTTGGCCTACTTTTAGATTTATGGGAATGCCACAAACAATATGTAGGAATTTCAAAACCTAAAATAGAACATTTTATTGAAGATATTATACCTGATGGAATTTAGGAGGTGAGCATTATGGCGGATACATTTGGACTTAAGATTGGCTTGGAAGGTGAAAAAGAGTTTAAATCACAACTAGCAGAAATCAATCAAACATTTAAAGTGTTAGGATCAGAAATGAAACTAGTAGATTCAGAGTTTGAGAAAAATGATACATCAATGCAGGCTGTATCAGCTAGAAGTGAAGTATTGAAGAAGTCTATTTCTGAACAAGAAAAGAAAGTAAATACACTACGTCAAGCCTTAGAAAATGCATCAACCTCCTTTGGTGAAAACGATAAAAGAACAAAGAACTGGCAAACACAATTAAATAATGCTCAGGCTGAACTAAACGACATGAATAAGAAACTCAATGAAACTACTGGTGACCTGGATGATGTTTCTGATGAAATGGACGATACTACAAAGTCAGCTAGTAAAATGACAGATGAAGTAGAAGATGCTGGAAATGCCGCTAGTGACTCTTCAAACAAATTTGAAGTTTTAGGCACTGTTTGCAAAGCAGTCGGAGTAACAATGGCTGCGGCTTTTGCAGCGGTTACAACGGCAGCTGTGGCGGCAGGAAAGGCCTTAGTTTCAATGACTAAAGAAGGAGCGTCTTATGCTGACGACATTTTAACAACTAGTACGGTTACTGGTATATCAACAGAAAAATTACAAGAGTATTCTTATGCAGCTGAGCTTGTAGATGTATCAGTTGAAACCTTAACTGGCTCAATGAAGAAAAATATAAATGCCATGAAAAGTGCAGCTGACGGATCTAGTACATATGTTGAGGCATATGAAAAGTTAGGTGTTCAAGTAACTGACTTTGATGGGAATTTAAGAGACAGTGAAATGGTCTACTGGGAGTTAATTGAGGCATTAGGTAGAGTTGAAAATGAAACTGAACGTGATGCACTTGCTATGACAATTCTTGGTAAATCAGCTCAGGAGTTAAATCCTTTAATTGAGGCTGGATCTTACAGGATGCAAGAACTAGGTGAAGAAGCAAAAAAGGCTGGTTATGTTTTATCTGATGATATGCTTAACGCATATGGCGCATTAGATGACCAACTTCAATATTTAAATAATGGTGCAACAGCATTAAAAAATGCTTTAGGTACAATACTGCTTCCAGTTATGACTGAACTTGCAACTGAGGGTGTATCTCTTTTAAGTGAGTTTACTAAAGGAATACAGGACTGTAATGGCGATGTTAGTAAAATGAGTGAAGTTGTATCTAAGGTTCTGCCAAAGTTCCTAGATGCAATTATGAAATATATTCCAGAAATCATGGATATTGCAATGTCTATAGTTTCATCAATTGCTAGCACGATTATGAACAATCTAGATTTGATAATTGATACAGGTGCTGAAATTGTAGGTACTTTGTTTAATGGAGTTCTTAGCGCAATGCCTAAAATTGCTAAAGGTGCTGTTAAAATTATGTCTACGCTTATTAAAGGTTTAATTTCTAATCTACCTAAAATTGTAGAAGCCGCAATTACATTAATTACTACATTAGCAGACGGTATTGCAGACGCTCTTCCTAATCTTATACCAGCATTAGTAGAAGTTGTAACTCAAATGGTTAAAACATTAGTTGAAAATTTACCAAGAGTCGTAGCAGTAGCTTTAAAGATTATTAAAGGCTTAGCAACAGGATTAATTGAAGCTATACCAGTACTTGTTAAAGCTCTACCAGAACTTATTACATCTATTGTAGATTTTATTCTTGGCTCAATACCACAAATTATTGATGCAGGAATTGATCTATTTGTAAGTTTGGTTGAGGCACTACCTACTATAATTGAAAATATTGTGGCGGTTATTCCAGAGATAATTGATAGCTTAGTAACTACAATTTTAGACTCAATTCCTTTAATTATTGATGCTGGAGTGAAGCTTTTAATTTCATTAGTTGAGAACCTTCCAACAATAATAGAAACTATCCTTTTAGCTATTCCTGAAATTATTACGAATTTAGTTAATGCTCTAATTGGTAGTATTGATAAAATCATTGAAGCTGGTGTTAAACTTTTTACATCTTTAATTACTAATCTTCCTCAAATAATTACAGAACTTGTTAAGGCTATACCACAAATTATGTCTGCAATTATTAGTGGCTTTGCAAATGGACAAAAGCAAATGGCAGATATAGGTAAAAATCTAGTTAAAGGTTTATGGGAAGGTATCCAAAGTTTAGCTGGTTGGCTTACTGATAAAGTATCAAATTGGGCCAATGGTCTATGGAGTGGTATTAAGGGTGTATTTGGTATTCACTCACCATCAAAGAAGATGGCTTGGATCGGTAACATGTTAATGGAAGGTATGGCCAATGGTATTGATGATAGTTCTAGTGATGCTGTAAAGTCAGTGAACAATGCTACCGATGAAATAAATGATGCCTTTAATAATCTAGAAAGTGATGCCAACTTAAATGTTCATACAAATGTTGATGATAATGCTAAAACGTCAATTTTAGATAGTTTATCTGATGTGTATCTTTCGTTAAGAAATAGTATAAAAGATGGCCTATATAGTATGAATGATGTATCAGAACAAAGTCAGCTTATTGAGGTTAGAGTTCCTATTTATTTAGATTCAGAAGAGATAACAAATGTAACAAGTAAAGTTCAAAGTGGAAGAACCGCAAGTTATAAAAGAGCAATGGGGGTATAACTATGGCATTAAGTATTTATTCTAAAACAGGTGCTTGGCTATCGGATGTAGATAGAGTTTTATCATGTGATACTCAAGTTACACTTGAAGGCGTTAAAACAATATCATTTGAAACAATTTTAACTGATGACCTTTTAAATAACGTAACTAGCACAGATTGCTATATTAACTACAATGAGGAAATTTACGATATTGCATCTATGGCTAGATCTCTTTCTAAAGGACTTTATAAAGTTAAATTTTCTGGTGAGCATGCTTCATATAGATTAAATAATTATTCGAAAGAGTCATTCTCTTGTACTGGAACACCTAAAGAAATTTTAACTAAATTATTAGATGGAACTGAATTTATGGTTGGCACCTGTGAGGGAACCACAATTTCAACATTTGAGGTAGAAGAAGAATCAACTGTTAGAAGTATGGTTTTAAGTTTAGCTGATAGTCTTGATATGGATATAAGTTTTGATTATTTTACTGTATCAATTCTAAATCACAAGGGCACAACTACACCAGTTGAGCTTATTGATAGTAATGTTGTATCGATTTCAAAGACAATAAAGGCCACAAAAGAAAATCCTACCTATGCAATAACAATTTTAAATAACAAGAATTTAACTGTTGGTGATGAACTACATTTGAAATTTACAAAACTTGGAATTAATGAAAATGTAAGACTTATAGGAATTAAAGCTAAACCTTATACCAGCAAACAAATAGAGCTAGAAGTTGGTGATAGTGAGTCAACTGTTGAGAGTGATTTGGTTAAAATTACAACTGAGGCTGTTAACAAAGACACCTCTTATTATGGAGTTAAAATTACAACTGAAGAAGGTTTAACAATTGAGCGTGGTGATAGTAATGCCAAAGTGGTCATGAACTCTAATGAGTTTAAGATGCAAGCCAAAAATAAACTTGGGAAGTATGTAGATAAACTTTATTTTGATAGTGAGAGTGGTGAATATAAGTTTAGAGGTTCTGTTCAAGTTGATGCCGGATCTATCAACATCAATGACAATTTTGTGGTTGATGAGAACGGAAACGTCACTATGCAAGGTTCCTCTACAATTTATGGTGGTAAATATTACTCTGGAACTCCTGGCTCAACTGATGGATTTTCTAAAATGACTGCAACAGGATTTGATGTTTATAATACTGATGGTGATTTGAAGCTAAAACTTGGATATACGACTGAAGATGAGGACTACCCATTCTTGCAATTAGGATCTGGTCAAGGCGCATCTAATGACTTCGGATTAATAAAAAAGTTTGAAGATGGCCTTTGGATTGGTAATTCACTAGCCGCTGACGATCAAGGAACTTTTACTGCTAAGGAAGGATATAATGGAATATTTTTCAAGTTTGAGGATAATACGGCTTACGTAGTTAAGGATACAAATATGAAAAATATTTATACAGGACAAGCCATAGCTAAGTTTGGTTAATTATGAAAGATTTAAATTTAGATAAAGATTATCCGTTATTCGATTGGAATGCTTCAGAAGATAGAAAAGCATCATATAAAGCTTTAGTTGAAAAACAAAACACATCTAATTTTAAAATGTCAGTATGGAACGAACTTGTCGATATAGTAAATGACGTTTTAACTAGAATGGGTTACAGCTGGAATGATACGTATGCAAGTTATGCTAATACCAAAATACATAAAATTCTATTTATATTTCCAGGAATTTTGTATGCTACAAAGTTTAATTCATTAGTTTATAACCTTTCTTGTATTGTTGAAAATACATGGATTTGGCAATACGATAAAAATTATGAAGGTTATATTGGAAGGCTTAGTGTTCGAGGATGTTTACTATCAGATGAGGCAGACACTGTGTATGCGTCTATGATCTTAGAACTTGTAAGAAAACTTAATTTGTTTATTAACACTTTAAAGGATGAAGCTGATATATTAAATCAAGTCGCCACACTAAAAGAACAAATGAGCAGTGATGTTATACTTGCAATTCCTAAAATACAAGAAGTAAATGTTAAGTACACAAGTAGCTCATTATTTGATACAAATTTAATAATTGATGAGCCATATTTGCTTGAGATTAATGATGGTTTTAAAGCCTCATCAAACGGTAGTATTTCGTTGAAGAACGCTTCAAACACGATGAAATCAAGTGTCAAACTAAAGTCATATGCATCAGCTACAATGGAAATAGAAGAACTTTATAGAAATTTATATAGTAAGCTTTTATGCCAATTAAAGTTTAATGCAAAGCTAGCGATTGACTTCAATGAATGTAAACTTAAGATTGATATCCCAGCGGCCTTAATTGAAAATGCTAATTTGAGCTTACCTGAATTATCTAAAATAATAGCTGACTCAGCATATAGAGTTAGCACTGATTCTAAGTTAAGCTTTGCAAATCCAAGTTCAATTTCAGTTAATGACATTTCTAAATTAATAGCTGAAAGTATCTTATTGTGTTCTGATAAAAAAGTATTTAGTACAAAGGTTGTTGCAAATAGTGAGTACTCTATAGAAGCCGAGATGATTAAAGGATCAACATGCTATTCAGTAGTTGCAGGTATCACCAAGTATAAAGCGCAAATTAAAAATGGTCGTTCTGCAAGAGCTTATTCAACTGTCTCTTGTAATTTAAATATTAGTATTCCTCAAATGGTAAGTTGTATTACTAAAGTTATGGAACCTGAATCAATAGAGGCTGTAGCAAAAATAACGGATTTAATGAGCAAAGGTATAAGCGGTCCAATTGCATCAATTTTAAGTTCACAAGATGATTTATCAAGTGAGATAGTAAAAGGAATAGCAATTAATACAGATAGTATGGTTGATGGAATATCTACACAAAATGGCGAGTTAGAAGCTATGGCAATTAGACTATGTAGGTATAGTGAAGATATAGTAAGTAATATAAGTGGCTCAATAAATACACTTATCAGCGCATTAATGGGCTCCCATTTAAATACTGAAATGGCCACTAATATAAAACTTGATATATATACAACAAAAGGATCTATTATTGCATCATTAGATTTAAACGGACTGATAGATGCCGGTATGATTACTTTAAATTATGGCGATAATTATTTAAAGGTAAGAACTAGTATGAATGAAACATTAGATTTGAGCTTAAGTAATGTAGAGCCATATTTGTTAAAAATTAAAGAGCATTTTACAGAACAAAGTGATGCTTTACTTAAGGTTGTTGATTCGAGTCAAACATTAAAGATTAACTGTGAATTATTGAAAGAAATATATAGTGATAAATTAAGTATCGTAGTGCCGTCAGCTTTTGAAACGGCGACTCAAAGCGATGCTTTTTTTAATGCTGAAATGACGTTCGATCCAGCGTCTTGGTTAAACCCAGTACAAGATGAGGATGATTTACAAGTTTATCAAACATACGAAGCAGAACAGATAGAAGATAATTTATTACTAAAATAGGAGGGCATATGAGACAAGCAAATGTAAAACTTAAAAATAAATCAGGTAAAAATATCTTATATGAAGGTGTTAAATCTGTATCTCTACTTGATGAAAATGACGAAATTAAAACATTTACTTTAGGTGCACCAGATACGTTAAGTGCTGACTTGGATTTTTCAGAAGGAAACCAAGAAATAGATGCTCCTGATGATACGCTCTATGAAAAAGTGATTATTATAAAGCCACCTAATTTTACAGCAGCAAATATTGCTAAGGACGTAGAAATAGCAGGTATTGTTGGAGCGTTTGAAGGTGCAAAAGAAGTGCCACAATTGTACACTCCTAGTATTTCTAGAAATGGTGACACCATCTATATTAGTAATAATTCAAATAATGGTGCTTTCTGCAAAATGTTTCGTGTATATGTTAATGATAAATTAGAGTTTTCTCAAACAAGTACTTCATTTAGTTTAATTGGTAAATTTGCAGCTGAGGCTGATTATAAAATAGAAGCTTCTTGTTACAACGAGCAGTTGGTTGAATCAAATAAAAGTTCAAGTATTAATGTCTCGATTTACTCAATTATAAAAGAGTATGATGAGAATTTAACCACTAAAGATACAACTACAAAAATATCAAATGGAATCACTTACACTTTTACAATGACTGCTAACTTCGGCTACTGGCTTCCTGAACTTATAGAAGTTAAAGAGAAACCTAATGGCACTGAAGATTATGTTGTGACAGATGATTATACATATTCAATGTATACAGGTGTTATAAAGGTAAGTTCAATGAAATCAAATCTTAAGTTCTTAATAGAATCACTAAATTATGCATTTCTTGAAAGGCCAAAAGGTGAGATTGATTTAGATACTTATATAATGACAACAAATTTAACCGCACATGCACAGTACTTAAATGTTTATCTTGATGGTGTATTAATTAAGCAATTTGAACGTGAAACCGAAGATACATCGTCGCTAACAAAAGATACTTATGAGATTACTAATGACTATGTAATGACTTTAACTAATACAGAATATCAAAATAAAAAAGCACCTTATATTTGTCACAATATAACAATAGATGGTGAAATTACACATAACTTAAAGGAGGAATGGATATGGCGCTAGAACTAGATTTAAAGCAATATGTAAAAACTTATGGTGAGCATACTTTACTAATAAATGTAACTGGTGATGGCTTTAGACAAAGCGAAGATACAACTTATACTTATGAATCAAAGCCATTTATAAAATGTTATCCAGATCATATTCATGTGTCAAACATTCAAGAAAATGTATCTCAGATTGACTTTTATGTTGACGGTGCACTTTGGAAATCTATAGAGCATGATATAACTTCAACTGATGAAATGGATATTGATTATACAGATACGCCAATTACACCGGCTAGTGATAATGCAATTTATTTAAACTTTATAACAACCTATGGTGAATTTAAAAGTAATGAAGTTAGGACAGCTTATACTGAAATTACAACAGAAGATATTAGTACAACATATAAATTTAAACTTGATACGAGCGATGGATTTTATAAACCAAATAACCAAGGCAGGCATAGTACTTATGCAATTATTAGATTGAATATAACACATAATGGTAGAGATCAAAATTTAATTATTTATTGGAGACAGTCAAGTGAAAACAATTATGACTTTGGTCTTATTGGAAACAAATCAGTGGCTTTATCTCAGTCCTCTGAAGCTGATTCATCAGTGTTAAAAAGTTTTCAAGGCCAAACTGCAACAACAGAACAAAAATTTACTATACAGGTAGAAGCAGGAACTTGCTTTTATGACATAAAGTATAGAAAAGACGGATCTCAATCTTCTGGTTGGGATAGATTTGATTTTAGATATGAAATAGAAGAAATAGAAGAAATAGAATAAAATGGAGGATAAATTATTATGATTACACAAGCAACAGCAAATACAATTTTAAATGCCTTTTTTGGCAAAACATCAAGTATTAATATAGCATCAACTTGTTATATTGGACTTTCTACTACACAACCTACTGCAACAGGTGACAATTTCACAGAGCCAGCTGCATCTACAGGTTATTCTAGAACTTTAATCGGAATGTACAACCAAGGTTCAACTCAAATGATGGATTCAGCAAGCGAGGGAACTATCTCAAATGGTTCAAATATTATTTTCTTTCCAGAAGCAACCGCTACATGGGGAACAATATCTTATTTTGGAATTTTCACTTCAAAAAGTGATGGTAAGCCAATTATGTGGGGTGCACTAACAACGCCTATATCAGTTCCATCAGGATATATTCCAATCTTTAGAGCTGGCGCTTTAAATGTATCTCTTCAATAGGAGGTAGTACTATGGCTAAATATTTAGAAATGGAAGGCTCGATTCAAATAGATCTAGAAGCTATTTTCAAACAAATTATTAGAACTATTGAGGAACAAAAACCTAAGGAGGAAATTAAAGATGAGTGAGACTTTAATTAGTGTTGCAGCAGTAATTTCCGCCTTAACGGTTATCTTCAATTTAATGTTTATGGTTCATAACTGGTATCTTAAAAATGAGAAGCAAGACAAGTCTATTAAAGAGATTAAAGAAGAACAATCTATTTTAACTAATGGAGTCCTTGCTTGTCTTAAAGGTCTTAAAGAACAAGGCTGTAATGGCCCTGTAACTGAGGCTATAAATCATATTGAGGAACATATAAACAAACAAGCTCATAAATAGGTGGTGAATAAAATGAATGAAATTTTATTAAATATTTTAAGTGTGGTAGTATCAGCAGTGGTATTACCACTTATTAGTTTAATTGGTGCAAAGCTTTTAAGCTTCATTAACACAAAGATTAACAATGATAAAGCATCAAAGTTGATGGAAGAAGCTACAAATATTGTAACGAACGCTGTAAGATCAGTGTTTCAAACCTATGTTGAGGCACTGAAGAAACAAGGCACGTTTGATAAAGAGAGCCAAATATACGCTCTTGAGAAAGCTAAAAGTACAGCTCTTAATCAAATGAGTGATGAGATAAAAAGCTATATTACGTCAAATTATGGCAACATCAACACATGGCTTTATACTCAAATTGAAGCTACTATTTCAATACTAAAAAATTAAATCATGTCAATACTTGTTATAAAGTTTTTTGGTAGTAAAATAGTTAGCAGTGAAAGAGGCGTATTGTATGTTTGATGTTAATGTTCAGGCTTATAGTTCTGACGGTGATGATTTAAGTTTCAGCCAAATTTGTACACAAGAACAAGTTAATGAATTAAAGAAATGTTATGATAGTGAGGATCTAATTATAAGAGAAATACCAAATGCTAAATTTTCTCAAAGTATGGAAACTTGCTTTTGTCCATATTGTATGAATATGAAGTTCTTTAAAGAATATAATAAAGTTGAAGTTTGTAGTGAGTGCGGAAGAAAGTACTTCATTAACCTTTAATTAATTTATGCCTCTAGGAGTAAAATCTTAGAGGTATTTTTTATTTATCTTCTATAAATTGTAGAGGTTGTTTTATTAATAAAAAATAAATATAATAAATGTATAAGGATGGAGTTGATTTTTATGAATGAAAGAATTATTCAAATGAGACGTGTATGGAGATTAAGTGAAGAAGAAGTTGCTGAAAAATTAGGAATATCAGTAGAAGATTATGAAAAATTAGAAGATGGTACAATAGAACCTTCTATGAGACAAGCACAACAACTTTCTGAAATGTTTAAAGTTACATTAGATTATCTTGTTTCTGGAATTGCTAGCGATAGGGATTTACTCTCTATAAATAGGCCATTAACTAAACTTGAAAGAGATACAGATGCTTTAGATGAAATTAAGAGACTATATTCTGATAAAAATTTTAATAAGTATAAAAAATATTTATGTGGATTATATCATCTTGAATCATTTGAATGTGATGATTCATTGTGTCAAAATTGGAACTATGCAAATAAAGAAAAAATTATTGATTTAGATGATTTTGATTTTCTAGAAGAACTTTCAGATAATGGAAAAATTGAGGTATATCATCATAAAGCTTCAAAGTCTATTGATGACGTATTGCATTTTGACAGTGTTTTAAAATGGCTTCTAATCGGAAGAGTATCAGATCCTAAATATGTTGATTGGGCTATGAAAAAAGATCCTGTTAAATTATTGAACTATTATTTACTAAAAGATGAAGAACATCTCGACAAAGAATTGATTTTACAATGCTTAGATAATGGTGGCTATATTCAAAAGGTTGTTGACATATACACCGTGAATACCGGTGACGATGAATATCCTAGTTACGAAACAGGATTTAAATTTGGTAAAGACGCATTTGCTACAATGCTTCTGAGAGAATATTGTAAGAAATAATGGATATTAGAACTTTTGGCCATCAATTTTTATCTTAAAAAGTTAATATCTGCTAAAACTATATTGAAAAATATTATAATAGAGTATATACTATAATGATTTAGTTATATTATTTCTAAATGGTAGGTTTGGGGCAAGAAAGGAATAATTTAAATGTATCATTATGTGGAAAATAAAAAGCAATTAAAAAGGGCACAATTCACTAGTTCTAATTTAATGAAAAATTTAGAGGAACGATTGAGAAATGAATACGGTATTAATACTCAATTTTTTCTGGTTGGTAGCGGTGCTCGGAATATGGTGACTCAAAATGAAAGTCGACCAATTGATTTTGATTACAATTTAAATGTACTTAATGGATATGATTATGATGAACGAGAATTAAAAGAATGTGTAAGAAAAGCATTTAATATGGTAATGAATGAATCAGGTTTGTCGGATGTTGACGACTCAACTTCATCTTTGACATCTAAGCCTATTTGCTTTACTGATGATAACCAATTACAATTTTCAATTGATGTTTGTATTGTGACTAAAGATGGTGATGGACAATGGCAAAGGTTGATTCATAAGAAAACGGGTTATAGTTATAATGACAAATATTATTGGAATACTTCTCCAAGTTCAGCAAACTACTATCAAAAGGCAGAAAAAATTAAATCAGTACCTGGATGGTGGGAAAAAGTAAGAGATCACTATTTAGAAATTAAAAATAGATATTTAATAAAAAATGATTATAATCATCCTTCGTTTGTTTGTTATATTGAAGCAATCAACGATGTTTACAATCAAATGAAACAAAAAAAATTAATAAAGTAAAAATTATATATAGCACTTGATGATTTAATTTCACCGGGTGCTTTTTTTCTTTATCTTCAAAATAAGCTCATTTATTGTATAATTAAAGTATGAATGAAATTGGTAAAAGATATGGAAGATTAGTCGTTATTAAAAAAGTAGATAGAAAAGAATTTACGTCGTCAGTTTATCTTTGTAGATGTGATTGTGGCAATATGAAAGAGGTTAATATCAATAAATTACACACAGGGCACACTAAAAGCTGCGGATGCTTAAAACATAAAATTAGAGATTTGACAGGACAGCGCTTTGGACGACTTGTAGTAGATTCATTTAAAGGTAGAGATGAAAATCAAACTTTATGGAAATGTAGTTGTGATTGTGGAAATAAGTGTGTTGCTTCATCACATGATTTATTACTGGGGTGTACTGTTTCATGTGGTTGTAGGAATAAAGAGAATCAAGTGAATTTTAGAAATAATGACGACCTTGTTGATGGAACTAGAAAATCATTAATTGTTTCAAATAGAAAGCTTAATAGAAATAATTCCTCGGGAGTTGTAGGCGTTCATTTTGATAAAATTCGGAGCCGGTGGGTAGCGCAAATTACATTCCAAAGAAAATGTCATAACCTTGGAAGATTTAAAACTAAGGAAGAGGCAATCAATGCACGTAAGGAAGCAGAAGAGTTGTATTTTGGTAAATATAGAAAAAAGTAAAAAATTTTTTTATTAAGCTTTTAAACATAATTTTCTCAAAAACTGCCTTTTTTATTTACTTTCATACCACTCATTTAACATCAATTTTGAGATTTTATAAAACGTAACAATTTGCTTCATTTGGCTTGTTTGACATATAAATTTTATGTGCTAAAATCTAGTTGAATATTGAAGCGCAGATAAATAAAATTCAGGAAGTTGGTGTTAAGATTATGGACCTTACAAAAGATGAAATAAGAGTTCTTGATGGAATTTTAAGAACTGAAATAATGGAGTTAAAAGGCCTTGTTAGAACTGCTGATAACGCCAAAGACAAAAAGGAACTTGAAAAAGAGTTAAGTACAGTTGAGTCTATTTTCTCAAAACTAAATAATTAATACATGATCACCCTTCAGGATTAATTTCCTGGAGGTTTTTTTCTTTTTCATCCGGACAATTTAGAGCACGCCTCCCATATACCTAGTGAAGGAGGATATCTCACATGACAAAAGAAGAAAAAGAAAAATTAAAAGACATGCGCTATAAAGGTAAAGATTATAGAGCAATTGCTGATGCTCTGGGTATTTCGTTTGATACTGTTAAGTCTTATTGTAGAAGAAATGGACTAGATTATGAAACATTAAAGAAAGGTGAACTTTGCCCTGTATGCGCACAACCTCTCATCAACACTAAAGGCCATAGGCAAAAGAAATACTGCTGTGAAGAATGTAGAAGAAAGTGGTGGCGACTTCATCCAGAACTTAAACAAAAACTTGCCAAATCTATGTATGAAATAACTTGCTGCACTTGCCACAAATCTTTCATCTCATATGGTTGCAAAGCTAGGAAGTACTGTTCCTGGCCTTGCTACAATATTGGCAGAAAGGAGGTGAAGAACAATGACCAAATTAGAGAGTTATCAAATGGCAATGCATCAAGCAAAGTTAATGCTTAAAAAAGGCATAATTACAGATAAGGATTACGCTAAAATTGAAAATAAAATAGCTGATAAATATTGTATCAAAAAAGGTAGTATTTACCGCCTTAATGGCTTGCTATTAACTCCCTTTAGAGTGATAGATATGTGTGACGAAAGAGAGGTATAAAACATGCCGAATGTCACAGTTATATCAAGCATTCCAAAACTAAAGAAAAAGAAAAATGTAGCTGCTTATGCTCGTGTTTCATCTGGTAAAGACGCAATGCTTCACTCATTATCAGCTCAAGTGAATTATTACAGCAAGTTGATCCAATCGAGAAAAGAATGGAACTATGTAGGCGTTTATGCAGATGAGGCTTTTACGGGAACTAAAGCAGATAGACCTGATTTTATAAGGCTTATGAACGACTGCCGCGATGGGAAAATAGATATTGTTATTTGTAAGTCTATATCAAGATTTGCCAGGAACACAGTAACCTTACTAGAGTCCGTAAGGGAACTTAGAACATTGGGTATCGACGTATATTTTGAAGAACAAAACATACACTCGCTAAGTAGTGATGGTGACTTAATGTTATCGATTCTTGCATCATGCGCTCAAGAGGAGTCAAGAAGTGTATCTGAGAATATGTTATGGCGTATTAAAAAAGACTTCGAACAAGGCACTCGTTGGGGTGCTAAGGACCGCTTGGGTTATAAGGTTGTAGATAAAGAACTCGTCATTGTTCCTGAAGAAGCTGAAATTGTAAAACGTATTTTTGATATGTATTTATCAGGAATGGGCGACCAGAAGATAGCTAATACTTTAAATTCTGAGGGAGTAAAAACTTTCACTAATAAAAAATGGCATAACAACACTATTAAAGGCATTCTTACAAATCCTGATAATGCTGGATATCTTGTCCTTCAGAAAACTTATAGAGAGGACCATATATCAAAAAAGAAAAAGCTTAATAAGGGCCTTAAACCAAAGTTTGAAGTTGAAGAAGATCATGAGGGTATAGTTGATAAAGAGATTTTTCAGAAAGCTGCTGCAATTAGAAAAGAAAGAACTCATGTAACAGAACAACAAAAAACATCATTATTTAGCGGAATGATTAAGTGCTCATGCTGCGGTCGTAGCTTCAAGCATAAAACAAGAGGGGATCGTAGTTGTTATATTTGCTCGACTTTTGACCAAGAAGGTAAGAGCAAATGTAGTAACAAACAAATAAGAGATGAGATAATTATTGCTAAAACATGTGAAGTTCTAGGAATTGATACAATTGATAGAAATATCATCACCCAAAAATTAGAAGAAATTATAGCGTATGACAATAATACACTAACATATAAATTCATCAACGGAAATGAAGTGAGTATAGCTTGGGCCAACCCTAGCAGAAGCGCTTCATGGACTCCTGAAATGAAAGAAAAAGCAAGAGTTAGAGCTTTAGAACAAAATGAAAGAAAGAGGACAAAATTATGCAAAAACAAGTAAAAGTTATACCAGCAACAATTAATCCAATAACTCATATGCCAACATTCGAGGTAAGAAAAAAGAGGGTTGCAGCTTATGCGCGTGTCAGCACTGGTAGTGAGGAACAGGCGACATCCTATAAAGCACAATGCAAATATTATACAGATTACATCAAATCAAAACCTGACTGGGAGTATGTTGATACTTATTCTGATGAAGCTATATCAGGACTTAATATTAAGAAAAGAGAAGGCTTTCAAAGAATGGTAAAAGATGCACTTGACGGTAAGATAGATCTAATCATCACAAAGTCAGTATCCAGATTTGCAAGAAACACAGTTGATAGCTTAGTTACTATTAGACAACTTAAAGATAAAAACATAGAAGTTTACTTTGAGGAACAAAACATTTATACACTTGACTCTAAGGGTGAGCTACTTCTTACTATTATGGCATCAATCGCACAAGAAGAATCAAGAAACATAAGCCAAAATGTACAATGGGGACATCAGAAGTCAATGGAGGCTGGTCATGTACATTTTGCTTATAAGACTTTTCTAGGATATTACAAGGATAATGAAACCGGTAAAATTATGATAGATAAAGAGCAAGCTGAGACTGTTAGACTTATCTATGGTGAGTTCATGAAGGGTAAAACTTCTAGTGGCATTTGTAAAGAACTTATGGCAAGAGGTATTTTAACTCCAGCGGGTAAAAAAGAGTGGCGCAAAGGTACTGTTGACTCAATACTTAAAAATGAAAAATATAAAGGGGACGCAATTCTTCAAAAATATTACACAGAAGATTTTTTATCAAAAAAAGTTGTTAAGAACAATGGTGAAAGAAAGAAGTATAATGTTGAGAACTCTCATCCGGCAATTATTAGTAAGGAAGAATGGGATATGGTCCAAGCCGAGATGCTACGTAGAAAAAACCTAGGAGCCAAGTATAGTTCAAGTGATATATTTTCAAGCAAACTAGAGTGCGGCTGCTGCGGAGGTTTCTTTGGTGCAAAAGTATGGCACTCAACAGATAAATATAGACGAGTAATCTTCCAATGTAATAAGAAGTATGCTGGAGGCCTAAAGTGCGATAATGTTCATTTAGATGAGGAGTCAATTAAGGCGTCATTTATAAAAGCATTTAATAAACTTATTACAAATAAGGACCAGGTGATAGAAGATTGTTTGACAATGGTCGATATTGTTGCTGATACAACTGGTCTAGATAAGCGCCTAAACGATCTAGACCTTGAAAGAGAGGTCATAGCCAAGAAAGCTGAGGAACTCATCAACGAGAATAAAACATCAACCTGGAGCCAGGACGAGTATGTAGAAAAATATAATGCTCTTGATGAGGCTTATAAGAAGAAAGCTGCTGAAATAGAAAAACTACAACAAGAAAAGTTATTAAAAGAAGATAAGAGAAAAGCTATAATTGCCTTTGCTGAAAAGCTAAAGACGATGGAAGGCGTAATAGATGAGTGGGATGATGACATCTGGTGCTATATGGTTGAGAAGGCTATAGTCTTTAAGGACGGAACAATTAAGTTTATTTTTAAGAACGGATGTCAAATTAGTATTTAAAATTTTAAAGTCTTATTGTATAGTTATAGTTGAAGTATAGCTATCTTCCGTAATGACATAAGTCATCGTTGCCCGAGTTTAGCGTTGTGCCTATGATCTTGTTAAAACGATAGTGCACAAAACTGCCCGCTCATACGGCATTAAACATGGAGCACTGAAAGGAATCGTATTAAAAACTGAGTAAGGTAAGATAAGCTGAGTGGTCACGATAATCCCTGCTTTAATTGAAGGAACTTCTGTTATAGAGGTTCTTTTTTTTGTTTGCACTTGATTTTTTAACGGGGGGGTATAATTAAAGTATAGGATGGAGAGTGGTTTTATGGCTTTAATAAAGTGCCCTGAATGTGGTAAAGAAATATCTGATACTACTTCAAAATGTATTCATTGTGGATATGAATTTTCTAAAGAGGGATCAGATAAAAGTGAAAAGGAAATAATAATACTCAGAAGGAATAGATCAGTTTCATACGCTGAATCAATCGTATTAGGAGTACTTGCGGTTTTATTTTTCTTTTCTGGCTTAAGATGTTTTTTAACTTCAATGGTTTATGGTTGGATTTTTGCATTGTCATTTTGTATAGGTTCTTTTGTTGGTTCTATTTATTCATTGATTCTAGTTTCTAGTAATAATTCATGTAAATCAGAAGTTTTAACAAAAAAAGCAGGTGTATATTATGTCTATAGCAAATCAGGAGAACGAACAGTATTAACTAGAGAAAAATTAAAATTAATTGAATGCAAAAAGAAGTTTGCAATTGATAAGCGATATGTATTAGGATACAAAAAAATATTAGGATACATATATCCAGAAGATATAAATAATTTTGATAAAGAGTTATCATCGAAAAATTAAATTGAATGAAGTTGAGGGATATTTGTAATATGAAAAAGATAGCAAAAGTGATCGCTATATCTTTAATATTTAGCGCTTTTTCTAGTATGACTTTAGGCGGACTTACATCTTGTTCATCTGGAAATTCTAATTCAAATGTAAGTGATAAATATTCGAATGGACTTGTTTTTAATTTACAAATGGATGGTACTTATGGTGTTTCAAGCAATGACTTTTGTACTGATATAAATATCGTAATACCTTCTGTTTATGAAGGAAAGAGAGTAACCAAAATTTGTGATAAAGCTTTTAAAAACCGTTCCAATTGTAAGAGTATCGTAATCCCTAATAGCATAACATCAATAGATGAGGCTGCTTTCTTTGGCTGTAGCAGTTTAACAACAATCACAATACCTAATAGCGTTAGATCAATAGATTCATCTGTATTCTCTAACTGTAGTAGTTTAACAGCTATAGACATTCCTTATGGTGTAACATCAATTGGTAATTGGGCCTTCGATAATTGTAGTAGTTTGACAACAGTCACAATTCCTAATAGCGTAACATCAATTGGTAACGTGGCATTCTCTGGCTGTAGTAGTTTAACAACAATCACAATACCTAATAGTGTTACATCAATTGGTTATAGTGCATTTAAAGGCTGTACCAATTTAACAACTTTAACAATTCCAAATAGTGTAACATCAATAGGCAATTATATGTTTGAAGATTGTTCAAATTTAAAAAACATCACAATTCCTAATAATGTTACATCAATAGGTCGTTATGCATTTAGAAGATGTAGCAGTTTAAAAAATATCACGATTCCTGATAAAGTATCCTGCATAGATTGGAGTACATTCAGTGGCTGTACTGGCTTAACAACAATAAATATTCCTAATCGTGTAACATCAATTGAAGAAAATGCATTTGAAGGATGTACTGGTTTAACAACAATAGTCATTCCTGATAGTGTAACTAAGATTGGCCATGGTGCATTCTCGAATTGTAGCAGTTTAAAAAATATAACTTTAAGTAATGGTATAACTACCATTGCATATGAAACATTTTTAAAATGTTCAAGTTTAAGCACGATAACAATCCCTGACGGCGTAACTTTTATAGGTAACTCGGCGTTCTCAGGCTGTTCAAATTTAAAAACTGTAACAATCCCAGATAGTGTCACATCAATAGACTTTAGCGCATTCTCAGGCTGTTCAAGTTTAAAAACAATAACAATTCCAGATAGTGTGACTGAAATAGGAAACTCTACATTTCTTGGATGTAATAATTTAACATCAATAAAAATACCTAATAGCATAAAATATATAGGAACATATGCATTTTATAAATGTAGTAGCTTAAAAACAATTTACTATAAAGGTATGCCAGGTGAACTAAATAATTTAAAGATTAGCAGTAGTAGTTTTAATGATAATTTTATAGCTGCAACTAAATATTTTTATAGCGAAACACAACCTACTGACAGTACATACAATTACTGGCATTATGTTGATGGTGAACCAACACCTTGGTAAAATATAAGCTTTTGGGAATTAACTTCCTGAAGGCTTTTTTTATGGCCTTTTTTAAATCAGGTGCATTTTAATCTTGCAGGTGCATTATCATACAATCGGGTGCATTATCATACAATCGGGTGCATTATCATACAATCGGGTGCATTTTTAAAGTATCCGGTGCATAAATTTTAGACTGGGTGCATTTTGTATTAAAATAGCACTTGAAACACAATGAAATTAAAAATGCTTTAGGTAAGGGATTTTTTGCTACTTTATATTATTGT
>CAVFGN010000011.1:0-47854 GCA_963621965.1 Alistipes finegoldii
AATTATTTTTGTGTGCGAGTTTTTACATTTGAGAAAAAGAAAAACCCGTTTAAAACGAGTTTTTACTTAATAACAATATTTACAATTTTCTTAGGTACAACAATTACCTTAACGATTTCATGTCCATCAGTGTATTGTTTAACCTTACTTGAAGCAAATGCTAGTTTTTCAACTTCTTCTTTGCTTGCCTCGGATGATATTTCTAATTTATCACGAACTTTACCATTAACACTAATTGCATAAGTTACAGTATTATCAACAGTCTTAGATTCGTCATATGTAGGCCAAGGTTCATAAGCTATAGTGCCATCATGGCCTAAAATAGACCATAATTCTTCACAAATATGAGGTGCAATTGGAGATAATAATTTTACAAAACCTTCAACAAAATCTTTATAAATCTTAGGTGCTTTATAGGCATCATTTAGGAAAATCATAAGTTGCGAAATACCTGTATTAAAGTTTAATGATTCAAAATCACTAGTAACTTTCTTAACAGTAATATTATAAATCTTTTCAAGTGTTGAATCATATTCATCACTAAATTTATCAGTATATTGTTTATCTGTTACAAAACGATATACTCTTTCTAAGAACTTGTGTGCTCCGTCAAGGCCCGAAGTAGACCATGGTTTAGCCGCCTCAAGAGGTCCCATGAACATTTCAAACAAACGAAGCGTATCAGCGCCGTACTCAGCTACAACATCATCTGGATTTATAACATTGCCACGACTCTTAGACATCTTTTCACCATTTTCACCTAAGATCATTCCTTGGTGAATTAATTTTTTGAAAGGTTCACTTACAGGACATAATCCTTCGTCATGTAAGAAGTTAGTCCAGAAACGTGAATATAATAAGTGACCAACTGCGTGTTCAGGTCCACCAACATATAAATCAACAGGCATCCAATGTTTTAACAATTCTTGATCAGCAAATTCTTTATCATTATTAGGATCAATATAACGTAAGAAATACCAACTTGATGCTGCACTACCAGGCATTGTATTAGTTTCTCTCTTACCTTCTTCGTGAGTTTCCTTATTAATGTATTTCTTCCACTCAGTCGCATTCTCTAGCGGAGCGGTACCATTAACTTTTGGTTTGTAATCATCAAGTTCAGGTAATACTAGTGGAAGTTCATCTAAAGGCAATACTTCATCATGATCTTTATAATGAACAACAGGAATAGGTTCACCCCAATATCTTTGACGTGCGAATACCCATTCTCTTAATCTATAAGTGATTCTCTTTTGACCAAGATTATGTTCACTTAAATAATCAAACATTTTGTTAATTGCATCTTCCTTGTTTAAGCCATTTAAGAACCCACTGTTAATATGAATTCCGTCCTCAGTATAAGCTTCTTTAGAAATATCTCCACCTTCAAGAACTTGAATGATAGGAAGATTGAACTTCTTAGCAAAAGCATAGTCTCTTGTATCATGTGCAGGAACTGCCATAATAGCACCAGTACCATATGTAATTAATACATAATCAGAAATCCAAATAGGAAGTTTGTTTCCGTTAATTGGATTAATCGCATAAGCACCAGTGAAAGCGCCAGTCTTTTCACCCTTTTCGCCAGTTCTTTCAATTTCAGATTTACTAGCAGTAACCTTTTTATAATTATCTACTTCTTCTTTGTGATCACTTGTAGTAATTTTATCAATTAACGGATGTTCTGGAGATAGTACGCAGTAAGTTGCGCCAAATAATGTATCAGGTCTTGTTGTAAATACAGTAAATGTTTCTTCAGTATTTTCAACCTTGAAGTTTACATGAGCACCTACGGATTTACCAATCCAGTTTCTTTGCATTTCTTTTGTTGATTCAGGCCAGTCGATATTGTCTAAACCATCAAGTAACTTTTCAGCATAAGCAGGAATGTCTAATACCCATTGTTTCATATTCTTACGAATAACAGGATATCCACCACGTTCGCTCTTTCCATCTATTACTTCATCATTAGCTAAAACTGTACCAAGCTCTTCGCACCAGTTAACAGGCATGTCTATTTGCTTAGCTAGACCTTTTTTAAATAATTGTTCAAATATCCATTGAGTCCATTTATAGTAAGAAGGATCACATGTTGATATTTCTTTTGACCAGTCATATGAGAAGCCTAAAGTTTTAAGTTGTCTTGTGAATGTTTCAATGTTTTTCTTTGTGAAACCTTCAGGATGATTACCTGTCTTTATTGCATATTGTTCAGCAGGTAATCCAAATGCATCAAAGCCCATTGGATGAAGTACATTGTATCCTTGCATACGCTTCATTCTAGCTACTATATCAGTAGCAGTATATCCCTCAGGATGACCTACGTGAAGACCTTGTCCACTTGGGTATGGGAACATGTCTAATACATAATACTTAGGACGTGAGAAGTCATGAGTATCTGTATAAAATGTATTATTTGTTTCCCAATATTTTTGCCATTTCTTTTCTATTTCATTATGATTAAATGTTTTATATTCCATAATAAACACCTCAAACTTTCTTAATTGTATCACAAACTAATTTAATTTAAAAGATAAACGAATTCAAAGTAATTCATTTAATATTTACTATTTATTATTCTTAATAATTTTAGATTTTTTGTTCTTCTCGTTCTTTTCTAATTTTATTCCTACAAAAATTAGAACAACATAGATTAGAAGCTCAACCATAAAATACAGCAACGAAGATTGATTAAATATTTCTTCAGTTATAAGCCTTCTGATAATAATTGAATATAAACAGTTACATATGACAATAAAATAAGTCATAATCGAATCATATTTATAGCCTAAATATGATTTGACTAATATTTGTTTTAGTAAAATCATTCCAATGTGAATTACAGGCACAATGAAGCCAAGCACAATATAATACGATTTAAATATAAAATAAAGTCCTTTTTCTTTGTTTATAATCAAAAATACTATATAAGAAATCAAGCAAATAACATAAAGAAAACTTTCAATAACATGATATTTTTTCATAAATACACCTACAATTATTAATATTCTAACAAATTATAATAATTTAGCAACAAAAGAAAAACGGTTCTCGCAGACTGTAAGAACCGTATATCTTATTAATTATTAGAAACCAAAGAATTCTTTAGCATTGTTGTAGCAAATATCTTCAACAACTTTTCCAAGAGTTTCAATTTCAGAAGCAGGATATTGACCACTTTCAACTAAATTACCAAATAATTGGCAAAGAAGACGACGATAATATTCATGACGAGGGTAAGCAAGGAATGAACGAGAGTCAGTTAACATACCAACCGCATTTGCCATAACTGTTACTTGCATCATAGCTTCCATGTTTTGCTTCATACCATCTAATTGGTCAAGGAACCACCAAGCAGTACCTACTTGAACATAGTTCTTGTATCCTTCCTTTTGGAAGCATCCAGCAAGAACCATTAATGCATAGTTATCACGAGGATTTAGATCGTATAAGATTGTTTTAGGAAGAGCCCCTTTAGCATCTAGAGCACCTAGTAATGCTGATAACTTTTCCATATAAACTGCATCTTCAATTGCATCAAAACCAGTATCTGGTCCGATTTGCTTTAACATTGATTTAGAGTTGTTACGAAGAGCGCCGATGTGGTATTGTTGAGTCCAGCCATGTTTCTTATATTCTTCACCTAAGAATACCATGATGTATCCTTTGTAGATGTCTTGTTCTGCATCACTTACAGGTTCATTCTTTAAACCTTTCTTAAATACAGCATTAGCTTCTTCGTATGTGCAAGGAGCATAGTGTACAACGTCAAGTGCATGGTCAGATAAACGAGAACCCATTTCATGGAAGAAATCAATTCTTTGGGCTAATGCACGAGTTAAGTCAGATAATTCTTTAATTTCATATCCAACAACAGCGCTTAACTTAGAAACCCATTCACCAAACCAGCTTAATTCTACGTTAATAGCCTTATCAGGACGGAATGCAGGACGAACTTTAACTTTTAAAGTCTTGTCTTCATTCATTAATTTATGATAATGTAGGTCATCGATTGGGTCATCAGTTGTACAAACAGTATCAACATTGAACATGTACATCATTTCACGTGCAGTTAATGTTTCAAGCTTTTTGTTAGCAGCATCCCAAATCTTCTTTTCATTTTGTTTATTAATAATATCATGAATACCGAAATATCTTTGCATTTCAAGATGACTCCAGTGATATAGTGGGTTACCTACAAAATAAGGCATAGATTCAGCAAATTGACAATATTTTTGATAATCGCTTTCTTCTTGACTCTTACCAGGAACGTTACCTGAAATAGAATCTTCGCTAAAGCCCATAGCACGTAAAGCTCTCCACTTATAATGGTCGCCATATCTATCTCCAGCACCTAACCAAACTTCAGCTAAATTTCTGAATTTTTTGTTTTCATAAATTTCCTTTGGTTGAAGATGGCAGTGATAGTCGATGATAGGCATTTTCTCTGCATGTTCATGATATAACTTCTTAGCTGTTTCAGTTGTTAATAAGAAGTCTTCGTCCATAAAATTAACCATAATTTTTATAATCTCCTTTTATAATGTTACTCCGTCTTTAAAGATAGAGATTTCTCTGAAGTTGTTTTCTTCATTCTTTGCAAGTTTCTTGCCACTTGCTACATCGCAAATTAAATCGATGAATTTTTCTAATGTATCATTCCAAGAAACGCCATCAACAACTTGACCAGCATTGAAATCGATCCAAGTTGATTTCTTTTCTGCAAGTTGCGTGTTAGTTGCAATCTTTAATGTAGGAACAAATCCTCCAAATGGAGTTCCGCGTCCTGTTGTAAATAATACCATTTGGCATCCTGCAGCTGCTAGAGTTGTAACAGCAACTAAATCATTACCAGGAGTTGAAATTAGGTTTAGACCACCAGTTTCAATTCTTCCGCCCATAGGAATAACTCCGCAAACTTTAGCTGCGCCGCCTTTTTGAACACATCCTAAAGATTTATCTTCAAGTGTTGTGATACCACCAGCCTTGTTACCTGGAGATGGGTTATCATAAATAACCTGATGATGATCTTTAAAATATTGTTTAAAGTTATTGATTAAATCAACAGTTTTATCAAATGTAGCTTTATCTTTACAACGTGCCATAAGAAGTTTTTCAGCACCAAACATTTCAGGAACTTCTCCTAAAACAGTAGTACCAGAATTAACACTTAAGAAATCTGAAAAACGTCCAAGTAATGGGTTAGCTGTAATACCAGACATACCATCACTACCACCGCACTTAAGACCAATTCTTAAATTTGAAAGACCAGTCGAAACTCTCTTATCATTCTTCATGATATCATAAAGTTCTTTTAGTAATTTAGTACCTTCTTCAATATCATCACTAACATCTTGAAGATTTAAAAATCTAACACGTTCTTCGTCGTATTCGCCAAGAGTTTCTTTAAACTTATCGATTTGGTTTTCTTCGCAACCAAGACCTAAAACAAGAACACCGCCTGCATTAGGGTGTTTAACCATATCTTGAAGATATGTACGAGTTAAGTCAAGGTCTCCTCCCATTTGTGAACAGCCAAATGGATGATTAAAAGTATAAACACCGTCAATAGCACTAGTATCATAAGTACGTTTAAAATTATCAATGATTCTACCTGCAATACCACTTACGCAACCAACAGTTTGGATAACCCAAAGTTCATTACGTATACCATATTCTTTGCTTCTTCTCTTGTATAAATCGACTTTACGGCTAGAAATATAGCTAATTATTTTGTTAAATTTAGGCTCATATTTATATTCGATAATGTCGTCTAGATTTGTAGCTACGTTATGAGTATGTACATGTTCTCCTTTAGCTATATCACAAGTCGCATGACCAATAGGGTTACCATATTTAATAACATCTTCGCCCTTTTTGATATCCTTTAGTGCTACTTTGTGAGCTTGAGGAATGTCAGTAAGTAATGTGACACCCTCAACGACTTCACCTTTCTTATAAGGTCTAAGAACTACAGCTACATTATCAATTGGATTAATAATAATGTAATCAATCATTTGAATTCTCCTAAAAATTATTCACCGCAAACAGAAGTTACAGCTTGACGCATTCCTTTTGTTTCGATTTCATATAAAGCATTTGTAACGAAATCAGTTAAACCAGGGACCTTGTTTAAGTCTTGTTCCCAATGTTTCTCAAGGCCTAAGAAGTCTTTAACAATTTTAGCACAAGCTTCTTTTGAACCATCAAAATTAGCCCATTCTTTCTTGAAGAATTCTAGAGCCCATTCATCGTCCTTAAGGTCGATAACTTCGTCATTTCTCTTTCCTCTATAGAATGCAATTAAAGCAGCTAAAGAGAACATACAATGTTTAGGACTCTTTCCTGCTTCAACATTTTGAAGTAATGTAGGAAGATCACGAGTCTTAAACTTAGTTACAGAGTTTAAAGCAATAGACATTAATAAATGGTGAACGAATGGATTTTCATAACGTTCAATAACTGAGTTTGCATAAGCTACCATTTGATCATGAGGAATGTCAATTGTAGGAATTACTTCATCAAACATGAAGTTTCTAGCATAAGTACCAAGTTGCTTGTCAGCCATTGTTTCAGCTACAGAATCAATGCCTGATAAGTAAGCTACAGGAACTATTGCAGTATGAGTACCGTTTAAAATTTTAACTTTACGTTGCTTATAAGGAACGATTGAATCAACGTATAATACGTTTAAGCCAGCTTGTGGCGCAGGGAATACTTTTTCAAGAGCCTTCACATCATCTCCATCAATGCACCAAAGGTGGAAGATTTCACCAACAACCATTGAGTTATCTTCATAACCAAGTTCTGCAATGCATTCACTTGCATTATCTCTTGGATATCCTGGAACGATTCTATCAACTAATGTGTTATAGAACTTGTTAGCTTCTGTAATCCAGTTAATGAATGATGCGTCAAAACCACATGTATGCGCAAGCTTAACAACAACTTCTTTTAAAGTATCACCGTTGTGGTCAATAAGTTCACAAGGAAGGATATATAATCCAGCTTCTTTTGAGCCCTTAAATGCATCATATCTTCTTTTTAAGAATGCAAGTAACTTACCAGGGTAAGACTTAGGAGTCTTTGTAAAATCAGTATCTGTTTCATCATAAGCAATACCTGCTTCAGTAGTATTAGAAATGATAAACTCAAGGTCTTTGCTTTCTGCATAGCTTAAATACTTATCGTATTCAGCAAACGGATCGATAAGGTCAGAAATAGAATCAATAATTTCATGAGTTCTAACTTTCTTACCGTCTTGTTTACCTTGTAAATATAATGTATAAAGTCCGTCTTGTTTCTTCATATCAGCAACACGGCCAAAAGGCATAGGTTGTACAACTGCAATATTACCGTTGAATACACCCTTATTATTCATAGTTTGAATAATCCAGTCGCAGAATGCTCTTAAGAAGTTTCCTTCACCAAATTGAAGAACTTTAACAGGACGTTCTGGTCTTTTTCCTTTTAATTTAGTGTATAATTCATTGTTTAAATTTTCCATATTTTCCTCCGGAATTATAACGTAGTGGTCTAATTTAACTACTTAAATATATTATCACTCTTGTATACTTTAGTCAATTTTATGACGCTTTTTCTTCGGTAAAATTTACACA
Source organism: Alistipes finegoldii (assembly GCA_963621965.1). GTDB lineage: Bacteria > Bacillota_I > Bacilli_A > Acholeplasmatales > Anaeroplasmataceae > JAEELC01. Next base: position 7,620 of record CAVFGN010000011.1, read on the forward strand.
AATTTTTATTTGTGATAAGTCTCATTATTATTGATTTTAAAGGCTCTATAAATTTGTTCTAAAAGTATTAATTTCATGAGTTGATGAGGGAATGTCATTTTCGAAAAACAAAGAGAATAATCACAAGCCTTAACAACTTCACTAGATAATCCAAGAGAACCTCCTATAATGAAGACTATATGACTTGAATTATAAGTTTGAATATTTTTAATTTTTAAAGCTAATTCCTCACTTTTAAGCATTTCGCCCTTTAAATCTAGAACTATCTTATAACTATTTAAAGGTAAACTTTCTAGTATTTTTTTCCCTTCTTTAATCTTTATATCGTTTTCTATAGCTAAACTTGCATTTTGTGGAATCGGTTCGTCTTTAAGGACAATTTCTTCAATTTGTGAATATTTTGAAATGCGTTTTTCATACTCATTAATACCGTCAACTAAATATTTTTCTTTAAGTTTTCCGACACTTATTATTGTAATTTTCATATTTCAATTTCCTCTGTTGGGTAATCATTTAAACAAATTATTTTAATGTTTTCTAAGCTCCTAGCTTCGTCAAAAAAAACTTTATTATAAGTTTTCATTACTAATTCATGTGTATTACATTCACGAGATATATGTGCTAACATAATAGTTTTAGTTTTTTCTCCGACAAGTGAGGTCATTGTAAGAGCACTTAGTTCATTTGACATGTGTCCTTTGTCCCCATTAATTCTAAGTTTAGTATTGAAGTCTCTATCACTTGTCATTAACATTATAGGATCGTAGTTTGACTCAAATATGTACATATCAGCATTTTTTAGAATTTCAAAATAATTGTGATCAACAAAACCTGTATCTGTAATATATACTAACTTTTTATCATTTGCTTTTATTACAAATCCAATAGGTTCATTCGCATCATGACTTATCTTAATTGTAGATATTAAAAAATCTCCAATTTCAAATTCGATGTCTGCCTTTATATTAATAATACGATCTCCAATTATTTTTTCCCGAGTTTGCTTGTTTAACCCTAAAAAAGTACCACTTGTCATATAAATATTTGAAGTAGAAGCATTAAAAACAGGAAGCAATCCTTTAACGTGATCTGTATGTTCATGCGTAATTAATATAGCACTTATATCAAGTAAGCTATGATTATACTTTTCAAGTGCTTCTACTATCACTTTTTTTGACAAACCACAATCTATTAAAATAGCAGTGTTATTTGACTCAATATAGGTTGCGTTCCCACTTGAACTAGAAGCAATTTGTAAAATTTTCATATTTTCTCCTTTAAAAAAAGAAGCCCTAAGGCTTCTTTCTATTCATCATAATGGAACATGTAACACTTAGTAAAGTCAGTCGTAAAATCTTCGTCAAACCAACCATAATAAGTTGAATCTTCTTCTAATTCTTCATTAGAATCACATGCAATTCTTAAATCTTTTACATAAGATACAAATAATGTAGCTTTTGTACTATTTTCACTTCCGTCTTGGTTGAAGAACTTAAGTGAAGTATAAGTCTTATTTGTCTTATCATAATTTGAGTAACCACAAACTTGTTGTAATAATCTATAAGCTTGGAAATTTGAACCAGTATAACGAGTCATTACATCTCCAAAATATAACTTAACAGCACTGATTAAACTTGATTTCATTGATGTAACACCATCACTTGAAGAATTTTCCATAAAGTAAATGAATAATTGTTCAACGCTTGCTTTATCAGTATCAGAATAACCATTTGCATAAACGATTAAATCATCACTTGTTGTATCAGGATCTTTTTCAGAAACTGTAATAGCTTGGTGTGCCCATCTCTTGTATGATGAACTTGATGAAGTTGTATCATCACTATCTTTAAACATACAACTTGACTTTTCAGTATACTTGTAGATATTTAGAATGTGGTAACCATATTCAGTTTCACATAAAGAGTCAAATGCAGATTCACTAGTTAAATCTTCTTTCCATAGATAAGCCTCATCATCTTCAATCTTATCTTGGATTTCACTACTAGCGGCAATCTTATTAGCAACTTCTTGTAAATAATCTCTAAATTCTTCTACATAACTTGATGAAGAAGATGTAGTGATCTCACTTAAATCTTCAGCAGTTAAATAGAAATTGAATTCAGGGTAATCATTTTTGAAATCACTCCATGAAGTGTAACCATAATCATTAGTTTGTAATGTATATAAATAAGCCGTGTTATTATAAGTCTTGGCTAAGTAAGACATAGCACTAGTACTTGTCGCAGTAATTGCATCTAATTCACTATAAATAAGTTTTGTTAACTTAAGAATAGCTTCTTTAAACTTACGAGTTAATTCGCCAGTAGAATCAACTTCATTTAAATCCTCCATGTACTCACGTGGATCAACATGTGTACCATTTGTAGTAGGATCAACAGAAATTAATAAGTGATTAACAGACATTGAATAATATTTATCATACACAACGTCAGTGTATTTCTTTAAAGTTGCAAATAAGTTGTTGTTATCAACAAATGTAGAACCTAAATTAGATTCGCTATCACTAATAAAGTAACCATAGTAAGAATAATAAGCACTAACTAAAGCTTGACCTCTTAAGTAGTCAGTTAAAGCTTGTTTAGGGTTGTTACCGCAAGTAATACCATAAGTTAATACTAAGTAGTTTTCAAGACCCATTTTCTTAGAATAAGTTGTATTATTCTTCTTGAATGACTTAATTGTATCTTTTGCACTGTCTTCATATGAATCCCAAGTTGAATCTAGGATTGTTAACTTAAGATCGGTATCTAATAAATACTTATATTCTAATAAAGTAACAGTATTAGAAACGCCTTTAGTTTTATCAAGTTCATTGAAGAAATCACTAACTGAGTAAGTAGCTTCGTCATAAGATATGTCATCACTTGTATCATCATAAGTGAAATTATCATCTGTATAACTTACTTTGAAAATTAAATTATTATTGAAATTCTTTGTCTTTGTAAAATCATAATAATCACTATAAGAATTATAGAATTGATTTTCATAAACTGGATCATAAATTTCAATACTTGCATTATGTTTAATTCTGTTTAAAACAAGAGTTTCTCCATTAGATTCACTTGCTTTAGATTCAATTAAAAGTTCTTTAATGTATTCTTTTAAAGTTACATTTTCACCAGATTTATTTACAATCTTATTACCTAAATTATCAGTCTTTAAAGTGGACACAGTTGAATAGTCATTGCCTTCACCATCGCCATAATAATAAGTAACATTATTTCTATAAACCATGTAATATGAACCATCAATATTACGAGGAGTAGACATGTAGTCACCATCTTCAAGTGTATCATATACATAAGTTTCTAAATCAGTTGAATATGTACTAGATAAGTCTGTATGATCCTTATCTTTATAGAATACAGTAACTTTTTCATTGTCATCATCATATAATGTATCCGCATTTAATTGTTTCTTATCTTTATGATATTCATTATATAAAGTTTGATACCAAGTCTCTTTATTTGAATCACTTAAAGTACCAACTAGAGAATCAACTAAATCTTTATACTTTTTAGCTTCAGCACTACTTTTGAATTTAACAATAACAGCTTTAGTCTTGTTATAAGTATAATATGTTGACTTGTATTGAGATTCAACATCCTCATCTTCAATATAGTTAGAATTAGTAACCATCTTTTCAGAATCATAATCCCAGACTTTTTCACTATCCGCAAATTTTTTTACATAAGCTAGTGATAGATTATAACAAGCAACGCTATATTTATATTGATCAAGTAAGCTTTCTGGCCATGATTGACCTAGTAATTCTTGAATATCAAAGTCAAAGTCAGTATGATCTGTAGTTTTTAATTTTTGATATAGATTGTTTAGTGGAGTCTTTAATGACGAATAATCTTCGCCATTATCATTTGCTTGATTTGTGATAAATGTATCAATCTTCTCTTCATAAGTTTCATCATCAGTCTCATGCAAAGATGTAAATGTAGCAATTGAAGATGAACCAAAAATCGCACTAATAATCGCATCATTATAGCGCTTCATGTTAGCACTATAAGTAGCTTCTGACATTTCTTTAGATAATACTTTTTTCTTAAGTTCAGCTAAAACTGTTGAATAACCATTCGTTCTATATCTATTATAAATTTCTTCATAAGTAACAGAATAAGTCTTATCTCCGTTTGTAACGGATGCATAAGTTTGACTTAAATTAAGGTCACCAGTAGGAGTTTTTGTATTTCTTGAAGCATCGCAACTAGTAAGTGTAACTCCAATTAAAGAAAGAGATGTTAATCCAATTATTCTTTTAATATTTTTATTCATATTTACACCTCCTACTTACTATATTTAGTCTTAATGTATGTTTCAAGGTCGCCCCAGAAATCATCATAAACAGATTGATTTTTAAATTCTCTAGTATCAGAATAGCTATCAGCACTTCTCTTGTTAATAGATCTAATATTTTCAAATCTTGTTGAATATAATTCACTTGTTCCATCAACAAAATAGAAACTAGAACTATCAGAATTTAATGAATTACTAAATGTAAAGTTTGAACTTGTCTTGTTTTCACACCAATAAATTAATAATTCACGTTGACATGAAGTTGAAGTGTATTTTGTATAAATCGGACTAAAGAATGTTGATAAAGCACTTGAAATAGCTGATGGGATAGTTTCGCTTGTTGAGTTATCAGCATATTCAAGAATATAAGCTAAAATTTGATTTTCAGTTAATGTATCAGTGTCATTATAAAGATTTGAAATATAAGTTAATTCTTCATTATAGTAATAATATAAATTAGAATAAATCTTATTTAAATCTTTACTAGATTCAAACTTAGCACTTGCGTTTACAGTAGCACTTGTAACAACAACTAAGTTGTACCCTTCTGTCGAAGTTAATCCTTCACCTGATTCATAAGGCTTATAGTCTAAGTATTCACTAGGTGCTGAGTCATTTACAATAAAGTCAGTTCTCTTATAGATATCCATTAATTCGTTTTGAATTTCATAAGGAACAGTAGTTGATTCAGAACTATTTGTAATAGAACTATATTCTGTACTCTTTATTTGAAGACCTGCACGCTTAAACTTAGCCCAGTACTTTTCAGCACCAGTAGGATCATAATTGTTTGAAGAATCAACTGCAGAATCATATCCATTAGTAAATCTTCCTGAAGTCTTATATTCACTAACAATATTTGTAATTGATGTCGCAAAAGTATCCGAACTGTTTTCCATAATATTGGAAATTTGTTCGATTAATTCTTTAGCTAAAGCGGCATACGTAGTAGTCTCACTAGTACCATCTGAGTTAGTAATTGTGACACTTTGAGACCAATCAAAATACTTATCTGGTGATTCGTCTTCATCAAAATCAACATATACTAATAAATTTGTAGCTGAAACAGTAAAAGTATTGTTATATGCTTGTTTAGCATAATTTGCAAATAACTTAATTAGCTCTTTATCAGATGCGTAATCAGATAAAATTGCAGTATTTGCATCATTTACTCTATAAGTATCATTAATAATTGTATTAACGTCTGAACTATGGAAATAAGTCATTAAGAAGTTATATTTACCAATAGAAGCATCATATCCGTATGTAGATAAACCGCCATTAGAGAATGAAGTTAAAATGTTATTTAATTGAGTATAATAATCATCGACCTTAGCTTCTGTCTTCTTATATTCATCAGTATCTTTAATGATTTGTTTTGTTAACATATCAACAGCTGTAGTTAAGCCTAAAGTAGTTTCTAACTCTTTATATAAATCACTAGTCTTAATTTCGTATGTATTACCATCATATTCAATCTTAGCTATAACGTCATCTTGACCTGCTTTTCCCCAAGTCTTAGTGTAGTAATCACTATAAGATACTGCATAAGAAATCGATAGATTTTCATCATATATAGAAATCTTTGCATCTTCTTTAGCTTCGTTAATAGCACTTGAAATATAAGAACTTGTTAACTTCTCATCTTTCAAGATATCAACAACTTTTTCTAAAATATCTTTAGAGCGTGTTCTATCGATAACTGAAGAATCGGCTTTTTCTTCTTTTCCATCAGAATCCTTTTGTGTAACGTCACCATTCGCATCTGACTTATAATAAAGATTATATCCAAGACTTTCTAATTCTGTTGTATCAACAGAGAATCTATAGTTCATATAGTAGAAATCGTTGTGGCTTTTGCCTGATGTTGAATAAGAATAATCATCAAGGTCTTCATACAACATATTTCTGTAGGAATCAGAAATATCAGACATTTCATCGCCATTATGCTTAATATATTCTTCGTATGATGAAGAAGTTAATAAGTATTGGTTAAAGAATTCTTCTTCAGTTAAGCCCTCAGAATTCATTGATGAACAAATTACTTGAGTAATATCTCTTCTACTTGATGTATTGTTGTTGTGTCTTGCTTCAAGAACACCTGATAAACTTGGTAATTCATCTCTATATGTATATAGATAGTTATACATTTCTACATAAACTAAAAGTACACCTAATCCGTTTAATTTAATATAGTTATTTTGGTTGCTAGCTAAAGTGAAATCGAAATCAGAGTAATGCTTATCATATTCCGAGTCTGATAATTTCTTAGCAGCACCATTTTCTTCAATTTCTTGCTTAATGAAATAGAAATTACCATTGTAAAGTTTAACACCAAATGTTCTTAGCGTTTGAGTAATTTCATCTTCAGAAACGAATCTTAACATTAATCCATTAACAAAAGTATTCTTATAATAGTATTCAGTCTTCCATTTAGAAATAATGTCACTATCTTTAAAATAATAAGAATAGTTTTTGCTAGTGACATCGATGCCGTCATTATTATCAGTTTCATAATCACTAATTTCATCGTTTAAATAGTTAAGTGCAAACAACTTGTTAGCTAAATTTGAATAATAATGTGAAAGAGCTGCTTTTTGAGCAGATGTCATATTTTCATACTTTAGAGTTGGAAGAGTTTCATTTTCAATGTAACTTGGAAGTTTACTTGTAGTACCAACTTTAGATAAACCAGCTAAGCCAAGAAGTTCATCTTCAGTTAATTTAATACCATAGTTAGTATATAAATTATCAAGTCCTTGTGCAATCAACTTATTAACAGAGTCAATTGTGTTGATACCAAAATACGAACTCATTGTATCTACACCAAAAATATCGCAAATTAATAATTCACGTAGAGCTTCAACATATTCGTCATGATTATTTTTATAAGAATCAGTATCTGAATTTAAGACTGCATCAGTAACTTCAGTTAGGTAATTAGAAACAAGCTTGTCCTCAATATCTGAGTTTAATTGACTAGCACCTGACCATGATAATTCTTTAAAAAGTTCAAGGTTAGTAACTTTATAATTACCTATGCTACTATATACACTGCTAGAATCAATAGCACTAAATACATCAGCACTTTTCTTACAGCTTGCTAAAGCCGCAACACTAAGTAATGATGTGGAAGCTAATCCTAACGTTCTTAAAAGTTTAGTATTTTTATTATTTTTATAGACTTTACTCATATTAAGTCTCCTTTTTTGTCTTTGGACATAAAAAACTATGCAAGTAATATAATATCATTTAATTAATCAAATTGCAATAATCACGAAATCAAATTAAAAGCTCTAACTTTTGTAAAATTATGGTGTCATTTTTTCATGTTTATATTAGCTTTTTAGTCCTCAAAAATTTTTCTTTTTCTCTTTGGAATTAAATATTCTCCGCGGTAATTACTATATGCATTATCCGGGTATCTGACGTATTCCACATTTTCTTTAAGTATTCTACTTGTCTTATAAATATACATCCACTTATTATCCCAAACAAGGATTTCATCAATCGTATCATTGTCGATATCACAGGCTTCAACGCATACACTAGGGTGACCATCAGGTGGGAATTCTAATACTGTATCGAGGGTATAATCAAGTATTCCGCCACCTTTATCTGGATATGTAAGAATCAATGTATGGACACCATCATAATTAATTGGTGTAATAGCTGAACCATTCCCTTCCATCTCTTGTCTTGTGATTAAATTAGAGTTAGAATCGTAAAGCGAAATTATTCCATTACATCCCCAAAACGAAGTAACACATACCTCAAGTTCATCTTCTTTGCCTCTAAAAGGCGCAACTGATATTCTTTGTGCATGTCCTATTTCGTTATGTTTGAACAAAGTTCCGTCAATATTAAAGATATTAAATCCTTCATTTCCAGACGCAAGTATTAATCTTTCAGGTTCACCTTTTTTAAGAGACGCATAGATGATCTCATCAGTATGATCTGTATTATACGGAAGGTCGACAAGTATTTCGCCATTTGATGATACTAAATCATAACCGATAAATATCTCATCTTTGCCGTCATTATTAAAATCATGAACGTATGGGAAATGCCCTGTATTTTTATTATGGTATCTCCATAGTTCTTTAAAATCTTTACTATAAGCAATTACATTTTGATATCTATCTTTTATAACTAAATTTCCTTTATATCCTAGCCCTTCAAAATCAGCAACTCTAATCATATCAACATTTAATCTGTGAAAAGGTTCTCCTTTAAATAAAGGATCATTATCAATAATAGGAGTAGGGAATTTATATAATTCTTTTAATGTATAGAAGTCTTTAATATAGATATAGAAATCACGCGCATAAATAAGTTCTAGTTTCCCGTCTCCATTAATATCAGCCACTTGGCAAGGTAAATCGCAAGAAATGTAGGAGTTATCAAATGTATTATTTGGCTCACCTATTTGCCACAATATCTTTCCCTCTATATCAAAACAAGTCATAGAAGATAGTCGTGCAAAGGAATCTCTAATATATCTCTTTTGATTTTGCATAAGAATGAAGTAAACCTTATTTTTATCCTTCACAACTCTAAGTTGTCTACCAGAACCAAATTTTGAAAGATTAATTTTTCTAATTAATTTTAATTGAGGAATATCACGTTTCTTTAAATCTAGTTTATGTTGTTTTTCTTTTAGATAATTTAAGTGCATTATATAGTTTTGATCATCCATTAAAACTTGTAAATTTGAGTATCTTGAAAGAGACTTTGCAACAAAGGCTACTTTACCAGGACGAAAATCTATATCGCATTCTAAAACAACTTGATTATCTAGATATGCTAAAACTTTGTTATTATTTAAAGTTAGTTTTATATTATATGTTTTTAAATCATCTATTAATAATGTAGAACATGCAAGTTCTGTTATATCTTCATCTAGTCTTCTTAAAATTGAAATTTTATTAGGTTTAAGTGCGACAAAATAATAGTCTCTACTAGTTAAATAATAAAATGCAACTCCAGCATAATTATTAAATTCAAGAATCCTTATAGAAAAAGATAATGTATAAGGAGCACATATTTGTGCTTTATTAACTAAGGTTGCATATACATTTTTGAATGCACCATCAACGTTATCTCCTCTATTTTGTTCAAGATATTTTATTCCGTCTTCTTCAACAATTAACCACGAGCCGTCCATACTTCTCCATTTGTGAAGTGGAATAGGATCATAGTAGTCAAAACAATTGCCATATTCAAAGTGATGATATTCACCTAGTGCTGTATGAAATTTATCATATGGAAATTCATCACAACTAAATCTCTTAAAATCTTCATTAATCAAGTATTTCATAATAAACCTCTAATATAATATTTTAGGCAAAAAACTGCCATTTAATAGCAGTCTACTTGTGTTTATAAAATTTAACTTTTTCAAGAACTCCAATAGTATCAGTAAATTCTCCTACATTTGTATGTTCAAATTGTTCACCGAGAACTCTAAGTTTAGAATCCATTGTATCTAAATACCATAATACTAAAGCTTCGGCTGTTTGAGGTCTTTTTGCGGCACCAAAGTTAGGTTGTCCATGGTGAGAAATAATCATATGTTCTAATAGTAATGCTTCTTCTGTATTCTCGTAACCTAGTCTTTGTGCTTCTTCTTTTACAAAGTATGTTCCAATAACTAAGTGGCCAAGTAATTGTCCCTCTAGTGCATATTCAGTATTTTCTACCCCTGTAAATTCAATAATTTTACCTAGATCATGTAAGATTACACCACTATATAAATAATTCTTATCTAAATATGTATAGTTTGAAGTGAAAGTATCTACAAGATTAAGCATACCAATAGTGTGATATGCTAGTCCTCCGATGTAGGCATGATGAAGCTTTGTAGCAGCAGGATAAATGAAAAACTTTTCTTTGTATTTATCAATTAAGTTTTTAGTGATTTCGTATAATATTTTATTATCAATTTTTTCGATATAAGAATAAATAGTACCCATTAGTTCTTCAAGAGTTAGAGGATTTCTCTTATCAAACATACGATAAATTCTATCAACTTCATCTAAATTATCTATATCACTTACCTTGATAAAATCCATAAGATAGGCAACAGGGCGATCAGAATTATCGTTTTGAGCTATATTAAATTTGTAAATAATACCTGGTTCGATAACTTTAGTCTTATCTTGGGTTTTTATGTTCATTATAGAATTATCATATAATTCACATGAAATGTTTAACATATTATCAGAAGTATTAACGCCCTTTACACGCGCATAAACTGTTGATTTAATTATTTCAGACATTTTTTCTCCTTTTCACTTCTTCTATTAAAGCTTCTTTTGTATTTTCTAATTTGTTATCTAAAACAAGTTTAGTTAATAAATTTATTGTTTTTGTAATTTCGTTTGGTTCTACCAATTTTATTATATCACTTGCACCTAGATTAAGTTCTTTTATATTTTTTATAATAAGATTACTTTTTAAAGTAACTATATCATCTATATAATACTTATTTAATAGCTTTTTAATTTTATTCGACAAAATCAATTCATCAGTATTTGAATTAAATAAAATAAAATTATCATACGTTGAATCTACTAATTCAACAACTTTATTAATGTATCTAGTTTCTTTTTTAGTAAGACTATATTTGGAAATATCATTACCTAGATATTTAGCTAAAGCTAAGGTATCTAAAAAACTAAAATTAATTTTAGAATCATAAATTAACTTTAATGCATCTTTTAAATCAGGTAAATAATTAATAGCTTTAGTATTTAATAGATAAAATAAACCTTTTAAATAATATTTTTGATTTAATAACTTAGTTAGTTCCTCTTTTATGCGATCTTTTGATAAATAGGTTAAATATTTCGAGTTTTCATTAATACCTTTAATAGTATCACTATCAATATCAAAGTTTAATTTAGCACTAAAGTAGAAAGCGCGAAGTATTCTAAGTACATCTTCATCAAAGCGAACAAAAGCACTTCCTATTGTACGTATCGCTTTTTTCTCTAAATCATAACGACCATTATATAAATCGATTAAATTTAAATTAGAATCAAAACACATCGCATTTATAGTGAAATCTCTTCTAACTAAATCTTCTTCAAGTGTTAAGGCGTTTTCTATTTCAGGGTGTCTATGATCAATATAGGAAATGTCTTTTCTAAAGCGAGTAATCTCAAAAGAATATATACCTTCTTTCACAATAACACCATCATATTTTTCGCCTTTAAATTCGATATTTTCAAAAATAGTTTTCAAGTCTTCAATATTTGCATTAGTTGTAATATCAATATCGTTTGAATCTATTTTAAGTAAATAATCACGTACAAAGCCACCAACGATATAGGCATTAAAACCAATTGATTCAATTTTCTTAATCACCTTTATCGCAGTTTCTAAATAAGTCATTTTTACCTCAAAAAAAGGAAGTTTCCTTCCTTTGTTAATCTTCTAAGAAAACACCAAGTCCGATTGCGTTTGCGCCCACATGGCATCCTACTACAGGGGAACAAGGGCGTTCATCAAGGTTTTCAATACCAAACTTTTCTTTTAATGTAGTAACTAGGAAGTCTTTTAGTTCAGTTCCTGTATATACAATATAAGCATAATATTTATGACCTTTTGTATATTCAGTTAGATAATTACCCACTTCTTCTAAAGCTTTCTTTGTTGTACGAATCTTTTCGATTGCTTGAATTGTACCATCTGGTTCAACACGTAAAATAGGTTTAATCTTTAAATATTTACCTATCAAGCCAGCAGCCCCTGATAATCTTCCGTTCTTTACTAAACACTCAAGACTATCTACCGCAAAGAATATAGAAACTCTTGATTTTAAATATTCAAGCTTTTCCATAATTTCATCAGTACTCTTATCCTCTAGGATCATTTTAGCGGCTGTAAGCGCAAAATGTCCTTCATTAAAACATACAGTCTTTGTATCAAAAGGAATAATTTTAATTCTATCTTCTAACATTTCTTTAGCTTGGCAAATACCATTATAAGTACCGGATAATTTTGAAGAAATAGTTGTAACTATAGCTTCTTCGTATCCCTCATCAGCTAAACCTTCAAAAAATTCGATAAGTTCACCAAGTGAAGGTTGGCTAGTCTTAGGTACTAAATGTTTATCTTCTTCCATAGCTTTGAAAAATTCATCAGCTTTTATTTCGGTTCCATCATCTTTAAAATTATGATCACCCATATCAATTTTGATTCTTATAGTTCTAATATCATAGTTGTGATCATAATAATCCAGACAACTTGTTGAAGTTGTACATACAATTCTTTTCATATATGAACTCCTTTACATAAAAGTATTTTAACATTTATTATAGTTTAAATCAATAAAAGTAAATATTTAATAAAAACAATTAATCAAATAATATGTTATACTTAATAAAGAGAGATTTTTACTATGAATACTATAAAAGATATAATTACTAACGAAATAATAATAAACAAATCGCGCTTTATTGCAACTATATTTCATATAAATTCAATAGTTGAAGCAAATGATGCTTTAGCTAAAATAAGAAAAGAATATTATGATGCTACACATAACTGTTATGCTTATATCATTGGTGAAAACCAAGAAATTCAAAAATTTTCCGATGACGGAGAGCCAAGTCAAACTGCCGGTGCTCCTATGATGGATATACTAAAGAAAAATAATTTAACTAATGTATGTGTAGTTGTAACAAGATATTTTGGTGGTATATTATTAGGTACTGGTGGGCTTGTAAGAGCTTATTCTGATTCAGTTATTGAAGTTCTTGAAAAGAGTGAAAAATATAAAATTACAAAACTTCAAAAATTGCTTCTTTCACTAAATTATACAGAATATAATTTATTACTCGATTCTATTAACCAGACTGATATTATTAAAGAAAGATTTAGCGAGAAAGTTGATTTACAAATAGGTGTTTCTATTAATTACTTACCTTATTTTAAAAAAGAATTTGAAAATGTAACTAGAGGTAAAGGAATACTCATACTTGATAAAGAATATCTAGGTCTTGAAAAAATTGACGATTAAAAAAATTCCCTATAAGATTTAATTTCTTATAGGGATTATTTTTATAAATTACCGGCATTAGCCTTTTTAATTTCTTTAATAAGTTCTTTTTCTTTACCTGTAAAGTCAACAGATTGTTTTCTATTAGATTCAAGACGAGCATTAGTAGCTTTTTCAAGGTTTTCAATAACGCTTTCCTTAGTACGACCTAAGACAGCTCCTTGAGCAACTATACGAACAACTTCTTCTTTGAATTCAAGAATACCATTTTCTACTGCAAGGAAAATTGTATTTCCTTTAAGAACAAGTCTCACAAGACCTTTTCCTATTACGGAAACAGTAGGAATATGTCCTTTCATAATAGCAAACTCACCATTTTCATTTTTACAAACAATATAATCGAACTCATCACTCAATAATTGTCCTTGGTGTGTTGAAACTATTACTTGCATTACTTACTTTCTTTCTCAACAATTTCTTTAGCCTTTTTACGAGCATCATCAATTGTACCAACTAAACGGAATGCTTCTTCTGGCAAATCATCACACTTACCTTCAAGAATTTCCTTAAAGCCACGTACTGTTTCACTTACTGGAACATACGAACCAGGAATACCTGTAAATTGACCACCAATGAACATATTTTGTGATAAGAATAACTTAGCTCTTCTTGCACGAGTAACAACTAACTTATCTTCTTCGCCTAATTCATCCATACCAAGGATAGCAATGATATCAAGTAATTCATTGTATCTTTGGATTAATTGTTGAACTCCACGTGCAACATTATAATGTTCTTCACCAACAATCTCAGGGCTTAAAGCTCTAGATGTAGAAGCTAGCGGATCAACGGCAGGATAAATACCTTCCTCAGTTAACTTACGAGATAAGTTTGTAGTTGCATCAAGGTGTGCGAATGTAGTAGCAGGAGCTGGGTCAGTATAGTCATCAGCTGGTACGTATACAGCTTGAATAGATGTAATTGATCCATCACGAGTTGAAGTGATACGCTCTTGTAACTTACCCATTTCAGTAGCTAGTGTAGGTTGGTAACCTACAGCTGAAGGAACACGTCCTAAAAGGGCAGAAACTTCTGAACCTGCTTGAGTGAAACGGAAGATATTATCAATAAATAATAATACATCTTGATGTTCTTTATCTCTGAAATACTCAGCCATTGTTAAACCACTAAGTGCAACTCTCATACGAGCACCAGGTGGTTCATTCATTTGACCGAAGACCATGGCAGTTTTATTTAAAACTCCACTTTGTTTCATTTCAGCATATAAATCATTACCTTCACGAGATCTTTCGCCAACACCTACGTTTACGGAAATACCACCATGTTGTTCAGCAACATTATGGATTAACTCTTGAATTAATACTGTTTTACCTACACCAGCACCACCAAAAAGACCTACTTTACCACCCTTAATATATGGGGCAAGTAAATCAATAACTTTAATACCAGTTTCAAGTATTTCTACTTTATTTGATAATTCGTCAAGTTTTGGAGCATCTTTGTGGATAGGCATTCTTTCTACACTTTGATCGATTTGTTCACCATCATCGATTGTATCACCTAAAACGTTAAACATACGACCAAGAGTAGCATTTCCTACAGGAACACAAATAGGTTTACCTGTAGAAACAACTTTCATACCACGAACTAAACCGTCTGTAGAATCCATAGCGATACAGCGAACAACACGATTACCAACGTGTAATTCTACTTCAAGTGTTAAATTAATTTCAACACCATTATTTTCGCTAGCAGGAACCTTACAAACAAGTGCATCGTTTATGTTAGGAAGTTCCTTAGTAAATTCAACATCTACTACAGGACCTTTAACTTCAACAATTTTACCGTCCATGTTATTTACCTCCTATTGCATTAGCACCGGAAATGATATCAATTAATTCATTAGTGATAACATTTTGACGGGCTCTATTATATAATAATTGTAATTTATCGATAACTTCATCAGCGTTATCTGTAGCACTCTTCATTGCATTCATTCTCGCACAGTGCTCACATGACTTTGCATCAAGTATAACACCATAAATCATATCCTCAACATATTGAGGTAACATAAGATCTAAAGTATTTTCAATACCCGATTCATACTCATAATCAACTTTAGAAATATCACCTTTAATATCTTTAATAGGTAATAATTGCATAATTCTAGGTTCTTGAGTTATAGAATTAATATAATGATTATATACAATTACTAACTTATCAAATTTATTAGCTAAGTAATCTTTAATGATTGCTTCTGCTAGAGGGACAATATCTAAAAACATTACATCATCACGTACTAAAGTAGGGTGATCAAGGAATGTTTTATAGTTATTTCTTTTGATATATGAATATCCTTTTTTACCAATACTAGCTACATATATATTATCTTTTGGTAATGTATGACTAGCCGCATGTGCTTCTAATGTCTTAAATATATTTGCATTATATGCACCGGCTAAGCCACGGTCACTAGTTACAATTAAATAACATACTTTACTAGTCTTTCTATCTTTCATCAATGGGTGAACATATTCACCATTAGCCTTAGCTACTACTGAGGCAACCATTGAAGAAATATTTTGCATAAATGATTGGTAATCTTGATAAGTCTTATCTGCTTTTTTAACTTTAGATTGACTTACCATTTGCATAGCCTTTGTTATTTGAGCAGTACTCTTTGTGGATTCAATACGTGTCTTTACTTCTCTTAAAGAGTTTCCCATAGGCTCCTCCTTAGAATCTCTTGTTAAATGATTGTAAGTAACTATCTAATTTAGATAAATCACTAGGAAGAGCTTTAGTAGAAACAATTTCACTTAGAATAGCTTTTCCATCACTATTTACATCAAGATCACGATATAATTCACTTTCAAATCTCTTAATATCTTTTACATCAACTCTATCAAGGAATCCATGTACAAGTGCGTAAAGAATAACAGTTTCTTTTTCAAACGGAATAGTTTCATGTAATCCTTGTTTAAGAACTTCAACAGTTCTTTCACCTCTGTCAAGACGAGCTTTTGTAGATGCATCAAGATCAGAACCAAATTGTGTGAAAGCTTCAAGTTCACGGTAACTTGCAAGATCAAGACGAAGTGTACCAGAAACCTTCTTAATAGCCTTAGTTTGAGCAGCACCACCTACACGAGATACTGATAAACCAGCGTTGATCGCAGGTCTGATACCTTTGTAGAATGAATCTGATTGTAAGAAGATTTGACCATCAGTAATTGAAATAACGTTAGTAGGTATATATGCAGAGATATCTCCTGCTTGTGTTTCAATAATAGGAAGAGCTGTAATAGATCCTCCGCCTAACTTCTTACTTAACTTAGCAGCACGTTCTAGTAAACGTGAATGTAAGTAGAATACATCACCAGGGTAAGCTTCACGGCCTGGTGGACGGTGTAACAATAAGGAAAGTTCACGATAAGCTACAGCGTGCTTAGATAAATCATCATAAATGATTAAACAATCCTTACCTTGCCACATGAAGTACTCAGCCATAGATACACCTGCATAAGGTGCAAGATATAGCATAGGAGCTGGATCACTAGCAGGTGCAGAAACGATGATGGAATAATCCATAGCACCATAAGTTTTTAATGTTTCATGAACTGAGCTAACTGTGGAAGCTTTTTGTCCGATTGCAACATAAATACAAATTACATCCTTACCTTTTTGGTTAAGAATTGTATCGATTGCAATACTTGTTTTTCCTGTTTGTCTATCTCCGATAATCAATTCACGTTGACCACGACCAATAGGTACAAGTGCATCAAGAGCCTTTATACCTGTTTGAAGTGGAGTATCAACACTTGAACGCTCCATAATACCAGGAGCTTTTACTTCGATAGGTCTAGTTTGACTTGTTTCGATTTGACCAAGTCCATCTACTGGTTGACCAAGTGGGTTTACAACACGGCCTATAAGATTTTCTCCAACAGGAACTTGAAGAATCTTACCAGTACATTTAACGATATCACCTTCTGCTATTTTACTTGAATCACCAAGTAAAATAACACCGACATTATCTTTCTCAAGATTTTGAACCATTCCGTAAACATCATTAGGGAAGATCAAAAGTTCACTTGACATAGCATTATCAAGACCATGAACGATTGCAATACCATCACCAACAGTGACAACAGTACCAACTGTTTCAGTCTTAATATCATCTTTATAAGTTTCAATTTGCTTTTTAATCAAGTTTGAGATTTCTGATAAATTGATATTACTCATAATTACCCTTTCTTATAGATTCTTTTTAAGATCATTTAATTTCTTATTTAATGAGAAATCAATTTCTTTACCATCATATACGGCTTTCATACCACCGATTAAAGATGGATCCTCTATATTATTTATTAATATTCTAGTATCTGTAATAATATTTGATAATTTCTTTTCTACTTCTTTTAATTCGTCATTATTTAGTTTAACTGCAGTGTAGACATCAACCTTTGTTACGTTGTTGAATACACGTTCCATTTTAGCAAATTCTTGACCAATTTCTTCTACTATGTCCATACGATTGTTATCAATAAGAACATATAAGAAGTTTAGAATAAGTTCATCAAATCCTATTAATGTTTTCTTAATACATTCCTTTTTCTCATCTTTTACGATATTAGGGAATGTTAATACTTTAAGAAAATCAGGATTATCTTTAATAAGTTTCAAAAATAATGAATACTCATCTGAGATAATTTCATGTTTATTTTCTTTAGTAGCAAGTTCAAACAAAGCATTAGCATATTCGTAAGCTATCATTTGTTATTTGCTCCTTCGATAATTTGGTTTACTAAGTCTAAGTACTTTTCTTTATCAACTTCTTTTTCAAGAATTTTAGAAGCAGCTTCAAAGGCAATACTTACAATAGTATCCTTAATTTCTTTTTGTTTATTAGCAATTTCTCTTTCAACTTGTGCGTTAGACTCATTAAGTCTTCTTTCAGCTTCTTTTCTCGCTTCAGCAATTATTTCTTCCTTACGCTCATTACCTTCTTTAACAGCTTTGGCTATAATATCCTTAACTTGGTTTTGAGCATCAGCTAATTGAGTCTCTAAAGAATGCTTTAATTCTTGAGCTTCGGCATTAGCACTAGTAGCAGCATTAAGTTCAGAATCAATCTTTTCTTTGCGTGCTTCAAGCATTTTTGTAATAGGTTTCCATAATAAGAAACGCACTAAAAGGAATAGAATTAAAGTAGCAATTAGTTGAATTAAGAAATCTCTTCCCCAACCTAGCCAGTCTTCTTTAGTAATTGAACTAAAATCCATTCCTAACATTGCAAGACAAGAGTTTACGAAATTACCAATTGATTCTAGTGTTTGATCTATTGTTAAAATCATATTTAACCCTCTCCATTCAATAATTTAAATTTAGTAGTTTTCAATTTATTACTTGTTGTAGCAAAGAATGGCAATGATTAAACCATAAAGACCAGTAGTTTCAGCAACGGCTTGACCGATAAGCATTGTTACAGTGATCTTACCGCTAGCTTCAGGTTGTCTTCCGATAGCTTCAACTGCCTTAGCAGCAACCATACCTTCACCAATACCAGAACCTACACCTGTAAATACGGCGATACCTGCTCCGATAGGACCCATTCCTTCAAGAATGATTAAAACTGATAAAATTTGTGTTAAAACTTGTGATAAAACTGTCATGATTATATTTCCTTTCTAATTATTCATTATAAATTTTCTCACTATCATCAATTTTCATTGATGTAAATATAATTGTTAAGATAACAAACACGAATGTTTGTATTACACCACTCATTAAGTCGAAGTAAATATTAATTACCGGCATAATGATAGCAGTACCTATTCCAAAGCTCTTAACCAACATTGAAATAACATTACCTGCAACAATATTTCCTGTTAAACGAAGCGTTAAACTAAGAGGCAACGCAAATTCAGAAATAATGTTAATCGGTACCATGATAAACGCAAGCCAAGGTACAGGACCTAAGAAACTTTTAAGATAGCCCTTAATTCCTAGAGATACAATACCTGTAATTTGTACGATAAAGAATGTGATTATAGCTAATGCTGCATTCGTTATCATATAACTTGTAGGGTTTACAAGGCCAAAAACAGATGCAATATTTTGAAATAGCAATGATAAACCAAGTGCTAAAAAATACGGCGCATAGTGTTTCCAACGTCTACCTATATTTGTCTTAGTAAAATTATTGACTATTTCTACAATAGTAATAAACGGCACAAGCCATTTAGGTACATCTCCGGTAGGATCAACCTTTTTAATCTTAATACCTACAATTAGAAGCATTACAATTAAGAATGCAACTATGATTAAGAGCGAAAGCATTTGATCTCCAGTGCCTTCTAGTAATAAAAACATTAATCACTCACCTTCTTTCCTTTAAGATTAAATACTAAGTATACAATAGCAAGAATGATTAAGTGAATGAAGTAACCAATTGCCCATGGTATTATATTAAAACTACTAGGGGACTCATCAGTTCCTTGTAATTGATTTACAATAACAAATGATGCAATAGTTAGAAATACTAGTATTCTAAAGAAAAAATACATCATATTTCTTTTCATTAAATTATTTTTGCCAGAATAAGAATCTATATAATTAGGTCTACTTCCTCTTAATTGAAATCCAAAATTCATAAGTCCTGTAAATAGACCTAAGAAAGTAGATTTCATCCAAACACTATTCATATTACTAGGTAATGCAAAATTAAATATTAATGCAAGAATAATACCTAAAACAAGTGTTATAGGGGAAACAAATAGTCCTATCTTATGTAGTTCATTCATTTCACTCTGATTTGTTGTGTTGTTTGTCACTACCAAGCCCTCCTATCTTAAGTCTCCATAAAAGGCTTATAAAAATAACAAGACCTATTAGTGTACCAAAGACCGCAAGAATTGCAGCCCAAATATCCGATTTCATTCCCCACTTGCCAATTGCAAATCCAATTAAAGCTACTACAAGCATCATAAAGAAGCCTTGCGTAACTACTGAATATACTTGTGCAAGTTCTGAAACTTTTTCTAAATTGTTCTTTTTGATGTCTTTTGACTCTTCTCCGTTTTGTCTTTCTTCTTGATTATCTACATTTTTAGTTTGATTTGCGTCAACTTTTTTGATAGTTTCAGAAGTTTCAACATTTTCTAAAGAAGTATCTTTATTATTTAGTTCCAAATAATCTATCTCCACAATCACCTAAGCCTGGAACAATATAGCCCTTTTCGTTTAATTTTTCGTCAAGAGCTGCAGTATAAATATCAATATCAGGATGTGCTTTTTTAAGTGCTTCTACTCCTTCAGGAGCCGCAACAAGTCCTACATATTTAATATTTTTCACACCACGCTTTTTAAGCATATCACAGGCAGCGATTGCAGATCCTCCTGTCGCAAGCATAGGATCTACTAAAAGAACAATAGACGATGTTATTTCATCAGGGAATTTAGCATAGTACTCATGAGGTTCTAATGTTTTCTCATCTCTATATAAGCCAATAAAACCAACTTTTGCATTTGGAATAATATTTCTAATACCATCAACCATTCCAAGACCAGCTCTTAAAATAGGAACGATAACAATTGTTTGTGAAAGTTCTTTTTGAACTGATGGACAAATAGGTGTTTCAATTGAAATATCACGTAAAGGGAAATCTCTAGATATTTCATATGCCATAAGTGAACCAATTTCTTGAACATTACGATAAAAATCAACTGTATTAGTCTCTTTTTTTCTAATGATAGTTAATTTATGTTTGATTAAAGGATGATCTACAATAACTACTTTACCCATAAATTATTCCTCAATCATATTAATACGCCTAATGTGACGTTCTTCATTAGAGAATGGTGTATTAAGCCAAATCTTAACAATTTCAATTCCTCTATCGAAAGAAACATTCTTTTGACCAAGTGCAAGCGCATTTGTATCATTATGTTCTCTAGTTAATCTAGCACTAGTAACATCAGTGATTAAAGCACATCTAACGCCTTTAACTTTATTAGCAACAATCGAAACTCCAACACCTGTTGAACAACAAAGAATCGCTCTATCAGCTTTTTTATTAGCTACATCTTCTGCAGCTTTTTTAGCATAAATAGGATAATCGCAGGAATCTTTTGTATAAGTTCCTTCGTCAATAACTTCATGACCTTCAGACTTTAAATATTCAACAATTTTGTTTTTTAGGTCTAATCCGCCATGGTCACATGCAACAGCAATTTTCATATAAAATACACCTCATTTCGCCTTTACTTCCATATTAAATTATAAATCATTTTAATTTTTTAAACAAGAAAAAAAGAGTCTAGTTTTTTAACAAAACTAAACTCTATGTTGTTTAAATATTATAATGATTTTTATTCAAAAATTTTGACAATTAATCTTCATTTTTAAAGTTTAAAACATTAGTACATTCAATATCATTTTTAACAAATTCAGGTAAAGAAACGTTCTTCATTGAGACATTTTTCACATTATAGAAGATAAATCCTCTATTTTTCATAGGCTCAATTCCTTCCATCATGGCTGGAATACCAGTTTCTGAATTTGTATCATATGTAAAGCTAATATTTTCAAGTTCTACAGATTCAATTGGCATTTCAGGTAAACCATAGAAAGTACCAGCCGCAATATTAACATTTTCACAAGTCATGTTTTTAAATACAAACTTACCTAAGTAAGGAGTTCTATCATCTACAGGTAAAGCTTCTCTACTTCTAACATATTCACTCTTTCCATCAGGATCGCAGTAATAATACATGTTAATTACAAGCGGAGTTAAAACATTATTCATTTTAATGTTATCGAATGTAATTCCATCGATGATAGCATCTTTACCTCTTCCACGACGAGTCTTAATTCTAAGGCCTCTGTCAGTCGCATTAAATACACATTGGGATATTAAGATGTCTTTTAAGCCACCAGCCATCTCACTGCCAAGAACTATTGCACCATGGCCAAAATTCATTGAACAATTTCTAATATTGAACTTTGAACTAGGTTTCTTGTATTTTCTACCCATGTAAATCTTACCAGATTTAATAGCTATACAGTCATCCCCCACTGAGAAGTGAACACCAATAATATCTACATTAGTGCATGATTCAGGGTCGCATCCATCTGTGTTAGGAGAATCCTTAGGATTTATAACTTTTAAATCAATAAACCTTAGATTATCTGAAAAATATGGATGTAAATTCCAAGATGGTGTATTACAAATAGTTATACCTTGAACATTGATGTTGTTACATCTTACAAGAAACATACCTCTAGGTCTCCATGCGATAACTTTATCTTTCGCATGAGCCCACCAGTCTGAATTGCATGCATTACCATCTATAGTACCTTCGCCAATAATATTAACGTTACTAACCTCAATACCTGTAATTATACTTGCAAAGCAATCAATAGGATTACCTTCCCATGAGCCCAAATTATATTCATCAGATTCATCAGTAAGTAATGTCATACCAGGTAAGATAGGGTAGTTTTTGCGATTTGTATCACCAAGTAATGTAGCACCCTTTTCTAACTTAATTGTTATGTTACTCTTTAAGAAAATAGGTCTAACTAAGTAAGTACCAGCAGGAATTCTTACAGTACCATTTTTAGGACAAGCGTTGATTGTAGCTTGAACAAAATTAGTATCATCATTGATTCCATTACCTATAGCACCAAATCTCTTAACATTTAATTCAACGTATTCTTCTAATGTCTTAATATTTTGAGAAGTTTCCGAATCGGCCTTAACTGTTATTTTATAATCCTTGTTTGATTCTAAGTTAAAAATAGAAAAAATATTTGTATTAATATTATCTTTATACAATACATCATTAACATAAACACTATATTCTTCTAAAGTGAAATAAGGATTATTGTTTATAATCTCTATAGTAGCACTTGAATTAGATACGTAAATAACTTTAAATTCCATTTTGAATTCCTCTTTGCTTGTTATCAAGTCTTAATAAATCTTCATCTGACATTGATTCAAGTTTTTGAATCAATAGTTCATTCTTTTCATTAACAGCTTTATATTTTTTTGTCTTTTGAATGTAGACAATTAAATTTTTAATACTTACCACAATAAAGTCTAAGAAAATATATACAAATCCACCCGTAAATGGCTCGATAGCAGCTTTGCTATCTGTTTGGTTTATAAAGTCTAGGTTAATATTATGTTTGGCTAAGAAAACCAAGATAGTAACCATTGGAATCATAATTATAAAACTATATAAAAGATTAAGTAGTAAACCTAACATGCCTTTATAATTAACTAAATTATAATATTTCGTAGGATTTTGCGGTGAATTCATTAAATTAGTAACAGGTTTATAGATAAAATCTACAAAGATACCTAAACCTAAACTTAATGATAAATATAATGGTAAATATTGTGCAATAGTATATTGTTGACCAGCACTAATAATTATCGGATTTCCTATTCCAAAAAAGAAAAGGGCAGCTGCTGCCACCCAATATTTTAGGAATACGACTTTAATCCCTAATGGAATTTTCGATAATTTATCAGATGCATAAGGATTAAATTCATTATTCTTATTCTTCATATTATCTCTTAGCTTGTAAATTTTCCTTATCGTATGTGAAATATCCACCGACTGTTCCAACGACAGATGTAACCATACAAATAATTAAAATAATATTAGTCTTAGATACAAGAGCAGGATCAGCTGCTGTTAATAACTTATTAGCAACTAAATACATCCATGCGCCACCTGTTACAAGAATTAATAAAGTTGTAATGGTAGCCATTATAACAGATTTTAATCTTCTCGAAGTACACATACCAAATCCATTAACAAGGTTAAGCATACCGGCCATTTCGAATACGAAAATTAATAAACCTACAACTGCATATTCTTCGCTAAATTTATTAGCGATATTAGTATAATCACCAATTGTGAAACCGAAGATTACACCAGTAACCATTACTAGTAAACCAAAAATGATACTTGGCTTTTCACCGATAGTAACTTTTATATCTCTCCATAAATGTTTGAAGAATAATACAAAAGGATTACCTTGTTCCTTATCAGCGTCTACAAGTGCATTAGCACTATCGCCTTTAGTAGTATTATCACCAGTTAAGTTAGCTAATTCTAATTTTTGATTTTGTTCAAGTAAATATTCTTCATAACGAAGTTTTTCTTCAACAGTATGATACTCTTCGAACTGATCAATTCTAAACTTAATTACTTCATTCTTCCAATTTAAATTAACTTTATTAACTTTATTCTTTTCTTTTGAGTCAAAGAACATATACTCTTCTTTTTGATTTTTCTTAAAATCATCTAGTTCAGCATTCTTTTGGTTAGTAAAATTATAAATATCAACTAGGTTAGAATTTTGAGCTTCAAAATTTGCAATTTCAGTTTGAATCTTATTTGTAAATTCTTGTGATTCGTTTTGTTGTTTTTGCTTATATTCAGCATATTCAAGTTTTACTTGTGCTTTTACAGCTTTTGCTGTAGCTTTTTGTTCTACTTGATTATGTTTGAAATCAACTAATTCTTGAGCTTGTCTCACTTTAATTTCAGCAAGTTCAGCATCATGAGCACTAGCTAGTTCTTTTAATACTTTTTTATGTTGAAGTTTTAATTCTTTGATACTAGCTAATTCGGAGTTATTATTTAATTGTTTTTCTTCCATAATATCACTCCTTACTTTCTTCCTGTAATTCTAGATTCAGTATCAGCATCAAAGAAGTGAACCTTTTTCATATCAAAACTAATCTTGATAGTGTTCTTTCCTTCAGCTGTATCACGGCCAGACACTTTTGCAGTACATCTTTCACCATTGATGAAACCATAAATTAAGTTATAAGCACCAAGATGTTCTTCATAATCTACAATTAAATCTAATGTTGAATCTTTAAATTCAGTTAATGATGCTTCATCCATGTATACATAATCAGGACGGCTAGCCATTATGATTGATTTTCCAATATATTGATTAACTTCCTCTGCATATTTTTCCCATGGAGTTACAAGTGTATCAGTAACTTTTCCTACGTAACCATTTTCAGTTACATATACATCAAATTCAGTTTCATTATCAAGTTTTTCAAACAATCCTGGAACAGTAATGTTAATTTTACCTTCAATTGATAAGACATCATCATTTGAAACAGTAGCTTTATGTTCTCCTAGTAGAGACTTAGACTTCACTAAATCATCTGAATTCAACTTAATGTATAATTTGCTATCAAATTGTACAAACTTTCCTTCTTTATTAATATAGCCATGATAGAAATTCATTGGAGGAGTTCCGATGAATCCTGCAACGAATACATTTTCTGGATCATCAAACATATCTTTTGGAGAAGCAATTTGTTGAACATGTCCCATTGACATAACAACAATTCTATCCGCCAATGTTAAAGCTTCAATTTGATCGTGTGTTACATAGATAAATGTAGCATTTAATTGGTGATGTAATTGAGCTAAATCTTTACGCATTGATGCACGTAACTTAGCATCTAGATTTGATAGAGGTTCATCAAGTAAGTAAACAATAGGATTACGAACGATAGCACGTCCTACTGCAACTCTTTGTCTTTGACCACCAGATAATTGTTTAGGTTTTCTATTTAAATATGGAATTAAACCTAACATATTTGCAGCTTGCATAACTCTCTTATGAATTTCATCACTATCCATTTTACGAATAGTCAATGAGAAAGCTAAGTTATGATAAACTGTCATATGAGCATATAACGCATAGTTTTGGAAAACCATGGCGATATTTCTATCTTTAGGAGAAAGTTCATTACATCTCTTACCATTAATGATTAAATCTCCACTTGAAATTTCTTCAAGACCTGCAATCATTCTAAGAGTAGTAGATTTACCACATCCTGAAGGACCGCACATGACAATAAATTCACCTTGTTCAATTTCGATATTAAAATCATGAACAGCATGAACACCACTAGGGTAAATTTTGTTAACATTTCTTAAACTTACAATTGTAGCCATAATTTACCTCCTAGTCTTCTTTAATAGTTTCTAAATAACTATGTAATTGTTTAGATTTCTTTACGCCAATTACACCTGAGCAAATGAATGCAGCAGCTGCAATTGCTAAAAATACGATGATAATAATACCACGAGTATAACCGTTAGCAGTTAAATAACTAGTAGTTTTAAAACCAACAGCTACACCGTCAGCATCAGTAACAAGTCCTAACATAGAATTTCCAAGTTTATCTGTAAACTCACTTTGTATTACATCATATGTAATACCTTCTTTTGCTCTACTTAAAACTTGAGAATATAAACTAATTAAGGCACGAGGATACCAAAACATTCTTAGAATACAAACAGCACCAAGACCGATCATGAATTTTGAATACCCTAATGAGTAAGTTTTTACCTTTTCAGCTGACAAAAATCCAGCTAATAAAACGATAATATTTAATAAGATTGCGATAACTACACCAAAACCATGTAAGAAGTATCCTGGTGCAATTGAATTTAATGCAATAAATCCTGCAATTAATGAACACGCAATTCCAAGATAACCAAGTTTATAACTAATTGCATTAGTCATATATCTCATCTTTTGAAGTTGCATATTTTCATACTCAGCTTCTGACATTGATGCTATAATAGCTGCCTTTTGCTTTGCATTTATTTCTTTAATTTCTTTTTTTGAAGGTCCTTTAGCTTCACGCTTTTTTTGCTTAAGAGCTTCTAATTTTTCAGCTTCGATTCTTGCAATCTCTTGTTTTTGTGCTTCAATTTCTTCTGCTGAATATTGAATATTATTACTCATAAGAACCTCCTATTTATTTAAACTTGCTGATGTTTCTTCAGCACTCGAATTTTCTAATTCATTTTTTTGTAAACCTGGATATGTTTTAACAAAACGTAATGTAACATAAATACCATAGAAAATAGTAATTGCTAAATAAACAAATGTTACTACAATTAAGAATACACCAGATTTGGATGATATAACATAGCCTAATTTTCTATAAGTTTCAAATAATTCAAAATCATTTTGAACCTTATCCATAATATTTATTGTATCAATAGCATTAATGATAGATGGAATAGCTAAGCAAATAGCTACAACAGGTAACATTATACCAAAAACTAAATTTGAGATATAATATTTTCTTCTAGACTGATTTCCTACAATATAGTTAAAAATAATTATAACCAAACAAACAACACTCAATCTAAAGAAAGAGTTATTTGTATTATTAATTAAATCCCATAATAATACATAGAAATATTTAGCTTCATATGCATTGCTAAATACCGCACTTGACCAATTTAAATGAGATGGTCCAGTAAAGAAGTTAATGCTCATAGTCTCTTTATCAAAAATTCCTGTATAAGAGAGTTGAGTCCAAGCCTCATGAACATAACAAACAGTAGAAATAAACAAGAATATGGTAGCAATTAAGACTAATGTTAAAACCACCTTTTGTTTACTTTTATTTTTATTCATAATTGCCTCCAATTATATTTTAATAAATTAAGGCTGTGAGGAAAGCAAATCTTTCCTCACAACTTGTAGTTTTAAATAAACAATATAACTATTTTTCAACAATACCCATAGAATCAAATGCTTTTTGAATTTCATTAGTATAAACATTATTATATTGAGCAAAGTTAGATTTTAAAGTGTTATAGTTTTTACAAATTGACACAACGTTTTCATCTGTCCAATCATTCATAATTACATATGTACCAGTCCAAACAACCTTTGATTTACTGTTGTTCCAGAAGTCTGTTAACATCTTATAAGAAGTGTCGCTTTCATAAACGCTAACTACATTTGCTGCAACAGGAATACCAGTAAGCATTGAGTTACAGAATAAATCAGTATCATCACTAAATTCAGTAGTAACAAGACAAAGAACATTATCTTCCATTGCCTTACTTAACATTTGAAGACCAGCTTTACCTTTTTCTGAGAATAAGCATTCAAAATCTAGACCACCATGACGGATATGTCCGATACCTTGAGTAGAACCAACATACTTTCTGTAGTAGTTATTCCAACCTAAACCAGATTCTTGAATAGCTTTCTTAATTGCTTCAGTGATTTCTGGTTGTTCTACACCATTTAAAGTTAACTTTAATGTAGATTCAGCATATGGAGTCCAATATACATATTCTCCAGCCTTATGTTCAGAAGTTGTTGTTGTATACTTAGTATCTGGACCGAAGTCTTGAATTAATGAACCCTCTTCAGAGAACATATAATCCATTAACTCTAAAGCCTTAGTTAATTTTTCACCCGTAGTACTTGTAGGGATTGCCCAACCACCAGTCTTTAATGCACGGTTATCTTCAGAGAAATGGAAGTAACCACTATATTCAACACCATTCTTTTGAACTGAGTCACTTCCAGCCCACTTAGCAACAGGAGGTAATACAGCTTGTAAGTTTAATCCTGATTTGTTAGCTTCATCTGCATCAGCATTATATTGAGTAGTTGATGAGTTATATTCATAAATCATGAATACAGATCCATCATACATACCACTCTTACGATATTTATCTTCAGTATTGTTATCATCTTTTGATGCGTAACCTTGATAAATTAATCCTTCTTGATAAATGCTATGTAAATTATTTAATGCATCATATGTAGCATCTTTAGTATGTCCATCTTGGATTTCGCCATCTAAATCAAAGTATAAACCACCATTTTCACCACTGATACCACGAACGCCCCACCATGAAGCTAATTCACCAATAGAATATTGTCTACTAGTCTTAGAACCACGTGGAATAATTGGGTTAATTTTCTTTGTTGCGTCTCCAGTTAATAAACCTGGGTTAGTTTTTACACAACGAATTAATGCAACTAAATCATCAACATTGTAGCAAGCTTTTTCAGTTGTGAAAATTTCAGATAAGCTATTATAAATAACATCAGATCCAGTAGCTTTACCACCAGCACTTGTTGAAATATAATCACCATATTGAGCGATTAAAGATTCCTTTAATGCCTTTAATAAACTTTCACCATTCTTGTTAGCTAATTTGTTTTGCATACTAATAGCATTAGTGTTATCACTATAATTTACAGTAATAGATTTTCTCTCACTACCAGTCCATACAAGAACTTGTGCACCATTTTGAGCAGGAATAGTCGCCTTGTAATAAGATTGGATTGTAGTTGCAGTATCAGCAGCTTCAGTACCATCTAATAACTTTTGAATCCATTCAACATTCATAATATTCATTTTTTCAATATCATCTTTTCCATCAAAATATGGAGTATAGTAAACTTTACCATCTGTTGACTTCATTGATTGCCAAATAGACTTATTTTTTTGTGTCCAAGCTTTGAAGTTAGGCATTTCATTTAAGTGATCACTAATTGCAACAAGACCATTCTTTGCAACAGCAGTATCATATAATGTTTGAGTACCCATTACAAGATCGATATTTGTTCCGTTAGCGTCCTTAAATCCTTCTGAAACATATTGTGTCCAGTTATCTTTTTGTGCTTTTGAATAGTCAGCACCATCAGTAATAGTTACATTTAACTTTTCACCGATACATTTCCATGTAGGTAAAATATCTCCTTTTGTTAAAGTGATTCCTTCACCATATGTTAATGCTGCAGCATTAGCCTCTTGATAAGAGATACCTGATTGTTGTGAATAGTTTACAGCAACATTTAGAGTAGTTTTTTTTGAACTAGATGAACTAGAAGCATTTGAACTGCTTGCTGAAGAACCTGATGCATTTGATGATGCACTTGAACCAGCTGTTCCACCACAAGAGGCAGCTGTAACAACAGCTAAACCAGCTAAAGTTGAAAGTAAACCGACTTTTAATTGTTTTTTCATTTCTTTTTCTCCTTTTTTGTTTTTCTATATCTATTATTCCTTTACGCCACCAACATTTACACCAGCTGCAAAATACTTTTGCATTAATGGATAAACGATGATGATTGGAATTATAGAACAAATAACCATTGCGAATGTAGCACTATCAGGAGCATAATTATAACTCCAGTCTACATCTCCACCTGTTAACTCATCTAATTGTCTACGCATATAAACTTGTAGAGGTTGATCGTCTGAACCTAATAAGATAGAAGCCCAGTAGTAACCATTCCAACGAGATAATGCATAGAACATTGTAACAGTCGCAATTGTGGATTTTGACATCGGAACATAAATCTTAGTTAATAATTGGAATTCATTAGCACCGTCAATAGTAGCGGCTTCTTCAATTTCTGAAGGAACACCTTTGAATCCATTTCTAAGTAAGATAATGTTGAATGCGTTAAATCCTAAACCGATAATAAAACCATACTTATTCTTAATACCTAAATCAATAAAGTTTTGGTATGTAGCAATAATACCTGCTGAGAACCACATTGTGAATGATAATAAGAAGTTAAATCCTCTACCAAACATTAAACGTGTTTTAGATAATGCATAACCACCTGTTATACCAATAACCATAGAAACAATAGTACCATAGAATGCATAGAATATAGTATTACAATATGCAAACCAGAATGACTTTGAGCCTAAAGCTAACATGAATGCGTTATCCATTTTATTCCAGCCACGGATACCAACAGTAATTTCACCATTTCTTTCAATAAGTGGTAATAAAATTACATTGTTTGAATAGTATCCTTGTGTATCAGATAAAGCTACAGCTAATACGTACAATAATGGGTAAATACAAATTACTGCAAATATAGTTAAGAACACATACGAGAATATTCTAAATATAATTTCTGTTTTATCAAGACGTTTCATTTAAAATACCTCCTAGAATAATGATGTATCAGATACTTTACGAGAAATTGTATTTGCACCTAATACCAATGCCATTGATATAATAGCATTCATTAAGTCAGCCGCAATACCTTTAGGGTAAGCAGTTGTAGGAGTACTATCTTCTCTTAATCTTGTAACATATGTTGAAACAACATCGGCTGTTTCATATGAAGCAGGTGTATAAAGTAACATAACTTTTTCATAACCGATATTTAATGCTTGACCTACACGAGTAATTAACATAATTGATAATGTAGGAGCCATACCTGGTAATGTAACGAATCTGATTTGTTGAAGTTTATTTGCTCCATCAATTCTAGCAGCTTCATAACTTGTAGGTGAAATTGCAAGAACAGCCGCAAAGTATACGATTGAACCGTAACCAGCACCTTCCCATACACCTGATACTTGATATAATGGACGGAAGAACTTAGGCATATTTAAGATTTGATCTTCTGCACCCATCCATCCCATGTTGATATATAATTTAGCTAATATACCAGTTAATCTAGTTGAACCAGAAACATAGTTTTTACACCAAATAGTTAATACTGTTGTAATAACAACGGTAGACATAAATTTTGGCAAGTATGAACAAACTTGTAATACAGATCTATAACCTTGCGAATTAATTTCACTAAATAATAATGCAAGGAAAATTGGAATAGGGAAACCAAATACAAGACCGTACATTGAGTTCACGAAGGTATTTCTAAACGCAGTCCAGAATTGCGAGTCGTTGAAAATCGCTTTTGCATAGATATAACCTTGCCAGTCCATTTCGAAAACTGATGAACCAGCTTCGTAGTACTTGAAAGCCATCAAGATACCTTTCATAGGAAGATACTTAAATAACCACATGAATACTAATAGAGGAACTAATAAAGCATATAAACGCCAATCTTTAACAAGTGTTTTCCATGTACGAACCCACTTAGTTCTTTCCATTTCATCTAAGACTTCTTCGCTGACTTGTTGTCCGTTTATCATAGCCATGATGATCACATTCCTTTCTTTTGAGAATCTTCATTCTCGGATTCTAATTCTTTGCTTATAACGTTGTAATATTCATATTCATTCTTCTTTTCATGTTCTAATTCAACAAAATATTCATAACAATTTTTGAACATATTTAATTTATACATGATGAAATTAAGTAGGAATAAAAATATTATACCGATGGCGCAGTATTCAACTGCGTATATTAGTGAAGCCAGGATACCTGAACCACTAACCGAGCCTTTAGCATATATTATCGAAGTTAATAGTGTAAACAAAATATCGATTGCTAAACTAATAAGTGAGATAATAAATGATAAATTAAATACCTTGCCAATACTATCGAGATAAAAATTGGTACCATTTTTGTAGAAATGCAATAGTACAAGTGGACTAGTCAGTGTAAGTAAGCAACATATACTTCTTAACACATAGTAACTAGCATGATTTGTAACTGTTGTATTCGATAGACCAAATTTATACGTTAAAATATAAGTTATTATATTCGTAGCCGCAAAGATTGGTATTGTAATAGCTCCGTAAGCATTATGTCTTGTGATCGCAAGACTAATCAGAGCTAAGCTCACAATAGAGTAAGGATTGTACCAAGGAATAGCTTGTATTGAAAAATACACACCAAGAGCCTCAGTTAAAATTCCTATAATAATCAAGGAAGTTAAATCGATGAATCTATATTTTTTAAAACTCATTTTATTTCCTTTCTATATAGGGCATACAAAAAAGCCTTCTCCTATTTCATTAACATTTTAACACTTGAAAACATAATATTCAAGAGATTTATGAAAACTTTTTCATATTTTTGAAAACCTTTTCATAAATAAAACAATTTCGACAAAACTATGATATAATTTTTGCGTTGTTGGAGGAAAATATGGATTTTTTTTGTGAAAAAAACGACAATATTTCAAAAATAATATCAAAAATGAACGATAATGATATTTTATATATAAAAAGTGGTATTTATAAGGAAAAAATAAAAATAACAAAATCTAATATAACGATATGTGGTCTTGGAGATGTAATTATTACAAACGATGACTATTATAATAAGGTACATAGTGACAATAAAGAGTACCTTACAGTAAGAACTTATACTCTAAATGTTGTAGGAGATAATGTAACTCTAAAAAATCTTACAATTGAGAATTCTTGTAAAGATAACCTTGTGTATGGTCAATGCGTTGCACTTGAAACATTAGGTGATAACTTTACAGGAATAAATTTAAAATTATTAGGCGGTCAAGATACCTTGTTCACAGGTCCTATTCCAAAAGACCTTGATATTAGATATAAGGATTTGTTGCCTCTTGATGAGTTAAATTATAAGGAAGTAAGACATATATATAAGGATTGTTATATTGAAGGCAATATAGACTTCATATTTGGTGGCGCTAATGCTCTTTTTGATAACTGCACCATTTGTTCTACGGGTCGCGGCTTTATAAGTGCACCAAGTACAAGTAAAAATGTTAAATACGGTTATATATTTAACAATTGTACTTTTATAAGTAAAAACGCCCCTGATGGTTCTGTTTTACTTGCAAGACCATGGAGAGAATACGGCGCTTCTACTTTTATCAATTCTAAAATTATAGGACATCACATAAATCAGTTACTTTTTGATGATTGGGGGAAACCTAATACTTCAAGACTTTATGTTGATTCTTCTATCGATTCAAGTAAAATGGCAAATTTTGGTCATGTTTTAGATTCTAAAGAATCAAGAGAAATTAATGAATTAATTATAGAATTTAAGAAGTCTAGAAACCTCATATAATTTTTTTAATTGAAAGAATTTCAATAATTTGTTATCATAATAATATAATTTCGACAAAATTCGACTAGGAGGCTAGTTATGGATCATAAGACTGTAGTCATTGCGGATGATAACAAAGAATTAGTTTTAATGATATCTAAATATCTTGAGATGAATGATTATGAAATAATCGCCACATTTTCAAGTGGCACTGAACTTTTAAACTTTTTAAAATATAACACTGTTGATATATTATTATTAGATATCTTTATGCCTAAGTGTGACGGCATTAACGTTCTTGAGAAAATGAATTCAGTTGAGACTTATAAGCGTCCTAAAAGCATCATCGTTATGACTGCATTCAATAATGAAGCCTTAATTAATCGTACCTCTGCTCTTGGAGTTGATTACTTTATTATCAAACCTATAGAATTAAGCAACTTACTAAATTCTATTAAATCCTTAAATATTAAAAAGGATACAATTAAGGAAGAAGATAAGTTGATGTCTACTATTAAAAACAATTTAAGCTTGCTCGGAGTTCCAACTCATCTAAAAGGATTTAATTTTTTAGCAATGTCAATTTATCTAGCCTATAATAACCTTTCACTACTAGAATCTATCACAAAAAGTTTATATCCTGCAGTGGCTTCTTATTATAACGCTTCCCCTTCTTCTATTGAGAGAGCAATGCGTAATGCAGTCAATATAACATGGTCAAACGAAGGGAACAAGAAAAATATCGAATATTATCTAGGGCCTTTATTTAGCTTAGACAATAAACCAACAAATAGTGAATTTATAACTC
Source organism: Alistipes finegoldii (assembly GCA_963621965.1). Taxonomy (GTDB): domain Bacteria; phylum Bacillota_I; class Bacilli_A; order Acholeplasmatales; family Anaeroplasmataceae; genus JAEELC01. The sequence continues at coordinate 42,371 of CAVFGN010000011.1, forward strand.
GTTTCTTAAACTTTATGCGTGCAAATATTAATAGCAACTAGTCAATCATTAGCTCGATTGACTTTTTTTATAGCAAACAGACAAATAAATAATATAATTATTTCATCTTTTCAATATCATTTACAACGAATTAATAATTTTAGAAAGCTAAAAAATAAAAAAAGCTAGAAACGAGAGTTTCTAGACATTTTTAATCGCTATCATCTAATTGATTAACGTCAATTCCTTTAGCATTATAATAAGCTGTTCTTCTTGTCTCAAGATCTTGACGAGCTTGTTTATAATTTTTTTTGTTTAAAATAGGAATTAAGAAATAGAATCCGATACAAAGTAAAACTATAATAACTAATGCTATAAAGAAAATTATATCAGCTGATTTTAAATCCATATCGTATACCTCACTAATAATATTATAGTTTAATTTATAGGTTCTCGCAAGTAAAAAAGAAAAAAGCTAATCGAAAAACGACTAGCAAAGAAAAAGAAAAGATTTATTGGAATGTATTCATTTAAAGAATACGTTTATTATTATATTCATTATTTTTATTAATGCAATAGAAAAAGCGAAAGATGTTATATGAAAACGTTTTCGACAGTTTTCGACAATGTCGAATCCCCTTTTAGATTAAAAAAAATTTAGCTTTCGCTAAATCTTTTTACTTTAAACTGTAATCTCCATTTTCATCATATAAGTGTTTGAACGCAACTTGTGCAATTATATAATTTGAAAATTTAGAATTGTTTTTATACGTTGGTCTACTTGAATCAAATTCAACCGAACCATTCTTATATACAATAAGAGATGGAATATTATTTGAATCAGACATTCTAAGTCTAGTCTCCGCATCCTCTTTTTTCTTAGTAGATAAATTAGAATCTACCCAATATAATGTATCAATTTCATATTGAATTGCTTGTTGGTTAAATACTTGTATTGCGCTTTGGCTCGAAGTACTATCAGTTTGACCATAGAATACATAAATATAAGCAGAATCTTCAGTTTGTTTTGATACCATTTTTTCTACTTTTTTTGCGCTCACTTTTGATACTATATGATCTTTAGATAAATATTCAGTATCATTTACTTTCCAATAGTTATATACATTCGCATCGCTTAGTGCACATGAAGTTAAAGATAGAGTTAATCCCATTAATCCACAAGCAATAATTTTTTTAAATACTTTTTTCATAGAATCCCTCCTAAGGGTTTACAACAAATTATAACTAAAAACATAATTATTTACAAGAGATAGAACTAAAGAAGGTATGTTTTTAAATCTAAAATATTATCTATTGTAACATTTTCTTTTTCGAGTCTACTCTTTGCTTGATGTCCGTTAGAATATAAAACGCAATTAATACCAAGTTTGCGAGACACCTCAAGATCATGCAAAGTGTCACCTATCATAAGAGATTTAGATTTATCAATACTATATTTATTAATATAGTTTAAACCTCTTTCAACTTTACTAACCGCATATATATTATCTGTCGCAAGCACTTCATTAAAATAATTCATAATCTTAAAATGTCTTAATTGTTCACAAACATTTTTATATTCACTTGCAGTAAGTAAAACAATATTATAATTATTTTCTTTTAAATAATCTAAAAGTTCAATAACACCACTATTTAAATTACAAGACAAAGAAGCTTTTTGATATAACTTTATAAATTCTTCCGATAAGTCTTTAAACGAGTGTTTAGAGAAATCAAATCCTGCTTCTTTATAATAATCCTCAATAGGGAATGTGAATATTTCTAAATATCTTTCTTTTGAAACACTTGGATAGCCCCTAGATGTCAACATTTGGTTTAATATATCTAAACATAAAGAAACATCATCTAATATAGTTCCGTTAAAATCAAAGAATACAGTCTTTTTATTATCACTATTATTTATCATCATTTTTCTATTTTCATCTTTCACTAAGTTTCTAATATATTCCGGTTCTAAGACAATACAGTTAGAGCCAAAATAATTTATAAAGTTAAGAATTCTTACTTCATTTCTCATATCGCATTCTAATATAATATGATTAGAATCAATACGAGTAATAGTTTGATTTTCGCTATATTTTCTTTCACTAGCTAAAACGGCAGTTTGATCTTTTAATAAAAGCTTTAGGTGATACTCCTCGCCAATTCTTGACATTCCGTTTTTATCAATATATTTAGATTTATCAAAATTATTAAATGGATAAAATTTTTCTTCTAATACTTCTATTTCTACTATTCTATTAAGTTTTAAATAAATTGGATCTTTTGAAATAGTAATTTTTTCTTGATTTTTAAATTCTACATATCCTAATATATACCAAGCGTCGTCATAGATAAAGAATTCATACGGATGAAATACATACTTTTTATTCGAATCACCATTCAAGTTATTATATGTTATTTTAACTTTCTTTTGATTTTTTAATGCAGTCTCAAGTGTAGTGTATCTATAAATTAAATCTTCTTTTGACATTAAAAGAGGAAAACGTTCTATTGATATTTTGTCTTTAATTACATCGTTAAGTGTCGCATCGGATAATACCTTACCAACTGCAGTCATAAGTTCTTTTGAATGCATAAATTCTCTATCTTTACTTAAAAACGAATTAGCTTCTCTTAAAACTTCTCTATCAGTTTCATTTAAATTACGTGAATGGAAATCTTTGTCACGAACTAGCTTGTAACCGCCATATATTCCACGCGTAACTGTAATATTATATCCTGCTTTTTCAAGTTCTCGTTTATATTCAATAATATTTCTAGAGTTAGTCTTAAGAGTTTCAGCTAGTTCTTTTTTAGACACAACTTCTTTACCATATAATAGTTCTAACATTTTAATACAATTAGTAGTTTTAGACATAGACCCTCCAAAAATAATAGACATATGAACTATACATATGTCTAATATATACTATTTTTTTATAAACGTAAACTCTTGATAATATTTAAATCCTTTTATAGTAAGTGTAGAAGGAACATCTTCACACACTAAGCCTGATGCTTCAATCGAAGGCGTAATATATGTGCCATTTTTAATTCTTAAAGTTTCTTCATAGTTATTTGACTTTGTTAAATTAAATCTAATCAAGTTTCCACTTTCTGAAACGTAAGAGATGACAATATTTGCATTCTCACCTTCACTTACATTAGCTTTAAAAGTAACATTAACCTCATAATCATCCATATATTCAGGAGTTGTATTTGTAGGTGTCTTAGAACGCATAAACATTTTTTTAAACAAATGAATAATTCTATGTTTACCAACTAAGAAATCACCTATAATTAATATAGCTAAGAAATATCCTACAATCTTTAAAGCGTTAAATACAGGAACATATTTTACAACAGATGCATAAGTACTTGTTGAATAATTTAATGTTGTAACTTCACTATTAAATGTCTCTACATAAGAATTAATATCTGAGTTACTTGTTGCATCCATTACCATTTGATTATATTTAGTATTAAATTCTGACATTTTTGTAAAGAAATCAGATGATAGCGTAAACGCGGAATCAAAATTAATTGTAGTGCCAAGAGAGGAGTTAGCATTCACAAATGTGAAACTTGAAATACTTGATAAACTATTTTCTTCAAATATTTCATCACCAATCATAAAATAATAGAACTTACAAGTTTCGTAACTATACCATCTATTTTTAATTGCACTCTCTTCACTATCTGAAGCGTACTTTTCACCTTCTACATAACCAATTCGATAGTTATAAATAATGCTCTCACCATTTACGTTAGTCGCATTAAATTGAAGACCGAAGTTGTTTCTAGTTACTCCGTCATTATCAGAATATTCATTTCTATCCCAATTACTACCTGGGTTTGTAATTAAGCCCATGTAGCCTTTCTCTAGAAATACATAGTTCTTATCATCAACTTTTTTAGAGTAAGTCGCATCAACACGGTAAATTGCAAACTGTGTTCCGTCATCTAAAGTTTGTTCTAAAACTGCAGTAGGATCTTGATAAGCCGATAGTAATTGTGTCATTTCTAAATATTTAGATTCTTCTGCATATTTAGTTAATGATTTACTAACCTTGTTAGTTTGTCCATATGTTAAAAAATAAAATACTAAGATAACACCGATAATTACTGTGAAACCATAATATAAAATAGCTAATGCTGGAAATCTTTTCATATTAGTCCTCCGTAAAGATAATATAATTATAAATTAAAGAGAAAATAATTAAAAGATTTATTTAACTGTTTCCATATTTTTTTCAAAATCCTATTTACAAAGATTAAATCTTACTATATAATTATTAATGCATATGATATGGCGTCATTGGTGAAGCGGTTAACACGGCGGTTTGTGGCACCGTTACTGGCAGGTTCGATTCCTGTATGACGCCCCACTAAAGTAAATTATGTTCGATACTTTTGTATCGGACTTTTTTTATTTTCCAATTATCTTTTTACATATATTAATGTATAATTTACTTGTGAGGTTAGTTATGAAAAACATTTTATTATTAACAACAGGCGGAACTATATCTTCTGTAAAATCAAATAATGGTCTTGTGCCTTCAAACGTTGATCATTTGTTAAAATATATCGGTCCAATTAACGATATTAATATAACAAGTAAAGAATTAATGATTTTAGATAGTACTAATATACAACCTGAAGAATGGTGTGTAATTGCTAAATCTATATTTGAGAATCAAACTGCGTATGATGGTATTGTTGTAACACATGGAACTGATACTATGGCTTATACAGCTAGTATGATTTCATTTATGATTCAAAACCCTTTAATTCCAATTGTATTTACAGGTTCTCAACTTCCAATTGACAATGAATTAACTGATGCGGTTAGTAATATAAAAGCTGCATTTAAAATGGCTTCTAGTGGTATTAGAGGAATATTCATTGCGTTTGATAGAGAGATTATATTAGCTAATAGAGCAGTTAAGGTAAGAACATCTTCTTTCCACGCTTTTGAATCTATAAACACGATGCCTGTAGGTAAAATCGATTCAAATGGTCTAACCATAAACAAATCTAATCTGCCAACATATAGTTCTGAGACTTCATTAAATACAAACATTAATACAAATGTTTTCTTATTAAAACTAACACCAGCTACAGACCCTAAAATAATTGATATGTTAATTAACTTTAATATTAAAGGAATCGTAATAGAGGCATTTGGTCAGGGTGGAATTCAGTTTGTACGTCGTGACTTTACCCCTTATCTAAAAAAGGCTTTATCGCTAAATATACCGGTAGTTGTATCAAGTCAATGTTTATACGACGGAGTTAATTTAAACATTTACGAAGTCGGCAAAAAGAGTCTTAAAAATGGCGTTATTACTGCAAATGATATGACAAATGAAGCCTGTGTGACAAAACTTATGTGGGCTTTAGGCCAAACTAATAATCTAGACGAAATTAAAGCAATATTTAATAAAAATTTATCTGGAGAAAAATCTAGTAATTAATACATATTTAAATAATTAATTTAAA
>CAVFGN010000012.1:0-47240 GCA_963621965.1 Alistipes finegoldii
CTCTTTATGTACTTTTATTTTACCATATTCTTTTCTATAAATGAATTAGGAGTTTCATATTATAGAACATATAAAGTTTTTACATAATTAAAAAAAATAATTGTATTCACAAATCTAAGTCTGGGTATCTAAGATTTATCTATGTGTAAATCTATAAATAATTCATCTTCAGCCCATTTTTTCCTAGTTACTATAGTACCATTATAGACAAGTGTTCCAACGTAACACATGAAATAATTATATTAAAGTTTATAATGACACATTATAAATTTTAGAGTAATATAAAAAGCATAATTTGTAAATAACATTTAATGAACCCTAAATATTCTTCCTTCTTTTTGAGAACCTTTAATAGAGCGCTATTAATATAAATCAAATTACTCGATATAAGGCTTTCTTTTTTTGTTGCTAGACTTATTAAGGCTATAACCTTTTATAAACGCAATATATCGATTCCTAGTTCCCCATAATGTAAAAATATTCTATTAAGATCGCATCTTCTTTATTGTTTTATAGTCTTCATTTTACAAATAAAGTATTTCTCCATTCAACCGTGCTTTTTCGTATATTTTTACCGTAAATTTTCAATAGATAATCTCATTAATTACTTCATAAGAATATTAGAATATTATGTGATAGTTACTCATTGAAATAAATTTATTATAAGGATAGATCATTGTAGTCAAATCGCAAAATTGTATAATAAAAGAAATACATGTGCATTTGAAACTTAAATTTTAAAAAATTAAAAGTAAACCTAGTTTACCTAAGTTTACTAATAAAATTTATTTAATTACTATTTTTTTAATGATTTAGTCATTAAATTAATTAATAATTCAGAGAATTCTTTAGGGTCAGATAAAGTCATACCTTCTTGGATTAATGCTTGATCATATAAAAGTTTTGAGTAATCCTTTATAGAATCTTTATCCTCTTTATACGCTTCTTGCATTAAACCAAATAATTCGTGTTTAGGATTGATTTCAAGAATTCTATCAGCTTTAACTTGATTTGTACTATCTTGTTGGGCATTTAAAACTTTTTCCATTTCAAATGAAATACCGTCTCCACTAGATAAGCAACAAGCACTATCAGTTAAACGACTCGAAATAACAACATCTTTAACATCACTTAAAGATCCTTTGATAGCTTCAAGCATCTCTTTGTTTTCTTCTTTCTTAGTTTCGATGTCTTTCTTTTCTTCATCACTAAGTAAATCTAGATCTCCTTGATTAATTGACTTAAATGGAGTCTTATCGTATTCACGAAGTACTTGAATCATAAATTCATCAACATGATCAGTTAAAACAAGTACATCGTATCCTTTATTCTTAACAATTTCAATTTGAGGAAGTCTATTAACAGCTTCTTTGTTTGCGCCACTCGCAAAATAAATATCTTTTTGGCCTTCCTTCATTTGTTCCTTGTATTCTTTTAAAGTAATCTTCTTATCACCTAATACTGTATCGAATAATAGAAGGTCTTGTAATTTTTCTTTTTTAGCACCGAAATCTTCGTAAACACCATACTTAATATTAATTCCATATGCATTAAAGAATTCATTATATTTTTCTCTATCTTTTTCAAGTAATTTCTTTAACTCAGATAAAATCTTAGTTTCTACAGACTTAGCAATTAAAGTTAGCGATCTATCTTCTTGTAACATTTCACGGCTAATGTTTAAAGGCAAATCTTCTGTATCTACAATACCTTTTACAAACTTTAAATAATCAGGAATTAATTCTTTACACTTATCAATTACAAATACGCCTTTAGTGTATAGTTGAAGACCTTTTTCATAATTTGCATTATATAAATCATATGGAGCTTTCTTAGGAATGAAAAGTAGAGATTTATATGTTACATTACCTTCGACAGAAGCATTAATTGTAATAAGTGGATCTTGCCAATCGTTGAACTTTTGCTTGTAAAATGAGTTAATTTCCTCATCTGTTACTTCACTCTTTGCTTTTTTCCAAATAGGCTTCATTGAGTTAATAGTTTCAAGCTCTAAAGTTTCCTCTTCCTTCTCATTACCATTTTCATCTTTTTCGCCTGTCTTATTATACTTAGTTACCCAAGTCTTAATAGGATATTTAATATAATCAGAGTACTTTCTTACAAGTTCTTTAATTGTATATTCATCTAAATAATTGTCATAATTATTATCTTCAGTATTTTCTCTTAAGTGAAGAACAATCTTAGTGCCTTCTTCAAGATTGTCTACCTCATCAATTGTATATGAATTTAAGCCTTCAGATACAAACTTATATCCTTTGTCACTAAGTGGAGATTTAGTATAAACTTCAATTAATGAAGCCACCATAAAACCAGAATAGAAACCAACACCAAATTGACCAATTAGCTCTTCTTCAGTTTGCTTGTCATCTTTCTTATTTTCTTCCATAAATTCTTTAGTACCAGATTTTGCAATTGTACCAAGGTTGTTGATTAATTCATCATAAGTGAAACCAATACCATTATCACTAATTGTTAAAGTTCTGTCACTTTTATTAGCTTCAACCTTAATTTCATAATCTAAGTTCTTTATATTTTGATTAGTAAGACTTAAAAAGTGTCTTTTATCTATCGCATCGCTCGCATTTGAGATTAATTCACGCAAAAATATTTCTTTGTGTGTATATATTGAATTAATCATCATATCTAATAATTTCTTTGTTTCTGTTTTAAATTCAAATTTTTCTGACATTATAATTTTCCTCCAAATTTAACATAAGTATTATAATGCTTATTCTTGGCACTGTCAACATTTGAGTGCTAATAATTTAAATTATTTTTTTCTAGTAAGAGAGCAAAAGTTTTAATATAATATAGGAAAGGTGAAAATTATGATTGATACAATTAAATTTTATTCTCAAGACTTAAGAATACACGTGACTTGCTCAATACTACTTCCAAAAAATTATCATATTGAAAATAAGATATACAAACCATATTATTTTTTGTGTTTAAGAAATCCTTTTATAAAAGATACTGAATATATACAAGTTATAGACTATATAGATGAACCAGTAGTCGCAATCTACCCTACACAAGATTTAAAGAAAAATATTTTATTATTTGATATTTTAAATAAAGAATATGACTATGCGTATCTATATCTTAATTTTATTATAAAAGAGCTAATTAAACGTTTAGAGGGTATTTATAGATTTAATAAAGACCCAAAAGAAAAAACTATAATCGGGCAAAACGATTGCGCTTTAAGCGCTTTATTTAGTGCTCACTTATTTTCAAACGAAATTACAAATAGTGTTGCATTAGGGATTGATTTAAAAGAATACAATAAAATAAAGGTTAATTTACTATCTTTATTTGACCCAAATATAAATATTACATTTAGTTCTTTGGGTAGAGAAAAATTAACCCTATTAAACAATTATTTAAAAGATTTTGGTATTAAGCATAGCGAAATCGTATCTGATACAACAGTTTTATCATATTTAAAGCGTAATGAACTTGCTTCTAGAAATTAGAAGCATTTTTTATTAGCTTTTTAGCCTCTATTACTGAAGTTTCTGAAACCTCTCCTTCAAGCATTATAGCTAATTCCTCTTCTCTTTTTTTATTGTCAAGTTTTATTACACGACTTACAATTTTGTTTTCATTTTCTACTTTTTTTATCAAATAGTGATTCATTGCAAGGCTCGCAATTATTGGATTATGTGTAATTAACAGTATTTGGTTATGACGAGAATATTCTTTAATCAATGAACCAATTTTTTTACTTTGTGCGCCAGATACACCAGTATCTATTTCGTCTAGCACTAGTAAAAAGTTTTCTTTATCTTTAAGATTATATAACTTAAATCCTAACATTAATCTACTCATTTCGCCGCCGCTTGCAACTAAAGACATAGGTAGTAAATTACTTTCTTTATTGAACCCAACTAGAAAATCGATTGTATCAATTCCTGAATCTAGAAATATTTGTGGATTTTTAAAATTCGAAGTATCTACATTATTAAATGACACTTTGAAATTTATATCTTTTAAATCGAGCCTACTAGCAAGCTCTTTTATTTCCTTTTCAAAATTTAGGGCTTCTTTTTTTCTATATGTCGATAATTCTAGTGCTATATCTCTTGTATCATTAAAGATATTTTTTAGTTCCTCTTCTTCGTTTTTAATTAATGAATCATAATCAGTATCGCTAGAAGCAATCTCTTTAAGTTTACATTGATAATCTAGAAGTTCATCATATGTTTTATGATATTTCAACATTAGATTTTTTATATCATTGTCTCTTTTATTAAGTTCTTCAAGCTCACTTGGGTCAAATGATAAAGTGTATAGTTTATCTTTCACTAAACTAAGCGTTTCACTCAATATGATGTAAGCTTCATCTAAACTGTTTTTCGTATTAACTAAATCTTTATCATATTCACTTACTTTCTCTATTTTTTTTGAGATCTTCGAAATCACATCAATATCAAATTTTTCACCGTTTAAATTTTCGATAACTAAATTTAGAGCCTCATATATCTTATCAAAATTTTTAAGTCGATTAATAGAGTCCTCTACATCTTCTAATTCTCCTTCTTCTAAATTAAAACTTGAAATTTCTTTGTACACTGCGCTCGCATAGGCTAAATCTTGTTCTCTAGATTCTTTTAATTTAATAAGTTCGCAATACCTTTTATATTTATTAAAACACAATTCTCTTTTAGCTAAATATTGATTTAATAACTTTGTATATGTTTTGTCCCCTGAAGACGTTATAAATGGTAAATAGTTTTCTTTACTTAATAATTTATAAGTATCAGTTTGACTGCATATATCGCCAAGTTTTTGACTAATTAAATTAAGTTTATTTAATGTAATTGTTTGATTGTTTACTTTAATAACACTTTTGTTTTTATAGATAAAACGTTCAATCGAAACATTTTCTTTTTTTTCAATCTCAAAATCTAAAAAAACTTCATCTAGTTCTTTTGAATAAGAAAAAAGGCCAAAAATATATGCATAGTTTGATCCTTCTCTTATCATATAAGAATCGCTTCTACTTCCAAGTAATAAAGAAATAGAATCAATTATTAAGGACTTACCAGCACCTGTTTGGCCTGTAAATACGTTAAAGCCATCATCTAAATCGAGTTCGATATTATCGATAATAGCAAAATTTGAAATTTTAATTTTTTTTAACATTTAATTACTCTTTCCTATAAGCTTTATTCACAACTTCTAAGATGTTTACATCCCCCTTAGGTTTTGTTTCAATGATTGAAATGAATTCAATATTTCCACTTCCGCCTTTAATAGGTGATACATCAATCTTGCTTATATATAAATTATGCGCAAGAAGTTCGCTTTTTACTTTAGAAAGAATATCAAAATGTAATTTTTTATCTCTAATTACGCCTTTTTTTACCATAGTACCTGCTTCAAACTCTGGTTTTATAAGGCAAACTAATTTATTTTCGTCATTTAAATATTTTTTAATCGCATCAACTAAATGAATAATAGATACAAAAGATACATCCATTACTAAATAATCAATTTTTTCTTTAATATTTGTATCTAGAATATTAGTTTCTGCTAAGTTTATAACACGAGAGTCGTTTTTAAGTTTCTCGTCTAATTGATCTTTACCTACGTCTACCGCATATACTTTTTTAGCCCCGTGCATCAACGCGCAATCTGTAAATCCACCTGTAGAAGCACCTATATCAAGTATAGTCTTATTTTTAAAATCAAGATTAAAAACTTGAATAGCCTTCTCTAATTTTAGTCCTCCACGTGATACATAAGGTATAGCGTTGATTATTTCAATCGAATCTTCTAAAGAAACATCAAGACTTGCTTTAGCTTGTTTTTTATTTACTAAAACGTGCCCGCTTTTAATTTCGTCTTGAGCACGACTACGTGATTTGAAATAACCATTTTCTAATAAAAATATATCTAGTCGCATATTCTTTTTAACTCCTCTAAAATAGACTCGTCATCTAAATTAAATTCCTTTTTTAGTTCTTCTACATTTCCTAAATCAACATAAGCATTTTGGCTAATTGCCATATGAGATAAATTGACATTAATATTATTAGTCCTAAAAAAATCATTTATAAGTGTATAAAGCGAGTTGTTTTCAACAACTGTTTCATAAACTAAAATGTTTTTATTTCGAAGAGTCAATAAATACTCGTAATCTATCGGATTAATAAATCTAGCATTTGTGACTTCAAAATCTAAATTGTTATCTTCGACTATTTTTAATATATTTAATACATCATATGAATAACTAATAACTACATTTTTGCTACGACTATGTCTTAAGGTCTCCCATGACATATCTTCAACTATTAGACCTGTATAATTATATATTTCGCTTCTTTTGGGAAATCTTAATACACACGGAAAATTAATATGTGATAAATATTCAAGTAGTGCACAAGTCTCTTCTAAATCTTTACCTTGCGCAATAACCATGTTTGGCATTGAGTTAAACATCGCAACATCATATATTCCTTGGTGGGTTGAACCATCTCCTGAAACAAAGCCTGCTCTATCAATGCAAATAAGCACGTCAAGTTTTCTTCTTGAGATATCATTTAATATTTGATCATAAGCTCTTTGGGCAAAAGTAGAATACATGAATAATATTGGTTTTTGATTATTTAATGCAAGGGCAGCACACATTGTGGCCGCATGTTCTTCAGCAATTCCGACATCATAAACTGAATTTGGAAATTTTTCTTTAATTTTTTTAAGCCTTGACCCTACAATCATTGCGGGGGTTACGCAGACAATTTGTTTTTCATTTTTTAAATCAATTAATTTTTTTGCGACAATATCAGAATAAGAGTGTTCATCTTCTTTCCATATTTTTTTGCTTTTTCCTGACTCAATATCAAACGGAGACACACCGTGAAAAGACCCTATTTCATCGTCTTCAGCAAACTTATATCCTTTACCTTTAACAGTCTCAAAGTGTAAAACAACAGGACCTTTTTCATCTTTTGCACGTTTGAATGTTTTAATGACTTGTTTTAAATCATTTCCGTTGTACGGTCCAAAATAATCTAGGTTCAAATCTTCAAAATAATTATCATGTTGAAAGAATGCTTTAAAGCCACGCTTAATCCTATGAAATCTTTTTGTTATAAATTCTGGGAATATAAAATTCAAAGTTGCTTTAAATCCGTGATATAACTTGCTACGACGTAGTGCTTCAAACGTTTTAGATGTGCCGCCTACAAGTTTAGATATAGACATTCCGTTATCATTTAAAATAATAATAGGATGATTATCTTTGAACGTAGAAATGAAATTTAGCCCTTCAAATGCTTCTCCGTTAGAAATCGAAGCATCCCCGATAAGCGTAATAACATTATTAATATTTTCACCATTATTTTTGGCAATTAAAAAACCAGACATTGCGCTTATAGACGTTGATGAATGCCCACTCTCCCAAACATCATATTTAGATTCGTCATAATTAATAAATCCAGATAATCCGTCTTTTTTTCTAAGACGAGAAAATTCTTTAGCACGTCCTGTTAAAATTTTATATGTGTAAGTTTGATGTCCTACATCAAAAATAAATTTATCATTAGGGTCATCAAATACATACATCATACCAACAATTAATTCAACATCGCCTAAATTGCTAGATAAATGCCCACCATTATTTGATACATTCTCGATAATAAACTCTCTAATATCTTGACATAATATTTTTAATTCTTTAATTGATAATTTCTTTAAAAACGTAGGATCTTTTATCTCTAAAAGATTAAACATATTATTCACACCCTTTTAAGTAATATACATATTAATTATAAACGAAAACATAACTATTATAAAGTTAATAGTTAACAGGCAACGCAAAAAGGATAAAAGTATTTTACTCTTACCCTTAAGTATTATTCTTCGTTAAAATCTTTCAAACCTTCATCAGTCATTATTTTAGTAACCATTTTTTGGTTTTTATCTAAAATTTGGTAACAAGTTTTAGAGATTTCAACGCCCTTTGTATATTCTTTTACAGCTTTATCTAAGTCTATATCGCGATTTTCCAAGTCAGACACAATTTGATTTAATTCTTCAATTAATTGTTCAAAACTTTTTTCATTATTTTCCATCTTTATATACCTCAACTACTTTAGTATCAATAGAACCATCTTTAAATGTAACAGAAACAATATCATCAACTTTTACGTCACTAATTGACTTAATTAAATGATCCTTACTATGCGCAATAGAAAAACCTTTATCCATAATTTTTAAAGGACTTAAGGCATCAAGTTTATTATTCAAATTAGAACAATTCAAACTCTTATATTCTAAAATTCGGTTAATATAAACATCTAAGTTATGTTTCAAATTATTAACAATATCTTTCTTTACAGATAAAACATTACTAAAGTTCGAATTTAATATTTTAGCTAGTTTATCTACTTCAGCTTTATGATCATTAAGTTTATTAATAGGATTAGTTTTAGATAATTTTTCCTCTATGTTAGCTAGATTAATACTTTTATCTTCAAAAATCTTATTTATATTAGTGTTTAATCTATTATAAAGAGTTTTAAGATTATTAAGTAAATCGATAATATTTGGTGTTACAAGTTCTGCGGCAGAGGTCGGTGTAGGTGCACGTAAATCAGAAACAAAATCTGATATAGTAAAATCGACCTCGTGTCCTACCGCGCTTATAATAGGAATATTAGAGTCATAAATTGCATAAGCCACTTCTTCTTCATTAAATGGCCACAAATCTTCAAGAGAGCCACCACCACGACCTAAAATTAAAACATCACACAAAGCATCAAGATTGGCTTTTTTTATATTTGAAACAATACTATCTTTTGCATATTCACCTTGTACAAGAGTTGGATATAAAATAATTGTGCAAATAGGGTAGCGCCTAGAAATCGTTGTAATAATATCGTGTATTGCAGCACCAGTATCGCTCGTTAAAACACCAATGGTTTTTGGCCACTTTGGTATAGGTTTTTTATGTGCTACATCAAACAAACCTTTAGTCTCTAGTTCTTTTTTTAGTTTTTCAAACTTTAAATAAAGTTCCCCAATTCCACTTAAAGACATTTCATTAATGTAAAACTGATATTCACCAGTTTTTTCAAATGTGCGAACAAAACCTCTAACAATTACTTTATCTCCGTCTTTAGGTAAAAAGTTAAGATTTGAAGCAATACGTGAAAACATTACTGCTTTAATTTCACTTGCTTCGTCTTTAAGTTTTAAATAAAGTGTTCCTGATGAATGACATTTAAAATTAGAAACTTCACCACTAAGCAAAATGTTCTCTAGGTTTTTATCATAGTCAAACTTGTACTTAATATATCTATTTAAAGCGCTTATTGTTAAGCATTTATCTTCCATATTATAATTCTTTTGCAATATTGTCTAAAACTGCATTATTAAAATGAACAGCTTTCTTGTCACCTGAATCCGAAAATTCTTCAGTTAATTCAAGTGCTTCGTTGATGGCAATAGCTTTAGCAGTTTTATTTAATAATTCTGATACACATAAACGTAATATAGCTTTATCAACCGCATTAAGTCTATCTAAGTGATAATTTTTAAGTTTTGATTCAATTAAAGAATCAATTTTTTCTAGATTATCGATTGTGTTTCTTGCAAGAGTTTCGGCTTCATATGAAACCTCATAATTATCGAATACTTGTTTAGAAGCCTCTTCGAAACTTAGTTTATTTTGATCATATGTATAAATTATTTGCATTGCAAATTTTCTTTGTTCGTGTCTAGAATAATCCATAATTACCTCGCATAATTCATAAAATAATTTTACCATTAAACAGACTTTTTAACAACATTAATATAGTCAATACAAAGCAAAAAGTTTAACTAAAAATAAACTTCTAGTTAAACCTTTTAAAATTAAATTAATATAATTTTTCAATAGCTTTAATTGCATTTAATGCAAATGAGTTATATGAAGTATCAACCTTATGCTTATAGCCAAGATTTACTATTGCACCATTTAATCTATCAATTTCAGTGATACGATTATTAATAACATCAAAATACATTGAAGGATATGAATTACCTACGTTATAAGCAGTATTTCTTAATTCATTTAATAATTCATCAAGAACAATGTGAGCTCCGTCCGCATTCGCAACATTTGTACCTTCTTCAGCTATGCCTTTTGCAAGTTCATAGATGTAGTTATTTTCATAAACTACTTTAATCTTACATTTAAAGATTGAACATAAAGGATAAATTACAGAATGAATTATAGCTCTACTCCAAATCAAAGTAATGATATCATCATTCTTCTCAACTTCAAATCCAGCTTTTCCAAATAATACTTTAACAATTTGAACATCTTTTTGGTCATTTCCAGCACTACCAATATATGTAGTTCCTTGTCCTGTAACTCTTACAGTATTGATGTCTTCATTAATTAAGTTAACACGTGAAGAACCAACTACAATGTTTGTAGTATCAACAAAACGAGAAATATCTTTAATGTTATTTAATCCGTTTTGTAAAGTTAAAACAATTGTATGATCATCAATTAAATCTAAGTTTGCTTTTAAAGCTTCAACTGTTTGAGTAGCTTTTACGCAAACAATAACTAAATCTTGAACATGCTTATAAGCACCATCGCTATAAACATGAACCTTATAGTTAGTAGTTACATCATTTTCTATCAAATTAATACCATCAGTGTTAACAGCTTTAATTTTATTTTCATAATGTTCAAATGCGATTACATCATTATCTTTAGATAATTTAGCTGCATAATAACTTCCTGTAGCACCAATGCCAATAACTGCAATTTTCATTTTTTATTACCTCTCTATAATTTAATTATAACTTACTTTGATAAATTTTACTATGAGTATAAGTTATAGAATGTAAACATTTTTAGCAAGTTCAAATAATCTTTTTGTAATTCTTCCACCTTTAACCTTGTCATTATCATTAGTTGTTTCACTAAAATGAACTAACATATCTTGAGGAGTTAAATTTGAAGATACACAAATAGGTTTTTTAGATAAATACCTGTAGTTTAAAACCGGGCCTAAAACTTGGTCTCTAAACCAAGAATTTAGATATTCAGCACCTAAGTCATCTAAGATTAATACATCACACTCTTTAAGGCTTGTAATTTGTTCCTCTAGTTTATTATTTTCATACATTAAGCCATTTATATATCTAACAAGATCAGGAAAATAAACATATAAGACTGACTTACCTTTTCTTGCTAATTCCCGCGCAACACACGAAAGTAAATAAGTCTTACCTATTCCGAATTCACCGCAAAGATAAACACCAGTTTTAGCATCATCTATATTAGTTACAAAATTAAGACATCCGTTTTTTGCTTGCTTTTTAGATGGTTTATCAAGAACAACTTCATCAAAACTTGCACTTAGTGTTTCATCACTAATAAATAAGGTCTTAATTTTGTTTTTGCTAATTGTCTCGCTTTCTTCACTTTTAGCGTAATTACACATAACCATTTTAAGACCGTTTTTACTGACTACTTTTTTGTACCCTTTAACAGAATTTTTACATTCAGATATTCCGCTACATTTAGCACAGTTTTTCATAGATTCAAGCATTTGTTTATACAAGTTTGCATTTTGTGTATTAATCTCAAAGCCATTTAAAAGCGTCTCTTTTTTTAGTTCCTCTACAAAAGAATCAACTTCTTTAGAAGAATATTCAAATAATTTATTATTCATTTGTTAATCCCCCTAAAAAATCATCCATATTTTTATCTACCCAGTCATCATTAGTTTTTGTTTGTTTCTTAGCTGTTTTCTTAGGCTTTTTGTTTTTATCTCCGTAGAAATATTCTTTAATATCCTCAAACGATAAAACTCCTTTTTCAACTAAAGTGTTGTAAACACTTACAAAATAATTTGCACTAGGTAATTCTTTCTTTTCTTTTGCAATTGATAAAATAATTAAGTTTAAACTAGCACGATCTAAATTAATAGTTGAATATATTTCATCAATTATAGATACATTTGAAGCTGTACTATCAAGTAAAGCATAAGAAAGAAGATCATTTACACTAAGTTCAGATAAATCATTATATAATTCATCGTTATTAACCTTTTTAGAAACTAATACTTTTTTACTATTATTTTCGTTATAAATCTTATTAATATATGATTTATAAACTTTTAAATTAAACTCATCATATGAACACGCTTTGTTGTATGCAACAATCAAATCGTTTACATCAAGTGAATACATATAAGCATCATTAGTTATTTTTTGTTTAAAACTATCAAGTTCACTTAATGGAATATATGATAAATTTACATTCTTTTCAAATTCTTTAAAATCAAATGTATCTTTATTCTTATTAACATTTTTAGCTACTACATCTACTTCAAGATTATCGTTAATAGAAAAATCTTTAGAAACATCAATATCACTAAATACATCATCAAATGATTTAGAAATATTTTTATATTTGTTAAAGTCTAAATTTTCACTTTTAAAGATATCAATAATTTTTCTTAAATTATCTTCACCTATTTTATTGTTTAAATAAGCACCTAAAACACCACTTTTTAAAAATTGGCTTGGAGACTGTGGCTTATGAAGTAATAACAAAAAGTCCTCATTTGATTCATAAGTCAAAAGTAAATCAAGAGCTTCAAGTTTTGATCTTGACGATATATATTTGTTATAAGGCAAATTGATTAAATCAAGTAGCGCGGTCTCATTAAATGATGTATTAATGTTTTTCTTATTAGTCAAAGAAACAAGAGTTAAATACATCTTTAAAGAATCGCTATCAAGTAATGGACCATATAAAAGAATAGCAAATACAAAGTCGTTTGAACTAAAAGATGCAAAACTTTTAATTATTATATTTTTATTGCTACTTCTCATTCTTATCTTTGTTTAAGGCAAGGCCTATGAATTCAAATTCTTTTCCTAGTCTATTATAAAAATCTAGAATAACATTTTTAGTTTTATTAAAATCAATTAAATAACGACTTGAAATAAATACATCAACACTAGTTTCGTTAATTTGAGTATTTACAACTTTAATTGTAATATCATACTTATCGTTATAAGCAGAAATTTCCGCATAATCTTTGTTAATTCCAAGAATCTCACATCTCATTGATTTTAGTACATCAGGAATTCGTTCTAGTAACTTAAAATCACTAGTTTTGTAATATCTTGTTTGTAAGAATTCCTTTTTACTATTTTCACTTGTTTCATAAACTTTTGACATAATCATTAATCCTTTCTAAAGCTTTTAAAATATTTTTATTTGTATCACTATAGTCTTCGCAAGATTCAATTAAAATATTTGCTTTATTTTTTTTATTTTCTAAATCCATTTGACTATTTATTATTTTTTGAGCCAAAACCTCATCAATTTTATCTCTTAAAAGTAATCTCTTTAATTGTATATCTTTTGAAGTGTAAACACAAATAGAAATGTCACATAAAACATCAAATTTCGCTTCAAATAATAGCGGCGCATCTATAAAAATAATTCCTTCACTTTTATCAATCTCTTCTTTAGTTTTCTCTAAAATCAAAGGGTGTGCAATACTATTTAATTTATCAAGTTTATCTTGAGAAGAAAATACCTCTTCTTTTAATTTGTTTTTGTCAAGTATGTGATCATTAAAACAATCACTAAATTCACTTTCTAATTTGTCTAAATAAGATTTATCTAAGTAAAGAGATTTAGATATTTTATCAGTATCAATTACTTTATAATTTAGATCTGATAAAAAACTAGAAACATAACTTTTTCCACAAGCTATACCACCTGTAAGTCCTACAACACATTTCATTATTTTTGACATACCCCACAATAATAAGTTCCTCTGCCACCAATTCGCGTCACAATAATTTTATTTTTGCATATTGGGCAAACTTGTTTAGTATGAACCAACAAGTAATCTTGATAGTGACCGATATGATTTCTTGAACTTGTAAACGATTTAATAGTCGTGCCACCGAGTGCAATACTTTTATTAAAGACGTTTACAGATATTTCAATTAATTCACAAACTTCGTCCGAAGTTATACTTGATGTGATTCTAAGTGGCGAAATGGAAGTTCTAAAAAGAACTTCATCAACATAAATATTGCCAAGTCCGGAGACAATACTTTGGTCAAGCAATGTTTCTTTAATAGGTTTCTTTTTATTTTTAAACTTGTCTAAAATATAATCATAGTTTTTATTTTGATATATTTCGTATGGGTCAGGTCCTACATTTGTTAAAGGTTCTGAGTTTAGTAATTCATCTTCCCTTTTTAAATACATTCTCCCAAACTTTCTAGTATCAGCGTAGTATAAAAAATACTCGTCTAAATCAAAATACACATGTATATGTTTACTATTTAGCGAATTGGCAGGTTCAAAAAAGAACTTGCCTTCCATCCTCAAATGAGTTAACAAATACATTTGATTATTTAATTTAAAAATTATAAATTTGCCTTTTCTATATACATCTAAAATTGTTGTACCTTTCGTGTTATTAATAAAATACTTAGGATCGCACATAATCATTTCTTCATAATTTATAACAACATCATTTATAGTTTTACCTACAATGTGCTCTTTTAGATGTCTACATACGCATTCAACTTCTGGTAATTCAGGCATAATTATACCTCATATAAAGATTTACCAAAATCTTTAGAAATTTTAAGTTTGACTTTTAGTTTGTAAGCCTCAGTCATATTACGTTCTACTAGTTCAAGCATTTGATCTAATTCATCTTTAAATACTTCAAAAATTAATTCGTCATGAATTTGAAGAACCATTCTACTTCTAAGGTTTTTTTCTTTAATTTCCTTGTCAATATTAATCATTGCAATCTTAATAATATCAGCCGCACTACCTTGTATAGGTGCATTCATCGCTGTTCGTTTTGCAAATTCTCTAACCATAAAGTTTTTAGAATTAATATCGGGGATATAGCGACGT
Organism: Alistipes finegoldii; assembly: GCA_963621965.1. GTDB lineage: Bacteria > Bacillota_I > Bacilli_A > Acholeplasmatales > Anaeroplasmataceae > JAEELC01. Next base: position 14,942 of record CAVFGN010000012.1, read on the forward strand.
CGATTTAATATAGTTTTTACGTATAAATCTTGTTCGCAATCACTGATAGTTTTATTCATATAGTCTTTAATTTCAGGATAGTGTTTATAGTATTCTTCTATGAATTTACTTGCATCCTTATTAGACATACCTGTTTCTTGTGCAAGTCCATAAGCACTTTGTCCATAAATTATACCAAAGTTTACAGCCTTAGCTTGTCTACGTTCTAAATCTGATACATCATTTATATCTTTATTAAAAATTAAAGCAGCTGTAGATTTATGAATATCCTCATCATTGTTAAATGACTCAATTAACTTTTCTACATTTGCAAGCGAGGCAAGCACACGAAGTTCAACTTGAGAGTAGTCGCAAGATAAGAATACATTGTCTTTATTATTTGGTACAAAAATCCTACGAATATTCTTTCCGTCAACAGTTTTCGTTGGAATATTTTGTAAGTTCGGTTCAATTGAGGAAAGTCTTCCTGTTTCCGTTAAAGCTTGTTCATATATAGTATGAACCTTAGAATCACTATGTATTTGATCAATCAAACCTGTAATATATGTTTGATATAATTTAGTTAATTGTCTATATGACAAAATATATTCAATAGCTGGATGTAAAGATACAATACTTTGCAATATCTCAGCACTTGTTGAATAATTTTTCTTAGTCTTCTTAGGGTAAGGAATTTCAAGTTTTTCAAATAAGACTTCAGCTAACTGCTTAGGACTTGATACATTAAATGTATAGCCTGTAAGTCTATATATTTCAGATTCTATAAACTTAATTCTATCTTCTAAATCAATCTTTTGTTCCTCAAGACTCGCCTTATCAATAGTTACACCGTATAACTCCATACAAGCTAAAACGCGAGCTAGAGGTAATTCTACTTCACTATACAATTTAAAACTATCTTGTTTATTTAGTCTAGCTTCAACTGTATCTTTTAGTGAAAATATTGCATAAGTTTTATTAGCAGTGTGACTAAATAACAATTCGTTATTTGGAACTTTTAACTTAGCACCTTTGCCATACACATCTCCGTCAAAAGAAAGGTCATAATATTCATACACTTGCGTTACATTTTTAAGTTCATGGCTTGCATATGTAGGATTAATTACATAGGTAGCAAGTAACAAATCAAATGTTACACCATTTAAGGAAATACCTTTCTTTTGAAGTAATGCATAGTTCTTCTTATAGTCGAAAACGTATTTTTTTATATTTTCGTTTTCTAGTATTCTTTTAAAAATCGGACTATTTAAAAGAGCTGCATCAAGGACAAAGTTTCCTTTTTGATTAGAGATACCTAATGCTAGTATTTCATCTTTATGATAGTTTTGATTTAATGTTTCTACTTCGAGTGCAAAATCAGCAGAAAGTATTTCTTCTAAATTAGAATCATTTGAAATATATGTATATTCTACATCTTTAGTTGAATCGATAAGCGAAATATCATTATTTTCTTTTATTTCTTTAAGTAAACCATTAAGTTCTAAATTTTCGTATAACTCAATTAATTTCTCGTTATCTGGTTCTTTTTTTATTGCATAATCAAGAGTTAAACCAAGTGGTGCATCAGATAAAATTGTAACCATCTTCTTGCATGTTCTAAGTAATTCTGTATTTTCGATAAATTTTTCTTTGTCAGCACCCTTAATGTCATCAACGTGTTCTAAAATACCTTCGACACTTTTATATTCTTTAAGTAACTTAATACCTTTTTTAGGACCAATCCCCGGAACACCTGAAATATTGTCTGATTTATCGCCCATTAAAGCTTTTAAATCAATAAATTGGCTAGGCTCAATTTCATAAACTTCTTTAAAATGATCTATATCAAACTTCTCAACTTCACTCATTCCTTTAATAGTCATAAATACATTAGTTTTAGGACCTATTAATTGAAGAAGATCGCGGTCGGAGGAATATATGTCCACACTAAGTCCGTTATCTGTCGCAAGTTTATTAAATGTACCACATATATCATCGGCTTCAAAATCATCGATTTCAAATTGTGCAATATTAGATCTAACTAAGAAATCTTTAATATAAGGAATTTGAACACGCATTTCATCAGCCATATGTGCACGACCGGCCTTATATTCAGGCATAATATCATGTCTAAATGTATGTTTCCCTTTATCAAAAGCTACAAGTAAATAATCATATTCATTATTCTTTTTTAACGTGTTTATCATTCTTGCGAACGCATTTATTGCATTTGTGTATACACCTTTAGAATTAGGTTTAATTTTTGTAGGATCACCTTGACCATAAAAAGCACGATACATCAATGAATTACCATCAACTAAAATAAGTTTTTCCATATATACCCACCTATTTTTAAAAAAAGGATTAAAAACTAATCCTTATTAAACTATTTATTCTTTTTTTGAGGAAGTCTGATAGGATTATCAACCTCGTCGGAATGTTGGTAAATAACAATTGTCTTACCAATGGTTTGAACAACCTCAATATCAATAGATTCGAAGGCTGTTACTAACTCTTCTAGCGTAGTATCAGAGTTTTGATTAATTGAAATCTTCATTAATTCATGTTTCTTTAAATAATTTAGGACTTCAATAATACCGTCTTTATTTAATCCATCTTTTCCTATTTGCATTACTGGTTTAATTTGATTGGCTAAACCACGTAAATAACTCTTTTGTTTTCCTGTTAACATAATATCTCCTTATTGAACAAAGTCATCAATTTCTTTTTTAATTTCTTCATTTTCTTCAACACTTTTATGATAATCAATCATAATAGTATGATACATTATTGAGAAGAATATAAACGCTAAAAGCGCAAATAATAAAGTAAATAAACCAAAGCCTTCAAGCACTAACGACTCATGACCTAGATTTACAGTTAAATCATAAAATCCCATAAATAAAAAACCAAAGCCAAACAAAAGCGTTTCAATTATACCAGCACGTTTATAAAGTAGCTTAGCTTTTTCACAAGGATTATCTTTATAATCTTTTACAAAAAATTTATCTAAAATAAATAGCACTGCAAAAATGATATTTGCGATTGCTAAAATAAAATATACAACCATTATTCATTATCCTTTCTATAATTTTTATATCTTTCTTCGTTTTCTTTAACATAATTGGTCTTTTTGTGTTTTTCGGCCCTCATTTTATCCTTTTTTTCTAGATTATTCCTAGAATAAAAAGTAGGATCAAACTTATTAAGTGCTTTCTTGTTAAATATAAATACTATAACAGCGCCTAGAATAAAGACTAAAATACCAAGTATTAAGTATAATGCGGTAGCACTATTAAACTCTTTTTGCCCAAAGCTTATAGCAAGCAAGATAAAAGCACTTACCATAAGCAATAAGCCTGAGCCATAGAAATTACGCCATATATGATAAAATTCATCATCTCTAAAACGCTTGAATTTATCAGGTATAATTTTATCATTATCTAAAAATATTAATACACTCGCTATAAAGAATGTAAAAGCTAAAAACGCAAAGAATAATGTTCCGACAGACATGTTATTACCATCCTTTATATATTATAAAACAAAAACAAAATAACTTGTGAAAATTTGATAAATTAATTAGCTTTTAAGAAGTCTTTATCTTTATTAATTAAATATTTAACAATTATAACAAATGTATATATAAAGTAATCAACATTGATAATAGTAAATAAATATTTAAAACTATACGGCATTGTATAGTTCATATTTATATTTCCAATTACATAGAAAATAATAGATAAAATGAGTACAATAAAAGACCAAACAAAACTCTTAATTTTAAAATTAGTAATTAATGAATAAACTAGAGAAGTCAATAACAAAACAATATAAATTATAACAAATGGAATATAAGTAAAATTATATTTTTCGATTAATGAGTCACTTTTTAAACCATCTGTAGTATGCGAGATAAAAAGACTTGCAAAAACTAAAAGTATTGTAAAAACTATACATCTAATAAGTGAAAAGTATTTCTTCATATTTATTAAAAAAGTGGATTAGATCCACTTATCCTTAATATGTTTTGCTTTTTCAACATATTCTTTTCTTTCTTTTGGAAATTCTTTTTCTATATCAAAATTAAATTTTGCTTTTAATTCTTCTAATGTATATTCTTTATCTAATAAAGTCTTATAGTAAGCTTTAAGTACTTTTTGAACTACAACAAATGTATCAGTTCCGCGTCCACACTCAAGTAAATAAGTCTTTTTCTTATACTTAGTACTATTTAAAATACTTTCAAATTGTTTTTTATTTAAATGGTATAATTGTCTACCTTTTTTTGCACGTTTAACTTCATGACGTGAAATATATAAGTGAGTATAAGGAATAGTTGCAGTTTGTCCTTTTTTCTCGATTAAAAGTTCATCTAAACTTAAACCATTATCCGCATATCCAATCAAATGAGCTCTTCTTATTTTTTTACCTGATAAAAAATAAACTCTATGCCCCATCGCAAGTTTAATGCGTGAGTAAGCGCTACTTCCTAAGATAACTAAGCGTTCTAATTCAATATTATTTTCAATATTATATTTTTCAAGTATATCTTCAATTCTTCCAAGTCGTTCAATAGCTTTTTTATCATCTACAACAACATAGTTAGCCTTAGTTTCTTTATTATATTTAGGTTTTGTAAATCTAATCACTGTAGTCACCTCATTTGTAAAGTCTATAAATATTATACAAAATTGACTCTATTTTTACAACACAAAGAGTTAAATATAGATGTTAATTAATGGTATATGAGGCTTATTGTTTATCCTATGTGGTAATATGCTAGCACCTATTCCTCGTGAGATAACCATATAACTATAATTCATTGTATAAATTCCCAAGCTATATTTAGGGAAAAAGCCTTGGTTAGGCGCAATAAGTCCTTGATTAAAATCCTAATTTGCCCTCCGTGTGCATGTCCTGATAATATCAAGTTTGGTATGTATTTTGATTCATTATTCACATAAGATTCAAATTTTTCAGGTCTATGAGAAAGTAAAATTAACTCCACTTTCATCTAATTCATCATTTCCATTTATTAAATCACCTGTTATTGCAATAATATCAATATTTTCTTCTTCGATTTTGTTTAATACATTATCTAAAACAATCATAATATTTGAAAAATGCATATCAGATAGTTGCATAATCTTTATTTGATCTTTTTCTGTGTTTTCCTCTATATCATAATACGTATAGTCTATAGTTTTGTTATCTGTAAAGCATATTGCAAGAATTATAGGAATAAGTATTATAAATAAGCAAACTATCAATATTTTTCTTTTTTTACTTTTTTTCATATTTTCTCCGTTTTCTTAAAAATATCATACTATCTTCTATTATTCATTTATTTTGATACTATTTTTTATCATAAAAAAATAGTACTAGAACTATTAATAAATACTAGTACTATATGTTTTAATTTTCTTTTGATTCTTCTAACATTTCTTCTAAATCAGAAATTGTTGTTTCATAATATTCTTTTTGTAACATTATGTCTTCTTTTGTTTCAAAATAATCACTTAATGGATTTGTTTTAAATTTAGACGCAAGATCATTGATATGATTAACTTCACTATCTGAACAAATCTCATCTTCCTTGTAAAAACTTTTAAACCAGTCTTTATTTTTAGCGTTTAGAAGTGCTTCACTATATTTTAATATCTTCATACTATCTAACTACATCCAAAATTAATTGAGGTTCTAGAGGATCCGTACCGATTGTAAATGCATCAAGAGCTTTCTTTGAAGCTTCATCTGTATTCTTTCCGTTAGTATAAATATAAGCTAATGTTTCGCCCTTTTCGACCATGTCTCCAACCTTCTTATTTAATACAATACCAACAGCTGGGTCAATAATATCAGCCATAGTCTCACGACCAGCACCAAGTAACATAGCGGCATGTCCAATTCCTAGTGCATCAATATGGCTTACAAAGCCTGATTCAAGAGATTTGATTTCAACGATTTCCTTAGCCTGTGCAAACTTAGATACATCATCCACAAATGATGCATCACCGCCTTGGGCACTTATAAATTCTTTTAATTTAGCTAAAGCTTTTCCGTTTTTAATATTTTCTCTCATTGCTTCTTTAGCTTCTTCGCGAGATGCGAAGATATTTGCATCTGTTAATTGATAAGAACCAATTTCAAGACATAAATCAAGTAAATCTTTAGGACCATTTCCTTTAAGAGTATTAATAGCTTCAATAACCTCAAGCGCATTACCAACCGCATATCCTAATGGTTCTTCCATATTAGTTAAAACGGCAGTCATCTTTTTAGAACAGTTTTGTCCAATTTGAACCATAAGTTTAGCTAAGTGTCTTGCATCCTCGACTGTCTTCATAAACGCTCCGCTACCAACTTTAACATCTAATACAATAATATCAGAACCAGCAGCTAACTTTTTTGACATTATGGAAGAAGCAATTAAAGGAATTGATGAAACAGTAGCTGTTACATCTCTTAATGCATATAATTTCTTATCAGCTGGAGTCAAATTACCTGTTTGACCAACAATTGCCATACCTACTTTTTTTACTTGTTCAATAAAATCTTCAGGTTTAACAGCAATATTAAATCCTTTAATAGATTCAAGTTTATCAAGTGTACCGCCTGTATGTCCTAAACCTCTACCACTCATTTTTGCAAATTTTAAGCCAAAAGATGCGACTAGTGGCGCAAGTACTAAACTAGTCTTATCACCAACGCCTCCTGTAGAATGCTTATCAACTTTCAATCCAGGGATACTTGAAAGGTCTAAAACGTCGCCACTATCACGCATTGCAATTGCAAGACTAGTAGCCTCTTCATCAGTCATGCCTTTTAAATAAATAGCCATACATAAAGCACTTGCTTGATAATCAGGAATTGAACCATCTGTATATCCTTTAACAAAGAACTCAATTTCCTCTTGACTTAATTTATATCCGTCTCTCTTTTTTTCAATGATTTCTGTCATCAACATAATTACTCTTCTCCTTCTTTAGGATAAATTCCTAAACATTTAATTTTAAAATCATCATTTGTACTCTTGTTTAAAAGTACTTGAATTATGTTTCCTAAATTTTTAATTTGGTCAGAAAATTCTACATAAAAATAGTATTTACCAAGTCCTTCTTTTGTCGGACGACTCATAATAGCATTCAAATTTATTTTATGATCACTAAACATTTTAAGCATCTCGTACAAAATACCCGATCTATCACTAGAAGGCATAAGTAAAAGACTAGCTTTTACATAGTTATATGATTCATAATTCCATGTTTCTTTTCTTTTTCTTACTACTATAAAGCGTGTATAATTATTTGTTTTATCACAAACATTCTTTTCCACATATTTAAAACTATAACTATCTAATATATGATTAGGGACGATTGCGGCTGAATTAAAGTCTTCTAATGCCAAATTTAGAGATTCAATATTAGATTCAGTTATAACAAGAGGTTTATTTAAATATTCTAAATAGTTTAAACATTGTCCTTTAGCTTTGAATTGAACATATATTTTTTCAATATTTTTAATATCTACATTACTAACTAAAGAAAATGAAATTTGTAAATTTAAATCTTCAACAATCTCAAGATCATATTGATATAAAAGATCAAGAGTTTCACCAAGATATCCATCTAAACTATTTTCAATAGGAATAACAGCTAGGTCATTGTCCTTTATACTTTCTACACTCTTTCTAATTGTATCGCTTAAAACAATAGAATTTTTTAAATTATTTTTAGTTTCATATTTTAAGCAGGCAAAATACGAATAAGTATTTAAAGGCCCTAGTGTATGAACTCTAAAAGACTCGTATAAAGGAGACATCACTCCGTAAGAAAATTGATAGACAGAGTGTTTCAAATTAGCTTTATATACTCCTTGAATTTTGTTGTCTCTTATAAGTATTGCTGTATCATCTTCAAGCGCAATACTAAGCCTTGTATCTTTAGTTTCATCATTAAAAATGTATAAATCCTTTTTTTGATAATGAGGACAAATTTTTATATCTAGTAAATTAAGCCCTTTTACCATTTTATAGTTTACAACATCTAAACCATTTAAATAAGCATAAGAGTCTCCCATTCCTTCGCGTGTATATATTATAGCACCTGCAGAAATTCCAGCATATATTTTGTTTGAATCCTCGTATTTTATTAGCAATTCATTGATTTTATGTTCGAGTATTTTTTCTCTTAATTTTTGTGTATTCCCACCACCAAAATAAATGACATCAGCTTTTAAAAATAAATTATCTAATTCCTCAAAAGTATATTTTTGACTAAACAAGCGAACTTGAACAATATTAACTAAAATATTATCAAAAGTATGAATAAAATGGCTTATGCTTGATTTAGAATCTACGCTTGCAGTGGGAAAATATAAAATAGTCGGGTTAATTTTTTTAGTTAATGTGACTAATACATTTTCAAGGTAATTACTCTTTAAGTCATCATCTTTTCCACCTATTAAAAAGTAATTAACCATCATTTCACCTCAAAGCAATAACCATAATTTCTAAACGTTTCAATATAAGTTTTGTATTTACCAAGTTCATTTCTAAGCATTTTTACATGTGTATCAATAGTTCTATCGTCTGCGCATATTCCGTCGTAGTGCCATACATCGCGGTATATTTCGTCTCTTGATAAAGCTTTACCCCTATTTTTAACAAAATACATAAGAAGTTCAAAACCTTTAGTTGTAAGTGTATGAGGAGTTTCATCAACAATTAAAGTTCTAGTATCAACATTAATTTTAATATTACCTATAGTTATATTTTTTTGATTTTGAAGGGAAAAATAATTGTTGATTTTCTTAACTAGAATTAAAATATCCCCTGGCAGTAAGAATATATCATTAGCGCCTTTATCATAAATAGCTTTATGATAGAACAGTTCAGTCTTTTCTGTAGTTATTGTAATAAAGGCGTTATGTTTTTGACGAAATGGTTCAATTAAGCTGAATCCTGGAACTTCATCTAAATCATCATGTAATAAAACATAATCGTACTTATATTCATTAAAAAACCTATAAGCTTCAGTCCCATTATCTACAACATCTACAAAATAATTATATAATCGTTCAAGCGAATCTTTAATTCTTAAGCAGAATTTCTTGTCTTTGTTAGCGATCAATATTCTCATACAATACACCCATATAAATAATTATATAACAAAGTTATGTGAAATTAAAGTGAAATAACTGATGTGTGTTCGTCTTTTAGACTAAAAAAAACATACCATAAATTAAATTTATGATATGTTTTATATTTTTTTCTCTGAATCTTCATCCTCTACTTCAACTTCATTTTTAATCATTCTTGCTTCTAAACGGTAAATCGGCCCTTTAGGAGACCATTTTTCCTCATACTCAGTCATAATATTAAATTGATCAGTCTTGTGAAGATCTAAAGAAATATTAGATAAGTACCAGTTGTTTTGAGAGAATGACTCAAGACTTGATTCAAAGAGACCACGGTTATCAGTCTTTTGGAAGATTTCACCGTTTATTGGTAATATTTGTTTATAAATATCTAGATAAATATAACTTGTAAGTCTGCGTTTTGCATGTCTCTTCTTTGGCCATGGATCTGAGAAATTAAGATAAATTCTAGATACTTCTTCTTTTGCAAATACATCAGTTAATTGATTGGCATCAAGCAAAACTAATCGTAGGTTAGGAATATCTAATGTTAATGCCTTTTCAAGAGTTCTAATAAGCACTGAATCATATTTTTCAATCGCAATAAAATTAACGTCCGGGAATTTTTGGGCAAGTCCCATCATAAATTGGCCTTTACCACATCCTACTTCAATCTCTATTTTGTTATTATTCTTGAATACTAATTCATTCCATTTTCCTTTATAGTCTTTTGGATTGCTTATAAAATATTTAGAATCTTTGCATAAATCTTCATAAGCATTTTTTACTTTTCTTAGTCTCATTATCTTGTTAAATCATAAATAGATTTTGCGTAAATTGCAATAATCTTTTTATAGTCACTTTCATAAATATATTCATTAGCTTGGTGATCTACATCTTCTCTACCAATAAATTGAGGGCCGAAAGCTACAGCTGTTTTCATGAATTTAGCATAAGTTCCGCCACCAATACAGTAAGATTTGTTAGTATAGTCGCCTGTTGCTTCTTGATAACTCTTCATTAGCGCTTTTACTAAGAATGAATCACTTGATACATAGTGAACAGGAGTCATTTGAGGCATATCATATGTTAAATTATCAAACTCGCTTAATGCTTTACTAAACTTTTGTCTAATTACACTTTCATGTTGATCTTCAGGAACTCTTAAATCAAATCCTACTTTTAAATGACGTTGATCGATACGAATCACACCTACATTCATAGTAAGTTTACCCATTTCTCCTGCTTCTTTGTCTATACCAAGCTTCTTGCCAAATGGGTCAAATGTAACGTATTTAGTCATAAAACTTGAAATGTTACATGGTGCATATTTTTCTAAGAATTCAAATAATATGAATGACGCATTGAATCCTTTTTCTGGGGTCATTGCGTGTGCTGCAGTACCATACGCGTAGTATGTAGAGTTCTTATATTCGCCCTTATAATTATTTTCTTTTAAGAATTCTTCATATTCTTTAGATAAGTTCTTACTTAAAGTCATATGGGCTTCTTCAGGAACTATATTATATCTTTCACCGGCATAAAATTTAATAACAGGGCAAGTTTCATCAATTGTTCCTACAATATCAATATTTGCATGAGCTTTTTCTCCGTTTATACATGGGAAACATGCATCAGGCGAGAAACCAAGCTCAGGCATAGGATTTTTTGAAAAATAATGCTCTAAACATCTAGAACCTGTTTCCTCGTCACAACCCATAATAAGTTTAATATTTTTCTTAGGTTCGAATCCTAAATCTTTTAACATCTTTATAGCATAGTAAGATGCTACTAGCGGTCCTTTGTCATCGTTTACACCACGACCAATTAATTTGCCATCTTTTTCAACGACAGTAAATGGATCGTTATCCCACTTTTGACCAGTAACAGGTACTACATCTAAGTGTGCTAATAATCCTAAAGTTTCGCCCTTAGGGCCAAATTCAATGTGTCCTGCGTAGTTATCAGAGTTTAAAGTCTTAAATTTATCCTTTTTTGCAAGTTGTAACATGTATTCAAGAGCTTTTTTATTACCTTCTCCGAATGGCGCATCAGAATCTTCCTTATATTCATCTAGAACTGAGGGAATGGCTACAAGTTCTTTTAAAGTTGTTTTAAATTGATCAAAGTATTTTTCGGATAGATTTAAAAAATCTTCCATTTTTAATTCTTTCATAATACGTACCTTTCTATATTTAGTTAAAGGACCTAAGAATAAAATTCAAAAGTCCTTTATTATTAGTATTCTTTACCAATTTTTAATTGATAAATTTGGTTTTCTAATTCATTTAAAGCAGCTACTTCGTCGGCTCCATCACAAGTAATAGTGATTACAGCTCCTTGATAAACACCAAGACTCATAACACCCATAATTGATTTCATATTAATCTTTTTTCCTTCGACTTCAAGAGTAATATTTGAATCATATTTAATTGCTTGGTTAACTAAATGTACAGCAGTTTGTGCATGTATACCAGTTTCAAGTGTAACTTTAAAATTCTTTTGTACCATATAAATATCCTCCTATTTTAAAGCACTATCTAACATTTTAATTATATCTTGCGCACTATATTTAAAAGATGCTTTCACAAAATTACCAGTTACAAACACGCCTCCTGAAGAAATTGCTTTAATTTCTTCAAGATTACATGAATTAACGTTTTTAACTTCTACCTTTACTCTAGAGCCATCGACAGAATAATTTACTATATTCTCTTTACTACCTAGATAATTGATGAAATTTGATATTAATTCTTCATCAACAACTATGCGTTTCTTTTTTTTCTTAAATAAAGATGAAAAAAATTTAAATAAACCCATAATAGCCTCATTTCATGTAATATTATAATTAAAAAATCATATTTATTCAAGTCTTTTAGTTATTACAAGTATTTATATCTAATACTACAAAATCAATTACAAAAGAGAGGAAAACAAAGGTATTAAATTGAAAAATGATTTAGACAATGATATAATTTAGTTATTAAAAAAAGGAGATACGTATGGCCACAACTGAAACCCTAATTGCAAATTTTAAAAATTGGTTTGATGAGTTTGAAAAGAAAAATTTACCACAATACCAAGACCTTCCTGATATTCCTCTATACATGGAACAATTAATTTATTATTTAAAATCTGAGAGCAAAATTCTTGAAACCTCAAGTTATGATACACAAATTTCATCATCAATGATCAACAACTATGTAAAAGCTAAGATAGTAGATAAACCTGAAAAGAAAAAATATTCTAAAGCCCAAATTTCCGAACTTTTAGAAATTATTTATTTAAAAGAAGTTCTTTCTTTGCCTGAAATTAAACAAATTTTTGACATTACTTATACTAAAGACAAAGAGAAAGCATATAAAGATTATGCAGAGACAAAAAAACAAGCAACAAAGAAAGCTATTCAAGATGCAAAAATACAGTTAAATGATATAGATTATAGTAATGAAGAGGATATAATCAATGCAGCTCTTGATTTAGCCGCAAAAGCTAATGCTTATGCAGTCATATCAAAACGTTTACTTCATTTAGCTAATTTAATAGAATATTCAGAGACTAAAGATGAAGTAATTGCAAAAGCTTTAGAAGAGCATTCTGTATATTCAAACGCTGAAATTGATTCTTCAAATTCTAATGATTTAGACGATGATTTATAGAAAAAAAGCAGGTTTAAAGCCTGCATTTTTAATTATAAATTGTATTTTTTTAGTATTTCATCATTTCCAAAATATTTAAACATATTATATGTCTTAAAATATTTAAAAGTCATTTCTTCTTTTTTCACCGGATGAACTAAACTTAATGAATAACTTGATAAATTATAACCATTTTTGTTTGGCTTTGCGCCGTATTTTGTGTCTCCGGCGATAGGATGCCCTATATAAGACAATTGACATCTAATTTGATGGTGACGTCCTGTATATAAAGCAACATCTAATAAACTATAGTATTCGTTTGCAATATTTATTGTATCTAATACTTTATATTTAAGAGACGCATCAAGAGCTTTAGGGTCACGTGAGACATAACTTTTGTTTTCTTTTTCATTTTTTAGAAGTTTATTATTAAGAACACGTTCTTCGCCCTTATTCATTTTGCCTTCAACTACAGCTAAATACTTTTTTTCAAATCCTACATGGTTTTGAATACTAGATGAAAGTCTTGAGGCAGCCTTAGATGTTCTTGCAAAAACCATAACACCACTTGTGTTTCTATCTAGTCTATGAACAAGTCCTAAATAAACATTACCCTCTTTATTATATTTTACTTTTATATATTGTTTAAGTTCAGTTAATATATCCTTATCTTTGCTTATATCTTCTTGCGATAACAAGCCACAAGGTTTATAAGCAACAATAATATGATTATCTTCAAAAAGAATATCCATTAGATTATTTCAACCTGACAATTTTGTGCGACTAATATAGCCGCATCATTTGATTCTTTTGTAAGTCCGGCTACTGCATCACTATATAAATATATATTAGCTTCAGGGTATTTAGCTTTTAAAATTAAAGCATTACTAATAACGCAAATATCTGTGCAAACTCCAAGTAAATATATGTTTTTTGCATCAACAAGATTCCAATCAAGATAGCCAAATGTTGGTTTATCAATAATAGTATATTCTTTGCCTTTTACAAAATTCAAAACATCGTTATCTATTTCGTGTCCTAATGTACCTTTAATACAGTGAGAGATAGGCAATTTTTTACCTTCAGGAGTCTCTAAATAGTTTTCGTTGTGTGTATCACGTGTGAATATGATATGATGTTTTTTTTCATATCCTTCACTTATTCTTTTGATTACATTATCTTTTATTTTAATAGCTTCTTCATTTCTTAAACTGCCATATGTAAAATCATATTGGTAGTCGATTACAATAGTATAATCCATATTATAATCCTCCGTTTTGCTTTATTTTACATTTATATTTTTTTCAAGTCAAGAAAAGATAAAAGACTTAGCGAACTAACGCTAAGCCTTGAATTTTATTTTTGTAATGCAATATCTAATACTTCAGATACATGATGAACAGGAATAATAGTTAACTTTTCCTTAACTTCTTCCGGAACATCATCTAAATCACGTTCATTTTCCTTTGGTATTAAAATCTTTGTTAAACCAGTTCTAGCAGCTGCTATGCTCTTTTCACGAAGACCACCGATAGGAAGAACAGTACCTCTAAGAGTTACTTCGCCAGTCATACCAAGATGTTGATCAACAGGTTTTCCTGTTAATGCACTCGCAATAGCTGTAGTTAGTGTAACACCAGCACTAGGACCGTCTTTTGGAACAGCACCTTCAGGGACATGAATATGAATGTCGCTTTCTGCAATCACTTTTTCATCGATTCCAAGTTTGCTTGCATGGCTCTTAACATAAGTTAGGGCTGCCATTGCACTTTCTTTCATTACTTCACCTAATTTACCAGTTAAAGTAAGTGTACCTTTACCTTTTGAAATTGCGACTTCAATATCTAGAGTATCACCACCAAATTGAGTATAGGCAAGACCTGTTACAATACCAACCTGAGGGACTTCACGTCCTTCGTTATTAAAGAATTTTTGTTTACCTAGATAACTAGATAAATTTTCTTTATTAATTTCTACGTGTGATACATCATTAAGTAATACTTCTTTAATAGCTTTACGAACAAGAGTACCAATTTGTCTTTGAAGGCTTCTTACACCAGCTTCTCTAGTGTAGCCATCAATCATTATATGCATTGCTTCATCAGTAATACTAAACTTAGAACTTTCTAAACCATTTTGCGCAAGTACTTTTGGTACTAAATAATTTTTAGCAATTTGAGTCTTTTCATATTCAGTATAACTAGATAATTCAATTATTTCCATACGGTCATATAAAGGAGCTGGAATAGAATCTAGAGAGTTAGCAGTTGTTATGAATAATACTTTAGATAAATCGTATTCTTCTTCTAGGTAGTTATCAGAGAAATGAGAATTTTGTTCAGGGTCTAATACTTCAAGCATAGCTGAAGCAGGGTCTCCTCTCATATTTGATGTCATCTTATCGATTTCATCAAGTAAGAATACAGGATTTACTGTTTTTGCATCCTTCATACCTTTAAGAATTCTACCAGGTAAAGCACCTAGATAAGTTCTTCTATGTCCTCTAATTTCAGCTTCGTCTGATACACCACCTAAAGATACTTTAATAAACTTTCTTCCAAGTGCATCCGCAATAGACTTAGCTAAACTTGTTTTACCAACGCCAGGAGGGCCGTATAAGCAAAGAATGGTTTGTGGATTTTTACCAGTTAAAACTTTAACTGCTAAATATTCAAGAATTCTATCTTTAACCTTAGATAAACCATAGTGAGTTTTATTTAAAGCTTCTTCAACTTCTTTAAGTGAATTGTTATCTTTAGATTCTTCTTTCCAAGGAAGAGATACAATAAACTCAAGATATTGTCTTATAACTCCTGTTTCAGCATTTTGGCTTGAAGTCATCTGATATCTTTGAAGTTCTTTTTTAGCCTTTTCGTAGATATGTTTAGGCATTCCAGCTTCTTCAATTTTTTTTCTAAAAGTCTCTATTTCTTCTTCGGTACGAGCCTTTTCACCAAGTTCATTTTGAATAGCCTTCATTTTCTCACGTAAAATATATTCCTTTTGGGATTGGTCAATAGATTCTTTAACATCTTGATCGATTTTACGTTCAATATCAACTATTTGTTTTTCTCTATTTATATCTTCAAGAATGTATTTCATTCTTTTAGATAAAGATGGTTCAGCCAAATATTTATATTTATTACTTGAAGTTTTCAAGTGTCCTGCAATAATATCGACGCATTCTTCGCTTGTTAAACCACTTGCGATACTACGCATTACTTCCTCACTTGAAGTAAGTAAATTTTTATTATTTGATATTTCATTAACTACTGAACGAACAAGAGCAGCTTGTTCTTCAACAGAGTCATTTTCTGTAACCATTACACTATAAGAAACTGTGAAAAAAGGATTAGGTTCACTAATTTCTTCTAAAATTACACGTTCTTTAACACTAAATTTTACACGCAAATTACCATTAGGTAATGTTAAACGTGAGTCGATATGCGCAAGTGCACCTACAAGTTCAATAGATTCGCTACTAACATCAACTTGTTGAGCATTTTTTTGAACGACTAATACGATATCACCATTATAATTAGCTTCAGCTTCTTCAAGAGCTTTAATAGAATTTTTACGTCCTACCTCAGTTCTAAGCTCATTTGTAGGAAGCGGTACTAAGCCTCTTAAAGCAATCGCAGGGTAAGATTTTTTGTTTTCTAATTGTTCCATATTGTCACCCTCTTTTTAAGAATAATCTGACATTTTATAGTCAGCGGTTATATATTACTATATTTTTGGCACTATTTCAAGTGGTTTGCCAAATATGTTAATTTTTACACAATTTATTCAAAAAAATCCACATGAAGTGGATTCTTTTAAACGTTTATTAAGTTTAGATTTCTTTAGCGTTTGACATAACAAGGTCAATGAACTTGTTATAGATATGTTCGCTAACGATTTGGTTAAATCTAGTCTTTAATACTTCTTCTTTTGTAGAATTGATTTGCTTAGCAATTTCTTCAGCACGAGTTGTTAATTCTTCATCAGTTGGTTGTAACTTTTCATCAAATGCAACCTTATCAAGAACTACTTGGAATAAAGCTTGACGCTTACCAATTTCAGCTGATTTTGTATTGAATGTTTCTAAGTCAGTACCACTTAATTGAAGTAATGTTTCAAGTGGAATGTTATAAGCATTAGCTTGATCTTCATAACGCTTCTTATAATCATTAGTGAAGTTATCAATCATAGATTGAGGTAATTCAACTGTAGTAGAATCTAAGATTTTGTTAACTACTTCGTCGATTTGTCTGTTCTTTTCGCTTTCTTCTTTGTTAGCTTTAATTTCAGATTCGATAGAAGCCTTTAATTCTTCAACAGTCTTAACACCGTCTTTGTTTAGAGATGCTACAAAATCATCATTTAATTCAGGTAACTTGTTTTCCTTTACAGCATTAATAGTTACTTTAAATACTGCTTCTTTACCTTCTAATTCTTTAGCAGCATAAGGAGTAGGGAATGTTACTTTAACATCCTTTGTTTCACCCTTCTTCATGCCGATCATTTGATCTTCAAATCCAGGAATGAATTGGCCAGAACCAATTTCCATTTCATAGCCCTTAGCTTGACCGCCTTCGAATGCTACTCCGTCAACAAATCCTTCGAAATCAAAATTTGCTGTATCGCCTTTTGCAATTACTTGTTCAGCCTTTTCAGAAATTGTTCCTTTACTCTTTAACATAGAATCGATACGTCCGTTAACTTCTTCTTTTGTTACAGTTGTATCTTTAGCCTTTACTTCAACGCCTTTGTATGCGCCAACAGTTACATCAGTTGGGAATACATCAAAAGTAAATACTAATTTAAATCCATCTTTAGAGTCAATAGTTCCTTCAATTGATGGAACTAGTTGAGAAATAACTCTAGCGCCAAGTTCCTTATCAGCAAATACTTCTTTAGAAGTTTCATCGCAAAGAACATCAATAGCTGTTTCATATAAAGCAGCTTCGCCGAACTTCTTGTTGAAAATTTCACGGCTTACATGACCCTTTCTAAAACCAGGAATAGAAACATTCTTACCTGTTTTTTCAAATGCTTTATCTAAAGCTTCTCTAAATTTATCGTTAGTAATATCAAAAGTTACCTTTGCTTTACTTCCTGCAATAAATTCAACTTTCATATTTATATGCTCCTTCTATAGTACATTACGTACAAAATTTTTACTTTTTAATTTTATCAAAGTTTAATTTAATTGTAAATAGTCGAAACGTTGTCCGATTACTACGTTTTATATAATATTGTTGTTTTTTATATCATTTTTGTTAAAATTCAAGTTTTTTTATTTAAAATTATTTATCAAAAGAAAAAGTACTATTAAATTAAAAACCTTAATTTTTGTTTTTAAAATAATAGTACTAATGTCTTAGTTATTGATAAATATCTTGTTTTTGATCATTACCTTTTTCATTTGGTATAATGATCTTTTCTTCTTTTTCAGACTTTTTATCTTTAGAAGCTTCGCCTATTTCCGCGTCTTTCTCTTTTTTCTTTTGTTCTTTTGCTTTCTTCTTTTCTTCAACTTTTCTTTTACGTTGTTCGTTATGGTTTCTGTAGTTATTATAATCAATTCCACCTTCAACAAGTAGGTATAAAGATGAACCTAGTGCTAGAATAACAAGTACCCAGCCAAGAGTTGAAACTAAGAAATTGTCGTTTGCAAATACATATGCGCCAAAAGATAAACATAAAATATTAATAATATAATTTTTTAGGTTACTCTTTTGACCAAGCATAATCGAGCTAAGAGTATATACAATACCTCTTAAATAGAATACTAAACCTAAGAAATAATGGAAATATTTAATTGTAAATTCAGTTAAATTTGCGCCTGAATCACTAAAATTAAATCCACCAAAAACAAGTAAAACGCCAACTGCAAAATCTACAATAATTTCAATAATGCATAAAACTTTAGCTAGAGCACCTTTTTCATATTTAAAAGTAGGGTATACTCTATATACTGCAAATACAGCTACAATACCGCCGAATATTCCAATACAAATACGTTCACGAAGGTCTTTTTGAAATAATAGTGCAAGTGCAAACACTAAAAGCACTACTCCGCCTATAAGTTTGGCCCAAAACTTTTTATCTAAAATAGGATTATATTTAGTATAATCTTTCTTTTCTTTTTTAGATTCTTTCTTTGTTTTTTCCTCTTTTTCTTCTTTTTTGTTTTCTTCAAGTTCTTTCTTCTTTACTTCAAAAGCCTTTTTTTCTTCTTCAAAAGCTTTTCTTTCTTCTTCTAAGACCTTTTCTTTATCATCATCTTCCTGCTTTTTTTCATTCATAGCTTTTAAGAATTCAGATTCTTGATCTTGATTTTTATTTACTTCACTAGTTTTATTTTCATCTTTTATTTCACTAGTTGTGTTTTTTGCATCTTTATCTTTTTTCTTTTTATTAAAAAAACCCATAAACGTCCTCCATTGATTTAATATATTATATTTTAAAATAATATATTTTTCAAATCTAAATAGATTACATTTATAGGTATTTTGATTATTTATATGAAATAAGCACGCTCGCTGAGTCAGATGTAATATTTAAAATATTAAATGTGAAATCAAGAGACGAATTATCGTGATATGTAAATGCCATGAATTTATCTTTACCAAATACAATATCAGTAGAATTAAATAAGACATTATTAACAGTACTATATTTTCTAGTTTTTGCACTATACACATTCTCACTATTAAGTGCTAAAGTCTCTAGGAAATTGTAGTCATCATCATCAGTATTATTATACTTAAAGTATGATGGTCTAGAACCTGTTGTTAGAGTAGGTTTACCACTAGAATTATAATTAATGCTAGCGTCTAAATGAAGTACTCTAATACCGTAATTATCAGTACCAAAAGTAGATGCACTATCAACTTTATTTAAGCCATCACTTGTCCAGAATTCAAGAATTATATATTCACTAAATATTGTATTATTAATTCTAGATTCTTTTGCGATAACTATCGCTTCTCCAGACAAAGCTGTAGGTGTTATTGTTACAGCCTCCGTTTCAGTCACAACAATAGGATCAATCCAACCAAGTAATATTTTACTAGCCGCATCCAAATCCCCAAGGTTTGAATCCATCATCGAACAGCCAAACATTGTATGATGATATCCAACGATTGTATCATAGTCATAGTCATAATAATCATATAAGCCAAACAAATGTCCTGTTTCATGAATATATGTTCTAGCACTTAATGTAGAGTATTCTTTGTCAGTGTATGAACTGTAGTAAGAATCACTAGAATTAGTGAATTCATAAGATGCAAAGCAAATTTTGCCAATGCTCTTGCCGTCTCTACTACTTAAGCTAGATGACATATCCCCAGTCCATGCCCAGAAGTAATTTGTAGTTGAATCATAATCTATATCATATACAAACCAAATTGCATCAATCGTACCATCATTATCAGAATCATACTTAGAAAAATCAACCGAATCATCAACTTGATCTAATGCATAGTTTAGTAAAGATGTAATATTTGAATCATAATACTTTTTACTTTGAGGTAAAGTAATATAAGATGCCTTGTAAATATCAAATGATAAATTTAATTTATTATAGCTAGATGTTTGATAGTAACTTTTTACAGAGCCAATAGCTAAATCGCTATTAGTTGAATTAAATACTGTCTCTAAAGTATTTAAATATGTTGTTGTTTCATTTGATGTATTAAAGAATACAGGTACAACGAGTACTGATACGTTGCCTGTTGAAGGCATTGCATTTTCCTCTCCTGTTAAACTAGATTTAATAGTTTCGCTTGTATAATTGCTTAAATAACCACAATCTACATATAATGTAATATTAAATGTACTAGTATTATTAGATGAATCACTTATTTTAACTACTACACTATATTTACCTAAAACATCCATGTTTAAATCATCTGCACTAATCATATCGCTAGTAATTGAAATATTGCCATCTACTTCGTCATATGCAACAAAGTACTTTGTTAAATCAATTGTGCTACCGCTTGTAACATGCATTGTAAGACTACCATCAAGAACATCATTTGATAATTCAATTGTAGGGGCTTCTTCATCTACTACTACAAACGATTTAATAAAAGATGAAACATTTCCGTAAATATCTTTAATGTTATAGTAAACATTCACACTTTTGCCGACATTATTTGCATTTATATTAGATGTATCTACCATATCACTTGTAACTTCTATTTCGTTACCAAGCGCATCAGTCGCTTCCACATCATATAAGTCTTCAAGACGTGAAAGTGATATTGTCGTAAAATCAAATGAATAATTTACTGTTGGTTTACTTGTAGTATAAGTAAAGTTACTAATATTACTTAATGCTTGTTTGACCTCAGTAATTTCAGAGTATGTAAATGTATAATCAGATCTGCTAGATAAATAACCATCATAGTTTGCAACCGATGTATCTAGAGTATATGTAATATGGCAATCATCATATAATGTAGAAATACTAGTTAATTTTGTAAATGTTAATTTTGTAGAATAATCGGCATATGAAGTGAATTTATATTTAGTCTCATCAAGTGTTCCTGAATATACAAATACAACATATGAACTATTTGCTTCAACATTTCCTGTTAAACTTAACTTAGTATCATTAAAATACAAGGAAACATTAGCTAAATCAATTGTTTCAGTTGTTGTATTATATAAATTAAAGTAAGCGTAATATGTTAGTTTATTTACAAAACCTAGGTTTTGACTTTTAGTTTTAAAATATTCAATGTTTGAAACAACAAGTGGAGTAGTTGATATTTTTTGTGATACTGTTAAAGTAATTGATACATTGAATGCTGATGTAGTATTTGTTTCAGCTACACTAATATTTACTAGATATTGTCCTTCACTAGTTACATAAGGTGTAGAAATTATTGTACCATCTAATTCTTTATAAGTAACTGTGTAATCAAGACCACTTACATTAAATGAATCATCACTAATATCAATTGTTGCTTTACCATCAACTAATTCTACATATTGATTAGTTAATGTTGATGTTACGGTCTTCTTATGAACTGTAACCTTAAATGATCCACTCGAAGCTTCGTAGTTGTCGTTTCCACTAAATTGGTAATTAACAACATACTCGCCTGGTTCGATGATTGAATCAACTTCTTCTCCGCTAGATGAATAATAAGTATAATTTAATTTTTCATCGCTCATAGGCATTGTAATAACTTCACCTGTATATTCAACTTCTAAATCAGACCAATTATATAATGTAGGTGCTTTTGTTATAGTTAGGGTTTTAGATATAGTTTCTACTAATGTTTTTTCAACATTTATAAAGCCTGATACTGAAAGTCTATAAATGTATAAACTTTGTATATATGAACCAACATTTATTTGATTATATGTATTAGAATAAGCAAATTGATATGAATAGTTACCACTTGTATACGTCTTATTTTCTTCAATATATAAAGTTTCACCGTTACTTTCATAACTTGCATTTATTTGTTGACTTTCACCATTATATTCAACAGTTGTATCTTCAAATTTTATTCCAAGTTCAGTTAAATAATCAGTTCCTGTAGTATTAAATGTCTTAGTAGTTTTAATCTCATAGTTATCAGTATCATTATATGTACATGTAACATATAAAGTATAATCAGTATTCACTTTTACAGAGTTAAATGTATAATTTGTAGTTTCTAAAGTTATAATTTCTTGATATGTACAATCTTCACTACTTGCTTCCTTTAAATGTACTTTATAGTTTGTTCCTAAACTTTTAGAATCGGTTATAGATAAATCAAACGTAAGTGTTTGTGTATCCGAATCGTATAAAACATTTGAAAACGAAGATCTTGGCTCTGTATACGAACAAGAACCAATATATATTAAAAATATAACTAAAAGACCGAATAAAGTAGCTATATTTATTATTTTTTTCATAAAATCAACTTCTTTCTTTGTCTTATTATACATAAATAAAATGTCATATTTAGAATATGTAGTTATCTTTAAATGATAAATCACATTTCACAAAATTATCCCATAATTTATTAACAATGTCATTAAAAAGTTAAAAATAGACCCTCATAAGAGAGTCTATTCATTACTTTATTTAATTATGTTTATAAGTTTAGTTTGGGCAAATTCAATTAATTTAGCTAATAAATTATAAATTTTATCAGATAATTTATGAACTAACTTTTGTAATGTTAGGTTGTATATCAAACTTACTATTCCTGAAATTAGAAATAAAAACAATGCATAAGTAAAGAATATTAAGATAAAATGTTGATATCCGATATTATTAAAAATCCACGTCCAATTTTCTGGTTTAATATATTTTTGCATATAAAGATTATCATGGAATAAATACATAACAAAAGTCAAACTTGCAATATAATTTATTACTTTTGAACTAAAAGTTGTTTGATTAAATAAATTAAATGCACTAAACGCAATAAAGAATATTATGAAATTACAATTCTTAGATAATCCTACTTTACCTGATAAGAATGATATTTTCATGCCAGCAAAATTAATTATTAAGTGTAAGACTAACATTAATATTATAGACGATGTTAAAACTATTAGATTTGCTTTTTTGCTACTAGTAAAGTTTTTTCCATATAACTTGAAATAAGAAATAACAAAATAAAAAGATATCCAAGTTACTAAGTTTGATTGACCAGGATAAGATTTTGCAACTGATAATACCATATAAAATACAAATAAAATACCTGATATTAATAAATGTTTCTTTTGATCTAAACTTTTTATAATGTAATTTAAAAATGGTGAAATTAATGCAAAAAGAATATAATACACAACATACCAATTTTGTCCAAAATAGAATGGGAATATGGATTTAATGCATGATTTTAAACCAATTGTCGAATAGCCTTTAAAGCAAAGTATGCCTATTAACCATAAAACATTTATTGTAAACAAATCACAAAATAGCCTAAATAATCTTTTTTTATTTGATGTTTCTTTATCTAATAAAAACCAAGCCGAACAAATGAAGAAAATTGCATTGCCTAAATTACCAAATACTGATACAAATCTTAATATGATATTTGATAGATCCGTTGTTGACTCAATTTTAACAAGGTAATCTGTTAAACCTTCTGCTGAGGAGTGAGAGCCTGTTACTGTACAATAAACATGTGATATAACAATTAGTAACATTCCTATTATCTTTAACAATTCTATTCCTGATTTTCTTGTTGTTTTAACACTTGTTTGTTTAGTTTTATCGTCTCCTTCTAAACTTATTTCTTTATTTAAATTGTCATTACTTTCTAATTCATTATTCATACATATAACCCCGAAATTTTCTTAAAATTATCGTGGTAATCTTACCATATATATATATATATATCAATACTTAGTTCGAAAAATTAATGGTTTTAGCAAATTTTCATACTAAAAGTTCTCTTTCTCAAAGTGAAATATTTGAAATTATTAGCTATTAATAAAATTAGACACTTTTGCTAAAAATTATAACGGTTTTTAGTTTCACTTGAATTATTATCGATTTTTAAGAGGTTATATAATGATATTCTTTCCAAATGAAGAAAAAAGCAGAACTTTCGTTCTACTTTAGTATAAGTTTTACAGGGCAGTGATCGCTTCCTAAAACATCTGTATCAATTATTGAATCTTCAATTCTATCTTTTAAAGAATTGCTTAAAACAAAATAATCAATTCTCCATCCCGCGTTCTTTTCGCGCGCATGGAATCTATAACTCCACCAAGAATACAATACTTTTAGAGGGTATAAATATCTAAATGAATCAATAAATCCTGAGTTTAATAGTTCGCTAAACTTTGTGCGTTCTTCAATTGTGAAACCTGCATTTCTTAAATTAGTTTTAGGATTTTTAATATCGATTTCTTCATGCGCTACATTTAAGTCACCACATAAAATAACTGGCTTCTTTTTATCTAAGTCAGATAAATATTCTCTAAAGTTATCCTCAAAAGTCATTCTATAGTCAAGACGTAATAAGCCTTCTTTTGAGTTTGGTACATATACATTAACTAAATAAAAGTCTTCATACTCAAGAGTTATAACTCTACCTTCATCATTGTATAAATCATTTACGCCGTATACAACTGAAAGAGGTTTAATTTTAGTATATACAAGAGTACCTGAATAGCCTTTTTTTATAGCGCTTGACATGTATCTATAATATCCATCAATATCAAGTTCGGCTTGTCCTTCTTGCATTTTTGTCTCTTGGACACAAAATATATCAGCGTTTTCCTTCGCAAAATATTCATCAAATCCTTTAGTCTTACAAGCTCTAAGTCCATTAACATTCCAACTAATAAGTTTCATAAATCACCTAATCATTATAAACAGTTCTAATAGAATCGTTATAATATACTTCTTCTATTATAGCACCACCAATGCACTCTTCATTATCATACAAACATACAATCTGTCCTGGAGTAACACCTTCGCTTTTATCATATAATACTTCAATATTACCATTATCTAGTGGTCTTATACGAACATTTGTATCTTTTTGTCTGTATCTGAATTTTGCTTGAAATTCTTTTGAGAAGTCTGGTGTATCACAAATCCAGTTTACATTACTTGCGATTAAATGATTACTCATAAGTTCAATATTGTCTTCGCCTTGTCCGACAACAAGAACGTTTCTCTTTAAATTCTTTCCAAGTACAAACCAAGGTTCATTTTTAAACCCATTTAATCCGCCAATATTTAAACCTTTTCTTTGGCCAATTGTATAATACATAAGTCCGTCGTGACGACCTACAACCTTGTGATCAACTGTTTCCATATTACCAGGATGAGCTGGTAGGTAGTTCTTTAAAAACTCATGGAAATTACGTTCGCCAATAAAGCAAATGCCTGTTGAATCTTTTTTACGAGCTGTAACTAAATCGTACTCACTAGCTAATTTTCTTACCTCTGGTTTTGTTAGATCGCCAATTGGGAATAATGCTTTCTTTATTTGTTCTTGAGAAAGTAAGCACAAAAAATATGTTTGGTCCTTATTTTGATCAACAGCACGAAGTAAATGAGTTTTGCCATTTTCTTCTCTTTTGACGCGCGCATAATGTCCCATTGCAATATAATCCGCATCATGTTTAAAGGCATAATTTAAAAAGGCTTTAAACTTGATTTCTTTATTGCACATAACATCAGGATTTGGAGTTCGACCCTTTTTATATTCATCTAAGAAATATGAGAATACATAATTCCAATATTCTTCAATAAAATCAACACGGTCCATCTTTATGCCAAGTTTTTCAGCTACTGCTTGTGCATCCTTATAATCTACTTCTTGAGGACATACATCATCATTTACAGTAGGATTGCCTAATTTATCATTATTTAAAGTAGAATCCCAGTTACGCATAAATACGCCTGTTACATCATATCCTTGTTCTTTTAAAACAATAGCACTAACAGAACTATCTACACCACCAGATAAACCTAAAATGACTTTCTTCTTATCCATAATTAAAACCTCAATTTCTAAAAAATTATACCATATTTTTAAAAATATAGTTAGCGGTTATCGTAATCATCATTACTCTTATTATTAATGTTTTTTGCACTCACATCAACATTTATAAATTTTAAGCCTGAAACACTTGAAATAGCACCAAACTCTAAGGCCTCTATTTTAGAATCAATAATTTTAAAATCTTCGATTTGTGAATCACTAAACCATTCAATGTTGAATGCGCGAGTCGCATTTTTTGCATTCATAGTTTCAATCTTTATATTAGATACTTTTGTGTTTTGTATGTTTTCTACACTTGAAACAAGCTTCTTATAATGATCGAAAATTTCACCTTTATAGTTTTTAGGTATAACTAAAGTGTTATATCCTTTATTCCAAGATGAGGCGATATGTATCGGATATTTTACATTTTCTAAAATAGAATTTGTAAAGTTTATATTTTTAATATATCCTTTTCTCATAACACTTGATTTAATTCTAAAACCACAGTCAGTATTATAAAATTTATTATTATCTATATCTATGTTATATATACCACCACTCACACAACTACCAAGAGTAATACCAAAACCGTTATAAAGTGTATTGTTATAAATTTTAATATCGTGTGAGGCAATATTTGTATCAAGACCATCTTTATCTCTACCAGATTTTATCGAAATGGAGTCATCATTTGTTTTAAATGTAGAATTTTTAACAACAACATTATATGAAGAATCAATATCGACTCCATCGGTTGAAGGCGAAACTAAAGAACTACTATTAACATAAATATTATCTAATACCACATTATTAGAATATAAGATGTGAATATTCCAAAATCCTGAGTCCTTAGATTCAAGATTAGAGACAAAAACATTACTAGAGTTTTGAATCAAGACATTACGAACGCGCATACAATCATAATCACAAAAAGCACGCATGTTGTTTTTATCGTATACCTCTCGCATGCCACCATTCATATCTTTTCCCCAGTATTTTTCCCAAAAATATGAACCATTTCCGTTAATTATAGCATGACCCTTAAGAGTAACATTTGTTTGATTAATTATATTAAATACACCACAGTAAAACTTCATATTGATACCCGCTACACGTGTATCGATAATTTGAAAGTTTTCATCTTTATTTAATACATTAAATATAACTCCTTCTTCAAAACTAACCGTAATATTAGATTTAAAGAAAATATTGCGTATGTTGTAAATTCCGCAAACAAAATGTAATTCTTCGAATTCGCCAAGACTATCAATAAGTTCTTGTATGTCGCATGTTACATCTCTATTTAAATTAATTAAATTATTTGTATTAATCATTATTTTCACCAAATATAAGTGGTTTTAAAACGTTTGTTCCAATCTTTGAATTCTTCACGCACTTAACCATAAATACATTAGAATATTTCTTTTTCTTATCATACACAAACTTCATTTCTTTAATGTGCAAGTGATGCTTGTTAAGTTCACAAACAACTGATTCAAAACGTGAAGTAAGGAATAAAAAATATAATACACCGTTATATTTTAAATTCTTATCAATAGCTTCTATTAATTCGGGTAATGTAATTGTTGTTTCGTGCTTAGCCATATTTTTAAATTTGTTATTAGCTAAATTATCATAACGAGTCTCAAAATAAGGAGGATTGCATATAATCCTGTCGTATAACTCATGTGAGTCATATTCTCTAACATCTTTTAAAATTAATTCAAAATTAGAAATGTTGTTGTATTCTAAGTTTTTTCGTGCAAGTTCTAAAGCACGTTTATTTATGTCAATTCCTGTAAGTTTGCGTGGATTAAATCTTGAGGCGTACAAAAGTAGTGCACCTTGATTAGTTCCAATATCTAAAACCGAATCATTTTTATAGACTTCAACAAACTCCCCTAGTGCTTCAGTGTCAGAATTAATTAAAAACATGTCATCATCTTGAAATACTGTAATTTCATTATGATGAGGTAAATAATCTTGTCTAATCATTTTCATTTACCTTCTTTTTCTTAAAAGTAATTTCTGAAATTATTACACCAATAAATATAATAACACATGCGACTAGTTCTCTTCCTGTTAAATAATCTTTTAAAATAAGTGCACCAAAGATTGCACTAAATACACTTTCTAAGCTCATAAGTAAGCTTGCAAGAGTTGAATTTAGATGTTTTTGTGCAATTATTTGAAGAGTGTAAGCTACACATGTTGAGAATACTGCAACATATAATATTGATGGTAAAGCTTTACCAATTGAAGCCATTTCTGGTTTATCAATAAGGATAGTAGGTAAGAGCGAGATTACAAAAGATACTAAAGACTGACCACAAGAAAGCGTAAAAGGATCCATGTTTCGTGCAAAATAGCCGCATGTAATAATTTGTGCAGCAAACATGAATGCACTACCTATTAAATATAAATCTCCACTTTCTAGTGTGAAATCACCTTTAACAGATAATAAATAAAGACCAACAATAGCTAATAAAACTCCTAGATATACATTAAATGAATATCTCTTTTTACAAAATATAAAATAAAATATAGGAATTATTACTAAATACATTGAAGTTATAAAACCACTTTTGCCTGCACCACATAAACTAATGCCCTTTTGTTGTAATATTGAGGCAAGAATTAAACAAGTTCCGCAAATAAGAGAACTTAAGATAATCTCACGTCTTGAGTTCCCCATTTTATCTCTTCTTCTTTTAGATTGAGTGTGGATTGCAATAGGCAACATAAGTATAAAACTAATAAAAAATCTAACACAGTTAAACGTAAATGAATCAACGTATTCACTGCCTATATCCTGCATAACAAAAGCACTACCCCATATAAGTGTGGTAATTAGTAACATTATTATTGAATTAAATTGTTTCTTATCTTTCATAATATCACCGTTTAAAATACTTTAAAAGTATACCATACTTTATTTATATAATCACTATTTATAATTATTAATGGTATAATTAGAACGGTGATTTTATGTTTGAACTATTTTTTATATTCTTTAAAATAGGTTTATTCACTTTTGGCGGTGGATATGCAATGATTCCTATGTTAAAAGATGAATTAATTAACAAAAAAAAATGGATTAAAGAGGATGAAATGCTAGAAATTCTTCTTGTAGCTGAGTCTACACCAGGTCCTGCCGCTATAAATATGGCTACATATTTAGGCTACAAAAGAAAAGGAATTCTAGGGTCAACGGTTGCTACTATAGGTGTTTCATTACCATCCGTTATTATCATTATTTTAATAAGTTTAATTTTAAATCAGTTTAAAGATAATAAATATGTTAATTATGCCTTTAATGGAATTAATGTAGCGATTACAATATTAATTGTTACTAGTGCTTTATCTATGGCAAAAAATATGGATAAAAACATCTTAACTATTATATTATTTATAATTGTATTAGTAAGCCTCGTTTTATTTAATTTTTTTAATCTTAGTTTTCAAAGTATTTATTATATAATTATCGGTATATTGCTTGGTATAATAATCTATTTTATAGATAAGGTGAAACATCATGAATAATTTATTATTGTTGTTTTACGAATTTGCCAAAATCGGTCTATTTACTTTTGGCGGTGGATATGCAATGATCCCGATGTTAAAAGACGTTGTTACAAAATATAATTGGATTAGTTTAAATGAATTTGAAGACTTTATTGCAATATCAGAGTGCACTCCTGGTTCCATTGCCATTAATATGGCAACTTATGTAGGCTTTGAGACTGAAGGCGTACTTGGTGCAATCGTATCTAGTATCGGCGTAATTCTACCTTCCTTTATTATTATATTAATTATTGCAAGTGTACTTAAAAACTTTACTAAATATAAAGTTGTTAAGATTGTAATGTACGTACTAAAACCAGTCACTATAGCCTTAATTTTAGGCACAGGGATTAATCTTGCATTATCAATTTTAAATATAAGTTGTAATAATGTATCAAATATTAATTATAATAGCATAATCATATTTATTGTTTTAGTATTTATTCTTTTCTTATATAAACTTATATTCAAAAAGAAAATGAATTCAATTGTATTTATTCTTTTAAGTGCTCTAGTAGGCATTATAGTCTCTTTACTATTTAATTTATAAAGCAAATTGCTTAAATAATCATTTATTTTTTTATTTAAATTATTTTAGTTTCAAATACAAAAACAAAGTCGTTTACCACACAGATAAACGACCTTGTATTATAAAATTTGTTTTTATTTATAATTAATTATTTAATTCTTTACGTTTATAGCGTTTAGAATGTTTTTTAATTATAAATTGAAGTTTTATGCATTAGCTTCAGTAGATTGTTTGCTTGCATCCTTTCTAGGAATATATAGATCACTAAATATTAAAAAATTAGGTATATGGAGCAATTCCATATACCGTTATTTCTACTTATTAAGATATTCTAATTCTTCATTAAGATTTAGACCTAATGAATTAAATAATTCATAATGTTTCTTTGAGAGATTTTCTAATTCCCATTTTGTTTTCTTATAGTGTAACTTGACATATCTTGCATCTAGCAGGATGTCTGTTACACTCTTTTTTAATTTTGATGTATTTTTAACAAATTCACTATGTATTAAACTTGTGATTAATAAAATGAATGATAATCCTTGAGCTTGATAGTAATCCCTAGAATATGTAGCATCAACTTCAAGTTTGTTTTTGTAATAATCATAGAATGTTTCTATAGTCCAACGTTTCTTATATAGTTTATAGATTTCTTCAGGAGTTTTATTAAGATTTGATTGTAATACAATTAAACCAAATGATTTTTCTAGTTCATTATATTTTTCTAATGTATAAACTCCTTTTTCATCACCTATTTTAGACATATAATCAGCTGATTCTAAAGCATATTGGCTTAAATCTTTAAACGCAGTAACAGTTACTCCATCAACTGTTTCTGATTTATATTGAATAGGAGTATGTTTCTTTCCTTTTTGGTATGTGAAAATGTTATCAAACTTTAAATCTGTAGTTATTTTCTTATAAGCACTACAATTAGCTTTTAATGGTATGATGTATTTATTACCATTTTCAGAACATAACCTTAAATTTTCTGGATCTAAGAAGCCTTTATCTATGATAAATAGGGTATTATTGAAGTCTATTCTTTTAAATATATCTTTGAAAGATATATTATCCATGGTTCCACCTGGATATATACGAGAGAAGATAGGCTGTGAATTATTAATATCATAAGCCATTAAAGCATTCATTTGATAATCGTTGAACTTGTTTCTTTTATTACCGTTTTCAGCAAGTTGATTATCATGTGATGATGTCTTAATTACATGGCCATCAACTGCAAGTTCTTTACTAGATTTGTCAGCTAGTAATTGTTCAAATTTCTCGACATTAGTTGTATGTTTTCCTAAGTCATCAAATAAATTAGTTATGATATGTTCTGATAAACTAATAGATGGATATCTTTTAGATAAATAAGATAAATCATAATCCGGTTTAATATTCTTAACATAAGTAAAACCATTAACAAAGTGAAGTAAGGATAATAAATATATTTGATGAGCTTCCTTTGTATTAAATACTTCAAGTAATTTATCTAATACATTTGAAGATAATTTATAAGATATAAAATATTCTCCAAAGTTCATACTTGTTAGCATTTCATTCTTTGAATAATTTTGATTTGGAACAAATCCTAAATCTTCAGAAATTGATCCAATTAGCTTACCCATCTTAGTTTTCCATTTATCATCAACTTTAACAAAAGAGTGTTCATAAACATAATATTTGCCATTTATAACCTTAACCATTGTACCTTTTGGCTTCATTTTTCTTATCTCTTCTGGTACTGAATATTTACCCATATAATCACCTTTTCTATATACCTATTATATACCTATATTATAGCAAAAATAAGCTAAAATTACCAGAATGAGTTATTAATTTCTTTGAAAAAATTACAAAAAAAGTGAACTTTTAGACCAACTTTTATAAATATGTGGTTCAAAAATTCACTTTGTTGATGTATAATTAGGCATATCAATAAAAAATTGATATAAACTATATACCTAAAATTTTAGGTTTTA
>CAVFGN010000013.1:0-44398 GCA_963621965.1 Alistipes finegoldii
TGATTAACAACTTTTAAGTTGAACATAGCTATTTTGTTATACATTATTTAAAATAAAATTTCCTAGAAAGCAAAAAAAAGGTTTGATATTACATCAAACCTGAATTACTAAAAATGGTGCGGGTAACAGGAATCGAACCTGCACACCGAGGGTACAAGATTCTAAGTCTTGCGCGTCTGCCAGTTCCGCCATACCCGCATTTCTCTTAACGAGCAATAATATTATACATAAAAATATTATCAACGTCAAGAAAAATTTTAAATATTGCCAATTATTTATAAAATTTTTAATTTTGTTTCTTTATAATAATGCTTTTCTGAAAATGTTGACACCTAATATACGGCCAAATTTAAGACCAACATTATGTAATGTTCCTTCTAATACAAAGCCATGACTTTCATGAAATTTTTTAGAATTAATGTTTTCCTCAGTAACAATTGAAATTATATTTAAAATGTTTTGTTTTTTAGCTAATTTTTCAATTTCTTCTAATAATAATGGTCCTATATGTTCATGCGTATGATCCTTATTTACATAAATAGATAAATCTGCCGAAATCCTAAAAGCACTTCTATCACTATATTGACTTAAATAAGCATATCCTAAAATTTCACCGGTATCATTTTCACAAACTATGTAAGGATATTTTTCTTGTATCTGTTCACATCTTTTGCTAAATTCTACTAAATCAAGTTTTTTTTCTTCAAAAGTGATAGTTGTATTTTCAATATAATAATTATAAATATCTAAGCACGATTTGATATCTTTATTTTCGATAGTTTTAATTTTCATATAAAATCCTAATTTTTAAAAGTAAAATGAAAAAATTAACTAAAACATCAAGCCTTCGTCTAAATCTTTTATAACGTGTCCTATAAGATATTCGCCTTCTTTAGAATCAATTTCTACAATAACACGATGTTTTATAAGAGATAAATCACAAGGTAATAAAACTTTAAGGTAATTAGAAGAGTGTCCTATAACATAGTTGTCCTCAAATTTAGTTTCAACAATTACAGTTTGTTTAGACCCAACAAAGTTAGAAATATAATCATTCCATAATTCATGAGATAAATCAATCAATCTCTTTACTCTATCTTTCTTTGTAATACCATCAACTTGATTCTTCATTGTTGCGGCCGGAGTACCTTCACGCGGCGAGAATGGGAATACATGAAGTTCTGAAAAGCCAACACGCTTAATAAAATTATAGCAATCCATAAAATCTTCTTCTGTTTCACCAGGAAAACCTACAATAACATCTGTAGTTAAACTAATATCAGGGCGTGCATCTCTAATTTTATTAACGATAGACATGAATTTTGCTGTATCATAATGTCTATTCATTAATTTTAAAATTTTATCACTTCCTGCTTGAAGAGGAATATGTATATGATTTGCAATCTTATCAGACTTTCTCATTGTTTCAACGATTGAATCATTCACTTCATTAATTTCAATGGATGAAATTCTTATCCTTTCAAGGCCTTCTACCGTTATCATATCATTAATTAAATCTTTTAAATGATATTCAGGACCATCAGAATATGCACCAATATGAATACCAGATAAAACAATTTCCTTATAACCTAAATCAATTACATTTTTTTCTTCCTTTAAAACAAGACCATGACGTTTACTTCTTACCGGACCTCTTGCATACGGAATTATACAGTATGAGCAGAAGTTTGAGCATCCATCTTCAATTTTTAAGAATGCGCGCGAATGATCAAATTCAGTTACTTCAAGATTTTCGTATTCTTTTTGACTTCTTGATGCAAGAACTAAATCAGTTTTAGTAATCTTTTTTGCTTTAACCATAGAATCAATGATTTGAATTGAAGCCTTCTTATTACCAGTTCCAATTATAATATCAGCTTCATCCATCTCTTTAGCTTGTTTGTGATGACTTTGTACAAAGCAACCCATTGCACAAACTACTGCATTTTTGTTCAAATTTTTGCAATGTCTAATCATCTTTCTACTTTTGGCATCAGCTTGATTAGTTACAGAACATGTATTAATAATATATGCATCGCAAACAGAATCCCCGTCTAAGACGTCGTAGCCCATATTTTTAAATTCATCCGCAAGTGCATTTGATTCGTATATATTAACTTTGCATCCTAATGTTATAAATCCAATACTAGGCATTATTTCAACTCACTTTCATAAGAAATAGCACTAAGTGCATACATAGAGGCAGTTTCAGTTCTTAAAATTCTAGGTCCGAAAGCACAATTTATAAAACCTAGACTATTTAAATACTCAACTTCACTGTTGTCAATTCCACCTTCAGGCCCAATTAAGACAGCAATACTTGAACCACGTGCGGCATTTTGAATAATATTTTTAAAATTAGATTTTTCACCTATTTTCGCGCTTTCTTCAAAGGCTAAAATCTTATAGTCGTAACAAGAAAAATCAATTTTCTTCAAATCGATAATTCCACCAAAATGAGCTAGAGTCTTTCTATGACTTTGTTCACTTGCTTCTTTCATGATTTTATCAAATCTTATGCATTTACTATCTATCTTTTTAGGATCAATCTTAACAATTGAACGTTTCATATTTACTGCGAATACTTTATTAACGCCAAGTTCAGTAGAATGTTTACAGATATCATCTAATTTATCACCTTTAGGATAACCTTGAAAAATATCGACATAAAAAGGCAATTGACTTAAATTATCAATTGCCTCTAATTTTTCAAAATAAATAATATCTTTATCGATTCTTACAATTGATGCTAAAAATTCATCTTTTGAGTCAGAAACAATGAACTTGTCACCAACTTTTTGTCTCATCACGTTTTTAATATGGAAAACATCATCTCCAGTTATGGTGTTATTTTCAAGTGATATAGAATCAATAAAATATTTTTGCATTATTTTGCCTCGTGATTTCTCTTTGTTATAGTAGCAACAACAAGTGTAGCACAAGCTATTGCTAAAAATAATACATAACTAGCAATATCGCCAAAGAATGCATAAACAAATTCATCGTTTTGGTCAACTTTATAATAAATGAATTGAACAATAATACCAATGAATCCCCAAATTACAGCTACGATAGATGTAATATAGAAGAAATTGATTAATCCATTTCCTTCATGTGCATGAGCTTTGCATAATTTTTCAAAAGTTTCATCGTCTACATTATCAACTTCGATAACATCATATCTAAATACCTTCTTCTCGCCGTCTTTAGTTTCTTCACATTCAGACTCAATATAGAAGAAAGTAGAATCACTAATTCTTTCATATAATTCATGATTTTTATATACTTTAGCGCCTTCTAATTTTTTTAGTTCAGAAAAATCAACTTCATTAGTGTTCTTCTTTTCTTGGTAGAAACATCCCATTTTTACAAGTTTTAAAGCTTTAGTGCCTTTTAAACGAGATTCATCTTGGAATAATAACTTTTCATATTCCTTAACAGGTCTATCTTCAACCTTTAATTCATCAGTATTAGTAAAATCTACGATTGTTTCATCTTCATTTTTGTTCAATTCTAATGCCATAAAAAGCCTCCATATTTTCTTAAATTATAGCATACCACATTATAAAAGAAAAGAGAAAAACTACCTTAGTTTTTCACTAAAGTAGTTTATAATTTTATTTCTTTCCTTGGAAGAAATCTTTAATTTTATCCCAAGTGGATTTTTTATTGTCTTTCTTGTAAGAACTATCAAATTCCGTTAATAATTTCTTTTGTTCACTTGTAAGGTTCTTTGGTGTTTCAACGATGATATTAACATATTGATCACCTTTTCTTCCACCCTTAGGATCGCTAACACCTCTATCTTTTAAACGAAGTTTAGTTCCGCTTTGAATACCAGCTGGAATTTTTACCTTAACTTCTTCATCGATTGTAGGAACTGAAAGTTCAGTACCAAGTGCAGCTTCAGCAAATGAGATAGGCGCATCAATTTCTATATCATTACCATTTCTCTTGAAATATTTATGTGTTTCAACATTGAATGTAATGTATAAATCTCCGTTAGGTCCACCAAGTTCGCCTGCTCCACCTTTTCCTTCAACGCGAAGAGTCATACCTGTATCAATACCTGCTGGAACTTTGATTTCAATATCCTTAGTTTTACGGATTTTACCTTGACCGTTACATGATTGACAAGCACGTTTAATCTTTTTACCAGTACCATGGCAATCAGGACATACAGTTTGGGTTCTAGTAATACCTAGAATTGTTCTTTGTTGAACAAATACATATCCCGAACCATTACATTTTGAACATGTACTAATATCAGAACTTGAATAAGCACCTGAACCACCACAAGCAGTACATGCCTCATCTACA
Source organism: Alistipes finegoldii (assembly GCA_963621965.1). GTDB lineage: Bacteria > Bacillota_I > Bacilli_A > Acholeplasmatales > Anaeroplasmataceae > JAEELC01. Next base: position 4,321 of record CAVFGN010000013.1, read on the forward strand.
GAAACTCTAATAATTTTTTTACATCCATGAACAGCTTCATCGAATGTGATAGTCATAGTTTTTTCTAGATCTTTACCCTTTTGGCTACGACGTTGACCACCACTTGAGCGGCCACCACCAAAGAATTGAGAGAAAATATCTTCAAATCCGCCAAATCCTCCAAATCCATCACCAAATGGATTACCCCCTTGGCCGCTAAAGCCTTGAGTAGGATCATTAAATCCGTATTGATCATATCTAGCACGTTTATCTTTATCAGATAATACGCCGTAAGCTTCGTTGATTTCTGCAAACTTAGTTTCTGCATCAGGAGCTTTATTTACATCGGGATGATATTGTCTGGCTAATTTTCTATAAGCCTTCTTAATTTCTTCATCGCTAGCAGTTTTTGAAACTCCAAGGACCTCGTAATAATCTCTTTTATCAGCCATAATATTACCTCACTTTTACACAAAAACTAGAGGGCAAGATGCCCTCTAATAATTTTATTATTGAACGTCTGAGAAATCAGCGTCAACTACATTGTCATCTTTTTTATCGTTTGAATCATTACCAGTAGCTTCGCCTGCTTGGCCTTGTGCTGCTTGGTTTTGTTGGTAAACTCTAGTAGCTAGGTCTTGAGCAGCTTTTTCTAGAGCTTCTTTCTTTGTCTTCATACCTTCAAAGTCTGAAGCATCTATTGCCTTTTGAAGATCATCGCACTTTGCGTTAATGTCGTTCTTTTCTTCATCAGTAACGCCTTTTAATTCATCTAAACTCTTCTTGACTTGGAAGATTAAATTGTTAGATTCATTAACTACATCAGCATTTTCCTTACGCTTCTTATCAGCTTCTGCATTAGCTTCTGCTTCGCGAACCATTCTATTAATTTCATCTTCAGATAGAGAACCACTGTTTGAAATAGTGATGTTTTGTTCTTTACCAGTACCTAAGTTCTTAGCTGAAACGTGTACAATACCGTTTGAGTCAATATCGAACTTAACTTCGATTTGAGGAACTCCTCTAGGAGCTGCAGGAATACCATCTAATTGGAATCTTCCTAAAGTCTTATTATCAGCTGCCATTGGACGTTCACCTTGTAATACGTGAATGTCTACTGCTGGTTGGTTATCAGCTGCAGTTGAGAATACTTGGCTCTTAGAGCAAGGAATTGTTGTATTTCTATCAATTAACTTTGTGAATACACCACCCATAGTTTCAATACCTAAAGAAAGTGGAGTAACATCTAGTAATAATACATCTTTAACTGTACCAGTTAATACACCAGCTTGAATAGCAGCACCCATAGCTACTGCTTCATCAGGGTTTACAGACTTGTTAGGTTCCTTACCTAATTCTCTTCTAACTAATTCTTGAACAGCAGGAATTCTTGTAGAACCACCTACTAATAATACTTGGTCTACATCGTTTGCAGTTAACTTTGCATCAGATAAAGCACGCTTAACTGGCTCTAAGCAACGGTCAACTAAATCTTTAGTTAATGAGTTGAACATATCACGAGTTAATGTCTTTTGAATGTGAAGAGGACCTGCTGCACCCATTGAAATGAATGGTAAAGAAATAGTAGCACTTGTTTGGCTAGATAATTCTTTCTTAGCTTGTTCACTTGCATCTTTTAATCTTTGTTTAGCCATGTTGTCTTTTAATAGATCAACATTATTTTCCTTCTTAAATTCACTAGCTAACCAGTTCATAATTGCATTATCGAAATCATCACCACCAAGATGAGTATCACCTGAAGTTGATAATACTTCGAAAGTTCCGTCAGCTAGACTTAATAAAGATACATCGAATGTACCACCACCAAGGTCGAATACTAGAACTGTTTGTTCCTTATCAGTCTTATCAATACCATAAGCTAAAGATGAAGCTGTAGGTTCATTGATAATACGAATAACTTCAAGACCTGCAATCTTACCAGCATCTTTAGTTGCTTGACGTTGAGAATCGTTAAAGTAAGCAGGAACTGTAATAACAGCCTTTTCTACTTTTTCGCCAAGATAGTCTTCAGCTGATTTCTTTAAGTTTTGAAGAATCATAGCTGAGATTTCTTGTGGAGTATATTTCTTACCTTCAATTTCAACTGTATAACCAACTTCACCCATATGACGCTTAATAGAATAAACTGTATTAGGGTTAGTAACCATTTGACGCTTAGCAGCATCACCTACAATAATTTCACCATTTTTGAAAGCTACTACAGATGGAGTTGTTCTTCCTCCTTCCGCATTAGGGATAACCTTAGATTGTCCATTTTCCATAACAGCTACACAGCTGTTTGTTGTACCTAAATCAATACCAATAACTTTTGCCATAATAATATCTCCTTTATTTTTATTCTGATACTTTAACCATTGCTGGTTTAATCATTTTATCTTTATACATATAACCGTTTTGAAGTACTTCAAGAACGATACCTGCTTCGACGCCTTCAGCTTTTTCTGTAGACATCGCTTGCATAAACTTTGAATCAAACTTCTCGCCTTTAGCCTTAATTACCTTAACGCCGTCTTTTTCAAGAATTTGATTTAATTGATCAACTATCATCTTAAATCCAATTACATAGTTGTTTACTTCTGGATTTGGAGATTCGAATTGAACGATTTTTGTAAGCATATCGACAGGTCCAATTAATGATTCAACTAAACCTTGTGACGCATACATTTTATCCGATGCTGATTGTTCAAATAAACGTTTGCGAATATTATCTAAATCAGCACGAGCTTTTAAATATTCTTCACTATCTTTTTTATTTTTTTCCTTGAGTTCTCTAATTTCAGCCTCAAGTTTTTCTATTTTAACCTCATAATGATTTTTCTTTTCTTTTTTAGACTCACTATGAGTTTTTTCATCTTTCTTATCTAGAGATTCATTCGATTCTGTAGATTCGTTTTGTTCTTTTTGAGAAGATTTGCAATCCTTAGATTCAGAGGCAGTTTCAGACGCAACTTCTTCTTTGTCTAATGTTTCTTTTTCCACACAATCACTCCTTACTATATAATTTAGCTATCGCGCTAGCCGCATACTCAATTAAAGGGAAAACTTTAGGATAATTCATTCTAACAGGACCAATAATACATAAAATACCAAATTCATTCATATTTAATGTATAAGGCATAGTAATTATTGAACAATCCTTTAAGTTAGGATCTAGGTTATCACTACCTATTAAAAACTTTAATCCTTTACCACTTTGCTTAAGTGCTTCTTTAACAGATTCATTATCTATCATTTGTATAATCCGCGACATTGCATCATGACTATTAAATTCTGGTTGATTAAATATCTTTGTAAGACCTGATTGATAAAAATCGGAGTCTTGGAATCTTGAGAAAGCTTTAATTAAGAAATTTAATAAATCATCTTGGAAACCAATCATTTGTCTTATACGAGGTTTTTTAGCTTCTTTGCTTAAGACATTAGTAATTTCAATTACCGATCTATCATACATCGCATTATCAAACGCATCGATAAGTCTAAGTAAATCATCCATCTTATATCCCTTAGGAATAGTTATGTTTTGGCTTTGAACTTTACCGCCACTTGTTACAATTAATAATACACAATCACGTTCACTAAGAGGAACAATTTCCATTTTTTTTACAGTTTGATAATTAGCACTACTACCTAAAGTTGCGACCATATATCCCGTATCATGAGATAAAAAATCAACTAGTTCTTTTATTTTCTCATCGTTTTCTTTTGGAGATTCTAAGATCTTATCAATTATAGGGAATAAATTTATTGTTTCGAAATCTCTAACAAGCATATTCTCTACGTAATATTTAAAACCTTTTTCACTAGGTATGCGTCCTGAAGACGTATGTGTTTTTTCAAGATACCCTTCTTCTTCTAACGCTTGCATTTCATAACGAAGTGTAGCACTTGAATATTTTTGTAGGTTAGGTTCTTGATTAACTGTCTTACTTCCAACAGGTTCATTTGTCTTGATGTATTCTTCAATAATAGTTTTTAGAACTATTTTCTGTCTATCTTTCATTTCAAATTCACCTCGATTAGCACTTGCCATTTCCTAGTGCAAATATATTATATAATTTTATTTTGGCACTGTCAACAATTAAATGCCAAAATAATTTTTTAAACTTTAAAAAAGGCACCATATTAAATACGGTACCAACCTAATTATTAAATTATACTTATATTATTTAGATCCTAAACTTATTGCATTTTTTAAATATTCATTGTATTTAAGTTCGAATTCAATAGTAGTATCAACTCCGTGTCCCGGAAAAACTTTAATATTCTTATCAAGTTTTGCAAGTTTTTGAAGACTCTTATTCAAATCATCAAATGATCCAGTAGGAAAATCAGTTCTGCCGATACCCGTTTGAAACAATGTATCTCCTGAAAACATAATTTTATCATCAACTAAATAAACAGATGACCCAATTGTGTGTCCGCTTGTTTCAATAATTTTAAATTTATGTCCACAAAGGCGAAATTCCTCGTTGTCACAAAGCTTTACAAGTTTAAGTTTATTAAGATCAAAAGATATTTTTCTATTAAATACATTATATAAATTATAATCATTATTTTTAAGAACTATTTCTTCTCTTTTATTTAAATAGATAGGGCAGTTAAAATGTTTAATTCCGTCAATATGATCAATATGTGCATGCGTTAAAAGTATTGCTACAATATTAAACTTATTAATTTCGTCTAAGTATTTATCAAGTCCCTCACCCGGGTCAATTAACACTGCGTCGCACCCATTATCTAACAAATATGTATTTTCAAAGAATGATCCATTTGTATAAATTTTCATATTTTCCTCCTAGAAAAAGAAAAAAAGCTTTTTTCAAAGCCTTATTTCTTTTCTCTGTGTAATGTTTGCTTCTTGCAAGTATTGCAATATTTTTTAAACTCAATTCTTTCAGGATTAAGTTTCTTATTCTTATCAGTATGATAATTTTCATTTTTACATTCTGTGCAAACTAATGTTACTAAATCACGCATCTTTATCCCTCCAGACCACTCACTAATGAGTAAAATGCATTAATAATTATATCAAATATAATTTATAATATCAAGTTTTGTAACCAAAAATATTATACACTTTTTTATAATACTTTCAAGTGCTATTTTATATTTGATTGATATTTAATCCGTATTTTAATATAATTTATATGGTGATTATATGTATACAAGAGAAAATACAAAACAAATTAAATTAAAAGACTTAACACTTGGTGGAAATAGTCATGTCTATATTCAATCAATGTGTAATACAAAAACTAAAGATGTAGCTTCTACTGTTAAACAAATTCTTGAGCTTGAAGAAGCAGGATGTGAGATTATTCGTGTAGCTGTTTTAGATAAAGAAGACGCTTATGCAATAGAAAATATTGTTAAACAAATTCATATTCCTTTAGTTGCAGATATTCACTTTGATCCTGAGCTTGCAATTATCTCGATTAAATCAGGAGTTAATGCAATTAGACTTAATCCTGGTAACATCAGAGATAAGAAAAAAATTGAAGAAATTGTAATGCTTGCTAAAGAAAGACATATACCTATTAGAATTGGCGTAAACGGTGGATCTCTTCCTAAAGGATGTACTTTGAGTCCAAAGTCAATGGTAGATGCAGCTATGGGACATGTGAAAATTTTAGAAGATCTAGGCTTTTATGATATAGTTATCTCACTTAAAGCTTCTAACATCGAACTATCTCGTGAAGTTTATAAACTTGCGAGTGAAACATTTAATTATCCTTTGCACGTAGGTATTACAGAAGCAGGTACTGCTTTCTCAGGATTAATTAAATCTGCAATGGGATTAGATCAAATATTATCCCTTGGTATAGGTAATACTATCAGAGTGTCACTAACAGATGAACCAATTTTAGAAGTTAGAGCCGCAAAAGAAATTTTAAATAACTTAAAGTTAATTAAAAACGTTCCATATTTCACTTCTTGCCCAACATGTGGTAGAACGCAATATAATATGATTCCAATCGCAAAAGAAATCGAAAACTATTTATATACTGTAAATAAAGATGTTCATGTAGCTGTTATGGGATGTGCTGTTAATGGTCCTGGTGAAGCTCGTGAAGCTGATTTAGGTGTAGCCGGTGGAATCGGTGAAGCTATTTTGTTTAAAAAAGGCGAAGTAATTAGAAAAATTAAAGAGGAAGACATCATTTCTGAATTAAAAAAAGAAATTGATAATCTTTAATATAAGAAAAAGTTTTTACTAGAGAAAATCTAATAAAAACTTTTTTTATTTTCTTAATCAAAATTAATTTCAAAATCTAGTAATCCATCATAGAAATCTTTTTCATGAGATACAAGTATTACCGATCCTTCAAACTTATCAAGCGCTTCAAATAAAGCCGCTTTTGTATTTTTATCTAAATGGTTAGTAGGTTCGTCTAGAATTAAAACGTTGCTCTTCTTCATTGTCATTAAGGCAAGACGTACTCTAGTTTGTTCTCCACCTGACATTTGATTCATATCTTTAAGAGCAAGTTCTCCTTTAATACCAAGACGCGCTAATATACTTCTTAATTCTCCGTCCTCTTTTAATGGATAGAAGCCACGCAAGTAACTAATTGCATTCTCGCCTTTTCTAAATTCGTGTTCTTGTTCAAAGAAATTAATTACAGCACTATTGTTGAACTTATAATCTCCGCTAATTGCAGGAATAAAACCCATAATTGTTTTTAATATAGTAGATTTACCAACACCATTATGTCCTAAAATTGCAACTTTTTTATTCTTTTCAATTAGTAAATTTAAAGGTGGCAATATCGATTTATTGTCATAGCCAACAGTTAAATTATTAAGTTTTAAAACCTCGTCACCTGTAGAACCTGAGTATGGGAACGTGATACTAATTTTAAGTTCATCTTTTGGTTTATCAAGAACTTCTAAGCGCTCAAGGCGGTGTTGTCTTTCTTTAGCTTGTCTACTACTTGTTGCACGTACTATATGAGCCTTAATCCAATCTTCAGTATTTTTAATATACTTTTGTTGATTATTATATTCACGAATCATGTGTTCATTTCTTATATCATGTTCACGTAAATAAAACTCATAGTCTCCCTTATAACGAACAAGTTGTTTATTGTTTATTTCATAAACAACTCGCGCAATTTCTTTTGAAAACTCGACATCATGACTTATTACAACAAATGCACCTTTAAAAGAATTTAGATAATTTATAAGCCATAAAATATGTTCTCTATCTAAGAAGTTTGTAGGCTCATCCATTAGTAAAACGTCACTTTCCTCAAGTAACATCTTAGCCAAATACACCTTTTCTCTTTGTCCGCCCGAAAGTGTCGAAAGATGCGAATCAAGGCCGTAAGAGTTAATACCTAAACCATTAATAATATTACCAATTTTAGAGTTAATCGCATAGAAATTTTCTTTATCTAGCTCATCTTGTATTCTTTGTGCTTTATCCATAATCTTATCATATTTAGAAATATCGGCAAAAGCCAAAGATTCATATAACTTATTCATCTCTTCTTCTTTATCAAATAGTGGTTTAAATACACCATATAAATATTCTTTAATGGTAATATCTTTATCAACTTTTAAATGTTGATCTAAATAAGAATAAGTAACGTTAGGAAGCCAAGTAACACGACCTGTATCAGGGATAATATTTTTAGCAATTATATTCATAAATGTTGATTTACCACAACCATTTGGTCCAACAAGCAAGATATGTTCGCCTTCTAAGATTCTAAAATTAACATTTTTATATAAATCATTATCTGTATATTTAAAGTTTATATTTTCACATTCTAGTAATGCCATAATAAACCTCCACACTTTTAAAATTATACCATTTTTTATATTTTTTAAAACCATAAAAAAGAGCAGATTAAACTGCTCAATAAATTACATAAGTTTTTTAAACATTTCGACAACTTCTTCGTGTGTAGCTTCTCTTGGGTTGCCAGGATAACAAGCATCTTTAAGTGCGTCCCTAGCTAAATCATCTAAATCGCTTGCTTTTATTTTCTCACACTTAGTAGGAATACCTACATCAGTTGATAATTTGATGACTTCTTTGATTGCGGCTTCTCTGTATTCACTTTCGCTCATACCTGTTGTATCAACACCAAATGCACGTGCTATATCTTTATACTTTGTACCACTAACTTCTTTATTAAAATCCATTGCAATAGGTAATAACATAGCACAAGCTACACCATGTGGTACATCATAGTAAGCAGATAAAGTATGTGCCATTGCATGGTCAATACCAAGTCCTACATTCGAAAATCCTTGACCAGCAATATATTGACCAAGTGCCATATCCTCACGTCCCTTAGGATCATTCTTTACAGCTTTTCTTAAACTTCTAGCAATAATTTCGATAGCTTTAATATGATACATGTCGCTCATTTCCCATGCGCCGCGAGTAATGTAGCCTTCAATCGCATGAGTTAGGGCATCCATTCCAGTTGAAGCAGTTAAACCTTGAGGCATACTAGACATCATGTCAGGGTCTACAATAGCAACAACAGGCATGTCGTGTGCATCAACGCATACAAACTTTCTCTTCTTTTCTACATCAGTAATTACATAGTTAATTGTAACTTCAGCTGCAGTACCTGCAGTTGTAGAAACAGCGATAATAGGTAAACAAGGTTTCTTTGTAGGCGCAACCCCTTCTAAAGACCTAACATCACCAAATTCCGGGTTAGTAATAATAATACCGATAGCTTTTGCAGTATCCATAGCAGAACCACCACCGATCGCAACAATCGAATCAGCCTTAGTTTCTTTTGCTTTTTTAACACCAGCTAAAACATTTTCAATAGTTGGGTTTGGTTTAATCTCAGAAAACACTTCATACTTAATATTAGCTTTATCAAGCAGTGAGGTAACTTTAGTTGAAACATTAAACTTAATTAAATCAGGATCTGTACATACAAGCACTGATTTAAATCCTCTTGCTAAAATTTCGGGTACAATATTTTCTATTGCGCCGTGGCCATGATAAGATGTTTCATTTAACATAAATCTTTGCGACATAATAAAATCCTCCAAATCTTTTTCTAATTATATTTTAGCACTAAATTTATCTAATGTTTAGTATCTAAATTAAATTAAAAATATACAAATTTAGATAATATATGATAAAATAATAGGGATTTTTGAAAGGAAATTAACTATGAAAGATTATTGCACAAAAGTTTATGCGTTTAATAGATTTATAAGAATTTATGCGGCCACAACAACTAATTTAGTTGAAGAAGCTCGTGTAATGCACGAAACATGGCCAACAGCTACTGCTGCACTTGGTAGATTTTTAACTGCAAGTGCTATGACAAGTTTAATGTATAAAGCAGGTGAACATTTAACATTTATCATTAATGGTAATGGCTCAATAGGTCAAATGGTAACTGAAGCTAGTTACGGAACAGTAAAAGGTTCTATCGAACATCCAGGGGTTTATTTGAAGTATAACAATGGTCACTTAGCAGTAGGCTTAGCTGTCGGAAATGCTGGAGATTTAACTGTCATAAAAGATTTACATATGAGAGAACCATTCTCTTCTATTTCCCCACTTCAAACAGGTGAAATTGGAGACGATTTTACTTATTATTTTGCAACAAGTGAACAAGTTCCTTCTTCCGTTGGTTTAGGTGTTTTAATTAACCCTGATAATTCAGTCAAAAGTTCTGGAGGATTTATCATTCAAGTTATGACAGGTTGTCCTGAAGATGTTTTAACTAAACTTGAAGAAAGACTTAAAACATTAAAACCAGTTAGCCAAATGGTAGACGAAGGATTAACCCCTATCCAAATGATTGAAGAAATCGTTGGTAAAGATTATGAAGTTTTAGACGAGGCTATTCCTTTAAAATATGAATGTGATTGTTCAAAAGAAAGATTTGCATTAAAGATGGAAGCATGTGGTGAAGAGGAATTACAAAAAATGATAGATGTTGATCATCATGCTGAAGTTGTTTGTCATTTTTGTATGAAGCACTATAATTTTGATCAAAACGATCTTGTTTCTATTTTAAACAATTTAAAAGCTAAGAAAAAATTAAATAATAAAGATTAGGCGCTATTTTTAGCGTCTTTTTCAAAAAAGAAAAGAGCCTTTAAGGCTCCTACTTATCGATTTCATTATCTGTTTTTTCTTTTAATGATTTCTTAACACTTTTTTTGTATTTTATCATTTGCACTACATGAGAAATTGAAAATATTGGATGTGAAAACAACATCTTTGGTCCTGAATATTTCATAACATCTTTAATGCGCACTTTCATATCTGGTTTATAACAATGTATTTTGCAGAAACTACAAAACTTCTTATTTTCTTTAAAAGGACATTTTGAAAGTCTAAACAATGAATAATTAAGTAATTCTTCGCATTCTTTACAAAGTCCCTTCTTGTCTTCTCTTTCATGTTTATGACCATGACAGTAAATCTTTACCATCTTAGGTATAAGTCTTTGTTCCTCATTAAAATGTTTATATTTCTTTTTTTCTAATCTTTCTTCTTTAGTCATAAATTCACCAAGTTATACAAAACTAACTAGATTATAAAATAATTTTTATTTTTTTGAAATATCAAAATTCTCATTGACTAAAGTAGATACAATTTTACCAAAATATATATGATGAAAATTATTCTCTTCTTTTCCTGAATAATATTTCTTTATTGCATCATTATTAAATAAAGTTTCATAATCAAATTTAAGTTCACTTAATTTCTCAAGTTTGATTACAATATCGCTTTCTTTGATATATGAACAAAATTTATCATTATCAAAAACAGGAGTTAAACCAGTTAATTTATATTTGTCTACATCTTTACCGCTTTTAGTTCCCATTACTGCTAACTCTTTTTTATATTTTTCACTTAAAAAAGATAATGTAAAATATTTACTTTCTTCCATTAAATGATTTGTAAATCTGCTTTCTTTGACAAACACAATACATACGTTTTGACTAAACAATGTCCCCATAGCGCCCCAAGCAATAGTCATTGAATTAGGCTTTTCTCCAGCTGTAAGTAATACTCTTCCGTTTGAAAATATTTCAAACGGATTTATATTTAATTTAGTTATATCAGTTCTAATCATAATTAAACCTCTTTGTTATTTACTTTAATTTGTGCTTCACTATCGAAATTGTTATCATATGTATTTGACTTATATGCATAAAGTTCAATCTCACAATTTACAAAAGCTCGTGGGAATATTCTAGTTTCGTTGTATAAATTAAGACTATGCAAATTAATACAATTATAGAAAGCAAGTGTACCAATTGATTCTAGGTTTTTAATCTCTACATTGTTTAAATTTTGACAATTAAAGAAAGTTGAACCTGCTAAATCTTTAAATTTTGAGTCATATGTAGTTGTAAAAGATTCTATACTAGAATAAGCGAATGCGCCCTCATATATAAACTCTACACTACTAGGTAATTCAATATTTTTCAAATTACAATTATAAAAAGCACGAGTTTCAATAGTGATAATATTTGAGTTTTCCTCAAAAATTATTGAATCAATATTTTTGTTTTCAAAACATCTTTTATCAATTACTGTTACTTTTTTTCCTTTGTGTGTGCTAGGTATAGTATAACTATTTGCGTTTCCATAAACTTTAGTTATCTTATAAGAGTCACTTGAATCATCATATTTATACTTCAAGCGAGGATAAAAAAAGTAAAGTGAAAATGTCAAAATAAGTATAATAACTGAGACAATAAAACATAAAATAATGATTTTTTCTTTATTTATTTTTTTCTTGGTTTTTGTATTGTAATTCATAGAGTGTATAATACATTCCTCTTTTCTTAAGAAGTTCTTGATGATTACCTTCTTCTACAATCTTGCCATGATTTAAAACTATAATTTTATCACTATGTTGAATAGTAGAAAGTCTATGAGCTACACTTAACATTGTACCAATATTACTCATTTTACTTAAAGAATCTTCAATAACTTTTTCTGTCTTTGTATCAATATTTGCAGTAGCTTCATCAAGAACAATTACATTTGGTTTAGGCAAAATAGTGCGCGCAAAAGAAATCAATTGACGTTCTCCTTGTGAATAATTAGCGCCTCTTTCTTCTACCACGTGATCTAATTTATCACTATATTTATTAATTATGTCATCCGCATTTACAAACTTACATGCTTCTAAAATCTCATTGTCTGTATAAGTGTTATCAAATACAGTAATATTATCACGAATAGTACCTGAAAATAAGAACACATCTTGTAACATAACACCAATATTTTTTCTTAAGCTTGATATTTTAATATTTTTAATATTTACATCATCGATTAAAATTTCGCCTTTTTGAATATCGTAGTTTCTTGTAATTAAATTTAAAATTGTACTCTTACCGGCTCCTGTTGCGCCCACAAATGCGCATGATGTGCCAGCTTCAACAACAAAAGAAACATCTTCTAATATCCAGTTGTCTTTAGTATAGGCAAAATATACATGTTTAAACTCAATCTTACCCTTGATTTTTTTAATATCTTTTGCATCAATACTTTCAACAATCGTAGGTCTTGTATCAAGCAACGTAAATATCTTTTCACTACTAGCTAGCGCCGATTGTAATTGATTAAATTGTTCAGCTAGATTTTCAATAGGATTAAAGAATTTATTAACAAGGGCGTAATATGTAACAAGAGAACCAACAAGTAAATTTTGTTTGTTTACCTCAATAGCACCAAAATAAAGAGTTATAACAATACACACTACAAACAAAAAATACATTAAAGGGCGGAAGATTGAGAAAATAAATATTTGTTTTAAATTTGCGTTTTTAAGTTCTTTATTCTTCTCTTTAAATTCTTTTAACTTTTTATCTTCTTGATTAAATATTTGGGTAACCTTCATTCCAGATATATTTTCTGATAAATATGAGTTCATTGTACTAAGCGCATTTCGCACATTTCTATAACTTTTTCTAGAAGTTCTTCTAAAAATAATTGATGCTACTAAAATAATAGGTACAACAATAGAAATTAAAGCAGTTAATTTAACGCTTGTCGCAAACATAACTATATAAATAATTATAATAGTTAGTAAATATCTAATAAGTAACACTAAAACTGATGTAAACAATTCCGATAATGCATTTGTATCATTTGTAACACGAGTAACTAAACGTCCAATCGGTTCTTTATTTATTTGTTCAATACTAAGTGCCTCAATATGATTAAATGTATCACTTCTAACCTCATAAATCATATTCTGACCTATGTTTTGTAATAAATGTTGATAAAAATAATTTATAAATAAACTAACAACAAGAACTCCTACATAAGACAAGACTAGAAGACCTATTAAATTTAGAGTTGATCCGGTATATGAACTAAAATATTTTGATTCATTATTTAAAATGTTGATTACCTCGCCTGTCAAAAATGAGGGAAGAAGATCAAGTAAGACAATGATTAAGACCAAAAATAAAGCCAATATAAATTTAAATAATACAGGGCGAAGATAAGTAAATAATTTTTGGTATAATTCTTTATCACTGTATTTTCTAATATTTTCTTTATTCATTGATATCACCTACTTCCTTTTCTAAGGTTTGTAAGCGCACTAATTCTTTATAACATTCGTTAGACTCTATGAGTTCTTTATGTTTTCCAACTCCTGTTATAGTACCTTTTTCCATAACTACAATCTTATCAAGATCTTTTACAGTTGAGATCCTATTTCCGATAATGATTGTAGTTTTACCTTTTCTAATTGTTCTTAAATTATTAAGTATCTCTTCGCAAGTTTTAGTATCAACCGCACTTACAGAATCATCTAAGATTAAAATTTGTGGTTCTTTTATCAGAGCACGCGCAATTGCAACACGTTGCTTTTGGCCTCCACTAAGAGTAACACCGCGTTCTCCAAGTATTGTCGTATATTGATCTTTAAAATTGATAATATTATCATGCACATCAGACAATTTTGCAGCCTTCTCGACCTCGTTAATGTTTGCGTGGTCAAATGCGAATGATATATTATTTGATATAGTATCGCTAAATAAGAAATTATCTTGAGGAACGTAGCCTATAGAATCACGAATAGTCTTAATTGAGTAATCCATAATATCAACATCATCAATTAATACCATATTTTGACCTATATTATAAGTTCTAAGTAGTATATCAACCACTGTTGATTTACCAGCACCAGTTTTACCAATAATACCAACAAACTCTCCCGCGTTAATATGTAAGTTTAGGTCTTTTATTACATCTATTTTACTATCAGGATAATTAAATGTTAAATGGTTAAATGTAATGTCTCCTTTAATTTCATGTTCAACATAATCTTCCTTATCAACTACTAAAGGTTTTGTATCTAAAATATTAGATACACGTTTAAGTGATGCATTACCTTGTGCACGTAAATTTATAAGTTGGCTTATTGCAAACATCGGCCAAATAAGAGTGTCAAAGTAAGAAATCAATTCACTCATGTTGCCAACATCAAATGTTTTAGTACTATCAAGCATTGTTGCGCCCTTAAGAACTGCGTCAGATGAAAAATATATTAGGATTGCGACTACTGCATTTAATAAGAAAGTAAATAATACATCGACGATAATAGAAATTTTTACAAAGTTTAAATTAACTCGTTTATTTTCTTCATTTATCTTTTCAAATCTCTTCTTCTCATTTTCTTCTCTCACAAATGCTTTAATTGTAGAAAGTCCTGAAAAGTTTTCATTTGCAAAATCAGATAAATGCTCGTAAGCTTCTTGTTTCTTTAAAAAGCACTTTTTCATTAAGCGTTCAATAAAAAATGAACCAACAAGTATAATAAGCAAAGGAATTAAGGCAAATAAGGCAATTCTAACTGATAGCATTAACATTTTAACATAAGCCATTATGCCTAAAAATAAAGCATCAACAATCAAAATCGTACCTTGACCAAAACATCTTTGAATGACTTCTAGATCATTTGTAAAATAAGATAGAAGACCACCAGTTTTGTTTTGCTTATAAAAACTTTGATCTAAAGTTAATGCTTTTTCAAACAATTCTTCTCTCAGATCACTTTCAATTCTTATACCGACTCCAAATACAGTATTTCTCCAGCCAAAGCGACCGACAAACATGATTACGCCAACTCCTAATATTTGAAGTGCATAGTTTAATATTTTTATATTATCTTCGCTAAATAAAGTTCCTTTTTTAAGTTCATTTATAATGGAACCATAAATTTCAGGAATCAATAATTGAAAATAATCTACTAGAATTAAAAATAAAGCACCTAGCAAAAATAAATACCAGTACTTCTTGTAAAATTTGTTAACATGTGCACCAAACAGCATATTATCACCTACTTAAATTCTTTACTCACTGTTTTAATTACATTATCAATTAAATTAATTTCATCTTTAAATCTTTTTGTGTATTCTTCATAAGTTTGAAAAGCAAGCGGCTCTAAATGATACTTATACATTTTTTTAGGATTAGAATAAACTAAATATAATTTATTACCTAAAGTCTTAATTTTAACTTTCTCACTTTTAAGTAAATTTGAGTTAAAGTCCTCACGTTTATAAATTTTAGTTAATTCTTTGTCAAATTTAAAAATATAGAAACGAGAAACTATTTCATTTTTTCTCTTTCCATCAAATGTATATTCTAGAAAATATGAACTAAGTTCTACATTATTATATACGCCGTCAATCACTGAAGAAATATAAAATTCATTTGCTAAATTAGACATAGATAAAATATCTAATGCTTCATAACTCACTTCTTTTTTTCTTGTATAAGTCAAGCCGTCGTGTTTAGTCTCGTTAAAGGCCTCGTTTATTGTCTCTAGTCTAAGATGTGAGAATACAACTTTATTAAAAAGTATTACAAAGAGTGGAATACATACAAATGAGCCAATTAAGACACCTATTATTATGTATTCGTTATTTGTTCTTACTGTTAAAATTGTTCCTAAAATATATGCTAAAACAATAATAAAAGCTAATAAAGAATAGAATATGATTAATGATTTTTTTAATTTTTTAAATTTCTCCATAGATTCACCTTTTACCTTTTTATTAGTATATCAAATTTTGATAATTTTGTTTTTAAAATGCTTAAGAATATGATGAATTTTCATACATTTATTCAATACAATGGTAAATAAAAGTCGGAGTATAAACATAAAATACTCCGAATATTTATTATATTAATTATCTACTTGAATCTAGACTCTTATTTTCACTAACTTCGCTTTGCTCCTTAGAAAAACTTGATTCAATATCAGATTTTGAGTTCTCATTTTTTAATTCATCTACAGAAATAGATCTAACATTATCATCTCTTGTTTCAACTTCGACTAAAGTAGACCTTTCGTAAGATTCCACTACATCACTAAATACTTTTTCATGAACCATGCCTACAATCATAGGAGAATAAACAATTGTATCAAAATCTACTAAGCCAAGAGATCTACCATCAGCGCCAGTTTTACAATAGTGTATGAATAATTCTTTATTCTCTTCGTTTTTATTTAAAATAGAATTAAACTTTGAGTCTCTAATTAATGATTCCATCTTATTTAATGCTTTACGCTCTTTATGCCAAGTCCAAGAAAAGAAATTAAAGAATTTTATACCTTTATCATGAGTTTGTTTTAAAGATCTATAGTTAACAGCTATGTTATATAATACTTCTTTAGAATCAACCTCATCAATTTCATCACTCAATAATGTTTCTACATTTTTTTTACATTGACTTGCGAACGCGCGCTTGTTTTTACCACTTTCTCTGTCAATTAACTCTTGTTCTACATAGTATCTAAATGCTATGTTTTTATTTGAGAATGTATGATTTTTTGTAATCATATCTCTTAAATCTTTTTCCTCAATATATCCTACAGGTTTTTCTGTCTTTATATTAAACCTTTGTTCAATATTTTCGATACAGTTTGTTAAAGCATTAGATAAATCATAATATGCACTATCAGATTTTTCTAAGTCAAGTGCCACCTCATCAGCTTTTTTGTTATTTTCTAAATTATAAGTATCAATAATTGCATAGAAAGAACTAATAAAATATTCATTTAATAAATACCCAAGGTCAGTATTTTGCTTTTTATCAGCCAATTTTTCTAAATCATATTTAAAATCAACAAATGGTATATAACCTAAATCATATTGTTCTAATACAGCATTCAAATTATCTAGTTCTTCTTCGATTGCATTTTTTTCTTCATCATTTATATCTAAAGTATAGAAAGCTCCGTTACTTTTAAATTTCATATTAACACCTCTTTTGTGTCTATATTCTACATTATCATGTAGGACAAGATTTTATAATTTTAAATTTTTAGTTAAACTAAGCGAACAGATATTATTTTTTAGAATAAAACTTAGGTCATCGCACACTTTAACAAGCTTAACAATCTCACCTTTTTTTAAAGATAAGAATATGTTAGTTGCATCATACGCGTACATATTATCAACTAAATTTTCTTTTTCTACATATAAGTCTTCGTTATTAATTTTAACTATATAGTAAGATTTTTTATTGCAATAAGATTCTACTTTTGTTTTAACCGGTATATAAGTATTGCCTTTAGCACTTTGTTTGTAGATTACCTCAACATCTTTGTATTTAGTAAATGTTTGATAAGTATAATTTAGAGTTTCTAAATTTAATTTAACTAAGTTTAAACCACCAAAGCGTACAACATTATTTCCACCATCAATATACAAAACCTTATCAATTTTAATAGGATCAAGCGAAGGTAATTTTTTATACATCATAGTAGGCATATGACCTACGATGTTTAATTTATAATCTTTATAAAAATCATCTTTTTTAATTAATCCTTTGTTTTCTGACTCAAAAGAATCCGCATGTGTTAATAAAATATTATCATTAATCAAAATGCTTAAAGGCAAAGAATCTATAAAATCATAGTACTTCTTGTATTTATCTTTAATAGTATCAATATACTTGGAGTAGTCACTTATATTATTTTTATCAACATTGATACCTTCTAAAAATTCATTTAATATAGTATGACCTAGTTTAAGCGAATATTTCTTTAAAAGTTCGTTATCTATATTTCCCCTTAATTTATCAAATACTAAATCACAATTACCTTTTAGTATATGCAAATGACTAAAATACTTATTTTTCAACTCCATTAAAAAATCTAAGATTTTAATATTGTCTTCGCCTTTTTCAATTAAATCGCCTAAAATAAACAAATAATCTTTATTTAAATCAATAGTATTAATGCTTTCTTTAAATAAAGATAAATTTGCATGAATATCAGAGATTAAATATATATCGCCTTTAAGATTTAATTTAATCATTCAATAATCCTTCTTTATAGACAAATTCTAGTAATAAAGTTGAAATTAAAACATTAAGTTTAGCTGAATATAAAAGCGATAATGAATTTAAATTTAAATGTTCACCGTTTTTAATTAATTCATACATCATTCTAATTAATGTTAAATCATCAGTTTTATCTAAAATCTCACGCTTCTTATCTGTCTTTTTTGCTTTATCAAGTTGTTCAACAACATCCTTTTTATATTCAATTTTAGATACAAATTTATTCAAAGTATTCAAAAATTCTTTAATGTTATAAGCTTTGTAGAAAGAAATATCAAAATATTCAGCTAAAATTTCTGCACTTCTTATAAACATTGTTTCACTATCTAAAACAGTTGTATCAGTATATTCTTTAAGTCTATCAAAAACAGTGATGTTTTGATCTGCCTTTTTACTATAACGCGCACCTTGTTTGTTAAACGTTGCATACACTTCAATAATTCTATCTTCAAATTTCTTAAAATCAATATCGAAATCATCTAAGAAAAAAGTTTGTCTAAAGCCTTTAAGTCTTTGATAACTTTTCATAGTATCAAGGTAACCCAAATCCATGTTATTCATTATTTGTTCATGTTCAAACTTCATGAAACCACCTAAATTGTGTTTAGGTCTGATATATCTTACAGAGCCTAGATTTAGATATTCTTTATGCATTGGCTCATAATTTAAATCAACAGCTACAACTTTTGAACTACCGAGTTTAAACGCATAGTTTATAGGCAAGTTGTCGTAGTAACCACCGTCAACATATTGTTTATCTAATATTTTACATACAGGGAACACTGGCCAAGCAGAAGCTGAAGCTAATATGTATTGTTCAATTAAACTACTATCTAGTTTATTAGCTAAAACTTCTACTCCTTTCATTTGTGGAAATTCTGCAGTTACGATACCAAAATCCACGTCAGAATTTATGATTAAATCTGTATTAATATATTGTTTAAATAATTTTTTTAAGGGACCAACATCAGACCCTCTATTTGTTAAATATTGAAATAAGAATGTAATAGAATTTTTATCATTTTTAAATCCCTTGATTATATCAAGTTTATCAAAGTTAAAGCCATATTTGATTATCATATTAGCTGTAATTCTATTCCACAATTCAATAGCTTTATCCTCTTCATGTTGGCAATACATTGCACCGTTTAAGCATCCTATAGATGTACCTGTTACAATATTAAAGTGTATATCAAGTTCCCTAAAGGCTTTAAAGCAACCTGCCTCGTAGGATCCTTTTGCGCCACCACCACATAACGCTAATCCAAGTTTTTCCGTATTGAATCATTCCTCTCTTGCTTGCTAAACTCGCAGCCACAATAGTCTTGACGATACATATTTTCTCTCAAACTCATCTTTATACTATCTTTATATCCTTCTTCTTTTTTGAAATCAGAAAATAAATATTTAATATTATATTTTTCTTCCATTATATAACCAATTTCATTAATCCATCTAGATATTTTATATGGAGAAATTGATAAGCTTGTTGTAAAAAAATCAAATTTTAATAAGCTTGCTTTTTGGACAGTCTTTTCTAAACGAAGTGTGTAACACTTGTAGCATCTAATACTTTTCTCACCTTTAGCTTCATCACCTTTGACACAATTTAAGTAATCACTATGATCATATGTATCATGAATAACCGGTATATTTAATTTCTTACAATACTCTTCTTCTTCAATTAATCTTTTTTGATATTCTTCAAAAGGATAAATATTATCATTTGTGAAAAATACAGTTAAATTAAAATACTCATATAGCACTTTTATAGTGTGAGTTGAACAAGGTGCACAACAAGTGTGAAGTAATAAAGAAGGTTTGTTTGATTTATCTATTGTATTCAAAAAAATCTTAAAATCTTTATAATTATCTATCATACATTTCCTCCTTATATTTTTGAACCACTTTATGTGCAATCTTCGCATCTTTTAACAAATTTAAAGCTTCATTGATATCTACAAATTGAATTTCTTTGACCTCACTTGAAAGCGAGATTAAACCATCGATATGTGCAACATACCCTACCATTAAATTATCTTTATTTTCCATAGGAAAACTTCCTATATATTTAATACTTTTAGTACAAAGCCCGGTCTCTTCTGCTATTTCTCGTTTAACACATTCTTCAAGAGACTCATGTAGATTTACAAAACCAGCAACTAAAACATATTTATTCTCACCATAACTTTGTTTAATAACACAAACTTTGTTTTCCTTGTTCACAAGTACAATTATTACACAAGTGTAAAAGAAACTATGTAGGGCCGATGCGCAATTAGGACAATAATCAACTAAATCATCCCCAAGTTGTTTAGGGCTTGTTTTCTTGCCACAATTAGGACAATATAAAAATCTCATATTAAAGTAACATTATAAAAGAAAACGCATTACTTACAAGGTGAGAAATTGTAGATGCATAAACATTTCTTTTGAATACATAGTAAATAACACTTAAAGCAATACCAGAAAGCAAATAAGTAATAGTTAAAATCATAAATGGCAAGAAAGAATAGCCGATGCTTGATAACATGTGAGGAAGGGCAAAACAAAGAGAAGATATTGAAATTTGAAGTGCTGGATGAAGCTTATCAGCTAATTCCATGATAGATTTTCTGTATACTAATTCTTCAACGATAGGCGCAAACATTATAATTGAAATACCAACAGGTATTTGATGACCGTTTTCTATCATGTTACGAATCAATTGTTCGTTTTCGCTTGTAGTATTTTCACTTACTTTGCTTACAAGGAATGTCGCAAGTTTTCCAGTTAGTGCATTGAATGCGGTAAATAAGATTGCAACTAAGATAACAAATAATATTTGTTTCTTATTTTTAAAAATACTTGCATCTTCTTTTAAATACGCATGTCCTATTAAAACAGTTTCTATAAACAATAAGAAATAACTAAATACGTTAGTGTAAGCTTGCACTGTATAGTAAATATTATTACTAAATGTAATATCATCCGTTTTTGTAGTTCCCATACCCAAATTGTATGCTTCTTTAAAATCTAAGTTGTGTATTTTAGACACTACAAAGCAAACAATTAAAGATACAAGAAGTGTACCAAACACATAGATTATTAAATAAAATATAATTAAACTTAAGGGATTAGTTTTTTTTAACTCTTCCCAAAATGATTCAGTTTCTTTTGTCATAATTAATCCTCATAATATAATTTTGTATTTCTAAGTCCTTTAGGATAATGATTTTTTAAGTGATTATTAGATGCCTTAAAACCACCTAATACATTATTATCTACAATAATAACACCGTATCCTGCTTTGCTCTCGCAAATTATTTCTTCACCTTTTAAATAATGATCAACTCTAGGGTCATTTATTTCAAGTTCTACTTTATTTTTAAAATACATACCAAGAGCTTTAAAGAAATGGTGGTAAGGTTCAAATCTATTTTTAACAACCTCACCAAGTTCTACACCCAAATTTTTAACATTTAAATTCTTATTTTCAACATCAAATTTATCAATATAATATCTATTTTTATATTTAACTATATTTAAATCTTTAACTCTTAAAGTAGTATTATTTTCAATAAATTCTTCTACTATTTTAATGTCTTTATCGCTTATCTTCTTTAAATGTTTAAAAGAGCCACTATTTTCGCTTGTCTTTTTAAGTATTGCCATAAATTGACCTTCGCCTTTATTAAAAGGATATATTCTTAAAGTATTATCGATAAATCCCTTTTCCCCAAATTTATAAAAATTCTCTTTTATAGGAAGTAACTCATACCCCAAACTTATAATGTATTCAACCATATCACAATCTTCTTCGCGTGAGAATGTGCAAGTTGAATATATTAGTTTACCGCCACATTTTAACATCTTATTAGCATTATTAATTATCTCAATGTCTCGCTCTTTGCACAACATGACATTTTCCTTTGTCCACATATCACGCGCCATTTCATCTTTTCTCATCATACCTTCGCCAGAACATGGTGCGTCCACCAAAATCACATCAAATGTGTTAGGAAATGTATTAGCTAATTCTAAACTTGAGTTATTTGTAATATAAACGTTAGAAAGCGACATACGTTCTAGATTTTGAAATAATACATTTGCTCTTTTAGAATCTATTTCATTAGATACTAACGTTCCATTTGGAATACGTTTTGCAATTTGGCTAGACTTGCCACCAGGGGAAGCGCAAAGATCTAATACAAGTTCATCTCCATTAAAATCACAAAGATTTACAGGCATCATTGCGCTTGGTTCTTGGAAGTAAAAAGCGCCTAAATGATGGTAAGGATGATTTCCGTATTTTTTATCATTATTTAAATAATATCCATCTATATCATATTCAATTTTCTCTAAATCCATATCAATGTTCTTGATAAAAGTATCATAATCAATATTATTTAATCTAATAGATCTTAAAGGTTTCTCTTTAAGTGCATTTATATATAAATCATATTTATCATTTAAAATAGATTTCATTCTAGCTAAGTATTCTTCATTCATAAAAATCACCATTTTAATTATATCAAAATTATACATAAGATAGAAATATTTTTGTGTGTTAAATATGAATAGTATGAATTTTTTTAGTTAAAAATCCGCTAGATTTCTCTAACGGATAATAATTATAAATTAGCGCCAAGTGATTCTAAAATTGCATTAGCTAAAACACTCGAATCATATTCTTCGTTAAATCCCTCTGGCATTTCTACATTAGGACTTGTAACAATAAGTTTTTCTTTTAAATCACTTACATCTCCAGCTTTAAAGAATTCTACGGGCGCATCCCCAAACAATTCCTTGTAAGGTTCAATATCAGAGATAATAGGTTTAGTACCTAGATTGATCGCTTCAAGTGTTGCTTCAGAGAAACCTTGATACAAAGAAGGTACAACTAAGAATTTTGCTGTTTGAATAAATTCTAACATCTCACTATTTGTAATTTTTTCAGTAAAACTAACATTTGGATACATTATAAGATCACTTAACTCAGGACGTTCTTCTAAAAATTTAGATCTTCTTCCTAAAATCTTCAAATCAAGATTAGGTAAATCTTTAATTGCATTAAGTAATGTTTCAATACCTGACATCTTTTTGAAGTTAGAGGTATACATTACATAACCTTTTTTCTTATGATTATTAAAGTTATCTAAAAATGATTTTGATACACCTGGCTTTACAATTTTAATCTTAGGATAATATTTATCACCAAAGTTTGCCTTTATTCTCTTTTTAGCCCATAAAGACGGAGTAAATATTGTAGTACTTTTTTTAAGTGCTCGCTCAAGTCTTCTTTTTTTGTGTCTTGAATCAATTCTTCCTTTATTTAGTTCTTTATGATCTAACCACATTAAATTAGGTATCATTGATACTATTTTTTTATGTATTCCAATTGGTACAATAAAAGACGGAGTAAAGAAAGCATCGCATTTATTTATTGTTCTAACATCAATCTTATAAAGTAATGGTAATTTTGTAGGATCGGTGTCATCATATACATAATAACAATTAGGATATCTTTCGATATATTCCTTCTTTCCAATTAGAACAAACTGATTTTTAGTATAATCAAAATTAGCTAAAATCCCCTCTAACATTCTACCGATTTCAGAGTGACCTAAGTATCTGCAATCAACTGCAATTTTCATATTTTCACCTTTTCTTTTTTCTTCCTTAATTTGATTATATCACTAAATATTTTACTGTGTTAATAAAATTAGAGAAAAAAAGAAAATGGCACAATTGTGCCACTATCTTATTTGTTTTCAATTTGCTTTGCAACTTCTTCAGTTTTGTTATATAGGTTAACATCAAGTTTACTATAAGGTACATCGATACCTGCAGCCTCAAGTGCATCCCATACTTCTTCAAGCATATAGAAATGAACATCCCAGTAGTTTTCAGTATTTGTCCAGCAACGAGCTGTAATCATAATACCTGAGTCACCATGTTCAGACATTTTAACCATGATAGGTTTATCAGTTAATACCTTATCATTAGCTAAAATAACATCTCTAATAACTTGAATTGCTTTCTTGTAATCAGCTTCGTAAGCAACCTCAAAGACTTCATCAACTCTACGGCATTCTTTGACATTAACGTTAACAATTGTACCATTAGCTAAAATACCATTAGGAATTAAAACTAATTTATTATCTGTTGTAACAACATGTGTATAGAAGAAACGAATATCTTCAACAGTTCCTGAATATCCTTGAGCTTGTATAAAATCTCCCACTTTAAAAGGACGAGTGCATACAATCATGATACCACCTGCAAAGTTTGCAAGAGATCCTTGAACCGCCAAACCAATTGCTACACTTATGGATGCAATAATTGAGCCAATTGAGGCAGTTTCAATACCAATTAGTCCTAAAAATAAGATAAACCATACAACTTTTAAACCAATTGTAATCATTTGGTAAACTACAGAAGTAATTGTTTTATCACAATTCTTTCTTACCATTTTTTTCTTAATAGATTTACCAAATTTATTAGTTAATTTAAATAAAATAAATAGTGCTATAAGACCTAAAATTAATTTAACACCAGTTGTAGAAGCCCATTGAATAATTGCGTTCCAAAGTGCCGGCCAGTCGATAATTTGACTAGTTTCATTAGTTGTACTAGCAGCTTCAGAACTTTCTACCGCCTCTAGTATTTCTAATACATTATTTATAATCATTTTTTCACCCCAAATCAAACAATACTATTATAACAATTTTTTGAAATAAAGTATGAATATTTTTTGAATAATTCTTTTTATTTTAAATCAAAATACGATATAATTTAAAAGGTGATTTATATGTTTACAGAATTATTAGCTCCAGCAGGAGATTTTGAATGCTTAAAACAAGCCTTATATAATGGTGCAGATGCAATATATCTTGCGACCGAACGATTCGGAGCTCGTGCTTATGCAAAGAACTTAAGTCTTGATGAATTAGCTAAAGGTTTAAAATTAGCTCATGAAATAAATAAAAAGATTTATGTTACGGTTAACACAGAACTAAAAGAAAGCGAAATTGAAGATTGCAAGAATTATGTTAAAGAATTACATGCGCTTGGAGTTGACGGCGTTATAGCCGCAGATTTTTCAATTATAAACTTTATTATTAATCATTGTCCTGGTATGGAAGCTCATATCTCTACTCAAGTTGGATTAAAAGATTTAAATGATGTCTACTTCTTTGATCGCCTTGGTGCTAAACGTTGTGTATTAGCTCGTGAAGTAAGTTTTGAAGAAATTAAACACATTAAAAATTCTACTTCCATGCCTCTTGAAATATTTGCACACGGAGCTTTATGTGTATCATATAGTGGTGGATGTTTATTCTCTTCTATGTTAACACTTAGAAGTGGTAATAGAGGTAGATGTGCACAAAATTGTCGTAGAAACTATAAGCTTTATAAAGATGACGAACTTGTTGAAGAAGGTTTCCATTTATCAATGCGCGATCTTAATACTTCTTCTAATCTTTCTGATTTAAAAGAAATCGGTGTTGATTCTTTAAAGATTGAAGGAAGAATGAAAGAACCTGAATATGTTAAAATGGTTGTAAGTGAATATAGAAAAAAACTTGATAATAAAGACTATAACCCTAAAAATCTTGATACTATATTCCATAGAAACTATACTAAAGGTTTTTTATTCAACGAAGACAGAGGTCAAATTGTAGATATTACTAAGAAAAATAATGAGGGCGCATTAATCGGTGAAATCGATAAAAAAGTAGGTAAACTTACAAAAGTTAAATTATCTAGAAATCTACAAATAAAAGATAGAATCAGAATCGAAGGCGGAAATAATGGTGAAGATTATTTCTTTACTGTTGATTCAATGTTCGATTTGAAAAATAATGAAATTGAAAGATCAAAAGATGTTTGCTTACTTAATATATTTAAAGATTTGACGCCTGGTTCTAAGATTTATAAGATGATCGATTCTTCTATCGATTTATCAATTACAAACGAATTTAAGCGACCTATTACAATTGATGTTTATGGCTCTGTCAATAAGCCGCTTGAATTAGTTGTTACAATTAATGCTCAAACTTTTAAAGGTCAAAGTTCTTCTAACTTTGATGCTGCTTCAAAAAGACCGATTGATGACGAAACTTTAATAAAACAATTATCTAAGTTAAATGAAACTTCGCTTTATTTAGACAAAATAAACAATCACTTAATTGGTGATTTATTCATGCCTATTGCATCAATTAATGAAGCTAGAAGAAATTTAGTAGATGATATTGAAGACTACTATCAAGGTAAACGTAATAATTTTATATCTAGTGAAGAATTAACCGAGTTTACCTACGAAATCAAGGAGAACGTCTTAGCAGCATTTTGTACTACAGAAGAACAATACGAAGCTTGTATTGAAGAAGGTTTAGATAATATATACTTTAAAAACTACTCTCCTTATGTTGATGCAAAATATGATGAAAAACATGGTCTAATTCTTGTTGGATCATACGGTGGAATATATCACTATAAAAATGAAGAAAACACTATTGTTAGTGATTATTCATTTAATGTATGTAATAGTGAGTCAATTTACTATTTACACAAAGAGGGTGTAGATATTATTACATTATCACTTGAAATGTCTCAAAATGAAATATCTAATGTATATAATTCATATATTAATAAATATAAAACAAATCCAAATCTTGAGATTACGGTATACGGACACCAAAATCTTATGACATTAAAATATTGTCCTTTAAAACGTTACGGTGAATGCGGTAAATGTATGAATCATAAATACGACTTAGAAGATTCATATTCTAAATTTCCTACTTCAAGAAAAAATTGTATTACCCATATCTATAATGATAAAGCTTTAAATTTAATTGATGATTTGAATCAAATTAAACCATTTACAAACAGATTTAGATTACAATTTACTATTGAATCTAAAGAGAAAACAAAAGAAATAATTAGACAATTTAAAGATAAATTATTTAATAACTCTACTCGTTCTTATTTTAATAATAAAACTAATACTAGAGGATATTTTAAACGTGAAATATTATAATCAAGCACCTTCGGGTGCTTTTTTTTATTTAAAAAAGTTCTCTAACCAATATAGATTAAAGAACAATAATTATATTTAATTTCTTTTACTTCTTCGTGTTATATCCATCTGGATTATTTTTTTGCCAATTCCACGAATCACGAGCCATGTCGTTTATATCATACTTTGCTTTAAAACCTAATTCTTTATAAGCTTTATCAACTTTTGTATAGTTAGCTTTGATGTCTCCGCTTCTTCTAGGTCCAATTTTATAAGGGATAGGTGAACCATATGCACGCTCAAAGGCATGAAGTACATCAAATACACTTGAACCTTTGCCTGTACCAAGATTATAAATTACGAGACCTGATTTTTCTTTTAGTTTATTAATTGCAAGCACATGTCCATGTGCTAAATCACAAACGTGAATATAATCTCTAATACATGTACCGTCTTCTGTTTCGTAATCTGTACCAAATATAGTTAATTCTTTACGTTTTCCAACCATAACTTGCGTAATATAAGGAGCTAAATTATTAGGAATTCCATTAGGATCTTCACCAATTAAGCCACTAGGATGGGCACCGATAGGATTAAAATATCTTAAAATCGCAATGTTGAAATTTTTTTCTGCATTGTATAAATCCATTAAAATTTGTTCAATAAATAACTTCGTTGTACCATATGGGTTAGTTGTACCACCAGTTTTAAAAGTTTCATCAACAGGTACACTTACAGGGTCTCCGTAAACGGTTGCACTCGAAGAAAAGATAAAGTTATATACTTTATATTTTTTCATCACATTTAAGACATTGATTGCACCCGAAATATTATTATTATAATATTCAAGAGGTTTTACTACACTCTCTCCTACAGCCTTAAGTCCTGCAAAATTAATTACAACATCAATTTCGTAGTCTTTAAATACTTGATCTAATTTTTCTACATCTAGGATATCACCTTTAATAAAGATAGGACGAACGCCTGTAATTTGTTCAATTCTATCAATAACAACAACATTAGAATTTGATAAATTATCGTAGATAATGCACGTGTATCCATTATTAATTAATTCGACAGTTGTATGTGAGCCAATGTACCCTGCTCCTCCTAGAACTAAAACGTTCATTTAAATTTCCTCCAATGAATTTACAATTGTAAAGTCAAAATCTCTTTCCTTCACAGGATTTTCTGCTTGTAAGAAATAAATTTTCTTTAGTCCGGCCGCATGGTAAGCATCGATATCAGACATTTTATCTCCAACTGCTATACTCATCTTTACACTTGCATCAAAATCTTGTATTGCTTGTAAGATCATACCTGGTTTTGGTTTATGGCAAGAACAGTTATCACTATCACGATGCGGACAAACATAAGTCTTATCAATAAAAACCTCACGTTTTTTACATTCATCTATCATATAATAAGTTATATTTTTATACTGTTCTATAGAAAATAATCGTTTAGCTATACCTGATTGGTTAGAACATATAACTATTTTAAATCCCTTTTTTTGAAATTTTTTACACATTTCAAAAAATCCAGGTGTAAATGTGAAATCTTCTTCTTTGTAAACGTCGCCGTATTCATTGTTTACAACGCCGTCTCGGTCTAAAATCAATAATTTTTGCATATTACCTCGACATAATACGAAGGCTTTATCCTTCTAAATTTTATATATTTTATCATTTTTTTATAGATTATATCAATAATAAATTTTATTCATTGTTTGAATTAAATTCATTTTGCTTATTTGATTCATTATATTCCTTACGTTTCATATTAAGCAAAGGATAATCCTTAGAACAATAAACAACAAATGCTCTTATAGAATAACAAACTATCAAAATAAGAAAAGGAATAAAATATGTACCTAAGATAAATAAAGAAACTTCTGACAAATGCTTAAAATTTGGGCCTAAATTGTAGTTATATCTAGAAATTAAAGCAACAAAAATAGAAACACTAATCCATAGAAATGCACATAAAATCAGTTTTTTACAATTTTTAGTAAAAATTGAACCTAATAAGTGAGTTATGGTAATAAAAATTCCAGATACAATAAGTAAGACTAAAGTACCTTTGTTTATCCAAACTAAATATCCTTTAATACTTGGAATTATATTCTCACTTGCTAAAAATTTCGCATGAATTAAACAAACTAGAACACCACTCCATATAAGAGATGGTGTTAACAATAGAGAAATTTCTTTATATGTATTTTTTTCTTTTAAATCAGTAAATATAAGTTTATAACAAACTTTAAGTAAACATATTAATGTTAAAAACAAAAGATAACCTAAAATAGAACTAATTATAAAGTAATGAAATACTTTATGATATCCTTTAGGCAAAAAATTTATTTTATTAGTAGTAATCAGTAAAAGTGTTATTACAACTAACGAAACAACAATAAATGTTTCTATTAAAACGGTGTCTATAAATGCATCTTTTGTTTTTGGCACTTTTCCAAGCAGATAAGCGCTAGTTAAACATATAATTGCAAGTACAAGTGGTACGTAAAACGTTTTTATGATATTTGTATAACTAGATAAAAGCCAAACTCCTTCTACCTCTCTACGTGAAACGAAAAAAACAATACCAAGAAATCCACAAACAAATATCCAAAACATATTAACAAATAAAAAGTTTTTCTTCATTTGCGCACCCTCTTTTCGATGTATTATAGCATTTTAGTTATTATTTGTCTTTATCATTTTTTATTTTTTATTTTCAATTTCAATATATTTAAGCAAATCATAAAGTGTAACGTTTAAATCTACGTAATTAGTATAGAATCTAAGGGGTGTAGATGTATAAGCTACAGATCTTTCGTGGCGAGTCATTTCATCTTTAATTTCAGAAATATCAATATCACTCTTAACTAAATCTTGAAGTTCTTTAAAACTGTCCGTATCCTTAAAATCTGACAAAGTACTAGATAATGAAAATTCATTTGATTCAATCAATCCTTCTTTTAATTCTACTTCAAATTTTGGTGATACATAATCCTCCTCACCTTTAATCTCTACTTCTTTAGTATAAAGAATATTAGAAATAGATAAGCCAATAGATACTATAAATTTACCATTCGGTTTAACAAATTTATTTGCTTTAGTACTGAAAAATTTAAAATAATCATCATTTAATTCAAATGATACATTCTTTGTTTCATTTAATTTTAAATATATTTTTTTATAATCCTTTAAACGAATATATTTATTATTGTCTTCTACAAACAAAAATATTGTATCATTTCCAGCTCTATCACTATTTTTCACATCAAATGATATTTTATTATTTTCAAAAGTAAAATTAGAATAAATATTTTTGTTATAACTTAATCCATAACCAAACTCATATTTTGGTTTTATTCCTTTATAGTAATAATAAGAATATCCTACATATAAGCCTTCGGAATACAAATTATTTTTATCTTGTACAGGATATTTATCTTTTAAATAAGTATCCTCAATACTATTTACAAAACTTTCAGCTAAACGTGCACTAGGATTATATTTACCATATAGTATTTGATAAATCGCTTCTCCTGCATATCCACCAGCTAAATATGCATAAAGTAAGCCTTTGATATTTTTATCATAAGTTGTATCTGTTTGACTTCCTGCGCATACAATACTTACTATGTTTTTATTAATATTTGATAACTCGTTTATAAATTCAACATAATTTTGAGGAAGATTTAGATTTTCTTTATCGAATCCTTCGCTTTCTAATTTATCAGGAAGACCTGTAAATACTAATATTTTTGAATAATTTGAAGCAATCTTTAAAGCCTCTTTATAGTTTGTTAAATTTGAATTAATATCAAATGATTCAATAAAATCATACTTTATCTTATGCTTATCAAATGCATCTTTAGGAGTAATACGAATTTTAGGATTTACTTTGCTTGAGCCTGAACCTTGGAATCTATTATCAGCAAAAAAGCCACCTACTATAAGCACTTTGTCCTTTTTATTCAATGGTAAAATATTATCCTCATTTTTTAGTAAAACAATTGAAGAAAGCGCCGCTTTAAGTGCAACTCTTTTTGCTCTTTCTTCGTCAAAATTCTTCTTTTTATTTTCCTTAAGTAAGAATTTTAAAACAGGTTTTACAGCTTTATTTATATCTTGTAAAGTAAGAAGTCCTTTTTTATAAGCTTCTAAGATGTACTTATTTCTAGTTTTATCTACCCCTGGCATTTCAAGATTAAGTCCTGATTTAATACTTTTTACTGGTTCATTTCTTGAACCCCAATCCGAGATAAAAAACCCTTCATAATTTAATTCATTTCTGATTAAATCGTTCATTATCAAACTATTTTCTGTTGAATAAGTACCGTTTATTAAATTATATGAAGTCATAACGGCTTCAGGTTTAGCTTTTAAAGACAATTCAAAAGGAAGAAAATAAAGTTCTCTAAATGTGCGTTTGTCTACAACGGAGTTTGACAAAAAACGAAATGTTTCTTGATTATTAAGTGCTACGTGTTTTAATGTAGAACCCACAGAAGCTCTCTGGACTCCTTTTACATATGAGTAACCAAGTCTGCCTGAAAGAAGCGGATCTTCAGAAAAATATTCAAAGTTTCTACCTCCTCTTGGATCTCTTTTAATATTTAAACCAGGTCCTAAAAGTAAGGAAACACCTAAAGAATTTGCCTCTAAACCAATTTGATACGCCACTTCATTTATTAATTTATCATCAAAAGAATTAGCTAAGGTTGAAAGACTTGGGTAAGAATAAGATGGAATCGAATCTTCTATGAAAAATTTATCTAAATCATGGTTTTGAAGTCTTACACCATGTGGTCCGTCTGTTACAATTTTTTTCTTAATATCTAAAGCCTCACAAGTTAACCAATACCCAGAACCATATGTTAATTCAAGTTTTTCTTCAATACTCAAAGTCTTAAGCAATTTTTCTAGTCTTCCCATCTTATTTTATCTACTCCTTCTCTTACTTCATCTTTATGTTTATTTATAATAAATAAAAGTGAAGATAATGCATCTTCAAGTAAATCTTTATCATCTCTTATTAAAGAATTAAATGAATCAAGACTTCCTGTGTAGTCATATCTAGTTTGTGAATAAAAATCTGTACCAAGTGGATAAAATTTAGTATTATTTTGATCATGACATACTCCAAGTAATTCCATTTGGCATATTATATAATTATCATCTTTAGCCATTTTACATAATATATAAGCTAAATAAGGTTTAATTTCATCTATTTCGCAGATAAATTGAAATGTTCTAGATTGTTTATTAGTAAAATCAAATTTAGTATTAAATTCTTCCATAAAAAATACCTCTATTTATTGTATCATAATTTTAAAAGAAAAAGAGACATAAGTCTCTTAATCAAATGATTTAAATATAAATAATAAATCAATTTTATGCATAGGGAAATTACATTACTTAAAATCACATTATATTTATACTATAAATCGAAAACAAAAGGAAATTTATAGTTTATTTATATTAATAACCTAAACTGTTAACTTTGTTATTAATAATACCAAACTATTCCAATTTGTCTATAAAAATAAGCATAAGCTTAGTTTTACCTTAATTATAAAAATTCTTCACTATCGTAAGCTAATTTTAATATTTCAATCATATCACTTACGACTGGTACACGAGGATTAGCCGGTGAACATTGGTCTTCGTATGCAAGATATGCGATCTCTTCAATATGTGAATAGAATTCATCTTTATCAATGCCTTGACTCTTTAAATTCATCTTAATGCCAATTGACTTTCCAAGTTCTCCGCACGCTTTTGCATAAGCTTCTACGCCTTCTTCTGGAGTTGATACATTAAGCCCGATGTTTTGAGCTAATTCCATATATTTTGTATCAGCTTGGTAATAATTATACTTTGGCCAAGTAGATAACTTGGTTGGTTTTTTGCCATTATATCTAATTACATGTGGAAGTAAAATTGCAATAAGTCTTCCATGTGGAATATGATAATAAGCACCTAGTTTGTGAGCTAGAGAGTGATTAATACCAAGGAATGCGTTCGCAAATGCCATACCTGCTAAGCAAGATGCATTATGCATTTTTTCACGTGCTTCAGGATCAAATTTTCCTGAATCATAACTTCTCTTTAAATATTTAAATACCATTCTAACAGCTTGAAGCGCTAAACCATCAGTATAGTCGTTAGCCATAGTTGATACGAATGCTTCTGTAGCATGTGTTAATACGTCCATTCCAGTATCTGCTGTAACAGAACGAGGTAAAGTCATAGTAAATTCTGGGTCTATAATTGCGATTGTAGGAGTTAAAGAGTAATCAGTTAAAGGATATTTCTTATTATTCTTTTTGTCAGAAATAACCGCAAATGGTGTAACTTCACTGCCTGTTCCACTTGTAGTAGGAATACATACAAGCTTAGCTTTCTTACCAAGTTCAGGATATCTAAATGCACGTTTACGAATATCCATAAACTTTTGCTTTAGATCGTTAAAATCAACATCAGGATTTTCATAGAATAACCACATGCCTTTAGCCGCATCAATAGGTGAGCCACCACCAAGTGCAATAATAGTATCTGGGTTAAATGAATTCATAAGTTCAACGCCCTTATAAACTGTCTCAATATCAGGATCACTTTCAACATCACAGAATAATTCATATTGTACAGACTTATCACGAAGTTTAAATTGATCAGTTACTCTATCTACATAACCTAAATCAACCATCGATCTATCAGTTACAATAATAACTCTATGCATTTCCTTCATTTGATGTAAATATTCAATTGAATTTCTTTCAAAGTAAATTTTTGAAGGAACTTTAAACCATTGCATATTGTTTCTCCTCTTACCAATCTTTTTATAATTTAATAAATTACATGCGGAAACATTTCCACCAACTGAATTGTGTCCATAAGAACCACAACCAAGAGTAAATGAAGGTATTAGAGAATTATAAATATTACCTATACCACCAAATGTCGAAGGAGAATTCCAAATAATACGAAGTGTAGGCATTAAAAGACCAAACTCATGAGCTATAGTTTCGTCTTCAGTGTGGATTGCGGCCGTATGACCTAAACCATGGAATTCAACCATAGCCTTAGATTTTGCAAAGCCTTCTTCTTTTCCACTTACTTTGTATAAGCCAAGAACAGGAGAAAGTTTTTCTCTACTCATTGGTTCACTAACTCCAACCTCTTCGCATTTTACAACTAAAATATTAGTCTCTTCTGGTACTTCAAAACCACTTTGACTTGCAATAAAGTGTGCACTCTTACCTGCAACAGCTCCGTTTAGACTTGCATTTTGATATTCACTTTTCTTTTCAACGTTAAACATGTATTTAATCAGCTTCTTTTTCTCAGTGTCATTACACATATAAACACCATACGAAACTAATTCTTTTACAACTTCATCATAGATATCTTCGTCAACAAAAATAGCTGACTCAGAAGCACAAATCATACCATTATCAAATGATTTTGACATAACAACATCATTTACTGCTTGTTTTATATTACAACTTTTCTCTAAGTACGAAGGTACATTACCTGCACCCACACCAAGAGCTGGTTTACCACATGAATAAGCAGATTTAACCATTGCGTTTCCGCCGGTTGCAAGTATAGTCGCAACCCCTTCATGATTCATTAAAGCTGAAGTTGCTTCCATCGAAGGATGTTCAATCCATTGAATACAATCCTCTGGTGCACCTGCCGCAATCGCAGCATCACGTACAATTCTAGCTGCTTCAATAGAACACTTTAGTGCTAAGGGATGGAATGAGAAAATAACAGGGTTTCTTGTCTTTAAACAGATTAATGCCTTAAAAATAGCTGTTGAAGTAGGGTTTGTCACAGGAGTTATAGCGCATACAACACCTACAGGATCTGCAATAGTAGTAATACCTGTAACAGTGTCTTCACTAACAATTCCAACTGTCTTAAGTGGTCTAATATTATTTACAACATATTCGCAGGCAAATAAATTTTTAGTTGCCTTATCTTCAAAAACGCCTCTACGAGTTTCCTCAAGCGCTAATTTAGCTAAATAGCCATGTTGATCAAGAGCCGCAACGCTAGCCTTAGCTACTATATAATCAATTTGTTCTTGTGTAAAAGATTCATATTTATCTAAACACACTTGTGCCTTCTTTACTGCTTCGTCTACTTCTTTTATACCTAATTGTTTAATATCTTCCATAAAAATCACTCCAATTTTTAAAAATAGTCTTAAGCAAACGCTTACATCGTATAAATAGTTTAACATATGTTTACCTGCATTTCAACAAAATAAGATATATTAGTATCTATCTATACATAGTTATTAGGCATTACTTAAACTGTTTTTTAAAAAAATGATTATTCAAAGAAACTGAAATATATGAAAAAATTAGTCCCAAAAAAAAGCCCATAAGACAATCTGTAAAATAATGAACTGAAAAATAAATTCTTGTGTAGGCCATTATAAGGGGAATAAAAATATAGAAATAACGCCATTTGCTCTTAGTTAAGAAAAATAAAGAGAACGCAAAAGCAGAAGCACATGTAGTGTGTCCTGACGGAAATGAAAAACATTTTTCAGTAGTTTTACCGGTCTCAATCCAATAAGTATAATAGGATGTATCAAATAATGTATATGGTCTAGGACGTGTTACACTATATTTTAGTATATAACAAACAATTGTAGCAAACAATATTGAAAATCCTAGTACAATTCCTTGTCTTCTTGTTTTCTTAAATAATAATAAAATAGCAACTATAACAATATAAATCATACCGGATTTTCCTAAATTTGTAATAAATTTCAAAAGTGGTGTAATTGCGCCGCTTGTATGTATATATGACAAATTTACAATCTTTGCAATAAACGAATCAATTTTAGCAATCATACATACCTCTCAAATAAGAATAGTATATTTAAATATGGTAAATAATGCAAGAAAAAAGGAGAAACTTTTACGTTTCTCCGCATCATTAGATCTTATGAGTTTCTTTTAATAACTCTTCAAATTCACAAATATCATCTTCGATTTGCTTAATACTTGTTAACCAGAAAGACTTCTTTGTGATATCGATTCCCATAGTTTTTGCTACATCTTCTACATCCATCTTGCATGTATTTCTTAGCATTTCATCATAGTTCTTTACAAACTCTTCTTTGTTTTCTAAATACTTAGCGTATAGTCCGCGTGCATATAACATACCAAATGCATATGGCCAGTTGTAGAAGTTTAGACCTGCACTATAATAGTGTCCCTTACATAACCACATATAAGGATGTTTATATTTAGGATCTAAACCATCTCCATAAGATTCATCTTGGCTCTTTAACATCATTTCTTTCATATCGTTTGCACTTAGTGATGTTGAAATAGGCGTATTTACAACTTTAGTCTCAAATAAATAACGACATAAAATATCAACAACAACTTGTGTATCTTCGCATAAAGAATATTCAATTAAAGTCAACTTATCATTAGGATCTTTGAAATCATCTAACATCTTCTTAGTCATAAGAATTTGTGCAAATGTTGAAGCTGTTTCCGCTAATTGCATAGGATGAGACCAAGAAAGTGGTTTGTTATAACTCATAACATATCCATGATATGCATGCCCTAGTTCGTGAGCTAATGTTTGTACATCTGATAAAGAACCTGTGAAGTTAGTAAGTACACGAGCTTCATGAAGTGTTGGAGTGTATGAGCAGAACGCACCACCAACTTTACCATCGCTAGGAAGGTAATCAATCCAGTTGTTATCAAAAGCACGCTTTGCACTTGCTTTCATCTCGCTTGAAAATGATCCGTAAACATCAAGAATACATTCTTGCGCTTCTTCAATGGTGTAAGTCTTAGTTAAAGAACCCATTGGCGCAAACAAATCATAGAAAGGTAAACCCTTTTTGTGTCCTAAAGCTTTAGCTTTAAGTTTAAAGTACTTTCTTAAAGTAGGGAGTTCTTCTTCAATAGCACTAATTAATGCGTCTAAAGTCTTGCGCTTCATATGACCTTTCTCGCAAGTCATATCAATAACTGACTTATAGCCTCTAAGTTCACTTTCAATATTAGCTTGACGCTTAATATTGTTTAAAGCCATTGCAACACTGTCTTCAACTTCTTTATAAGACTTAATTTCTGCATCATAGCAGTTTTTTCTTACGGTTTTATCGTTAGAATAAGCTAAATTTCTAACTTCTGCTAAAGGCATTGTCTTATCAAAGCCTTTAACTTTAATTTTTAGGTTAGATGTAAGCTTAGATTGAAGAGTTGACCATGCATCCCCCGAAATTTGGTTATATTTAGCCATGATTAATTCTTCTTTATCTGATAAGTTGTGCTTACTAGCCTTCTTATCATTTGTAAGATTCCACTTGTAATCTTTTAAGAATGCTGATTTTTCGCATACATCATTTACGTTTACTTTCTTAATGAATTTGGCATACTTTACTGATGGAGCAACCAACTTTTGATATTTTGCAAGTAACTTATTTAATTCTTCTTCAGCCTTTGTATCATTTACATTAGTTGATGTTTGAAGTGAAGAGAATTGTGATAAAGTTTCGAATAATTTAGTAATTTCTTCTTCTAAACCTAGATATTCTTCTAAAGCCTTAACATCGTTTTCATGACTAAAATTTGAAGCTACGTCATTGATTTTTTCAATATACTCATCTAATTTCTTTTGATCATTTTGATATTTTTCTGATTCAAATGATTCATAAATTTTTGATAAATCCCATTTTGTACTACTCATAATTTAATTTTCCTCCGATATTTAAAACTATTTTATAACTTTTATATAAATTATTAAATTAATATGCTTAACTTAATATTACGCTTCTTCTTGTTCTTGAACTTTTTGTTCTTCTTTTTTAATTGTAAAGCTTCTTATAATATTTACAATGATTGCCGAAACGTTAAACGCAAATCCTACGTAGGATTTTATATGTAAACTAAAAATAGCCCATAATGCACACGAAATCAAAAATGTGACTCTTAAAAGGAGCATATTTGAATCTTTTCTAAGTGTTACAACATTATATGCTGAAGTACCTAAAACAGGCATAAACGAAAATATTGATTCAAGTACTATAGTTTTTGTAAGTTCACTATATTCAATCGTTCCATATAATGAATTATAAGTAGAATTTACTGATAAATACACTCCAAGTACTCCAAGTAAAAAAGTTAGGAGTGCAAAGATGATAGATGTTGTTTTTGTTTGTTTATCAAAGAAAATAAAAATATCCATAATAAGAGTTACAACATTTAACATCAATCCAGCATATCCTTTTAACATAAAATAAGCTATACCACTAAACACTTGGTTAATTGCTTGCGATAATATAATATGTTGTTTTTTCTTAAATACCATACTTAATACAACAAAGAACAAACCTATACCATTGATAATGTTTGCGACTAAGGTTATTATTTGATCATGAGTCATAAGCTTTTCTCCTTCATTTTTTCCATATCAAATGGTAATTTTTGACTTATTTCAATCGGTTGGCCAAATATATCATTAAATTTAACATAATAAGAATGTAATGCTGGTCTATCTATATATTTAAGTGACCCACCATATAATGTGTCTCCACACAAAGGGTGAGAAATAGATGCCATATGTACTCTTATTTGATGAGTTCTACCTGTTTTTAGACTAAGTCTAACTAAAGTATATTTCTTATAGTTTTTAATAACTTTAACAATTGTTATAGCTTCTTTTCCGGTTTCACTTATTCTATATTTATTATTAATATGTCTATCTCTACCAATTGGCTTATTAATTATAATATCTTTATCTAAACTACCTTCTACAAAAGCTAGATAGTCTCTATGCAATATTCTTTTCTCAATTAAATCATCAAGATAAGCTTCAGTTAAAGGATCTTTTGCAAAAATTGTAATACCTGTTGTATCTTTGTCTAGTCTATGAATATATCTTACAGGTATATTAATGTCTTTATTTTTATAATAATTTGCGACTACATTTGACAATGTATTATCTACATTTTGATTACCATCAGAATGTATTAAAATGTTTGTAGGCTTGTTTACAATAAGCAAATAATCATCTTCATAAATTATATTTAACTTCTTGTTTAAAGGTTTAAGGTCTTGATAAAGATCATCGATTAATTCAAGTTTATCTTCTTTTTTTAGTATATAATCTGATTTTTCAAATTTACCATTTACGAGAATATGATTAGGTCTAAGGTATAATTTGATCTTTTCTTTTCCTAAATGAAAAGAAGAAAGGAATTCTATAATGGTCTTCCCTTCTTCATTTATATTATATAAATAACGACTCATCTAACCTTTTAAGCCTTCAGATTGTCGTTGCATATTCTCAACAACAATATCATGAATTTCACCCTTTGTAGATGCATACTCAAGAATTTCCCATGGTCTATTAGTATGGAAATGAATCTTGATTAAAGTATCATCACCTACTACAAGTAAACAATCTCCTTCATAATGGTCAGTAATATAATCGTTAATTTCGTCCTCGTCTAAATTTTCTCCTGCAATTAACATTTGTGTATCAAATTTGAATTCTAATTGTGCCATTTCTATTTCCTTCCTTTCTTATCTTTTTATTTTTTATTTGCGTTAGTAAATTTATTATATATTTTTTAAGATTAAAAGTAAAATAAAAAGCACAAAGATAATAAATTTGGTTAATTAATTACTTGATGACACCATAAGTGCAGGGTTAAGGAAAGGTCAAAGTATTGTACAC
>CAVFGN010000014.1:0-42687 GCA_963621965.1 Alistipes finegoldii
ATGCTAAGATGTTCCGTAATGGTATTGTAGGTAAAACTTTTACTCCACCAACAGCACCATATGATATTACTGTTAAATTAGCTGATGGTGAGGTTTTAACTAAAACAATAACAGCATAAAAAAGATAAATGGTTTCTTTGGGAAACCATATTGTTATAAAGGTTATAAATGAAGAATTAATAATTAAAATGTCCAAAAGTAAGAACCTATTGATTTGCTAGTAGTATCATATAAATATATATACAGGTGATTAGATTGTATTAAAAACTTTCCTTTTAAAGTAGGGTTTGCATTATAGGATTTATCATCAGAATATATATAACCTGAGACAGGGCTACCAGGTGTGAAGGTTGAGTTAGTATACCAACTTATTTCGGGTCCAACCGAAGAACCACTTTTAAAGTTCCATGCGAGGTTATAAAATGTTATGCCTAAAAAAGTTATTTTAAATACTTTTATAAAATCGGCAGAAGAATTATAAGTCTCTGAGAATAATGTTGATATAGATACTCCATCTAATTTACTTTTATCTGAACTACTCATTAATCCATTTGTTGATGTAGTTGCAACACTAGTGCTAGCTTTTCCTGCTAGTGCACTGTTTATTACTTTGTTTTGCACAGCATTTGTTGAGGTAGATGATAAGCTTGAGTCTATTGTGTTTGCTGTTGCTCCTGATGCTATGCCGTTGAGTTTGCTTTTGTCTGAACTACTCATTAATCCATTTGCTGAAGTGGTTGCTACTCCATATGTAGTGTTAGTTGCTGATAATACTCCGTTACTGATGGATAAGTTACTTCCTACTTTGATTCCTCCAAGTGTTGAGCTTGATGCTGTTGGTAAACTATACTTGTTTGCACTACTTGCTATACCATCAAGTTTACTTTTATCAGAACTAGACATTAATCCATTACTTGAGCTACTTGCAGTCCCATATGTTGTATTTGTTGCTGATAAAATTCCATTACTAATACTGAGGTTTGTCCCTACTTTAACTCCACCTAGGGTGGATGAGGTTGCTGTAGGTAAACTATAGTTATTTGCGTTAGTTGCTATTCCATCTAGTTTGCTTTTGTCTGAGCTACTCATTAATCCATTACTTGAACTTGTTGCTAGATTGGTACTGGCTTTTCCTGCTAGTGCACTGTTTATTACTTTGTTTTGTACTGGATTAGTTGATGAATCACTTAATGAACTATCTACTGTTATTTTTGTTGCACCTGCTGCTATATTATCTAATTTACTCTTGTCTGAATTACTCATTAACCCATTAATTGAAGTAGTTGCTACATTATGAGTATGGTTAGTGTTTGATTTCTCACTTAGTTTAGTATCTACTTCAGATTCAGTATAATAACGTTCGTCATGGACATGACTAGACTCTGCTTTTGACGATAATTCAGTATCTACTTCATTTTTGGTATAGAATAAACTTTTTAAATAATTTAATATATTAATTGATAATTTCATAAATACACTCCCATTATATATATAAATATTACGTATATTTCTTATAAAAAGATACATTTTTGAAATAATTTATTTATAAGTGCATGTTAAAACTTTAACATATAAGAAATTTTTTTAGAGGTTTAAAAAATATGCCATTGAAAGAAAATAATTACATAATAGACAATGATGTTGAAGAAACTGAAAACGAACAAATAACAAAACAAATGAGAACAGCTTCTTTACGTAACAGTCAATTACCAGACAATTACGAAATTGAAGACGAACCATTACCAAAAAGTAAACAAGTAGCTAATGAAATATATGAAACAGCTAAAGAAGAAGGTTTAGTCTCCGATAACGGTCCTCTTGGTGGAGAAGGAGCAACACCAGAAGAAGTAATAGACGCACTCGTCCAAGAAGACATGCCAGAAGGAGCAATCAGAAACAAGGAAGAATACGAAGAAAAAAAAGTTGAAGAATTCAAAAAAGTATCTGCAACAAGAGAACTACTATTCAGCAGAACACAACACACTGTCATTGTACCTGTAGAAACAGTTATGAATGGTGAAAAAATAAGATTAGAATTCGAGGTTAAAAGATTAACAGAGTCAGAAAACACACACTTATTTAATCATAAATTATTCGGTAAAGAATTACAAGACATGACCGATGAAGAATACTTAACCTCAACCAGATTCCGTAGCGAAGTATTAGCAAAAGCAGTTATCAACCCACACTTAACCGCGGAAGAATGGAGAACCAAAGTAGACTATGCAATGTTAGGAGCAGTATACGAAGAAGTAAACAGAATCCTAACAGAAGCAGACGACGCTACTTTATTTCAATGATTATTATCATTTAATTAAAGAAAACCCGAGTCTACAATTAGATGGAGAATTATGTTTAGCCTTACGTAAAACTCCATCCCAAATTCGGGAATTAGAAGATGAAGGCTATTTATCATATGATGAGAAAGTATTTTTATGGAGTTTTTTGAGGTGGAGAACAGAATTTCAATTAGAGAATCATGTTAGTTTATTTTAGAACAAGGAAGAAAGGGATTTTAAATGGCAGGTTATAATGAGACAGCAAGTGTTACATTAGATGTTTTACCAGGGTCTATGAGTGGTATTGCCGCTGTAAGTGCTGGTATGAGTAGTCTTGTGGACACAATGGATGAATTGGGTCGTGCTGTAGGTAAAGATTTCGGTGTAATGGAAACATTAACTGTTGGAGCAGGAGCTATTGCTGCAAGCGGATTAGCCAAAGCAATCAATGCAGCAGGTGAATATGAATACCAAATGAAAATGGTGCAAGTTGTTTCTCAGCAAAGTGGAGGGGCAATGGCTGATTTAAGTGATAAAGTAGCACAATTAGGGGCAGAATATGGTACAGCATTCACTGATATTTCCGAAGGACTACAAACCTTAGGTCGTGCAGGTTTAAATAACGCAGCAACGCAAACAGAAGTATTAACACAAGGATTACAAACAGCAAAATTAGAAGGAGCTGACTTACAAAGCACACTTGAAACTCTTATACAAACCACTGCTTTATTTGGTGGAGATTTAGACTCCCCTACTTTTTCACAAGATAGTGAGTACATTAATGACTTAATGGTTGGAACTTCAATGGCTGCACCTATTGATGTTTCTGATGTAGCTCAAACATTACAATATTCTGGTGGTATGGCTTCAGTTGCAGGAGCAAATCTTGATGATGAAGCTATGCTTGAAGATTATATGGGAACTATTGCAGCTTTCGCACAAAAAGGTGTAACAGGGTCAGTAGCGGGTACAGCGTTAAGAGCATTTTT
Source organism: Alistipes finegoldii (assembly GCA_963621965.1). GTDB lineage: Bacteria > Bacillota_I > Bacilli_A > Acholeplasmatales > Anaeroplasmataceae > JAEELC01. The sequence continues at coordinate 3,269 of CAVFGN010000014.1, forward strand.
TAACAAACCAGCAACACAAGATTCTTCTGTAACAGAAGGTTTAGAAATGTTACAGTTATCTCCAGACTCTTTATGGGAAGATGGTGGAGAAAAAATGAAGCCAGTTTCTGAACAAATAGGTTTAATTCAAAGTCAAATGGATAAACTTAATATCTCTACTTATGAACAAATGGAAATTTGGTCAAAAATTGTTGGGGGTAAAATGGGACAACAAATGCTAAAGCTTGATAGTGAAGATATTAGGGAAATGACTAGCAAAGTAAAAGAGAGTGGAAGTACTGCTAGTTTAGCTAATCAATTACTAAATACATATCAGGGGAAATTGGAAACTGTTCAAAGTTTAGGGGAGACTGCTTTTCGTTCTATTGGTGAACATGGTTTAAGGTATATGACTCTTATTTTGGATTTAATTACTCCTATTGTTGAGGCGTTTCAAAATCCTTATCTTACTGGTTTTGTTTTTGTTCAGGGGCTTAGATTAATTATAGCGGCTTTAAAGCAAGTTGGAACTATAATTAGTGGAGTGATAACTGGTTTTAAAGAATTAAATACTAATATTTCCTCTATTACTGCATCTACTAATAAAATGAATGCTGCTTTAGGGGCAACAAATGCCAAAACAAAGGTACCTTACAATAAAACGGAAGCAACTTCTAAGAATAAGGCAAATATTGAACAATTTTTAACTAAAACAGACCAAGTACCCAAATATGCTAAAACAATAATAGATGAAATTATGGGGTATATAAATAAAGGAAAAACATCTATTTTGGAATCAATTAATGGTATTTTTAATGATATTGTTAAAAAAAGTAATGAAGGAAAAATATCTATTATTAAATCAGTTGATGATATATTTTCATCTGTTATTGAAAATGTAACTAAGAATAAAAGTCATATTATTGAGTTATGTGAAAGTAGTTCCCTTGAAGTTATTCAATTAACTGAAAATACCTCTGAGTCTATAATCATTAGTTTGAATGAAGCTGCTAATAATGCTATTTTGTCCGCAGAAAAAATCGAAAATGCTTTTAATTTGAAAATAAATATAGGAGATACACCTGAATCCTCTATATCGAATAATGAAAGTATATTCGGAAATGACTGGATAAATCCAAACTATAATTCCGAATTATGGAATCTTGCAAATGCGGAGTATAATGAGCGTATGCTTGAGGATATGTTTAAAGATATGGAAAGTTCCAAGTATAATCCTGAAACTATATGGAATGCCTCTAATGCAGAGTATAATAAGCGTATGTTTGAAGATTATTTTGAGGAGATGGAAAGCAAATCTCGTTTAAAAAATCTTAATTATAATCCCGAATCTGCTAATATGAGTAATAAAGATATTTTAAAAGAATTGGGTATTGAAGGTGACACTGGAGGAGATTGGAAAACAACAAGACGTTTGGGAGCTAGGGATAGTATCACTACTATTGCTGCATTTTTAAATGCTAATGAAGGTTTTGATTTATATAAATATCGTTTGGCGAATGGTATAGGAGAGTTACAACCAGGAAATGCATCTTTTAAAGGTAATAAGATTGTGATGCCCGATATGTACGAGAATCTCGCTTATTACAATATGCGAGACCATATAACAGAATTACAAAGAGAACAAATAAGTAGAAGTGGAGTATATGGATTAGGATTAAATAAGCTTACTTCTGGTGAAAATTATAATAAAGACATTAATGAGAAGATAATGCAAGAAGTACGAGATAGTGGTACGTTAACTAGCAGGGACACATTAAGTGTATTATCATCGATATATAGTACTTTACAGAGTATGGCTTATACTCAAGATACTACTGATTATTCAAAAGTATATACTGGAGAGGCTGATGATGCATATAGGCAATATCTTAAAGAAACTGAGGGGGTAAATACTGTTGGTGTTCAGTCTAATAATTCATTAGGAAAATTATTGCAGCAACAACAAATGGAGGCAGCGGCTCAGAAAGAAATTCCTTCTTCTGACTATCGTAACCAATTATCAAGAAAAGATATTGAAACTCAAGCTAATATATTAAATAAACAAGTTGATGATGAAAGAAAAGCCGCTAGAGAATCAGCTTCAACTTTTGGGAAATTAAAATATCAAATGTCAGATTTAACAAATAGTATATCTGATAAAGTATCTAACTTGAAAAATGAGCTTAGTGAGGGCGATTATTCTTATCAGCCATATACTGGGACTACTGTTGGAGTGGGCGATAATCAGAGACAAGTTAGTGGGGTTAGTGATTCTTTTGGTGCTTGGCGTAGTGGGGATATGAGTTTTAAGGGGGCGTTACAGAATTCTGTGATTAATCCTTTGAAGAATTTTGGGTCTCAGGTTAAAAGTAGTTATAGTAAGGGTGGTTTAACTGGGGCTTTGAAGACTGGTTTGTCTGGCGCTGCTAAAGGTGCTACTTCTGCTTTAGGTAGTTTGACTAGTATGTTGGGTGGGCCTGTAATGATTGCTTTTATGGCCTTAGAGGCAGTTATAACCTTTATCTCAAATGCTTATAATGAACATAATAAAAAAATTCAAGAGGCTGAAAATGATAGGGCTGATGCGGCTTCTAGGGTAGAGGAGGCTGAAAATGTTGTTATTTCTGATATGGTAGGGGATGGAGCTGACGTTAGTGAAGAAGAAAAAGAAGCCTTATTGGATGAAAAATATGGAGAAATGCAAGATGTTGCAGTAACTGGAAATATTGAGTCATTAGATTCAAATACTCTTGCACTGTATGCTGCTACAAATGCTTATAGTCAGGCAAATAAAAGACTTGGAGAAACTGCGACTCAGGGAACATTTGGGCAGCTTAGTGGGGATAATTGGGGACTTGAAGGTTTCGGTACTTGGATAAGTAATAGTTTTGGAGCTATTCAAGCTAGACTAACTAATTCAGAAGAGGGTTATTTTGACAATATGAGTGGAGTGCAAACCGCTAACCAACGTGATGAAAATTATGCTTTTGGAACTGATGATGCTAGTTTATTAACTGCGGATGCTATGCAGGAGGGTGTAGCTGGTGGTTTGAGTCAATTTTATGGGAAAGATTGGGAAAGTCATTCCAAGACAGCTGGCGGTAGAACTTATGAGACAGGTGGATTGAAAAATTGGTATAAATCTATGGGTGGGGCTGATTGGGCTTTACGTCAAAATATGGGAATTTTAAGTAATTCTAATATGACACAGGGACAAAGAGGAGCATTATTATCATCTATGAAAAATGACACTCAACAATGGAAGCGTCTTGCTAAAACAATGGCTCAGTATGAAGGTAAATATGGAAAAGGGTCATTTAATAAAGCTTTACAAAAAGATGTCAAAAAGATGAATAAAGATGAAAAAGCTATGCTTAATCAAGTAAAAAGGTTGCAATCAAGTATTGGAGCTAAACTTGATTATCAAAGTATTTTAGCTGCTGCTTCTTTAGTTCAGTACTCTGAAATGTTGAATACTGCTCGTGAACAGATTCAACCGACTTTAGAGTCTAGTCTTCAGAATGGTTTTAATATTTATGGTGCAACTAATAATGCTTATAATGCTGCTTCTAGTGCTAGCGCTGGTGCTGCTGGTGCTTCTGCGAATGCTGCTGCTATTGCTGCATTATTAGGTGCTCAAATGCAAGAACAAGCTTATGAAACAGCTGCTAAAAATTTACAAGCGAAATATAGTGAGGAACATCCAGGTTCCTCAATTACAATGGATGAGTCTAGTGCTGCTGTTAGGTCAGGGCAGGCGACAGAGAAAGTTAGTGCAGAATTAGCTAAAACATATAATCAGGAAGCTGTTAAGGCTGTCAGTGGAATGGTAGCTACTTATAAGAATCCTGGGGCTAGTAGTGAAGAGATAAAAGCTGAGGCAGATAAATATTATAATCAAGTTAAAGATTCTCCATATGGGTCTAATGCTCAAATGAGTACTTTATATAAAAGGATACAAAACCAAGTAGCATTAGATATTGATGCGGCTTATCAGAATTCAGATGATGGTTCTGGTTCGGGTGGTGATTCTGGTTCTGGCTCTGGCTCTGGTAATGGAGGTAGTGGGTCTGGTGGTGGCTCAGACAGTGGGTCTGATGATTCAGGGTCAACTAAAAAATCTCGTGTAGATTTAGTATTATGTAATAAAAAAGAAATCCCTAAATTAAATGTTAATTTGTTTAAAAAAGCCCCTTCATTTACAGTATTAAATAAAAACTTCAAGTTAAGGGATATTAAAGTGAATACTCAGGATAAACCTAAGGCTATTGTTTCTGCTGTTAAAAATGCTATTATTGATACACAGAAAAGAACTGACCCTAAAATTATCCAAGATGAAGGTGGAGAGTACGACCCTGTTGCTGCAACAGATGGTAATAGTACTCCTACTGGTACTACTAATACTTCAGCTGATAGTACCACAGAATCATAAAAAAAGAAGAGGTATAAGATAAAATGAGTGAAGAGTCAATTGCGGCGGATAGAGTATTGATAGTTCCGGGTTATACGGATGCTGAAATTTTACAAATGGCAAGTAATGAATCTACAGAAGAAGGTGAGGAGTCAACTACTACTAACACTGAAGTAGCTGCTCCTGCTTCATTTTATATTGAGGCAAAGAATATTGAGTATACTCCTCATATTAAATCTTATGAGGAGTTTAATTCTGCTGAAGGTTTAATATTAATTGAAAAAGCATGCGATAGATATGCTGAAGTAGGAATGGACGTTTTTGTTCATCAAAATTTATCTAATATGGAAGGTTCAGTTATCATTGACGGGGAGACAAAAGAAGCTAGAATTAGGGTTACAGACAATTCTACTGTAGAAGACAATGATAAAGATGATGAATTGCAATTAGGTAGATATATTGAACCTTCTGAGTTTACAGATGAGTATCTTGAAGTGAGAAATGCTTTTTTTGAGGATTTATATGGCAGACCTTTAACTATTGTTTCTCCTCTTTTTCCTGCTATGCCAGTGGCGTATTTAACAGAATGTACTTATAACATTAATGAGGGGGAAGAAGAAGCTACTTACAATGTGACTTTTAGAGAGACAGATAACACGGGATTCTAATTATGGCAATTTTTGCAGGTTTAAATAATTTTGTTAAAAAAGTTGGAGGCACTATAGTAAAAACTGCATCTTCGGTAGCCTCTAAAGTATGGAACTGGGCAACTACACCTAAAAAAAATAAAACCGTAAACAGTGTAGGCAATGGTACATTTGTTAGTTATACTCCTACTTCTACCGATAGTTTAACAGGTAGTGGAACTTATATAGGACTCAGACAAGCGACAAGTTCTGGGAGAACAAATAACTCAACTGGTTTTTGGGTTTCTATGGGTGGAACACAGAAGTATAGGATTAAACAAGTAGGTGGGGTTAATACTATTACCATTAACCAACAAACTGTTACTGTACCTCAAGGAGCTACTTATTATGATAGTGATGGGAATGTTGTTGATAGTAGTGAGGTTGGAGGAACTGGAACAGGTTCTACTGGAACTGGAACTAGTACTACTAGTGACGGAACTGCTGTTTCTAGTATAACACCCGAAGAGTTAGAAGAAATAGAAAGTATGCTTGATTCCAATACTATTGTGGATGGTGTCCCTAAAAGACGTAAGGCTAATGATATTTGGAATAAGGCTGCTAGTCAAAAGCAAAATAGTTATTGGCAATTAAATGAAAGAGTTTTTATGTATACTTTTCATGATAAGCAGAAGCATGAATATTTGACTAGTTTTCAGATAGATTGCGATAAGAATGATATTTGTACTACTTGTAGTATTAATGTCCCTTATGATAATCAGTTAATGGAGTATTGGGTTCCTGGTCAGACTAGTTTTGCTTTAATTGGGGGAGTTTATGATAGGGAAGTTTTATTTGTTGGTAGGTGTAGTGAGGTTAATCAATCTGATTTAAGTATTGAAATTGTGGGACAGAATGTTGGTTGGAAATTTAAACAGTATATGAAATCTGAGTTTTATGATAAACTTAAAGGTTTGAATGTTAAAAATGCTGTTAAAATGATTTTTAAGGAATTAGGCTTTGAGAAAGGTCGTTATCATATTAATTTAAGTGGTATTCCTAATATTGATGATTATATTCTTGACGAACAATGTAGTGTTAAACAAGGAGGAGATACTGTCGAGAATGTTCCTGAGTTGACCCAAGTTATTAGTAATTTAGATGGAGAGGATATTGAATCTTATATTGCTAATAAAATGGAGGTACAGGACACTCAAAGTACTGCTGATGCTTATTCTACTAAGAAAGAGATGAGGAATCTTAATACTGTTTTTAAAAATGAGAGTGATTATTATTTAAGTAGTATTAGGCAGAATTATGGTGTTGAAGCTTCTTTAGATAGTGATGGTAATATTGTTTTTGACCCTATTATGGATAATTTTTTCGAGGAGGGGGAAGGTGACCAATGGTTTATTGAGGGGAATAGTTATGATGGTGATTCGACTTATGAGGATGTGATTCATAGTATTGCTTCTGCTATTGATGCTCATTTTTATATTATTGATACTACTGTTTGTTTTGTGAGTTTCAATGCTTTGTTTGCTTTAGATGATACTGTTACCATTCAGAAGGCAATTGCCCCTGAGGTTGATTTTTGGCAATTGGAGGAGGATTCTTATGTTTTGGATATTAATCAGTATGGTTATTATAATACTGTGAAAGTTAATTATGCTAATGGTTCTGTAACGAAAGCATATGATGACCTTGTTCGTGTATATGGGGAGATATTAATTGAGTATGATGAGCCTGACCTTTCATATAGTGCAGCGATGCTTAAAGCACAAGCATATTTATCTGCTCATATTCGTGATTTTGGTATGACTATTCAATGTACTATCTTGTATACTGGGAAGATTGTTCCATCGACTTTCATAAAAGTGAAAAATCCTTTAACCATGAGTGAAAACTTATTTTATGTATATGGAATAAGTGTTTCATGGGATGCTAGTGGCTCTACTATTTATGCAGATTTAGATTTACGTTATGGACCTGAAAACCCTGATGACCCTGAAATTCCGGAAGTGGGTAATGCTCAAACTCAGCAAACTGGAGGAGTTTACAGTGGTAATGTATCTGCTGATATAGCTGAAGCGGCTCAACAAATATGTATGGGGGCAACAGACCCAACCATTAAAGCTCAAAATATTTATAATTGGGTCGATGCAAACATTCCATACATGTATTATACTAATAGTCGTCAATCTACATCTACAACTCTACAAAAGACCCCTGCAAATTGTTGGGATACAGCAATGTTAATTTACGAGCTATGTACAGCTGTTGGAGTTAGATGTGAAGTATGGAACGGTATGTATAGATTCCGTAGCGGAAGTGTGATTGGGCATTTATGGAATATGATTGAGCAAAATGGTACAATGGTTTTTGCTGATACTGGATATGGACTTAGTGGAACTATCGTAAGAAATCCAATTGGAGATTATCATGGTGGGGGTATAGTATCTGGTAGTTGTATGCAGAAAAATTATTAGAGGTTATATGAGATGGCTGTTTTTCAAAATAAAAATAATGAAACAAATAAAAGTAATCCTACTATAGATACTGGGTTAACTACTGTTAATGCTTATAATGTTTTAAAGAAAAAACGTGAAGAGCAGGCAAATTATAGTTTATCTATTGAGGAGACTACTACTGATGGGAAGAAAAGTTATAAGAATATAAATCGTAAGGTTCATATTAAAGCTTGGACTCAGGATGATGACCAGTATCATACGTATTTTCATAGTTTGAGTATTGATGTTCAGGTTCAGGATTTTATGGGTACTGCTGAATTAAGTTGCCCTTATGATTCTAATTTAATGGAGTATTGGGAGCCTATTCGCCAAACTGTTGTTATTTACGGGGATAATGGGGGTCAATCCATGGATGAGAAGGATATTTTGTTTGTGGGTCGTGTTCGTGAGTTAAGGCAAGATGGTTATGAGTTAGTTATTACTTTTCAGAATTATGGTTGGAAATTTAAACAGAATGTTACTACTTCTTTTGCTAATGATAATGTTTTAGGTCAGAATGCTTATGCTATTATGTTGGTTATGTTTGAGGCTTTGAAGATTGATTCTTATGTTATTAGTCCTTCTGCTGAGAAGCGTTTGCGTGAGGTTGGGATTGATAGTGATGGGAATTTGAAGGCTAATGGTGAGGAGATTGAGGAGGTTCCTGATTTATTGGAGCGTTTGAAGGATTCTAATCCTAGTGATTTCATTAATGAGCAGACTTTGGAGAATTATTATAAAGAGGATACTTTAGGGAATATTAAGGATATTAATTATACTTTACAATATGAGGAGCCTACTGAGGCTATGCAGGCTATTACTGGTGGTGATGCTGGTGGTTTTACTCCTAGTGGGTCTGGTGTTTATGGTACTCAGTGGGGTAGCGCTGGTGGTAGTACTGCTACTGGGGGAGCTACCACTGATGGTACTAGCAGTAGTGGTGGTAGTGGTTGTACTCCTCCTAGTGCTCCTTGCGCCAGTATAACTGAGGAATATTTGCAGGCTACTGCTCGTGAAATGTGGAAGTATCAGCGTAATTGTAATAATAATTATCATGTTTATATTAAAAGGTGGGATGCTCTTAAAAGTAGTGACCCTACTAAATATAATAAGCAGGTTGCTCCCTGCATTGGTACTTTAAGTAAGGTTAATACTCGTACTGCTGACGCTAAATGGATGCAACAAAGGAATAGTGTCGCAAGTACAGTTGGAAATTTTATTAGCGGTGCAATTAATACAGTGGCTAATTCTCAAATAGTAAAAAATGTTTCTTCATTGGCAAATACTGTAGCATCTGGAGCGTCTTCGATAGGTTGCAATGCGTGTAAGTGGCGATACGGGGGAAACACAAAGTATTTGGGTCCCGGAGATTCAATTTGTAATATGTTTCGTTATAAAAATGGAAAAGGGTATTTTAAATGTTAAGAGGTTTATTAAATGTTATCGACTATTCTTGGTTCGCTAATTTCATATAATACTATAAAGGCTGCAGCTAAACAAGCAACACCTGTTTTGCAAAATGCCTGGAAGAGTTTGACGACAAATAATTCAAGACAACAAGCTCTTAATACAGTTAAGCAGAAGCAGGTTGCTGAGAATGTGATGGGTCATGATATTACTACAGGTACAACTAGTACTTCTAGTTCTTCAGGTAGTGAGATTATTGGGGAAGATGAGGCTGCGTTAGCTGAATTAAGTGACAGTGCGGGAACAGCTACAGGAACTGATGGAACAAGTACGGGTACTGGAACAAGTACGGGGACAGGTACTGGGACTAGTTCTGGAAGTGGAGCTACTTCTCCTTTAATAACTGGAGAAATGACTTTTGAGGAATTAATTGGTGAAATTTGTAATGGTATTGATTTATTGTTTATTGTAAAACGTAATACTGTTGTTGTAGCTGATTTTGATTCTATATATGCTGAGGCTAAATATATTCGGGATAATCTTGGGAAAAATAAGATTGGAGAAGATATAAGTTTATGGCAATTAGAAGATGGTAGTTATGAGTTAGATGTTACTGAGTATGGTTTTTATAATACTGTTAAAGTTAATTATGCTAATGGGTCTGTTACTGAGTCTTATGAGGATTATGTTCGTGTTTATGGGGAGGTTCTTATTGAGTATGATGAGCCTACTCTTGATAAGACAAGTGCTATTATGAAAGCTAAAGCTTATTTAGCTGCTCATGTTCGTGAGTTTGAAATGACTGTGAAAGGTACTATTTTACATAAAGGTAGTATTGATATTGGGGATATTGTTACTTTGGAGAATCCTTTGACTATGCGTGATGAGATTCGTGAAAGTGAGGGTCGTGACCCTGAGTATTTTTTTGTTATGGGTAATAGTATTAGTTGGGATGATGATTCTGGTATGATTTTAAATGATATTGAGTTAAGGTATGGGCCTGAGTCTCCGGATAAAATGGAAGTTCCTGAGACTGGGGGTACTTATAGTAATTCTAGTTCTACTGGTAATGTTGATTCTGCTATTGCTGAGGTTGCTCAGATGGGGGCTCAGTATAGTTATTGTCATTCTTGTCAGACTCATGATTGTGTTGTTTCTACTGGTTGTGGGGATTGTTTTGGTATGAGTGATTTTCTTTGTTGTGAGTTAAATCAACGTGGGGTTACTAATAAGATTGTTGGTTATCCTACTAGTGTGCCTGAGCATAGAAGTGTTTTGTATCAGGATTCTACGGGGAATTGGGTGGATTTCCCTTATCGTGAATATGGTTTTGATACTTTATTTAATAATACTGCTGCTAGTCAAACTAGTACAAAAATTGTTCCTTGTAGTTGTAGTTCTACTTTTACTACTGTGTCTACTGATGTGTCTACTCAAACTACTGCCACAAATACTCAAACAAGTTAAGGAGGTAATTTTAAATGACTGATTATATTTTATGGGCTGATAGAGGTACTGGAGATAGTGATATTTATAAAGTAGGAGAGTACTTAAAATCTTGTGCTGGTGCTGGGTCTGTTGAGGTTATTGGGATTGGACCAAGTGCCGGAGCATATTATGGTCAAACAGCTGCGGCTTCTGGAAAAGTTGGTGTTTATCAGACTAATGGGGTTGGTGTTCAAACTCCGCAAGATTATGAGGATGGAGTTGAAAGAGGGTATTATAACTATTCCAGTGTTATTTTTCTTTGGCCTCAATGGATTGGAAATCAATGGATGAGTGATGAGCAAATCCAAAGTCATAAGATTTCAGATGAATGGGATTGGAATAGAACTGCCGGTTATGGTAATTCTGATAAAAAGTATACTGCTGCTGAGTTTTTTTCTGATAGTGTTACTAAGCATGTTAATTTGGTAGCTGCTCCTACTCCTGAGGAAGCTGCGAATAAAATTTGTAATTCTAATTTTGTTAGTGGGTCAGGTAATAGTAGTTCAAGTTCTGGAAGTGTATCTAATACTTCTCCTTTGTTGACTGGAGAAATGACTTTTGAGGAGTTAGTTGGGGAGATTTGTAATGGTATTGATTTATTGTTTTTAGTTAAACGTAATGTAGTTGTTGTTGATGACTTTGAGTCTATATTTGCTGAGGCTAAGTATATTAGAGATAATCATCCAAATAAAAGTAAATTGGCTGAAGATATTAAATTATGGGATATGGAGGAGGATTCTTATAATTTGGAAGTTAATCAGCATGGCTTTTATAATACTGTTTATGTTGAGTATTCTAATGGTACTGTTAAAGAGAGTTATGAAGATTTTGTTCGAGTTTTTGGTGAGGTTCCCATTAGGTATCAGGACCCTACTATTGATAAAACTTCTGCCCAAATGAAAGCTAAAGCTTATTTGGCCGCTCATTTGAGAGATTTAGAGATGACTGTCAGTGCTACGACTTTAACTAAGGGGGGTATTGACATTGGGGATATTGTTACTATTGAGAATCCTTTAACTATGAAGGATGAAACTAGGGTAAGTGAGGGTCGTGACCCTGAGTATTTATTTGTTACTGGTGTTAATACAACTTGGGAGGGGGATGATTTATTAACTACTGATATTGAATGTAAATTTGCTCCTGCTTCCCCTAATAAATTAGAGGTTCCGACTGCTGGTGTTGGTAGTGGAACTAGTAATCAGAGTACTGGTGGTAATTTTGGAGCTAATGGCGTTAGTGCTGATGGTACTCAGGTTTGCGCTATCGGTTTACCTTCTGCTAGCGGAGAATCTTCCTATGGATATACCTGGTATAAAAGTGTATTTCAAAATCAGTGTCCCTTTTGTAATTCTAATTCTCTTATTTGGGCTTGGAATTGGGCTGGCGGAAGTAGCTGTGGTTACTGTCCAGAAAAAGGGTCTTATGAATGTGGAAGTATCGAGGGACATATATTCTGCACCTCTTGTGACGCTGATTTCTCTTGTATTGACGGAAAAGACCATATGAGTCCTCCTCGTGCCACATTAACAAGAATAAGTGGACCTACTCCCTCTAGTGAAGCTGAGGCTCAAGCTTTAAAAAGTGGAAGTTCTACTACTACAGATACTACTACAGATACTGTTACCACAGATACTACTACGGAAACAACAACTTGAATAAAGTTTAATAAAGTCACCAATTGATAATTTTCTTTATAAGAGGTTTTTTTATGGTAAAAACAACTAGCTATAATCCAACTAACAAACGGTTCAGGAAGCATTTCCAGGACTTTGCATCCACTAAAGCCAAAAAGGGACACTTAAATGATAACGATAGAGATACGGACGAAATTAAACACGAAAGAGGTGTTTTAGTTAAAATTGAGAAGGCTAAAATAACATCAGATGGGTGGATAGTAGAAGTAGGTCAAGATGAAAATAAACAAACATACAATTGTACTAATACCACCAGTATACTCAGTATACCAGATAGTACAGAAACAGATTTATATTATGTACCTAACTCTACTATTGATGTAGACATTACTATTGATACTGTATCCAGTATTTATCAAATAACTAGAATTAAATCATTAAATAACCATGTTGCATATCAAGTTGACGGAGATTTAGTTATTGGAGACACAGGTACAACTAGCTCCTCTGATGATGCTGAAACTGGTAAAATTACAATTAGTAAAACAAAAATTACCATTGATGGGGATAATGTGGTTAATGGAAATACTAAAACAGAGAACCTAAGTGTGAAAAATAAATTTAAAATTGGAGATATGGATGTTGCGATTACAATAAAGAGTCTACAGGATGAAAATAAAAATTTAACTGAAAAAAATAAAAAACTCCAAGATGATATTGATGATATTAAAGAGCAAATTAAACCATTAATCGAGGGATAAAAATTGCCGGAACAAGGAAATAAAAAATTTTATATTGGCGATGTTGTAGTCAATGAAGACAATGAAAAATATCAAAGACAGTTTTTCGAAGATGTTATAAAAACATTCTTCGGGCATGGTAATGGATTAGATGCTGATACTGTTGATGGTTATCATGCTTATTGTTTTGCTACAGCTGAACAAGGAAGGAAAGCGGATAATAGTTTACAATCTCCTTTATCTATTGGAACTAAGACAAATCTAAGGAATATTACGGAAACTGGATATCAATGGATTTGGGATGAGGGAATAAAAATTAATCAAGATTTTATTCAAGATGATATTATAAAAACTTTCAAGAAATTAAATATTGGAAGGTTTGAGGATTATTTTGCAGGGAAAACTGAAGATGACTTAAATGAAGGACCTAATAGTGCTTATGCTACTAATTTAGAGATTATTCTTCCGGGTATTTGGAAAATTTTACAAAAACAATTGGAGGGAAAAGTTGATAAAAAAGAAGGTTATGATTTAAGTCAAAATGATTTTACAGACGAATATAAAAATAAAGTTGATATTTTCAGTAAATCCATTAAAACCATAAAATGTGAAGAAGGAATTGAAAAGCAGGTTCTTGATGCAGATGCTGTGAATGGTTTGCAATTTTTCCTTGTTACACAGGAACAATATGATGCTTTAGCAGATGTTTATAAGAATTGTTGGCAAAATATTTATATTCTTGTTGACGAAACACCTGATGGTTATGAGTCTCCTGCTTTATGTACTTTTAAATCTGGTTATGAGTTTATGATACAAAATTGTCAAATGTATTATAAATCTATTCAAGCTCAAGAATGGAATGTAATGTATACTTATGATGATTTACAAGCTATTTTTGATTGTCATGTGATGAAAAGTTTAGAGGGGAAAGAGGCTCCTAATTTGGAGAATGAAGATTATCTTAATTATCCATTTATTAGTAGTAATTTGATTTCTGAGTTTGTGAATAGTGTTGAATGTACAGGGACTTATACTTATAAAGGTAAAAAAGAAGATGTGAATATCCTTTTTGATGAAACTACTGATGCTAAAACAAAATTTACTAAAGTTAATCTTTTTAATTTATATAAGACTTTTCAGGAAAAAATTCATATATTGTCTGATAAAATTGATGAGGGCAGTGATAATGCCGCCTCTAAAGATAGTATTGCCGATATTATTGCTGAAATTAAAAAACTTTGGGGAGAAATTGGTTTAATTAAGGAAGATGTTAATGAGAAAATTACGAATATTAAAGAAAATTATGTTACAAAAGTTGATTTTAGTTTATTAAAAAATAGTTTTGATACTTTTGTAAAAAATATTGATGATTATATTTTTAAGTATAAAATGAAAAATAAAATATGCATTAATGTAGATAATGTAATTTCTGGTTATGTAGATGAGTATTATGAGTCAATCCCTAAGTTTACAATTAAAAAGGGTGAATATCTTTACATTAGTTTGGCGGATGGAAATAGTAATGTAGATGGAGATACTGTTAATTTGTATCAACGTGGAGGTTTTATGTTGATAGGTATAAATGGTGTAACTTATTGGAGAGATATAGTTCCTTATGATGGAAAAGATTGGATTAATAATATGGGTCCAGGAGCAATGGGGCGTAAATTCCCTATTAACTTGAATCCGGGAACATATGAATGTTATATAGTTGTTCCTGATATGTATCTTGAGGAAAAAACAACTAAGTGGGCAAATCATTATACTGGAGATGCTTTCCGTTGTCAAATTACAGTTAAAAATTAGGAGATGATAATTATGAGTTTTTTAGATTATATTAAAAATTTTTTAAATTTAAATAAAAATGGTACGCAAATTATTGCGAAAGATTTAGATAAAATTTATGGAAATAATGATGCTTTTGAGGTAGGTTTATATCATGATAAAGTGCCTGTTTCTGGGAAAACTGTCGTTATTCAAATTAATGGGGTTGAATATAAGCGTGATACCGATGATAATGGTATTGCTAAGTTAAATATTGGTTTGCAACCGGGTAAGTATTATACTACTGTATCTTTTGCTGGAGATGATATTTATAAAAGATGTTCTGGTAGTGCTGTAGTTTATGTTAATCCTGTTTTGAAAGCTTCTGATTTAACTATGGATTATGGTAATGGTAAATTTGAAGTTAAGACAGTGTCTAGTGATGGAAGTGCTTTAGTTAATGTTCCTGTTACTTTAAGTGTTAATGGAAAAGATTATGTTCGCTCGTCTGATGGTAATGGAGTTGCTAGTTTAAAGATTGGTTTAAATCCGGGTTCTTACCCTATTAGGATTAGTTCTGTTAATGTTACTGGGAATAAGACTATTACTGTTAAGAAGTTAAGTACTCGTATGGAGGGTACTGATATGGTTAAGGCTTTTAGTGATAAGGGTACTTATCAGTGTGCGGTTTATGATAGGGTTGGTCGTGTTGCTGGGGAAGTAGTTATTAGTGTTAATGGTAAGGATTATGTAAGGTCTGCTGATAGTGAGGGTTTATATAAATTGAATATTGGTTTGCAGCCGGGTGATTATAAGATTATTGCTAATTTTAATGGTGATTTAACTCATGTGGGTTCTAGTGTGACTAATACTATTAAGGTGAATGCAGACCCTGAGAAACCTAAGTGTTCTAATCCTTATTCTAGTAGTCCTTTTCATTTAACTCAGGGTGGTGGAATGCTTGGGCAGAAAACTGCTTATTCTTGTGGTCCGCATTCATTAATGCAGGCGTATTATAACCTTACTGGGATTGATACGTCCGAAACAGAACTTATGAGGGCATGCGGAACTACTACGGCGGGCACTGGACATCCTGGCCTTCAAACAGGGCTTGCTTACTTAAATAAAAAATATGGTACAAATATTACCATGGAGTGGAAAGATTTCAGTGATATAGGTTACACTAAATTAGGAGAACTCCTTTGCGATTCGGACAGTACCATATTCTGGCATGAATTATATAGAGGGCAATGGGGTCATTATTCTTTAGCTAACAAGATTAACACTAATACATCATTATTTAACGTATTAAACAGTCTTGGTTCAAGATGTAGCTATCCAGCTTATTGCGGATATCAGGAAACAAGAGGCTTCAGTACACAGAAAAGTTACTGGGGCGGAATTAGTCAACCATCAATATGCATATTAAGAAAGAGGTAATTAACATGGAATTATTAGAAACAATTAATACATTACAGCAACAATGTGACAAATTATACGAGGCATACGGAGCAACAGAAGAAGTAATAAATTTACAAGTCTTAATTAATACTTTATGCTCAAAAAACGATACAACAAACCCAAACGAAGAAAAATTATATGAAGATTTTGTTCAATAAGGAGTAATATAATATGAAAAGTAATAGAAATTTTAACAAAAAAATATACGAAGAAGTCTTAAAAAACCAACCAGAATATGAACCATCAGAAATAGACTTACCAGACAATATCGTAGACTTAAACTCTACAGTATCAATAGAAAATGAAATAAAAGAAGAAAAAACAGAGGAAGAATAAACCCTTCCTCTTTAAAATTAAAAAATACATAAAGAGGTAGAATAAATGGCTCAATCTTCATATGTTTCTTCATTAACATTGTTGGATGAAAATAAAATCTTAGCAGATTTAAATAGAATAGCAATTGAACTAGGATTAATAAGGCAAATTAATGAAACAAGTCGTATTTATGTTTATTATGCTGTATTTGCAAGAGTTTTCGGTACAATTGTACAAACTATAGCTCAATATTTGAACAACCTAGATATTGAAACAACAACTGATGAAGCATTATTAGAACAATTAATAAAACCTTTTGTAAAAAAAAGAAATGCAAAAGTATCTAAAGTAATATTAGAATTTACACGTCGTCAAAATGATGAAAGTGCTGTAGATGTATTTATCCCAAGAAATTTTGAAGTTATGACAGAAGGAAATAACCCAATAATATTTCGTACTGCAGAATCCAAAATTTTATGGAAAGATTCATACAAAATAAAAGTACCTGCATATAGTGTAGAATTTGGAAGTATTAATAATTTAGCTGCAAACACATTAACTTTTTTCAATGATGCACAATTCAGTAGTGTAGCTGTAACCAACCCAGACCCAGCATATGGAGGAAGAGATGAAGAAACAGCCTTTGACGCAAGAAACAGATTATCATTGTTTAGATACGGGAGAGATGGGTCAAAAAGTCATATAATGAGCCTCCTATATGATAATGGCGTAGGATACAATGACTTTAACGTAGTAGAATACTGGGACGGATATGGAAGCCTTCTCATCGCGATTGACATTGATTCTGAACAAGAATATTACGATATCATTAATGCAATTGAACAAAATAAAGTGGGTGGGATAAAATATCATTACTGTAGAGTAAATTACGTTTATGCTAATTTAACAGTAACAGCTAAAGTTACTGGAGACAGAATGTATAGTGAATATGATTTAGCAGACATAGAGCAAACTATTAAAACAGCAGTAGAAGTTTACTTTGGAAAACAAATTTGGGTTGGAAAACAATTGTCAGTTAAAAGATTAGAGGCATTTGTTTTACAATATCTAGTAGATGAAACTTTTGATGTATATGAAATGGATGTTGAAGTAGGAGCAAATAAAGATTTAAATATTGACCCAGAAACAGGTTATTTAATAATTAACGAATTCGAAAAATTATTACCTAACAAAATAACTACAGTTGTAGAATATAACTTCGAGTGATAATCATGACCAATGAAAAATTAGGAGATATTCAAGATATACTATGTGATATAGGAGAAGGCCCATATGTACAAGGAGCTCATGATTTCGCACAAGAATGGGTTATAGAAAACGATGACATGATAATTATTGACGATGCCGAAGCTTTATGGGAATGTATTACCGGAGTATTACATACGCCGATAGGAAAAGTTGACGGAGTTGGACTAGAAACCTATGGCAGTAGACTGTTAACATTACGGGGGCAAAACCTAAACTATCATATAAGAGAACTAGCAAAAGTATATATTGAAGAAACAATCAGTCAATTTGGAGGGAGAGTGAGAAGTTTTCCTGTTATTAAAATTGACCAACCGGTAGATAAAAATAACAAACGTACAAAAATGAGAATTTTTATGACGGTTGATTCTATTTATGGTAGATTTTCTAGAACAACTTATATTTAGAGGGAAAATATGGCTAGTTTTGAAAAGTATGATTATGAGATTAATAAAAGATTACCTGAATGGTATAAACACGTTAATGGTTTAGAGCCTATAAATCGTTATGCTCAGGATTTAATACTGAAAATGCTTGAAGGTTTTTTAAGAAACTTAGGGTTAGTGCAACCTTTACAGGTTTGGAAAACATTACCTGAGGAATATAATTGGATTCATCAATATTATGATGGAGATGATTGGGTAGGTAATCCAACTTTAGAAAGTAATGCTCATTTGATTGTAAAAAATGATAAACCTTTGTATCTTAAAATCCCAAACACAAAGAGACCTACTGACGCAGTTATTGAAATTAATTTAAATGGAAATAAGAATAATCAGTTGAAAAAAATTAATAAATTAATGGTTAAAAATGCTGACCAAATTATTGTTATTGAAAACATTACAACTAATACTACCATTAAAATAAACACAGATGATAATATTTTAATAGATGGTGTTGAAAAGAATGATTTAATTGATGGAAGAATCTATAAAATTAAACCTGTTGCTAAAAATATCAATTATGATGAAGTCACTATAGATAATGAAAACAAAAAAACACAAGTTGAACTATATGTAGATATAGACCCAATAGAAATAAGCGGAGAATTAATCCCCGACCAAGTAAATGTTGAAGCCACTATCACTAATAAAAAGCCAGTCTATGTTACAGAGCAAAACATTAGATTATTTACAGTATCAGCATTTCCTTTAAAAAGCTTAAAACTATATGGTTTTTACTGTCATGACTTTAATAACAAGCAAGAATGGAAACTTCTCTGGCAAAAAGAATATTCCTCTCAATCCAAAACAGTTTATGACAGAATTACAAAACAATATGATTGTGAACGTTTTTATATACAAATACAATACTATGGTATTGGAATTCCAATAAATATTGGCTTCCCACAAGAACAATATTCATCTAATGTAGCATTTCAAATAAATGACAGATTAGATTATTGGGGAGCAATTTACGGATTACCAAGAAGACATTATAAACCACATCTCACGGAAGATGATGAACCATATACATTCCCTAAATACTATAGTTATCCAATAGAACAAGACTATTGGTACGAGGAAAGACTAGTTAATGAATATAGGAAAAATTACGAATCTAAAAATATGGATTTCATAAAAGATACTGAAGATAATAATATTGCTTTAATACAAAACATAGACCCTTATGTTAATGATGTGTGGATTTATACAGAAACAAAAGCTCCAAATATAGATAATTCAAGAGAAACAAGCGATATTTTTCCATTAATTGTAGAACAGGATAAAAATAGTAATGGAGTGCTATGGAAAAGTGAAGAAGCTCTTTTAAATTCCCAATTATTAACAGCTAACATCACATTAGAGCCACAGACAACAGAGAATTATAATTCTCATTCTTATATGAGTAAAATGCTTAAACTTAAGTTTCAAGTTCCAACACTTCCAGAAAATATTGAAATTACAGGATTAGAATTGAAATTCAGAGGTTTAACAGATTTACACTCGGATTCTCTCACTATAGATGACAGGTCAAATTTCAAGTTACCATTTAAATATGAGAAAGCTAATGGGGATAAATTTACAAAAACCGAAACTTTTTTACTTAATTTCTTAACTAATGACTGGCAGAAAGGTAAAAAAACATTTACATTCGGTGGGAAAAATGACTTATTAGGAGCTGAAAAAATAGAAAAATATCAGCTTGAAGAACCTATTGAATTTAACATTGGGTTAACTAATACACATAATTTCTTGTTAGCTAATATTAGCTTATATAATATTAAATTACATGTTTACTATAAGACACTTACTGATACTTTTGATGTGTCTGAAACTCTAAGTAGAAGAAGATTATTTTTACTTGATAATGATAATAATCCAAATTGGGAAAATGATGAGGCTAAAGAGGAAGCTAGAACGGATTTAGTTTTAACATTAGAAAATACTGGTGTTGTTCCAGTTGTAAATAAGAATATTTATATTGCTGTTCCCCCTGAACTTGAAATAGAAAATAATATGTTTTCTTTTGATTTGGAAGTTGGAGAAACACTTGTTATTGGGAAAGATACACAAACTAGAATGAGAATTACGCCTAAAAATAAAACAGATACTCCAACTGGATTATATGATATTTTAGTATTTTGTGAAGATAAAGTACTGAAAAATGAAATTGTATTAAGGAGGAAAGACAAATGGTAAGATATTTAAATACTGAGGCAAAATTAGAGATGTTAAAATCTGAATTCCATCCCTATAATATTATTGAAATTAGTTCTGATACAGTAAATGAAAATCCTCCTTCAGGTTTTGTTAATTTAGTTTTAAATCTTGATGAAATTCAGGATAGAGAATGGAAGGATTTTTATAATCATATCAAAGATTATATTAGTTATATTGAGTCTGACAATGGGGAAAGAATTTTAACATTTGAAAATCTTTTATTTACTAATGGGAATGATTTAACTGACCTTTATCAATATGAGTATTATAAAGGTAATATCTATGTTAGAATGAATTCTTATACTGATAAAGTTGCTATGCATATTGTATCTAGAAGTTATTATACTATGGATAAAGACCAAGTATTGTTTTTTAAAGATGATAATGTTGTAGATATGAATGAGCATTTTTCTTGTTCTTCAGATTATTACAAACGTCATACTGATAATTCTATTAACTTATATTATCAAGCTATTAACATGGGAAATAATAAAAAGGACGACCGTTCAAGGGAATTTGAATGTCCTAATTTTGGTTTATATGATAAAACCAACCCTAATTCTTTGTATCAAAAATTTAAGGGAAATAATTGGACGAAAGAAAATTATAAAACAATGTTTGGAGAATATGTTTTCGACATCTCTAAATATACTAGAGATATGAACAATCTTCAAATTAATTCGGGATATCGTTATAATAATTCCTCTCCATGGAATGCGATTCATTATACAAGTGTGCAAGATGACACAAATTTAGCTGTTGAAGATAGGTGTACATTATTAGATACTAATTTTGATAATATTAGAGCAGCAGATGATTATACTAATGTAGTTAAGCAAATGGAATATATTAAGTCCTCAAAAAGTATGAGATGGCCTACCACTAATAGCATTATGGAGAACAAAGGTTTTAAAAATTCTCATAGTGAAGATGCTAAAATTGGAGTATTAAATCATAAAACAACGAAATATTTTAATGATGATTTATATACTGAGGAAAAGAAACAATATATAGAAGTAGATTGGGTTGACCAAAATACCAGATAAGAGGTTTAAAAAAATGGAAAGACAAAAAATTACTATTTATCCTTCAACTGTTGTAGATATTAATGCAGCTGATGAAATTAAAATGAATACTATTCCGGGAATTCGTGACCCTAAGTGTATGAAATCCGGTTGTTGTGTAAACCCTAGAGATAAAAGATATTATCATCCTTGGTTTAATATGGAAGAATTAACACGAGGCGGAACAGCTCAATGTGGCTTTCCAGCAACCAAACTCTGTAATTATGGAACTTATTACAATATAGATGGATACAGAAACACTTGTCCTATCGCTGGATGTAATGGAACTTTTCACACTCCAGCTTTACTGAAATTAACTGATTTTAATTTCACCGAGAAAGGTATTCAAGAAGGAGCTACTATTCATAGTATTACTGTTGAGTTCGAACATCGTTGTAATGGAGTAGATGTTGGAGACGGAAAACAATATTATAGTTGGGGTCCGGATTTTACCAGTCAAAGTATTAGTGTCCCTCGTATTTATTGCATTAGAGGGGATAAAGGAAGCGAAATACCATTAACTGATGAATTAATCGGAAATAATCCTCCTATTAGTAGAAAATTTAAAGGAACTGGTGGAACCTTAACAGGAGATGCTTTAACTTCCGATAATGTTCTAGCTAAAGATTTTGCTATTTACATTCGTTATGGACCAAATTTAAATACTAACCCAGGTATTATATATTTACAAGGACTTAAAATTACTGTAGAATTCACAAATCTTAATCCAGTTATAATGTCCGCAAAACAATCTACTGGAGTTTTCGCTAATAATTCAAAACATTGTCATTCGATATTAACACAATATGTGTTTGCCGGTTATTTAAATATGAATGGAATAATCCAACAAGGAGATAACAACGATTCACTGATTCCGAATATAAAACTTGACCAAAATAGTTTACCACCCGGAGTAAGTTTCATTGAAGAAACTGATTACGAGGATAAATTCAAAATATTTAAATTCAAAGATAATAGTAATATAGGGGGAGAAAAAAATATTCGTTATTATCTGGATATTTATCCCGAAGTAGAAACTTTTATCCCTTATACCGCCCAAATACTCGAAAAACCACAAATTAGGATTCAAAAAAATTACTTAAAAGATGATGACTTAGAATTATATAACGAAACCGAAGAATACATTAGTGCCCATAATGGCTGTTGCGATTTTGTATATGTTTATTTTGATAAAGTTATAGACAAACCTGACCTTGAATTAAATATCCTAAATAATCTCAATAGTACCGGAAATATGTTTATTGACGAAAAAGGAGTAGATTACAGTAACATCAAGGCATGGTATTCAGCAGTAGCTAAACAAAGTTGTGGAAATCATATAGCTTGGTTTCAAAGAGGATATTGGGATAAAAATGGACAACGTATACTAGAAGACATAACAGATGCTATCACTATTAATTATACAGTATCAGGTCAAAATATTCAATTTAAAATTTATGACCCTAATAATGCAAATTTAACATACATTCAAAATAAAAATCCAGCATCTCAATATCAAGAAATTAAAATTCAACGTATAGACTCTCAACCTTTAACAGATGCCAAAGTTAATATTTACGATGAAACAAATCCTGATAAAACAATTATTATTGGAGAAGATGGAAAAAATACTTCCTTTAAAAAAAATGAAATTAAAACAATTAAAATTAATAAATATTATGCAGGTAAATACCATGTTAGAGTAGAGAATAAAAGTCAAGAAGGTTGTAATATAAACCCTTCTGAAGAACTAATTACTATTGACCCCAATCACAAACAATATTATGATAAAATAAGTATTAGAGGAGAAGATAGTACTAGTTTTGATTATGATTATTTAGTTGCTTGGGAGGGCGATAATTTACATTCTCCGATTAATATTGATTCTACTCATATAGAGCGTAGTTTTGATGATATTCGTTTATGTAGTAGTGATGCTCAAACCGGTTTATCAGAATTAGGTTTAACTACTTTAAAAGTATCTAATACATCTACTAATGATTTAACTAATATTCGTATAGAATTGAATGCTTTAAAAGAAGAAGATAATGAAATTATTCAAACAACTAGTGAATGGGTTATGCGTGGAGGAATGTTTTTCAACTTCTACAATAATTTTAACGATGTCAACAGAGATATTACTAGTATAGTAAGCGTTGAGAATTTAACTCCTGATGGTGATTTAACTGGAGAGGAAAATGTTTATTTGTTAATTAAACGTTTGCCAGCTAAAGAACAATTAGAAATAAAACTCCCATTTGAAGGAACAGCTGAAAGAGAAATTATGCTCCAGTATTTAATTTTTGAGGAACCTCAAACTATTTATAATTTAAGTTGTCAAGATTCAATAAATAGAGATTATATTAAATTAAATATATACGATTCTTTGTTAACAGCATTAGAAATTACAGGAGATAATGACTTACTAATTATGGATAAAAATGCTTGTCCGCAAAGATGTTACAGACATACAGATACAACAGAAACTAAAGACCCAAATAGACCTTATGCTAATCCATATGAGCCATTAACATACAAGATTATGAATGTAGATTCTAGTTCTTTTGATGAAAATGAATTAGCTCCTTTTGTGATTAAAAATAGTATAGAGATGGACCCTTATCTTATAAAGGATAAAAATGGAAAAACAATTTATGACAAAAATAATTCTATCATACCGGATGAAAATATTGTTAAGGTGATTACTGAAAATATTAGTAGTACTAAAGCCTTAAATAATCAAATTGTAACAGCTTATGTCAATTTTCCCCATATGGAAGAACAAATTATAAAAGGAAGAACAAATAAAAATGGAGAAATAACTTTTTATATTAATATTCCAGATACTTTAGGAGATATATATTATACTATAGAAGAGTTATTTGATAATTTTATGCATATTGAGTATAATGGAGATTTACTTTATCGTCCTGCTATTATACAAGGAAATGTTACTCCTCTTGAAACTGTTTTAAAATATTCATCTTTTTTTTATAATGATGTTAAGTATGACTATAATAGTCAAAAAAGTGATATTATTGTAAACCCTAAGGAAACTTTTAAGGTTACAGGTATTTTTGGTTATAAAGAAAATATTGAAAATTATGATAAAGATGTTCTTGAGGTTATTCAGTTTATATACAATAGGCCTTTGTATTTGTATAGGAAAATTAATGAAGATTGGAAAAAAATACAAACTCTCACAACAGAATATTATAATGGAACTTATAATTTTGAATTTACTGTTAAAAATACCTCAAATGAAGATAAGACTGTATTTGAAATTATGAGAAATATTGGTTTAGTGTTTAATTCTGATACGTTATATAAGGCTTCTGTAATTAATTATAAAGGAGATGTAATATCAGATAATCGTAAAAATACCATGTTACAATATATTGATGATTGGAGGAGTTATAAAACTGGAACTGTAGCTGGTATTACAGTAAGATTAGAGAGCCGCGAATCTATAAGGGTAAATAAAATTAATTTTAATGCTTTAATTACTGACCCTGGTGATTCGGATTCTTTAACTGTATATTATCAAATGTGTAATTTAAAAAATTATAATTGTTATGTTCAAAAAAATAATTATGATAAAGAATACAAATGCGACCTTCATAAAGGTATCTTCTCTACTACTTTAGAAAGCAATTCTTATACTTTAATCCCTAATAAAATTGAATTACCAGTTTATTGTGGTATTACAAGTGATTTTGATATTAAAGCAAAATTAGAATCTAAAATTATCGAATCTACAAAAGTTAATGTAATTTACATTACTGTAGAAAATAAAATAAAATATAACAAAGATGTTAATATTGAAATTAATCTTGGACAAATTGTAGCAGATGATTATTTAGGTGATTATACTTATCTTTCCATTAACAATGATGATGGAGATTATGCTATTAATACCGAAATAGGCGAAAATGAAAATGAAAATGTAATCATCTCATGGAAAATTGGAGATATGGAACCATATACTAGTACGAGAGCCACTATTAAGATACAAGCTGATGATATTGGTTTATCTGATATTAAAATTTTAGGTTACGATTATTTACATAGGAAAGATGTAGATGATGATTTGTCTGATATAGGCGTTGACATATGTGGTGATAACTGCGATTAATAAACATTTAAAAGTAAATAAAGTTTTATATTAATATAATATATATGAGGTTTTTTAATGGTATATTTTAAAGAAGTGAATTTGTTTTCAGAGATTATTAATCAGAAAAAGCAGTTTATTTTTGAAGTAGAGCAATCTATTGATTCTGTATTCCCTAATCAATTATATAAATATCAGATTTATATTAAAAATGTTAGTGGTACAACTATTGAAGATGTTAAAATTCAAGTTGCAAACCCTAATACTATTATTATTGATGAACCTGATTCTATCCCATATATTGAAATTGGAGACATGAAAGATGGTGAATCTAAATTATTATTTTTATCAAGTAGATGTACTACATTAGGTGAACATTCCGTCCATTTCATATGCTATGGTGGAACATCAGGAATGTTCTATAAAACTTTGAAAATTTATTGCACATATGATAAATACATTCCTGAATTAGAACATAAAATTCATATTTATAATTTTACACCTTACGAAAATGCTTATAGATTAGAGTCAGAACATTATAATAATAAAGTTACTCAATTATTTAAAAAACAAAAATTACCTTATCAAGCAACACAACAACCTTTTAATATGTCTACGATTGATACAGATGAACATCAATCATTCTTAGACCAAAATGATATACTTAAAAACACTAATGAACATGTTTATCAATATTTAAGTAGAGAAAATTATACCATTAATTTACTAGAAGAGCATATTGGGAATAATTTATTTAAATTAATTCAAAAAATCAATGAAACCTCTCAATATGTTAGACTTCAACTCTTACGTACCGGAACCAACGAACTAAAAAACGAATTTAAAGAATTTGAATCTGATGGTTTTATTCATAAATTCGGTTTATTAAATTCAGAAATATTTCATCATGTAGGTGTTGTTCCAACATACACTTATATGTCTGATTACTTATTCAGATGGGCTCCTTCTAGTGAAAACCAATTATTAAACTTATATCCTCCAGTTAAAGCAATGAACTGGAATACAAAAGTCTGGAATGGTCATGTTTATCAGGTATTCGAATATTCTTATGATGAAAAAACTGGAACAGATAAGAGGAAATTCTTATGTAGTTTTGAAGATAAAAAAGATGCCGAAACCTATGTTAAAAGGACAAAACGATACAATGAATTAGAAAATATTGAAGGTTATACTTATGAGATAAAAGAAAGGTTTTGGGATACAGGCGTATTTTTCATTAACATACCATTAAAAGACATACCATCTAATTTCTTCCTTTTGGATAATTCTGAAATTAATGCGCTTATACAGAAGACTAAACCATATGGAACTAAGTTTTTGGTTAGATACATTATAAATGCTACCTTTGACCATAATTTAGAGTTTTATATGAGTAAAACTTACAAACCAATGATAAAATTAGATTTAGGGGATTATGAAAAAATTATTTATTTTATTCAAAGTTTAAAATATCATGAGGTTGAGGAAATAGATAAATGCGGAAATACACTAAAGAGTACAAGGCTAATTCCTGATGGATTAAGTGCATATAATGGGTGTAATTGGAATTATGATTTCAGTTATTATTCCTATTATCCTCATCCTACTATAAAAGATGTTTCTGATAACAATCAAGCTTTAGAATTAACCTATACTCCTGACTACACTTTAACTTATCAAAAAAATCCAAGTTCACTTACTAGAATTAAAGATATAGAACCTTTATTATTTAATTACGATTATTCAACTATATCATTTAAAGAAGTTATTCCATTAAATGCGATTAAAAGAATTATTGGACAAGGAGCCGAAGTTAATAATGAAGGACATAAATTATGGATAAACACATTAAAAGAAACTGATAACGACCATCATGTGACTTTCAATATTTTCCCTATAACAGATAAAAATTTAAGTGAAGTAGAAACAAATGGTTATATTCTAAATGACGGAACAAACAAAGACAGATTTGATTTATTTAGAGTAATAATCCCAGAATTATTAAGAAACATTCCTAACTTAGAATTCGGAATTAGTATTCAAGATAATATAGGTA
Source organism: Alistipes finegoldii (assembly GCA_963621965.1). Lineage (GTDB taxonomy): Bacteria > Bacillota_I > Bacilli_A > Acholeplasmatales > Anaeroplasmataceae > JAEELC01. The sequence goes on from CAVFGN010000014.1 coordinate 30,767, forward strand.
AATTACATGGATTAAGTATTGAATATGATGAGTATTTAGGAAAATATTATATAAAATATGTTACATCCCTGAATGATAATTATATTTTAAGGAAAGATGGATATGTCGATACAAAAAGTATTGGGTTAAAAATATTAAAGCACGATAAATTAAATTTATTAGATACAATTGTAATGTATTTTGAACCTAATAATGAAACAGAAGATGTTGAATTTAATTACTTTAACCATATTATTATTTCTCGTCCATCTGAAATTAGTGTTTTTATTAGAAATGCTACAAACCAAACTTACATGATTGACTGGAGTAGTATAACACAATACAGTAAACCATTAAACAACAAAATTGAATTCCAGACTCCTCAATTTTTAGAATCAGCTGAATATGAAACCTATAATATCATTCCAACTACAAAGGGAAATGACTGGACTAATTTATATAGGATAGATAAAAAAGAAACAAGTTATGCATATATAAGAAATGACACTAATGATATATTGCCGGTAAATGACATTTGTTTGCATTTTGATAATTTAAATATTCCAGAGACAGCGACAGTAAGAGGAATTTATCTAAAAACTATTATAGAATCTAATGTACTTAAAACTATTCAATGTGGAAGTAGTATTCAAAATAATTATCTTATTCCATCCACAGAGATGAATAAAACTACTTTTGAACCTAATAAAATTGAAGGTTTTCATCAATTAGACGATGATTATGATAGTATTAACTTTAAGTTAACTGAATCTACTATCAATGAAAACAGTAAAATGATAGGATATTGGAATGAAAAACTTATTGAAAATGTCATGTTTAATGATGCTTTAGATTTGTCATTAGATTATTTATCTGATGATTCTGAATTTTTAGAAATTTTAAAACCATATTGGGTACAAGTTTCTGATTTTTGCAGTAAAGCTTATGATTTTAATGATTTCAATTCTTTTATTTTTGTCATAGAGGGATATAATAGTGGTTCTACTATTGATATGATTGTCCAGTGTGGAGATTATATAGATTTATGTGATACAACTACAGTTAAAATTGAAAGCGGATATTTCCGTAAAAAAGTTCAAGTTCCTTATAAAACTAGATTTAGACTTGATGAAACTAAAATAAGATTTAGGTTTGATAAGAATAATAATTCCATTAAAATTTTCAATACTTATTTAGATGTTGATTTTAAAACTAAAAAAGAGGAAGAACTTATATATACTCAATCTGATATAATTAATAGTGAAGATAAAAAACTTATTAACATCAATGTTATGAACTACGATGAAAAAGCTTATAAACTTAATAATGGTTTAACTGTTAATTTAAACTTTGAGGATTTAGACCCTGGTGAATTGTATAAGATTTATTCAACTGAATTAATTGTATTATATCAAGATACAGAAAGTGATATTTTAGTGAATAATGCCTTTAATAATACTGATACAGAATATACTAGTATTATTGGAGATAAAACTGATGATACCTATATGTCAGGGAAATTTTTCGATGATGTTGCTACTATGGCTCAATTAAAGACTAGTATGCGTGCTGGTGATGAAGGTTTTGTTTTAGAAGACAAACTTTATCAATCTTTTACTGCTCGTAGCGATAACATTACAAGTATTACTATTTTCCCTAATGGGTTTAGAGGAAATCCTAGTAGTGTTCTAAAACTTGGTATTTACGAGAATAACGGAACAACTCCAGGTACATTAATTAAAGAAGTTTATGTAAATGGCTGGACTAAATCTAATGCTGAATTAAAAGATTTAGATGAAATTAAATATAATATCAATGTTGAAAATTTAATTCCTGATAAAATTTATTGGTTTAAGATGGAAGTTGTTAATCCTGTGAAAAATAATTATTATCTTTTAAAATATAATAGTGGTAGTTTACAGGGTTATAAATTATTATATGAAGATAATAAAAATCTTAAAAATGCTTTTAGTTCATTAGTTTTTAAAGTTAATAGTTCTAATATTATTAATAGTTTTAATAACTTGCCTGCTATCCAAAATTATTTTACTAATCCTTTTGTTAGAGTTGGTTTGCATAAAGGGCAAGGAAGTATTAGTAACTTAAAAATTATTAAAAATAAAGGAGTAAAATATGATACTGAATCTTGATTTAGATACAAACCTTGATGTTCAAATAATTAAAAAAGATAAAGATGGTAATAAAATAGAAGAGGATGATGTAAATGGTAGTGAGTAGTGACCAAATAGTTTTTATGACTGGGAAAGAAAAGGGTTTGCAAAGACTTTTTTCACAAGATAATTTTGGATATTTAGCAATTGGATATAGTGATGACCCAGCATTCACTAATGATGATAATAATAATGGTTTTAATGAAATTAAATTAGCTGATGAACCAACATATACTAGGGTTCCTTTACAATTGCAAGGTGAAACTGTCCGCGATGATGATACTGGGAAAGTTAGTGTTAAGTTTACTGCTGATTTAGATATTGATAATATTTCATATGGGAGTCCTATTAATCAATTAGCTATTGTGGATAGTTCTGATAGTACAGACCCTAATACTGTTTATTATGCTGCTAGTGTATTTCCCAAATTCACTAAAAATTCTGATATTGCTATTACTTTTTTAATAGAGATGAAAATTTAAATCGGAGGTGGCTATCGATATGGGAATTCATATTGAAGCTCAACATGAAGCTGAGTATAATCAAGTTAAAGCCAGAGAGAAGCAAAAAGAAAGTATTGAAAAATTAGAAGCTATTATTCCTGTAGTAGCTGATACTCAAAATATTTTAAATAATGTTGATTTAGAGCAAGTATCTAACGATAATAATGTCATCAAAGATGTCGTAGTTCGTAATCTTGAGGAACAAACTGATATTGATGAGATTAATAATACTGTTGATTCTCTCACTAAAAAAGTGAATAATTTAAATAAGAAAGTTAATACCATGAATAAAACTTTAAATAATGTAAATGATGTTTTAAATGAGATAAATAAAAAGATGGAGGGCAAATAATGCCATCTTACTATAATAGAGTTTATGGGCATTTAAAACCCGGTGACATAGCTAAATCTGAAGATATTAATTTAATTCAAACTAATATTGAGGATTCCTTAAGAGCTGTTATTAATGACCATCATGAAAATACAGCTTATATCCTTGGAAATAAAGAAGATGCATTTCTTTTAACTCCTGCACCTAAACGTTCTAGTAGATATATTGATACTATGAATTTAGTTGATAAGGATAGGGAGCAATGGTTGTCTATTAGAAGATATGGTTATCGTCAGAAAATTAAAAAAAGCAAAACATCTTTATACAGTGTTATTGCTAAATTTAGGAACACTAGTAAACAACCAGTTACTGTTTGGTGTGAGTTAAGGGATGATACTGACTTTTTGTTAAGGCGAACTAGTTTTGAATTACCTGCTAATACTTTAGCTAGTGAATTTGAAATTGTTTTTGATGAAGATTTCTGTAGTACTGCTCCAGGTTTATCTCATGAGGATATTGAACCTTTTGATACTAAATATATGGCTCCTCCTAAAGATAAAGAGTCTTTTGAACCGGGTGTGGACCATACTAACGAAATGGATATTAATAATTTTACCATTGGTGCAAGTGAATTATATTTTGTCATAAAACCATTAAATATTAATCAATATGATGTTGCTATTAATGGAGATGAAGACGAAATTATCAATGATGATACTTTTTGTGTTCTTGCTGATAAAGATGGTACTTATGGAAAATTATTAGAGCAAACCGGTAATGATGGTTTGTATTATGATGAAACAGCTTATGATTTGCATTTTAGGGATGTTTACGCTAATAGCTCTACTTATTTATGTGAAATGGGTGAGGCTGTTATTGATGGACAGAAAGTTAAATGTATGGATACACATATAAGTATTGATGGAGCTAGTGAGTTTGGTAATGTTCAAACTTACGTTTATATGGATATTGATGGTCATTTGAAAGCTATTAATTCAAAAGCATACATGGATGATAGTGCTGCTGATTTAACTACTCCTTTGCCAGGTGCAATGTTATTAATTGCTATTATTACTACTTATGTTAATGATACAAAACAACCTACTGTTAATCAGGATGATACCTCTTTAAAAGTTAGAGTACGTAGTCATCATGAGAGATTAAGAAGATTAGAGAAGGAATTATCATATGCTAAGGATATTGCTTACCCTAATCGTTTGAAGTATACTTTAACTGGGGAGGATATTGTTAATTCTACTCCAGAGAAAGGTTATAATAGTTTAAATATTCAAACTCAATTACCTGAGGAAAGTAATGGTACAAAAAATGCGAACGAAATTGAAGGTAGTAAGTATTATATTACTACTGATGCACAAGGTAATTTTGTAATTAGAACTTCTAGTGCTGAAGTTATTACTATTCCTGTTACTTTGTTAGGTGAGAAATCTACAGCAAAAGTTGAAGAAGATACAACTGATTCAAGTTCTTCTAGTTCATCTACTTCATCTAGCTCCTCTAGCTCTAGTTCTTCTAGTTCATCCAGTTCTTCTAGTTCTTCTAGCTCATCTAGTTCTTCTACCGAGGAGGTTGATACATCTGAAGACACTATTAATACAGAAGACTTTAAAGGTGAAGATTTAGCGAAACATATTGCTGAAAATGTTAACATGACTGTGGATGGAGATAAAGGAACTGTAACATTGAAAAGTAGTAGTACAGAGTCTGGAGTTGGAATGACTGATGAAGAAGCTAAAGCTACTACCTTTAATCCATGGGATGATGATAAAAGTAATAGACCTAAAAATAAAGATATTACTCCAACTGAGAGAGAATATTCTGTTACTAAAGGTAAAAATGGTAAAAATGATTGGTCTAGTGAATTCCCAGCTATGACATTTTACACTGATGCAGATTACAAATTAGAGGGAATTAATATTCCTATAACTAAATTTAAAAATTGTGAATCAGTTAAATTCATAATATGGAAAAGACAAGGACCAAATAACAAAACAAATACCGTATGGTTAGAAAAAAGAGTTTACACTAGTGAAAGCTTTTCATTAGCAAATGCAAAAGAAAAAGATGGTTATCAAATCATGGAAGATGGATTTACCATCAAAATGGAAGACGGACTTGATTTACCAAAAGGACAATATGTTATAGTATGTGTACATGCGCCTAAAGAAGGAACCGGCTCATGTTATGTAGAAACTTATAAACCAGATGACCCAAAAGACTTCTGTATACGTTACTATGGAGCTGGAGACGCATCTCACTTTCTTTTAAAAGAAAGATACCATGAAATATGGTATAATAGTGCAACATTTACAGGAACACTCAAGAAGTATAGCAAACAAGGACATATTATTTCTGGTACTGTAACATATGAAAATAAAGAACCAATTGTTAAAATTACAGCTAATGCAAATATTGAAACTCCAGAAAATTGTGAATATCATTTATATGCTGACACTGGTGGAGGCTGGCAAGAATTAAAATTAAATGAATCTACACCAATTACTGGAGGAGGAATATCTTTCAGATGGAAAGTTGAATTTAAAGGAGATTCAGATTCCCCAACATTATCATATAACTCAGACAAAAAATATGCTTTGAATTTCACTTTAATAAGAAAGCAATCTAATGTTGGAAGTGGTTATTCTGATGAAAATGTTTGTGTTACAAGTAAAACAATTAATGGTAATACTATTTTAAAAGAATATATGGGAAATCCTAATTTAAAAGAAGATAAATTTAGTAATTGGGAATTTGCTCGTATTTGGGCAACTGATGAGCCATCAAATAAAATGGTTGTTGATATTGCTGGTTCAGATACTCAGGCTGTTATTAAAAATGATGAGATTGTAACTAGTGATTATACTATTACCGCTCAAGAAGCTACTTTTGATATATTCTCATTATATTATTGTGATTTAACATTAGATGACTTTACTCAAGAAAGCGTTGATTATAGTCACTATGACGGTACTACTGAGTATGATGAACATAATTTACGTTTAAAATTAGATTATGATTATTCTTATAATGATAATGATATTGCTTTATTTGATATTAATGCTGGTGTAATTCCAGATGATGTTACTGTAGCGGCTAAAAATGGAGAGGCTTTAGCCTTTTCTGAAAATACTACAGGAGAGAACAACGAAATAATTTATAAAATCCAACAAAAAGATAATACCTTAGATTTAACTAAATACTCTGGAATTAAAATTGGCTTTAATGCTGGAACTTTATCATCTGAATCTGCTACTACTGCAAATGATACCGTATTAGTTAGTGGTTTAGGGTTATATATTAGTTCCGCTTACGAGGAAGATGCCCCTACTAATATAGATTCATTATTAGATGGAAAAGAAATTATCAAAAATACCGATACTCTCCCAGATTTAAATAAATCTAAACAAGATATTATTAATCAATATTATGGTAAAGTTATTCAACAAAATGTTGTTCACAATGATGTTACCTATACTTTGTATTACCAATATGTAAAAACTTCTGAAGGTACATATAGTTTACAGCAATTACATAATTTAAAATCTTATGATATTTTTGAATTGCCTGATTTTGTAGTTAAGAAAGATGAAAATGGAGAAATTGCTACTCAATATATTAGAGTTAGTATTGATGGAGCTAATAATCATTTAAATAATGTTAAAGAAATTGGGCTTGTTGCTTTATGTGACGAAAGTAAATTTAAAGTAGCAAAAAGTTGTTCTATTGAGTTGAAGAAAATTAGAGCTATTGAAGAGGATTACTATCCTATTTACACTCCACAGGATAATGAGCTTTTATTGCCATTTGATGATACTTTAACTACTGCGAATAATCATTATGAGATTAAAATGCATACTGAGGGTACTGAGAAAACTAGAACTGAAAAAGTTAAGGAAAAGGTTCAAAAAACTAGTAAAGAAGCTGTAAAAGTGCCTAAAACTGATGATAACGGAAATGAAGTTAAAGATAATGATGGTAACATTATCATGGTAAACAAAACTGACGAAGATGGCAATATTGTATATGAAGAAACTATAAAAGTTGTTGAAGAAGAAGTCGAAAAAACAATTACTACAGCAACTAAATATACTGAGCCACAAAAAGTTTGTCAATGTAAAGTTTATTATAATAGAATTGCTAAAGATGGGGAAATCTTGTTTTACTGGCCAAACGAATCAGTGACTACTTACTTTAATCATGTTGGTATGCAAATTGCTTGTGATAGTTGGATTCCTAAGAATAGTTTGAAGTTGAATCTTTGTAGTGATGAGAAAGGACGTAATGCTGTTTATAGTGTTAATTTGCCTACTTTGAATTATCTTCATGACCCTGTTGCATCTACTGTTAATTATGAAACAGTAGAAGAAGAGAAAGAAGATGGAAGTGGTACAGTAAATCGTGTTCAAGCTAAAGGTGATGGGTTTGTTAATTTAGCTGCTGTATTTAAGAAAATAAAAGATGATGTTAGCATTAAATCTATTTCAATTTCTGCTACCAAAAACTTTAAGTCTTTCATGCAAAAAGCTAAAGGGGAATCTACTACTACTGAAGAAACTGTTGACGCTACTACCGGAGAAACCGTTACAACTACTAAAGTAACTACTATTGGAGATTCTAGTATTACTTTGTATATTGGTAATATTTCATTGTATAAGGCTCGCACTATTCCTATTTTCGAAAGTGCGGTTAGGTATAAATTTTATAATGAGTCTAATGATGCTAATGAGAATTCCGCTAGTTTGAGGAAAGTTGGTGTGGTTGCGGAATATAGATAGTTTTTTTCTATCTATATTTTTTTAAAAAACAACCTATAAATATAGGTTTAATATTAAAAAAAAATATATATAATTTACCTCCCCACTCTACTCAAAGCACCTAAAATTCCACCAACAATTAAATAAAACAAAATAACACAAATCCACCAATTAAAACCAATTAAACCTATATAATTCGCTACCATAGCACCAGCATAAAAAATAACAAACACCGGTACCAACATAATTAAAATTAATATACAAAAAACTCCAATATTTCCATAATCTTCTATATCCATAAAAAATCACCTCTAATTATATATATGATTATTACAAACTTCCTCAGATTCATTATCAAAAGCTAATAACAATTCCTCATTATATACAATTTCAATACTACATATGTATTTTTTATTAATTACTCTAACTTTCTCTAAACCCTCATCAGTTGTTTCAACTAAACTTAACCACTTCTCATCTTCATCGACAAGAAAACAAAGATTATATAATAATTCGTTATCTAAAATAACATTAAAACATATTTTATCTATATCTTTTTTTATTCCTTGTTCTTTTAATGAATTTAATAAAATATCTTCTATCTTCACTCTGTAATACCCCTTAATTTTTTAGATGACATTAAAGTTGAATACATAATGTGTATATCTATAATTAAAAAATAAAATAGCATTAAGAAAAATGATAAGAATAATATATCTATTCCTCTAATAGGGGGATGAGCAACTACCGCTAAAAATCCCTCTCCCATTGCAAGAATCCCTACAGTTAAACTAGCTCTATAGGTTTGTAATGCAATATTTTCAATTTTTTTATTGTCAATTGTATGTATATACTTTAATGTTAAAATTAAACTTGCAATTATAACTAACATTAAATATGTTGTTATCATTGTAATATGCATAACCATTTCATTATCTAATGGATGTGCAAAACGTGAAATCCATATCATTATAAATGATATAACTCCAACTATTAATCCAATTTGTATTTCTTTTACTTTTAATATTTGTTTCATATTATAAACTTCCTATATATATTTCTTTTAAGAGGATATATATAATTTTTCATTATGTAAATTGCTCAATTAATGTTGAAATTATTTCCGGAGAATATGGCTCATAAAAAAATTGTCCTATAGAAATATCATTACCTTTGTATCTTAACATAAAACATTTTTTTGGTTCAGTTCCATTTGAATTATTTTGATACATATGGCATGGGAGGTAATGTGTTTTTGACGAATCAAATAAAGTATACTTGCTTAGACGATTAAAATTATCATAAGTGTAAGCTCCACCTATTGTTAAATTAAGTCCAAGTTCATTCTCCTTATGGTATGTGTTACATTGTTTTATGTAATATTTTTCAAGTTCGTTAAGTTGTTCTTTTGAAACATTTGTTGTATAAAAAGAGATTAATGGTATAAGTTTATATTTGTGTGGATGTTTTTGTAATTTATTGTTAAATAAATTGTTTGTTTTTGATGATAAATGTTGTTTGTGTCGAATAGAAAAGGATTGTATGGTTTGTCCGATGTATACAATCCTGTTTGTTTCTATATTTTTATATGCGTAGATTCCCTTGGCATTCATTGTGGTACCCTACAAAGGAGTATTGAGCATTTGGGTTTACTCTTAATTTTTTTAATATTAATTCTTTTGTTTCAGGAACGAATTCCAGTATTAGGTCGTCAAATCTTAAGAAGTAATTGGAGTAATTTCTGTGGGGTCCGAAATAATATTTTGCATTTTCACCAATCATTGTTAATCTCCGTATCTATGCCTACGTACAAATTCTTCTTTCTTACCAGGATTCCAGGCCTCTACGGCAGTTATATAACCCGTAACTCTACTAAATTGAGTTGTTGATGATTCGTCAAAAGGACAAGTGTCTACTACTCCTCTAAACAAAGATGAGCAGTTATTACATATTGAATAATCTCCAGTAAAAGCCCAGAAGTAAGCATTCGTATTATCTCTAATTCTTTCACAAAATTTAGATAAAGCTACAGGCTCAGAATATGCCTCAGAAGTATAAACATTCATAATATTACCTGCTGGACCAATAGGTTGATTATCTCCTTCTAATTTAATTTTTTGTACAATACCTACATCATCATCATAAGGAACATGATTACTATTAGTATAATAAGGTCTTTCTGCTGTACCTCTTGCCTTAGATTCTTTAAAACCAAATCTATCAACCATCTTTTGAGCTAACTTATATGCAGCATTTTCAGCTGGAGTTTGGAATAACCCCCAACGCTTATTATCCTCTTTCTTCCATCTATCTGTAGTAGCTCTCATATACTTCATTATTTCAACAGCCTTATCATTACAATCCTGAATAGGTCCATATCCAAGTATCTCTAAGGCTTCTGATAGTCCTACATATCCCATAACAATTGTAGCATTCTCTAAATCATACAATTGATTACCATCTTCGTCCTTTTGTATCATAAAATCAGCTACATGATATTCATACCATAATTTATTAATCCAATCAAGTCTGTTTAAATTATAATCATGTACAAGTTGCATGTTTTCATCAAGTACTTCATAGAAATCTCTTTCTTCTTCTTTTGATTTTAATGCAACAGCTGGTAAACAGATTGTTGTGTAAACAGAGTTCCCTGTACCCATACAATCAACATTAGGGTCACCAGACCAGTTAGATGGAAGCGCTGAGCGACATCCAAGAGTTGATTGATATTCTACGTTATTATTGGATGGGGATACAAAATACGGGATACTAAAACGAGCAGATAATTCAAAAACATCACGCCATTCACTTAAATCAGCACCATCAATATTGTAAAGCATATTAGGGAATAAAATGGGCTTACCTAGTGCATCTCCTTCTAAAGATATTTCAGTTAAAATATGACATAAACGTTTATTTTCATCCTCATAATCTTTATATTTACCATAAACTTTTCCACCTGGTCCAATAGCATCTTGCTCTTTTAAAAACTTCGGCATTTCTAAATCAAGCTGTATGCTACTAAACATGCTTTGAGAATTGGAGGTTAAAATAAAACCATCACCTATTATCATTCTCCCATTCGCAGTAAAACAAAAAGTTTCACCTTTTTCATCTAACGGCATAATAGACTTGACTAAATAACGTTTTGTAGGTCCATACCATTTTGCTCCTTTTCCATCGTTTAAAGCTTCTTTAAAAAAAGGTCTAAATTCTAATTGTTTGTACAAATGAAAAGCATTATCATTCCATTCAAAATTTAATCGATATACAGTTGACCATTTTTTATTACCCCTTCTTTTTATATTTTTATTTGCTCTTATTCCAAAGAAAAACATAGCATATCTTAAAATATCTACATAGTTTTCATTACTATTGGAAAATTGACAATCAATACCTCCACTAGTTCCTATTCTTAAATTTCCGTCGGAATTTATTAATCCTGTAATTAATCCTGCAAGATAATTTTTATTCTCCATAAAAGATTCTGGAGAAACTAATTCTTTCTTATCAAAGTGATAATTTGTATATTGAGGAATAAGATGTTTTTCATCTGTTTTTTTGTCTGAAACGGTCCTGTTACACTCAAAAGGTAAATTTTTAAATAATAAATCTAAAAAAGTAACCTTATCTTCTTTTCCTACAGTTATAGTAGTTCTACTTCCATTACGTGTTTTATAACCATCTCCTAACCAAAAACCATACAAACATCCATTCCAATAATCAATATTTTTTTCAATGTCTAAAAAATGATTTATTCCTGTACTATCACATAATTGTGTACCTTTTTTAATATCTAATATATTTCGTACCCCAAGATTATTTGCTGATATTAATCCATGATATTTGTCACATTTAAAGCTTCTTCCTTTAGGTAAAGTTACTTCATAAAGTTCTCTAGGCTCATTCCTCCAGAATAAAGTTGGTTTTACCCATTTAGTTTCTCTATCATCAGTTAATGTTAAAATTTTTAAATCAATATTGGTTAAATCAGTTGACCCATAATCTGCGTTTAATATATCTGAAATTTCTTTAAATGTTTTAAGTACAATATCTCCATTTAGCTTAACCCAGATTGTAGTATCTCCACTGACACATCCTCTGTTTTTATGGCTTTGATTGACTCTATAGAAGAATTCCTGGAACGCTTGCTTAGTTTCAG
>CAVFGN010000015.1:0-41165 GCA_963621965.1 Alistipes finegoldii
AATTTCGAATTGCGTTTTGACCTTTAAGTGGGTCAGTTATATTTTACTATAAGCAATATCCTCTCCATGATGAAATTTTTTGGCTTGAAGAGTCCTCTGCCCATAAGTTTTTACTATCAGTTTTATCTAATACAAATTTGATGTAAAAGATGCAAAAAGGATCTATTAATTTGTAATGTGCTTTCCTCTTAGAAAAACCAAAAGGTACATACTTGAAAATGAAATTTGAAGCAATTAAAGAATTTAAATATTTACTTAATCCACCGCCATCAGAAATCTTTAGACTATTAGAGATTTCTTCACGTGTAAAACCAACACTATTTGTTGATAACAATTTAATAATCTCTTTTGCTTTCTCACTAAAATTAAAAATTGAATTAAATAATCTATCAAATTCTAATAATAGTAATGCATCTCGCTTAAAAAATAAATTATCTATATTTTGTGCTAATGAATATTTATTGTCGATGTAATTTAAATAATAAGGAATGCCTCCAAAAATCATATAAGCTTGAGTAATATCATAAAGAGAATAATTGATTTCTTTAGATTCTAAAAACATTTTGGTTTCATATAGATTAAATGGGTTTAACTTGATTTCATAAGTAACTCTTCCGTAAAGACCTCTTGTATTATTTATTAATTCATTTTCTATCCAAGAAGTGGCACTTCCACATACAATTACAATTAAATCATTTCTACTACAAGCAAATCCATTCCAAAATGCTTCAAAAGCACTTATAAAATTTGAACCTCTTGTGTCTAACCAAGGAAGTTCATCTATAAATATTACCTTTTTTTCTGATTCATCAAACTGCATAATGTATTTTGTCAAAATGAAAAAAGCATCAAAACAAGTTATTATTTTTTTCGATATTAATTCCAAACAAATTTAGTATAAAAATCTGATAGATTATTGAAATTGGACCTTGTTCCTATCTAGACGATTACTTAAATTTTAACAAAAACTTGCGGTGAAATATATTTTTTATGCGTTCACCGCAAAGTTTTGTACGATATTTAAATGTTCTAATATTAAAAATAAATTAAAAAAAGAGAATTAGATTTGTTTTTCTAATTCTCGTGTATAAAAAAATATTTATTTTTAATTTTACTACTTATGCTGAAGTTAACTTTTTCTTTTAATACACTGATGTTTATTTCTTTAGCTGAACACGCAAATTCTCCGTCTGTATTAATATCAATTTCTTTTAAAGCCTTGATTTGTATATTTGATGCACTAAGAAGCTTTATTCCCTTTTTTGCTTTGTTTCCAAATATAAAAAATCTTGCAAGTCTGGGCCAAGTGATTTTACATTTGTTAATCAAAGCAATTTCAATCTTACCGTCATTTAATATAACATCGTTTTTTCTATCGAATTTAAATCCGGCGATTCTTTTTGTGTTTAATAAGAAGATGACATAAAAGGTTCCTTCAATTTTGTTATTATCATATGTTATCTCAAGATCTAACTTTTCATATTTAAAGAATTCTTTTATTCCGTGAAATAAATAAGCTAGAGGCCCAAATAAACGTTTTAAAAATCTTGGGGTCGTGTAAGAAACATCAGTATACTTACCGGCAGCTGCCGCATAAGAGAAGTATCTATCATTTATTTTGCATATATCCATATATGAATTTGTATTGGTTAAAAATTTTTTAACTGATTTTTTTACATTCTTTGAATAGCCTAAAAGGCTTGCTAAATCATTAACTGTGCCTGATGGTATAATTGAGACTAAAACATTAGAAGAAGCCTCTACAACACCGGTGATAGCTTCGTTAATTGTACCATCCCCACCAGATATTATGAGTGCATCATAATTATCTACATTATTATAAACATAATTTGTAATTGTGCGAATGCCTTCAGATTTATAAAAATCCACTATATCATATTTATTTTTAAGTTTATTAATTAAATAATCCTTGTATTTCTCTATTTTATTATTTCTAGAAAATGGATTATAAACAATTAGAACTTTCATATTATACCCTCATCTATATTTTAACATTAAAAATAAGAAATCAATAAAAAAGTTTGATATGTAATAAGATAGGCAGTGAAGAGTTAGGATATCTAGGAAAGAATACCTAGGTTAAATGAGTAATCGGTATTGCTATAGCAATCAATTGAAGATACACTTTGTTTAAAATTTAAAAATTCTTGCTGTTGTCTTTTCTACTAATTTTTTGATTAGCGTTTATTTGATTAGTTTCATTGTTCTTAGCCTATACTTTTAATTTTATTATAAAAAAAATCCGATATATAAATATCGGACATAATTTTCTAAATGGTGACGCGTACGGGGTTCGAACCCATAAATGCATGCGTGAAAGGCATGTGTGTTAACCGTTTCACCAACGCGCCAACTTAAGTCTTAAAAGACTTGCTTAAATATATTAACACAAGATTTTTTTTATGTAAAGAACTTTTTTTAAAAATCTTAGTTTTTTTTCTTAAAAGTGGCGTGGCAGCAGGGATTCGAACCCTGGCACCAGTTACCCGGTCTACTTCCTTAGCAGGGAAGCCTCTTGAGCCTCTTGAGTACTGCCACATGTCTCTTAAGCCTTTTTATTATAATATAGATACAGTTTATAGTCAAGAATTATTTTTTTCTTTTAAAATAATAAACGGTGTAAATTATTTATCACGCTTATTTAGTGAAAAAAGACATTTAAAGTTAATAAATACTTTTCTTTTGAAATTTTTGTGAAATTTGATATTTTTAAAAAAAATTATTATATAATACATAAAAGGACTACATATATTTTTATTTGTAAAAAAAATTAAATTTATGTAATCAAAATAAGAAGGAGAGGTGAAGTCAAGCATTGGCTTGACAAAAGTATGAGTTTTATTTCAAAAATAATACCATTTATAGTTTGGATTCCAACAATATTTTTTGTTTTAATAGTATTACGTCATACATTAAGTGGTATAAGAAGAGGTAGAAGCAAATCTATTAAATTACTTATAACTGCAATTTTAGCTATTATAGTTGCTTTTATAGTATACGTAATTCTTCAAAAGCGTTTTGATACTTTATCTGTAGATGTATGTAATATATTCAAAATCGATTTAAAGACAAAATTAGGCACTACTTCTAATTATGATACCCTAACAGAATATTTTGAAGAAATGTTATCAAATAACGAAGATGTATTATCTGCTATTGAACAATGTAATTTATCAGTTATTGAAGCTGCTAAACTTATTTATAGCTTAGCTTTAGTAGGTGTAAATTTAATTCTTTTTGTAGTGTGCATAGTTGTATATCTTATTGCTGACTTTATTTTCTATCTTTTATACTTGGTATTTGCTAGTAAAGATAAAAGAAAAAAGAAAAATAGAGACGGCGAGGATGCAGCTCCTTATAAGAAACACAGATTAACTGGTGGTCTTATAGGACTTGTTAGAGGAATTGTTGCTTCAATCTTTGTCTTAGCACCTATAGGCATTATTTCATTTTTAATTACTGATGGCGAAGTATATGATGTAAATACAGATGAAATTGAAGATAATAAAACTAAGAATATTGCTGAAATAACTAGAGTAGTTACTCAATATGATAGTGTTGGTATCGGTAAAGTGTTAAGTGCAGTTAAAAATAAAGAAGGTTTACCTATTTATTTAATTGTAGCTGATAAAATTACAACTGCTAAATATACATACACTGATGAAAATGGTGAAACAAAAGAACTTGAGTTATCCTTATCAAAAGATATCGGTAGTCTAACTAGACCTATTTGTAAAACTGGTTACTTATTCTTAAAGTACGGATATGACATTTCTAAAAATGGGGACTCACAATACTTAGCAGAATTTCTATCAAGTGACAAAACAATTGATGGTAAGACACTTGAAGAAGCAATTAGCGAAACACTTGCAGATTTAACTGTTGATGAAAGTTCTATGCTTGGATATACATGTAATTTGCTTGCAATATCACTTGCACAAAAGAGTGTAGGAAGTGATGTGGATGAGTCAAATTTAGATAGTCAAGAATTATCAAAGAAAATATTATATCATGTATTCATAGGTAAGAATTCAATTAAGTGCACAGATGTCATATCTGAAAATACAGGTACTGTTTTCTCAATCTTATTTGATGTAATTAAAAATAAGGATGTTCTAAATTCTTTAGGTAAAGCTTTTAATTCAGAATCTGGTGAGTCTTCTCTTGTGTATGGTATCTCAAAAACTGCAAGTTCTAAGGATACTACACGTGGAGCCGAGTTTGTGAATGAATTATATGAAGATTTAAAAGGTTTATCTTTCTTTGAAACACCAAGATTTAATAATTTACTTACAGACTGCTTAAAGGATATATTAGGAAGTTATCTTCCAAAATTTGATTTTACTTCAGTTACAAATCAAAACATGTATGATATTAATTGGTCTAATTCTATTTCTACAATATTCACAAGTTTTGGTGCTTTAATTGATAATGTAGTAAATAATAATATTGAATCTAGCGAAGATTTGATGCATTTCTATCTTAACCAATTATCTAACTCAGAGTCTGATGTTTATAAGAGAATTAATGACATAGTTGATACTTCGGCAATAGCTATCATATTAAATACAAACGGATTTAATGATTTTATTACTGATACTTTAAATAAGTCTTTAACTAGTATAACTAGTGAAGAAGTATCTCTTCCTAAGACTTGTTGGGGTAGCTATACAAATAGTGATGGCCTTCTAGTAAGTGGTGAGCTTAAAAAATTTATAAATAATGCAATTCCTACCTTTGCTAAAATCTACAACGTTACTTACAAGAGTGACGAATTAACTGATGAACAAATTGCTAAGGTCATTCAAATAATATGTGACCCTAAAGGAGATATTGCTTGTCTTGTTGATACAACAAATGAAAATCATTCAATACTTGTTCATGCGATGATTTCAAATATAATGACTAACTTAAGTATCGATTCTGAAGAATCAAGTGTTAAGATTTGTTACGAAACAAGCGTTATGACTACACTAGATTCTAACGGAGAAAAAGTTAGTGTTATAAGCACTGAAAATCTTAAAGAATTAATGAACTTCTTATATGATAATTCTACAAATGTTCCTGCTATCCAAGATGGAAGTGTAGATTTAATAGAATTTGTAAGACAAAATTCTAATACAATCAAAAATAGTACTATTTTACTAGATTTAGTATCACAATTATTTTATTCATATAGTGGCGAAACTTTAGAAATACCCGAAAGATTTGCGTTAAATAGTGAAAATGTAGAAAATAATTTAACACTATGGACTGATAAAGAAAATGGTGAAATGGTTAAACTTTTAAATATTATTGACGACGAATTCGATTTAATTAAATCTGCTACTAGCGATAGTTCATTTGATATTAACTTAATATTTGAAGCTAAAGATAGTATGGATAAACTATTAACTAGTGATATTATTTGGTATACAATGTCTTCTGCGTTATTTGATGTAGATGATTTAATAATAACTGAAAACGATGCATTAACAGATGATTATAATGAAACTTATATTAAAAAGGATGAGTTCGTTGCTTTAATAAATGTTCTTGATGTGTTGACTAGTGTAGATTCAGAAGGAAATAGAGATATATCTAATATTGATATGGATTTAGACACTATTTATAACAATAGAGAATTAATTAAACAAAGTTCGATTATTAGAACCAAGGTAACTGAAGAAATTTCTAAAGAAAATGTTTTAATTATTTCTAGATACTCAACTATTTCTCAAGCTACAGATTATTATGTTGATACATTTAGAACTTACCAAAATAAGACATTAACTAAGACAACGATTAGACAACTAAAGAGTTCGGAAATTGAGTACTTCTTAGTTGGCGTTAAAACTATATTAGGCTCAAATTCAAGTTATAATATTGATTATAATAGTATTAATATTAGAAATATTGATGAGAGTTGCTTAAACTCTTCAGTTATTTTAAATGGTTTACAAGATTTGCTAAAGGAAATATATGCAGAAGCTGATAAATCATATGTTTATTATTTAAGTAATGATCAAACTAATAATGAATTTATTACAAAAGAAAAAGCAATTAAGCAAATTAATAGTTTAAGGTAAACATAATTTTATTGAAAGGACTAAGGGAAATTATTTCTCTTAGTTTTTTTGAAAATTTTAACCTTAAATTATATAAAAAACGTTTCCATTTAATATAAACAATACTAAAAATTGTAATTAAAATTAACATAATGTAAAATTGAAATATAGGTGAATTTATGAAAGAAATATATTTTGATGAAATTAAGACCTCTGTTTCAAATGCATTAGATAAAGCATGTCATAATCTGAACGACTATACCCTTAGTTGCATTAAACAAGCCAAACTTAATGAAACTGATTCGTTACCAAAAGAAATTCTTGATAATATTTTAGAAAATGCAAAAATTGCAACAGAAGAACATACGCCTATGTGTCAAGACACAGGCATAGTTACATGTTTTGCATATATTGGCCGTGAAGTTCACTTGAATTGCGATTTAGAAGAAGCTATTAATGCAGGTGTGAGGGATGCTTATCAAAAATTTTATTTAAGAAAAAGTGTAAGTGATGCAATAACTAGAGTTAACACTAAAGATAATACTCCTGCTATAGTTCACTATAAATTTGTAAAAGGATCCAACCTGCGTCTTGTATTAGCTCCTAAAGGTGCTGGTAGTGAAAATATGTCACGCCTTAAAATGTTAAATCCTACTGATGGTATTCAAGGAATAAAAGATTTTGTTGTTCAAACTATTAAAGACGCTGGCGGAAGACCTTGTCCTCCTTTGTTTTTAGGAATTGGTATTGGGGGAAACTTTGAGACTTGTGCATTAATGGCTAAAGAAGCTCTGACAAGATCAAAACCTAGCGAAAATTTAGAAATTAGAAAATTTGAAGAAGATATTAAGGAACTTTGTAATCAAACGTTCGTTGGTCCGATGGGACTTGGGGGTAATACTACAGTATTTAATGTATTCATTAACACATGTCCTTGCCATATAGCCTCTCTTCCTGTTGCAATTAATATACAATGTCATGCGAATAGACATGAAGAGGTGATTTTATAATGGATTTTGCTAAGCTTCATGCGGGCGATATCGTAAAGTATAGTGGTGTTTTATATACGGCGCGTGACCAAGCGCATTTAAGACTTAAAAATATGATTGATAGTGGCACTTCAATTCCTATTGATTTTACAAATAGTCTAATTTATTATGCAGGACCAACTCCTACAAAGCCAGGCGAGGTAATAGGCTCTATTGGTCCTACTACATCAAGCAGAATGGATAAATTTGTAGGATATATGAAAGATTTAAATGTGTCTGGAATGATTGGAAAAGGGCCTCGTGCTGACATTGTTCGTGATACATGTAAAACTGATAAATTAGTATACTTTGTTACAACTGGCGGTTGTGGTGCACTCCTTAAAAAGTGTATTATTAGTGCAGAGGAAGTATTATTTGAGGATTTAGGTTGTGAATCGATTAAACGACTAGAAGTAAAAGACTTTCCTTTGATTGTAGCTTATGATATATACGGAAACAGTATTTTTGAAAGGGTAGATAAATAATATGGATTTAAGAGAAAAAGCATTAAAGGCTCATATAGGTGGAAAATTTGGAACAATTTCTAAATTACCTTTAGAAACTAAAGAGGATTTAAGTATTGCGTATACTCCAGGAGTTGCGGAACCTTGTAAAGAAATATATAAGAATAGTGAAGATGCATATAAATACACATCTAAAAGTAATACAATCGCAGTCATCTCTGACGGAACAGCTGTTTTAGGACTTGGTGATATCGGACCTTTAGCAGGTTTACCTGTAATGGAAGGTAAAGCTGCATTATTCAAACGTTTTGCAAATATTGATTCTGTACCTATTGTATTAGATTCAAAAAATGTTGATGAAATCGTTAGAACTATTGAAATTATTGCGCCAAGCTTTGGTGGAATAAATCTTGAAGATATATCAGCTCCGCGTTGTGTTGAAATTGAAAGAAGATTGATTAAGTCATTAAATATACCACTTATGCATGATGATCAACATGGTACAAGCATCGTTGTAGGTGCTGCGGTTATTAATTCTTGTAGATTACTAAAAAAAGAATTATCTGATTTAACTGTAGTTATGTCTGGTACAGGAGCTGCAGGATCTAATATAGCTCGCATGCTTAAAAAACTTGGTGTAAAGAAAATTTACGCTTATAACAAAGACGGCGTTTTAGATATTAAGAATTACGACAAGTATGATTTCTTAATTAAAGAATTATTAGATGACAAAATATTTGATACTAAGGAAGACCATGATAATACACTTGCGTCACTAGTGAAAGACGCGAATGTGTTTGTTGGTGTATCAGCTGCTAACTTGCTTACTAAAGATATGGTAAAGACAATGGTTGACCCTTGCATATTTGCAATGGCTAACCCAGTGCCAGAAATTGGTTATGAAGATGCAAAAGAAGCGGGTGCTTTAATTTGTGGAACAGGTAGAAGTGATTTCCCTAACCAAATTAATAATTTACTTGCATTTCCAGGAATTTTTAGAGGTGCACTTGATGCAAATGCTACAAAGATAACTGAAGGAATGAAACTAGAGGCTACAAAAGCTTTGGCTTATTTAATTGAAGATAATGAATTAAATAATGAATACATTATACCTTCTGCATTTGATTCACGTGTTGTACCTGCAGTTTCAAAAGCTGTTAAAGAAGAAGCTATTAGAAGTGGTTGTATAAGAAAATAATATGTGACTCTAAGGATTAAATATCTTTAGAGGTTTTCTTTATTAAATAGGCCGATATTGAAAAACATTGACCTAAGATTTATAATTTAATAAAACTTTATTATGAGGTTTATTATGATAAGCAAAGAATTAGAAAATGGTAATGTGTTTAGGGTTGTTTTAAAACTTGCATTACCAGCTATGATAGCACAGTTTATAAATGTTTTATATTCAATAATTGATAGAGTATATATAACAAATCTACCGACAAACGGTGATTTGTCACTAACTGCAATAGGAGTGGTTGCGCCTATATGTACAATGATTTCATCTTTCTCAGCCTTACTAGGACAAGGTGGAGGACCTTTAATGGAAATGAGTGTCGGAAAAAAAGACTTAGCTGGCGCAAGAAAGGTGTTAAGTAATGCATTTTTAATGTTATTAATATGTGGAATTTTAATACCAAGTTTGTTTTGGACATTCCATACACCACTTTTAAACTTGTTTGGCGCAACAGATAAAACAATAGATTATGCAAGTGACTATATGATGTTTTATTTACTTGGTGCGCCTTTCCAAATAATGGCTTTAGGTCTTAATTATTATTTAACAAGTCAAGGATATGCAAATAAAGCTATGTTTACTATGATTTTAGGAGCTTTAGTAAATATCTTATTAGATCCTTTATTTATATTTGGATTTGGTCTAGAGGTGAAAGGAGCTGCGATTGCGACTAGCATTGCTCAAATAGTATCTTTCATTTATGTATTTATAGTATTAAGACTTAAAAGTACCGAGGTAACTTTAGGTTTTGGATCTTATAGTTTTAAAACTATGAAAAAGATACTTTTCTTAGGAATTTCTCCGTTCATTATATTAATGACTGATTCACTAGTATTAGTAATTTTAAATATGAGTTTAAAGATGAATGTAGATAGTGAATACGTAGATAAATATATTTTAACTGCTACAATAATTACATCATTTTACCAGTTATTTTCAATGCCGCTTCTTGGAATATCAGGCGGTACGGGCGCAATCCTTTCCTACAATTACGGCGCTAAGAATAGTAAACGTGTAAAAGAGGCTGAGAAAGTAATAACGCTTTACGCTTTAATATTTACTACACTTTGTGTTATTCTATCTCTTTTCTTAGCTAAACCATTTTTTAACTATATGACAAGTGATACGTTTGCCTACAATTTAGCTTCTAAAATGGTATATTGCTATATGGCTCCGTTTATTATATTATCTTTCCAATATACATTTGTAGATGGCTTAACCGCATTAGGACTTGCAAATATTGGTATATTCTTATCCTTAAATAGAAAAATTGTTAATATATTATGTATTTTAATATTACCTAAGTTTGTAGGTGGGAATGGTGTGTTTTATGCAGAACTTATAGCTGACATTTGGGCAAGTGTATGTACATTTATAACATTCATGTTATTAATTAATAAAATACTTAAAAAGAACGAAAACGCTTAATTAATTTTTAAGCGTTTTTTTTAACTTTCTTTTTAATATTTGTTATACTTAAAAAAAGGAATGGTTTATTATGTTAATAACTAGTGAGGCCGCAACGGCTATTAATAAAAAATTAGAAGAAAAAGGGAAAAAGGCATTAGTTTTAAAAATTTTGTTACAAGGACCAACAGGACGCGAACTGCATTTTGATATGTGTACTGAAACTGAAGGTCTTAAATTTGTTGATAATGTGTATCTAAAAATTAGTGATGAGGATTTAGATACACTATATGAACTAGGCGTAATGTTTGAACTAGATGAAACTGGAAAACTTAAAGTAACTAAAAAAGGTAAAGTATGTGAACCAAATGGGTGCTGTAAATGTAGTGGCTCTAAAAAAACTTGTGAGTGCGTTGACGAAAAATAAAAATATTAATTTAACAAAAGATAAAAATTGTATATTATTATTTGATTTAAAATATTATATAATAAGTATGGGAGAGACGGAGGAATAAAATGCAAATTCGCAAAACAAAAATTATTTGTACATTAGGACCAGCTATTGATTCTTATGATAAATTAAAAGAAATGGTAGAACACGGCTTAAACTGTTGTAGACTTAATTTCTCACATGGAACTCATGAAGAACATAAGGTAAGAATTGATAGAATTAAAAAGTTAAGAGAAGATCTAAATATTGCACTTCCAATTATGTTAGATACAAAAGGACCAGAAATTAGAGTTAGAGATTTTGAGTCCGGACAAGCTACACTAACTGAAGGTTCACTTTTTACAATTAAACCAGATGATGGTTCTTTAGGAAATGAAAAAGAAACTTGTATTACTTATCCACGTCTAGCTGAATTCGTAAAAAAAGGCGATATGATTTTAATCGATGATGGTTCTATTGAATTAGTTGTTGAAGAAGTTAAAGGAAAAAATGTTGTTTGTAAAGTTTTAAATACAGCAATTATTAAAAATCATAAATCAATAAATATTCCAAATGTAATTATTGATCAACCATTTATTTCTGAAACTGATAGATCTGATTTGATTTTCGGATGTGAACAAGGAGTTGATTATGTAGCAGCTTCATTTACAAGAAGAAAAGAAGATGTATTAGAACTTAGAAAACTTCTTGATGATAATGGTGGAAAAGATATAAAGATCATTTGTAAGATTGAAAATACCGAAGGTATACAAAATATGAATGATATTATTGATGCGGCTGATGGAGTCATGGTTGCTCGTGGAGACATGGGTGTTGAGGTTCAATTTAAGTATTTACCTGCTATTCAAAAAGATATTATTTCAAAATGTTACAGAAGTGGTAAGATTGTTGTAACAGCTACACAAATGTTAGACTCAATGCAAAAGAATCCACGTCCTACTCGTGCTGAGGTTAGTGACGTTGCGAATGCGATTTATGATAGAACTAGTGCAATCATGTTGTCCGGTGAATCTGCAGCTGGTAAATACCCTGTTGAATCTGTAAGCGCAATGTCTGATATCGCACTTGCTACTGAAGATGATATTAATTATCAAGAACGTTTCTATAGAAACAATCTTAATTTAGGTGAAGGCGTATTATCTACAGTTTGTAACAGTGCAGTAGCCGCATCTTTCCAAATCGATGCAAAAGCTATTGTGTGTGTTACAATGAACGGAATTACTCCGCGTGTACTATCAAGCTATAGACCTGATTGTCCTATTATTGCAATTACAGTAAATGAAAAAGGATATCATCAACTTGGCTTAACTTGGGGTGTTGTTCCTGTTAAGGCTGAAGTACAACATTCAACTGATGAACTATTCTTATATGCCGCTAAAAAAGCTGCTGAAACTGGAATTGTTAAAAAAGGCGATAAGATTATTATCTTAGGCGGTTCATATATCGGTTGTGGTATAACTGATACTATGAAGATACATACAATGAAATAAATTAATTCTCACAAGTATTTGCTTGTGAGTTTTTTCTTAGCCATTAAATACTTAATTAAGATTATAATAACAAAAAAACGAAAAGCGTTTACATTTTGTGTTGAAAACCGGTTTTACAAATGCTATAATTAAGCAAAGAGGTGTTATTATGTCTAATGCAACTATTTACGATGTAGCTGGAAAAGCTGAAGTATCTTTAGCAACTGTTTCTCGTGTGTTAAATAATCCTGAAAAAGTTAATGAAGCAACTAGGAACAAAGTATTAAAAGTTATAAAAGAATTAGGTTATAAGCCTAATGCGATAGCTAGGGGTCTTGCAAGTCATAAAACGACTACCGTAGGTATTATGTTATCAGATGTAACACGTGCATCTACAAGCCAGCTTCTTGGTGGTATTATTGATATTGCTAAAAAATATAGTTATTCAATTAAGATTTTCTCAATGGCTGGAGATAATTCTGTTCTAGATAGTATTAGAGAAGTTATAGCTGAACAAGTTGATGGTGTTTTGTTTTTAAACAATGAAATTGATAATGAACAAATGAACATTGTTAAAGAACAAACTGCAAATGCAAATATTCCATTAGTATTAACTAATGTAATATCAGAAGATCCTGAACTTGCAAGTGTTGCAATAGATTATGTTGCGGCATCATATAACATTACTAAAAAATTAATTGAAGAAGGCAAAAAAAACATTTATCTTCTTTCAACAGTTAGACGTTATACAGTTAATACTAAGAAAGAAGAAGGATATGTTAGAGCTATGCAAGAGGCAGGCTTAGAGACTAAGATATTTAGAACAAGTGGTGATTTATCAATTAACACACCACACTTTGAAGAATATTTTGAAACTCATGAAGTTGATGCGGCTATTGGCGTTAGAGATTCAATTGCTGTTTCGTTCATGAATGTAATGATAAATAAAGGCAAGAAAGTTCCAGAAGATGTTGCAGTAGTTGGTTATCAAAATACTAAATATGCAATGTTGTCTAGACCGGCATTAACTTGTATTGATACACCAGTATACGATATAGGTGCTGTGGCTATGAGGCTTTTAACTAAGATTATGAAAGGTGAGGATGTCGACAATGTTAAAGTTGTATTACCTCATAAAGTTATAAATCGACAATCAATGTAGTTGACATTTTTACATTCTTTTAATAAAATTATTACATAATTTAATCGGCTTGTGATCTAAACAAGAGTTATATATAATTATTCTAGAGATATTTCGGTTGGTGGAAGAAATAAGGTTATATATAATAAATTACATTTAGTGAAGCCTTGTAGAGTAAACTCTATAAACAAAGTGCAGAAGAAATTCTGAACTAAGGTGGTACCGCGTTTATGACGTCCTTAGATTTTAAGGATGTCTTTTTTTATTTTAGGAGGAAAATTATTATGGGTATTTATGAAGAGTTAGAATGGCGTGGATTAATTAAGGATGTATCTGATCCAAGCTTAAGAGAAAAATTGAATGCAGGAGGAATGACTTTCTATATTGGAACTGATCCTACTGGTGATTCACTTCACATTGGACATTTCTCAAGTTTCTTAATTTCAAAACGTCTAGCAGCTGCCGGACATCATCCTATATTACTTGTAGGAGGAGGAACAGGACTTATTGGCGACCCTAAACCAAACTCCGAACGTCCTATGATTACATATGAACAAGTTAGGCACAATTATGAATGTTTGTCTAAACAAGCTCATGATATTTTTGGTTTTGAGGTTGTGAATAACTATGATTGGTTAAAAGATATCAACATTCTTGATTTCTTACGTGATTATGGTAAATACTTTAATGTAACTTATATGTTGCAAAAAGATATTGTAAAAAGAAGACTTGATGAAGGCATTTCATTTACTGAATTCACTTATATGATTCTTCAAGGGCTTGATTTTAATCATTTACATGATAAATATGGTGTTACATTACAAGTAGCCGGACAAGATCAATGGGGTAATATCACTGCTGGTATTGAACTTGCAAGAAAAAAATCAGGAATTGAACTATATGGTTTCACTATGCCTTTGCTTACTAAATCTGACGGAACTAAGTTTGGTAAAACAAATGGTAAAGCTATTTGGTTAGATAAAACTAAAACTAGTCCTTACGAGATGTATCAATTCTTTATTAATGCGGAAGATGAAAAGGTTATCGATTACCTTAAATTCTTAACATTCTTATCTAAAGAAGAAATTCTGGATATTGAAGCAAAACACAAAGAAAAACCAGAACTACGTTTAGCTCAACAAACACTAGCTCATGAAGTTATTAAGTTCTTACACGGCGAAGAAGCTTACGAAGAGGCTCTAAAAATTTCTAAAGCCTTATTTGCAGGCGATATAAAATCACTAACTGCAGAAGAAATTGAGATGGGATTTAATGATTTACCACTAAATGAGGTAGAAGAAGGTGCATCACTTGTGGATATTTTAATTTCTTCAGGCCTTGCAAAGTCAAAAAGAGAAGCTAGAGAGTTTGTAACTAATGGGGCTGTAAGTGTAAACGGAGATAAAAATACTGATTTAACAAAGATGTTAGATAAAAATGATGCAATTGGTAACAAATATATTGTTCTTAGAAGGGGCAAAAAACTATATGCATTAGTAAAAATTAAGTAAAACAACAAAAATAGACCGATATTGGTCTATTTTTTTCTTTTATTCAAAAAAAATAAAAAACGAATATTATTTTACAAAAAAATTACAATTTCCTCAAAATGTAGTCGAATTTCAAGGTTTTTTTAGATCTTAAAAATGACTAACTTTCAAAAATTCGAATATTTATTCAATTATTTAAATTATATACAAAAAAACGTGAAAAACCCCGAATATTTAACAACGTCAAAAAATAATAATAATTAAACAAGACTAAAATGAATCCAAAGCATAAAATTAAATTCTAAAATTATCGCATTATTTGAAATTAATTTCGGCGATGTATGCGCTTTCACAAAATATATTTTAAAAAACATATTGCATGAATTAAAAAAGTGGTGTAAACTATTTGCAAACATGACAAAGGAGAAAAAGATAATATGAAGAAAAAATTAATTAATACTTTATGTTTAGGTCTTGTTGGTGTTACAGCTGTTGCTGGTTTAGCATCTTGTGGAGATAAAAAAACTGATGAAAATGCAACATATACATATAATGGTTCATTTTCAGGTCAATTCTCAAAAGGAGCTTGGGACCCACTAACTTGGCAATTAAGTCTTGATAGTATTCCTCTAGGATATACTACTACAGGTTTATATAGTTTCAATTTAAATAGTACAAAGGATGGTTATACAATCGTTCCTGAATTAGCTAGTGCTAATCCAGTAGATGTATCTGCTGACTATGATCAAGCTGCTGGTTCAGGTTACGCTTATAAGGTAACTCTTAAGGAAGGTGCTAAGTTTGATAATGGTGTTGAAATCACTGCTCAAACTTTCGTTGATTCTTATAAGTTATTAATCGATGATGCTTATGGCAACTTCCGTGCTACTACATATGAAACTGATGGTATTGTAATAAAGAACTCTGAAAAATATCATTACCAAGGTCAAACAAAGATGACTACATTAGCAGGCGCTGCATCGCTTGATGATCTTAAGGACTATTCAGATCTTGACAGTGACAAGAATGTAGCTGATGCTTATTATGTATCACTATCAAATACACTTGGTGCTAAGAAAGAAGATTTCCTTAAGGAATATCCTGAATATACAGATAAGGTTGTTGATGATGAATATGTTGAAATTGCAACTACATATACTGAATTCAAGACAAAATTTGATGAATTATTCAAAAAATACCAAGAAGCTACACAAGAAGAGTGCGATAATTATGTAGGTTCTTTTAGCTATGTAAGTTATACATATGAATCTCATGACGAAGCTTGGTTTGATGAAAATGTTGGTATCAAAGCTACTGATACATATGAATTAACATTCGTATTAGCTACACCAATTGATTTATTTAATTTCCAATATAATTCATCAAGCACTTGGCTAGTAGAACCAGAAGCGTATAAGTCAATGACTACAACTGCTGCTGATGGTACAAAGTCTTCAACTTATAACAAGACTGCTGCTACTTCAGTATCATATGGTCCTTATAAGATTGCTACATATACTACTACAGAATTCACACTTGAAAAGAATGAATCTTGGTATGGTTATAGTGATGCATACAAGTCAGCTTATGAAGGTATGTATCAAACTACTAACCTTAAGTTCCAAAAGATTGAAGACGATGCTACTTGCTTAATGGCATTCAACAATGGTGAACTTGATGAAGTTTCATTAACTGCTGATAATATTTCACAATATGCAAACTCAGATAGAAAGTACATCACACCTGAAACTTATTTAATGAGTTTATTCATGAACTCTGATAAAGATAAGTTACAAGCTCTTGATGCTGCTGGTACAACTGAGAACGCTGTATTAGTTTCATATGATGACTTCCGTCAAGGTTTAAGTTTCTGTTTAAACAGAGTTGAAGCTGCTCAAGCTGCACCTGGTTCAACAGCTAGTGCTATGTTATTAAATGACTTATATATGGCTGATGCACAAAACGGTGTTTCTTATAGAACTACTGATTCTGCTAAGACTGTATACTCACAAATCTATGGTGAAGGTGCTGATGATGTAAATGCATCATATAGTGTTGAAAAAGCTAAAGAATATTTCGATAAAGCTTATGACGCTGCTGTTGCTGATGGTGTTTACACTGCAGGAAGCAATATCACATTAAATATCGGTATGAGTAATACTACAAGCTCAGAATATACTTCTCTTGTAAGCAATGTTCAAAAGTATTTAACTGCTGCACTTAAAGAATCAAAATTTGGTAACATAAAAGTTACAATCAATGCTGAAGGTACAGCTGGTACTCGTTATGCTAACTTACTTGCTGGTAAGACAGTTATGGCATTCTGCGCATGGGGCGGTAACCCACTTTCTCCATATGGATTCTTACAAGTTTACTTTACTGATACTTATAACTATATGCCTGGTTTCCATCCATCAACTGAGTCTGTTACAATTGATGTTGCTGGTAAGAATGTAACTAAGACATATTCTGAATGGTGGAAGGCTATCTCAACTGGTGAATATTCAGATGCTTATAATTTCCCTAAACTAGAGAAGGATAGTACTACAGCTCATAACAGCCAAGTATACTTATTATCTCAATTAGAAACTGCTTACTTAAAGCAATTAGAAATCATCCCTATGTATGCATTAGGTTCTGCATCATTACTTTCTTATAAAGTAAGTTATGGTGTTGAAGACTATATCAGTGTTGTAGGACGTGGTGGTGTTCAATATTTAACTTATAACTATACTGACGCTGAATGGGAAAGCGTTAAGAATAACGTTAAGTACTAATACTATAAAAAAATTTAAAAGTGGAGAAACCTCCACTTTTATTTTTAGATTTATCTATAGTTGAAAAAAATCAAATAATATTGTATTATTATTAATAACTTTTTATTTAAAGTTAATATGAATTAAAGGAGTTGAAAACATGGGTAAATACATACTAAAAAGACTTGTATTAATGATTATAAACGTACTAATTGTAACATTAATTTTATTCTCTTTAATCCGTCTTTTACCAGTATCTATCGCATCAAGTAGTGAAGCTGAAGTTAGAGCCTTAGCTAATCACTATAAATCTATTGGATGTACTTTTAGCTGGATTAACCCAGATACTAAAGTTTTTGAAACAGTTAAAGGTAAACCAATTATTACACAATTCTGTATTTTTATCGGTAATGTCTTTAAAGGATATCTAGGTGAATCTACTCAATCTGTTGCTACTAATGGTTCTGCATTAGTTAGTGAAATATTCAAAGAACGTATTGGTGTTACTGTTCAATTGAACATCATTTCGTTTATTATATCTGTACCACTAGGTATTTTATTTGGAGTTATCGCTGCATTAAAGAAAAACAAGTGGGAAGACCAAGTAATTAGTATCATTGTTATGCTATTTATTTCTATTCCAAGCTTCGTTTTAGCTCTATTAATGCAATATTTCTTAAGTTATAAGGCTAAAATATTCCCTTTAACTTATTCAACAAGTGATCCTAAATCTATTGTTTTACCTGTATTTGCACTTTCATTTGGTACTATTGCTGGTATCACACGTTATATGAGAGCTGAACTTACAGAAGTATTAACATCTGATTTTATGTTACTAGCTCGTGCTAAAGGTTTAACAAGAGGTCAAGCTACATTTAGACATGCATTACGTAACTCAATGGTACCTGTAATGCCTATCATTATTTGGAACTTTATTTCTATTTTAGCTGGTTCATATGTAATTGAAACAGTATTTAGTATCCCTGGTATCGGTACTCTTATTATTAAAGCTATTAACGTTACACCACCAGATTATGATGTTTATGTTGTAATGTCTGGTTTCTATACAATTTTATCATTTGTAGGTGCCCTAATCGTAGACTTATCATATGGTATTGTTGACCCTAGAATTAGAATGGGAGGTAAAAAGTAATGGAATCAAATTTAAATGAACTAAATAAAGATGATTTTACTTTTGTCCAATCAGACAAAAAGATTTATGACCAAAAGTTTGAAACTAAAAACATTGGTTTCTTTAAGGATGCGCTTATTCGTTTCACAAAGAATAAAGCATCTATTGTTGCATTCGTAATTATTATTATTCTTGCGTTATTTGCTATTATAGTTCCTGCTGCTAGTAAATATGACGCTAGTTTCAGTGATACATATCTTAAATATTGTGCTCCTGACGCAAATGGACTTTTTGGTTGGGATGGAACTGCTACTTTCGATAGCTTATCTAACGAAAGAGGTTTAAAGAGATATAATAACTACTATCCATTAGGACTTGTTACTAAAACTGAACAAACAGTAGGTTTTGATAAACTTCCTGCTTATAAAGTTACTTATAACACATATGTATATCGTGGTTCTTATGTAGAATTAAACTTATCTAAGTCAGAATATAATGCTTTAATTGATTATCAATTAAAAGAAAATTCACTTGTTGGCTATGATATTACTCTTGATAATGGTGTAAGATTAATCAAGGCTAACACATGGAGTCGTAAAGAAAACGAAATCTTAGTTCCAGCTGCTCAAACAGATACTACAACTGGTGGTAATGTTGCATATTCTAAGTATTATTTATTTAACTCTACAGGAGAAAAATCAAGTAAAACTATTGATGATTCAACATATGATACAGAAGCTAAGCTTGCAAAATTAGAAAGTGATATTTATTTTGCAACTGCTAACTATATCACAACTTCTGGTCAATACGTTGTAAGAGTAAATTATTGTAACTACTTCAAGTATGTTCATGGTTTTGCTCCTTCATTTGTATTAGGATCAAATAACCTAGGTCAAGACTTATGTTCTCGTCTAGCTAATGGTTTAAGATTCTCTCTTCTTCTTGGTATTATCGTATCTGCTATCAACATTGCTTTCGGTATTTTCATTGGTGCTATCGAAGGTTATTATGGTGGTGCTGTCGATATGATTATCGAGCGTATCATTGAAATTCTTAACTCTGTTCCTACTATCGTTGTTTGTTCACTATTTGTATTCTATCTTGGTACTTCTACATTTATGGATAAAGCGAGAATATTACTATTCGTATTCTTTATCTCAGGATGGACCGGTATAGCGTCAACAGTGCGTTCACAATTCTATAGATACAAAGGTCAAGAATATGTATTAGCTGCTAGAACTCTAGGTGCTAAAGACAATAGAATTATATTTAGACACATCTTACCTAACTCTGTAGGTCCATTAATTACCCAAGGTGTATTATATATTCCTTCAGTAATATTTAGTGAAGCAAGTTTATCATACTTAGGTATTATTAACTTCAACACAGGCCCTGTAGCTTCCGTAGGTTCTCTATTATCAAGTGGTCAATCAAGTATGTTAACTGCACCACACGTACTAATTTTCCCAGCATTAGTTGTTGCAATCCTAATGGTTGCTTTCAATATATTTGGTAATGGTTTACGTGATGCATTTAACCCATCATTGAGAGGAGCTGAATAGTATGGCTGAAAACGAAAAAATTATTCAAGTTAAAGACTTAACTATTTCATTTAGAACAAATAATGGTACTGTAAAAGCTGTACGAGATATTAGCTTCGACTTGTACAAGGGTGAAACTCTTGCAATCGTAGGTGAATCTGGTTCTGGTAAATCAGTTACTAACCGTGCTATTATGGGTATCCTTGCTAACAATAAGATTATCGAAAATGGTGAAATCTTATTCGAAGGTAAAGATTTATTAAAAACAAAAGAAGAAGATTTTGTAAAGATTCGTGGTGCTAAGATCGCCATGATCTTCCAAGATCCGATGTCAAGTTTAAACCCTATTATGAAAGTTGGTAAGCAAATTAGTGAATCAACAATATTAAAGGGGAAAGCTGATTTAAAAGAAGCTCATAAATATTTAAGTATTGTTGACAAGATTGTAAAAAATAACACTGATGCTGAAAAAGCTAAAGTTGTTGATAAATATATTACTGCTTTCTGCGCTGAACAAGAAAAAACTTATTATTACAATTACTGCGCATATTATCTAGATAAATCTATTCCAGGATTAAATGCTGTTATGGAATTACTTGATATGAAGGGCTTAACTAATGCAAGTTTCTATACTTCAAGTAATAATTTCTTAACATACTTTGGTGCTAGCTTCAATGATGATGTTATTAAATCAAGTTCAGAAGCACATGCTGCTTACTTAGAATTAGTAGACATTACAAAGAAAGCAGACCTTGGAAAAATTGAGATTGGTGAAATTGTTGATAAAGTTCGTTCTTTATTAAATACTTGTAAGAATGCTATTGATGAATTCAAGAGTGCGCCTAAGAAAGAATACATTAATGTATTCTACAAAACTGCTTTTGGCACTGAATTTAGTGGTTCAGAAAGTGAACTTAAACAAGTAGAAGATTTAAAGAATGAAGTTATTTCTATCTTAAACGAAGTTACATCAAAGTTAAATTCTGAATATGATGCAAAAGCTAGTGCAATTCTTGAAGCTGCTAACTCAGTTAGATTTACTGAATTTGATAAAAATTCAAAAGGTCAATACAAAGTTTTCAATAACATTTTAAAAGAAAACATGAATCCTATGTTTGCTTTTGAAGAAACTCCTGATAACTTATTTTTACCTTCTGTAACTGGATATGTTGAAGCATATTATAATGCAATTCAATTAACACAAAAGAATGCAAACGAAGCTGAAGCTAAGTATCAAAAGGCTCTAAAAGAAGCGACTAAGAATAATAGTGAACAACCAGTTAAAGCTGAACCTGTTGTTCTTGATCATATGAAATATGTTCAAAAAGCTAATGAAACATTAGATCAATTAGTTGAATTTATTACATCTGTTAAGGATGCTAAATATGATTCTAAGTTTAATGGTCAATATTTATTAGATATAATCAATAAGTATTCAGTTCAAAAGGTTTCTAAGATTACTAAGTCTATGGCTCGTGATAAAGCCTTAGAATTAATGCGTGAAGTAGGTATTCCTTTCCCTGAAAAGAGATTTGAACAATATCCATTCCAATTCTCAGGTGGTATGAGACAACGTATCGTTATTGCGATTGCGATTGCGTCTAACCCAAGAGTATTAATTTGCGATGAACCTACTACTGCTCTTGACGTTACTATTCAAGCTCAAATTCTTGAATTAATCAACAAACTTAAACGTGAACGTAATCTATCAATCATCTTTATCACTCACGACTTGGGTGTAGTTGCAAATATGGCAGATAGAATTGCAGTTATGTATGCTGGTAAGATTGTTGAATATGGTAAGTGTGATGAAATCTTCTATGAACCTCGTCATCCATATACTTGGGCGCTACTTTCAGCTATGCCTGATATCAATTCAACTGAAAAACTTGAATCTATTCCAGGTACACCACCTAACATGTTATTCCCTCCAAAAGGAGATGCATTTGCTGCACGTAATAAATATGCTATGAAGATCGATTTCGAGGCTCAACCTCCATTCTTCAAAGTATCAGATACTCACTACGCTGCTACATGGTTATTACACCCTAATGCACCAAAAGTTAACCCTCCTAAGATCGTTACTGAACGTATTAACAATATGCGTGCTCTTGCTGAAGAGGATTACAAAGAAAGTGGAGAAGTTATTGTTGATTTCTCTAAGAATGAATATACTAATCAAGATTAGGAGGATAGTATGGTTGTAGACAAATTTGAAAATGCTGAGACTATCCTTCGAGTTACGCATTTAAAACAATATTTTAAACTTGGCGAAGGAAAATTAAAAGCTGTTCATGATGTTTCATTTAACGTTCGTAAAGGCGAAGTATTTGGTATCGTAGGTGAATCAGGTTGTGGTAAGACTACAACAGGTAGAACTATTATTAAACTTTATGATATCACAAGTGGTAACGTTCATTTTAAAGGACAAAGAATTGCTGCCGGTACAAGATGGAATGAAAAGGAAATTAAGTACACTCGTATTAGAGGAAATGCCGAAATTAAGCGTCTTCAAAAGGAATGTGCTTACTTATATAATGAATTTGAACATGCTAACAGCGACGATGTTGATGCTTGTAAAGCTGAAAAGATTCGTTTAAAAAATGAATATGCTATTAAGATTCAACATGTACGTGATCACATTAAGGCTGTAGTTGATGAACAATCAGCTATTATTAAAAAGGCTAAATATGATCACAAGTATTGTGATAAGATTTATCAAAAAGAACAAACTGAAAAGTGTATTAAAAAATACGAAGAATTATTTGCTAAGGCTAATGGGGATGAAGCTAAATTAGCTGAATTAAAGAAGCAATATAAAGAAGATTTACGTATTGCAAAACATGATAAACTTGTTACTAAAATTCAAATGATTTATCAAGATCCTATTGCTTGTCTTGACCCACGTATGACTGTACGTGAAATCATTTCTGAAGGTCTTGTAATTAAAGGTGTTAAAGACCAAGATTATATTACAAAGAAAGTTAATGAGGCACTTGAAACAGTAGGTCTAGTTCCTGAACATGCATCTCGTTATCCACATGAATTTTCAGGTGGACAACGTCAAAGAATTGGTATTGCGCGTGCATTAATTATGGATCCTGAATTAATTATTGCAGATGAACCTATTTCAGCCCTAGACGTTTCTATTAAAGCCCAAGTTATTAACTTACTTGATGATTTAAGACATAAGTTAGGTTTAACAATTATATTCATTGCTCACGATTTATCAGTTGTTAAATACTTCTGTGATAGAATTGCAGTTATGTATTTCGGTAACATGGTTGAGTTAACTACTTCAGAAGAATTATTTGCTCATCCACTTCACCCATATACAAAGTCATTACTTTCGGCTATTCCTTATCCAGATCCTCACTATGAAAAACATAGAACTCGTATTGCTTATAATCCTGTTGTTAGTCATGATTATACAAAAGAAAAAGCTACATTTAGAGAAGTTGTTAAGGGACATTTTGTTTCATGTAATAGTGTTGAAGCTAAGAAGTATTTAACTGAAATCGAGGAAAGCGAAAAGTCTAATAATTAAAAGGAGTAAGCCATGAAGAAATGGAAGAAATATCTAATTATAAGTGTAGTGTTTATTGTACTTGCCATATTTGCATTTTTAATACAATATGGTGTATATAACTCTGTTTCTACATCGAAGTTTTCTTGGGAAACTGTGGGAACTTCGTTTGTAGGAAACTCGCTTCAAATTAGTGGTGTTTTGTCCATCGCTTCTGGCTTGCTTTATTTTACTGCTTCAGAAGGATCATTCGATGGATTTACTTATGCGACTAAACAGTTTTATCATACACTATTTAGAAAGACTAAGTATCCGTATACTTACTCAGAATATAAGTTAATTAAACATCCTGCTGACGAACCTAAACCTCAAATTTTACCATTCCTTGTAGTTGGTGCTGTATTTGTTATTTTAGGATTTATCATATATGGTATTTAGGGTGATTATATGAAAAATAATAGAAAACTTTATTTTAGTATAAGTTATGTTGTTTTATTTCTTTTAACGTTTATTTGTATTTTTATTCCTCAATTAAAGTTAGATGGTTTAAATAATAATTTTAACTTAGTTAATATAACAACAGGTGATATCGGAAGTGGATATAAAATGTTTAAAGTTTGTGTTCCACTAGTTATAGATGTTGTCTTGATTATTGCATGTCTTTGTTTCTCTATTCAAAGACTTATAAAAAAAGATATAAAGAATGATAAAGTATATTTAATTATTTTTGGTATTACAGGTTTTGTAACTGCAATACTTGCAATTACAAAAAAATCATTTGTTGCTCTTGTTGATAGTTTGAATAACTCAAAGATGTCTGATGCGACACTTTTATACGGTTCATATTTTATGTTCGTTTTAGGCCTTATAATTGTTGTGCTTGTAGGCATTGATATCAAAATGTCTTTAGATAGTAGATAATAATACAAAAATATACGAAACTATAATTATTAAAAGAAGAGGTGATTTTGTGATAACAATTTACACAACTAGTAGTTGTTCATCTTGTAGAAAAGCAATTCAATGGATGAAAGATCATAATATTCCATTTAAAGAAAAGAATATTTTTACTCAAAGATTAACTGTTGAAGATTTAAGAAAAATTCTTAAAAATACTGAAAATGGATTTGAGGATATTATTTCAACTCGTTCAAAATTTTTTACTGAACAAAATATTGATCTTGAATCTATGCACACAAAAGAACTTGAACAATTAATTATAGAAAATCCTTCAATATTAAGACGTCCTATTATAGTAGATGAAGATAGAATTCAAGTAGGTTATAATGATGATGATATTAGAGTTTTCATTCCTGCCGAGCTAAGAGATTTATTTTCATGTACTGACTGTAAAGATGTTTGCGAATATGAAGAAGCATTAAAGAAACAATTTGAATTATAAAAAAATGGTATTAGTTAATCTAATGCCAATTTTTTCTTAAAAAAAGAGTCTTCATATAAAAATATGAAAACTCATAAAATTACTTTATTGAATTAAATGCTCTTTTAGATTTTGAAATGGGATTTTTTTGAACTATATTGTGCTTTCTTAAAAACTCAATCCAGATTGGTTGACCAATTTTCACATCACTTACTTCATATTCAATTTCGTAATCTGTAATTCCGTTATATTCAGATTTATCTAGAAATAACATACCACCTTTATATGATGTTTTAGCACGCGTTGTTTTAAGTGAGGTGATTAAAGAAACAAAGTACGGTTCATTTATTATACTTGCGTCAAATCCGTTATTAATCATATTTAGAGCTTCTTCACCAGTTAAATAAAGACTGGACTCTAAATTGCCTTCAAGACTTTTTTCTTTTTTTGTTAATTTATATTGTTCTTTTTTTCTGATTCTTAAAATCGTTTTTTTATCCATTAAGGCTTGTTCTTTAGTATCAAAGTAGTAATTTACTTGTTCAAAATTTTTATTTTGTAAATCGAATTCTTCAAGTAAAGAATTATAAGTAGTTTCATCGATTAATGTTTTATATTCAAACTCTAAATGTTTTATCATAATATTATCACCATTTCAATTATCTTATAAATGTAGATAAATTACAATTCATATGTTAAAATTATATTGGTGATTTTATGAAATATAACATTGTTTTTAAACAAGAAGAATCTTGTAAAAAAATCGTTGAAAATATAAAAAATGATTTATGCGATGCTTTCGAACTTGATATTGATAATCCAGAAATTGTCATATGTGTTGGTGGTGACGGCACCACCCTTAGTGCTGTTCATAAATATATTGATAAGTTAGACAATATTATTTTTATTGCATTTAATGCAGGACATTTAGGCTTTTTTTCAAGCTTCAACAAAAATGAGTATGAAGAATTCATAAGGTATATAAAGAAAGGCCAATTCAAATGTGAAGAATTTAATTTGCTTGAATACAATATAAAAACCCAATCTGATGAAGCTACAAAAGGACTGGCACTTAATGAGGTTACAATTGTAAACCCAAGTAGAACTCTAATCCTTGATGTAACTATAGATAATGAATATTTCGAACACTATAGAGGCACAGGCCTTTGTATATCAACTCCTACGGGATCTACAGGCTATAACAAATCATTACATGGTGCTGTTATAAAGCCTACATTAGAAGTATTTCAAATGACTGAGATAGCTTCGATTAATTCTAATCTATATCATACACTTTCAAGCCCAATTATTCTTGATAAGAATGATACAATTGAACTATCAAGTGAATGGAATAAAGAATTATGGATTACAGCTGATTCTATAAGTTTAGGCTTTAAAGACTTCCGCTCCCTAACGGTTAGATTGTCAGATAAAAAGGTTAAATTAGCTTCAAGAAATAATACTTTCTTAGATCGCATTAGAAAAAACTTCATTTAGAAAAATAGAATTTTTGCTAAATATAGGATATTTGTGAAAAATATCATTATATAACTAAAAATGTTGAATATTTCAAATAAAAGTATTAAAATATTATCGGTAAAAATGCAATTATAGGAGGATTTTTTAACTATGGTTAAAGTTGCAATTAACGGATTTGGACGTATTGGTCGTTTAGCATTCAGACAAATGTTTGGCGCTGAAGGTTATGATGTAGTAGCTATCAACGATTTAACTAAGCCATCAATGCTTGCAAACCTTTTAAAGTATGACACTGCTCAAGGTGGATATGCTGGATATATCGGTGAAAATAGACACACAGTTGAAGGTAATGATGAAGAAGGTACTATCACAGTTGATGGTAAGACTATCAAAATCTATGCACAAGCTGATGCAAGTTTACTTCCTTGGGGAGAAATTGGTGTTGATGTAGTTCTTGAATGTACAGGTTTCTATACAAAGAAAGAAAAAGCTATGGCTCACATCACTGCAGGTGCTAAGAAGGTTGTTATTTCAGCTCCAGCTGGTAATGATGTTAAGACAATTGTTTATAATGTAAACAATGAAACATTAACTAAGGATGATCAAATCATCTCTGCAGCTTCTTGTACAACTAACTGCTTAGCTCCAATGGCTAAAGCTTTAAATGACTTTGCTCCAATCGAATCAGGTATCATGAACACAATTCATGCTTACACTGGTGACCAAATGATTCTTGATGGACCACACCGTAAGGGTGACTTAAGAAGAGCAAGAGCAGGTGCTGCTAATATCGTTCCTAACTCAACAGGTGCTGCTAAAGCTATCGGTTTAGTTATTCCTGAATTAAATGGTAAGTTAATTGGTTCTGCTCAACGTGTTCCTGTTCCTACTGGTTCAACTACTATTTTAGTAGCTGTTGTAAAGAGCGAAAAGGAAATCACAAAGGAATCAATCAATGCTGCTATGAAGGCTGCTTCTGATCCTGAAACATTTGGATACAATGAAGATCCAATCGTATCAAGCGATGTAATCGGTATGCGTTACGGTTCTTTATTTGATTCAACTCAAACAATGGTTCAATCTCTTGGCGACAATAGATATCAAGTTCAAGTTGTTTCTTGGTATGACAACGAAAACTCATACACTAGCCAAATGGTAAGAACTATTAAGTATTTCGCTGAATTAAATTAATTTTTACTAAATAGAATTACTAGTGAAGTTTATTTTCGCTAGTTTTTCTTTTACTTTTAACAAATTTCAAATATAATTGTATTTAGTGTGGTGAGACTATGAATTGGTGCGATTTTATATTAGAAGAATCTAAAAAAGAGTATTATAAATCTTTAATGAAAAAAGTTGATGACGAATATGAAAAATATACTTGTTTTCCTAAATACGAAAATATTTTTAATGCATTTAATTTAACACCACTTGAAGAGACAAAAGTTGTTATTTTAGGACAAGATCCATATCACGAAATAAATCAAGCCCATGGCCTTGCGTTTTCTGTTCTTTGTGACAAATTACCCCCATCTTTAAAAAACATTTATAAGGAAATGTATACAGATTTAGGTTTTAGACATAGTGATAATGGTAATCTTACGTATCTTGCCGGTCAAGGTGTCTTACTATTAAATACAACTTTAACCGTTAGAGAAGGCTTAGCTAATAGTCACTCTAAATTTGGATGGCAAACATTTACTGATAATGCAATAAAAGAATTAGATAAAGTAGATAAGCCTATGGTATTTATTTTGTGGGGAAACAATGCACGTGAAAAGAAACAATTTATAACAAACAAAAATCATTATGTTATAGAAAGTGCTCATCCGTCCCCTTTAAGTGCAAACAGAGGATTTTTTGGTACGAAACCATTTAGTCGCACTAATGAGATTTTAAAAAAGAACAATCTAAAAGAAATTGATTGGTTAGGTAGGTAAAATATGAGAGTTAAAATTATAGGAGCTGGGTTAGCTGGGTGTGAAGCAGCTAATTATTTGGCAAATCACGGTGTCTTAGTTGATTTGTATGAAATGAGACCCGTTAAGAATACTAAAGCACACAAGACTGATAAATTTGGTGAACTTGTTTGCTCAAATTCTCTTCGTTCAGACTCTTTAGAGAATGCTGTTGGTATTATGAAACGCGAGATGGAAGAGTTTGATTCTTTAATTATTAAGGCTGCAAGAATGAACAAAGTTGAAGCCGGTGGTGCACTTGCAGTGGATAGAGAAGGATTCTCTAAATATATTACAGATTCTATTAAAAATAATCCTAACATTACAGTTCACTTAGAAGAAGTTACAAGTTTTGACTCTAATGAATATACTATAATTGCTACCGGGCCTTTAACAGAAGGCGCATTAGCTGATTATATTATCGAGTCATTTGAGTCTGATAATTTTCATTTCTATGATGCGGCTGCACCTATTGTTTATGCTGATTCTATAGATTACTCTAAAGTATACTTAAAATCTAGATATGATAAAGGCGAAGCTAGTTACTACAATTGCCCAATGACAAAAGAAGAATTTGAAGTATTTTACAATGAACTTATAAACGCTGAAGGTGTTGTGCCTCATGATTTTGAAGATATTCCTGGTACAGAAGTTCAAACTAATAACCCAAATGATGAGGTAAAAGTTTTTGAAGGATGTATGCCAATCGAAATAATGGCAAAAAGAGGCTTTCAAACTTTACTTTTTGGGCCGCTTAAACCAAAGGGTTTAAGAAAACCGGATGGTACTACGCCTTATGCAGTTGTTCAACTTAGACAAGATGATGCGGCTAAAACTATGTATAATCTAGTGGGTTTCCAAACTCACTTAAAATATCCTGAACAGAAGAGAGTATTCTCTCTAATTCCAGGACTTGAGAACGCTCGATTCGCAAAATACGGTGTTATGCATAGAAATAGTTTTATAAATGCGCCTAAGATTTTAAATAAAAATTCTACGTTCCAAACGAATAAATTTCCTAAGGTGTTTTTTGCCGGACAATTATCTGGTGTTGAAGGATATGTTGAAAGTGCAGCTTCAGGACTTGTAGCAGGGATAAACATGTATAGATTAATCCAAGAGAAAGAATTATTCACATTTCCTCGAACAACTTCTATTGGCGCAAGTGCTTTCTATATCACTCATGCATCAAGCGATGGATTTGAGCCAATGAACGCTAATTTTGGAATTATGGCTGAACTAGGTTTTAAACATAATAAAAAAGATAGAAAATCTTTATATGCTAGTCGTGCGCTAGAAGATATAAAAGAATGTAAGAAGATAATAGAAAATGACTGATAGTGAATATATAGATGAATATATCGATTATTTGGATACAGTTAAAGGTTATAGCACAAATACCATTAAAAGTTACAAAGAAGATATTAATGACTTTTTAAATTGGATTAAAAGTGAGAAAATGGCGCGTGACTTATTGCATATTAGAAATAAAGTTGCAAGTAACTATAAAGTGAGCCTTAAAACGAACAAGTTAAGTGTTAGTACAATTAATAGAAAAATATCAAGTTTAACATCATTCTATGCTTATTTACTAAAAGAAGGATATGTAGATAATAATTATTTTGAAGATGTTGAATCTTTAAAAAAAGAAAAGAGATTGCCACATATTCTTAAAGAAACTGAGATTGATTATTTATTCAAATCAATAGATAGAACTAATCCCTTAGGGAATCGTAATTATTTAATTCTTGAACTTTTGTACGGAACGGGTATACGTGTTAGTGAGTTGTGTTCTTTAAATATAAGCGATCTTTCTTTTTCTGATTCTACAATTAAGATTCGTGGTAAAGGCGACAAGGAAAGAATCGTTATTATGTTTGACAATCTAAAAGATGATTTAAAAAGTTATATTAATAATGATAGACTTGTGCTTATTAGAAAAAGCACGAATATTGATAATAGAACTTTGTTATTAAACAAAAACGGTACAAGTTTAACTGCTAGAGGTGTTAGAGTAATATTAAATGATATTATTAATAAATGCGGTGAAACTTATCACATTACACCTCACATGTTACGACATAGTTTTGCAACAACAATGCTTGATCATGGTGCAGATTTAAGAAGTGTGCAAGAACTTTTAGGACATGAAAGTCTATCTACAACACAAATTTACACCCATGTTTCTATTGAACAAATGAAAAAAGAATATATGGAAGCATTCCCTCGTGCTTCGAAGAAAAAAGATTAGGGCGTATTGTAAAAAAATATAAATTATGCTATTATTTCAATGCATTTTTATAAAGGAGTTTAAAAAATGAAATCTATAAATAAAGGATTATTACTAGGACTTGGTTTAGTTAGTACATCACTATTATTTTCTTGTAGCAATGGCGGTTCTACTAGTAGCGACACAAGTTCTTTAAATACAACAGTTGCAGATAAATGGTTTTCTCTAGGAAATACTGGCGAAGGAAGATTTGATACAGCTTATACAACTTGTATCTACGACCCTACTTTAACAGAGGATTCAAAGCCAAGCAGTTATTATACTATTTATGCGGCTAGCGACGTTAATGCTTCAGTTCGATTAACTTTAACTGAAATTAATGCAGATAACTTTGGTGAAACTACAACTAATACAATTAAGAATTTACAAACAATTGCTTATAGTACAACTAACCAAAGCGAATATATGTCAAAAGTTTATGAAAAGAAATATACAATAAATAGCATGGTTGATGATATTACTTCATCAGTTCAATCAACATGGAATACTGATTTATCGACATTTAATGTATCTTCAAGTTCTCTTCAAGCTGATAAGACAAATTATTTGTGTGTATATTACATACCTTTTTATGTAAGAACATATTCTAATAATTCAATAGCTTCTGCAGGATTCTTCGCGGCACCTATTTATGCAAGTGTCACAACTGGCAACATCACTAAAGATGCAGACGGAAACGATATCGTTAGCGTAGAAGATGAAACAGCTACAAAATTCTTAAAGTCGCAATATATTACTTTCACTTATAATTCAAGTACAGATACTATTTGCTAATTAAGAGAGTTTTTACTCTCTTTTTTTAAAAGTTAATTTTTAAAAAGGAGGTTTTAAATATGCCTAAATTAAATTATGACATTTTAAATTTGATTGATGATGAGACAAATGAAGATAAATATGTTGAATCAAAAGTAGATGACATTTATTACACATTATATTCAAAAGTAAATGAAATTAACAATATATTTTCGCTGTTTGTTAATAATCTTGATGTTGATGACTATAAAAATTCGTTGATTACTAAAATAGGGTTTAATGATTATGTTAAGTCTTGTTATCTTCTTTTAAGTGAAAAATCTAATAATGATGAAGTTAATAATGAGGATATACTTTCAGTATATAAAGAACTTTACAAAGATTTTTTAGGAGAGACTCTTAAACATATTTTTTCGTCTTATAAAGATTACAATAATACCCAAAATGATAAATTGATAATTTCTAGTAAAGAAATTAAATCATTTATGAAAAACTTTGATGACTTAAATCAAGATTTGTATCTTGCGATTACTAATACTAGAATGCCTTCTATGGGTAATATGACTTGTAAAGAGTTTACGCTATTTATCGAAGATACGCTTTCTTTTAAAGTTCTTGAAGAAAAAGAGCATACAAATATAAATAATTTGAATAGACAAATTAAAGATAATTTATCGCAAAACGCATATAATAATGCCCTTAATATATTATCTAATAAACCTAACATATTAGTAAATGATAAGAAGAGTGTTACAATAGATAATTTAAATTCAACTACGGTTGATGATTATCTTCTTAAACTAAGGTACGAATATAAAGAAATTGAAAGAATCCACTCTACTAGATCATTTTGGGAGAAAATTTTTCATCCTTATAATTATAT
The DNA here is from genome assembly GCA_963621965.1 of Alistipes finegoldii. Lineage (GTDB taxonomy): Bacteria > Bacillota_I > Bacilli_A > Acholeplasmatales > Anaeroplasmataceae > JAEELC01. The sequence continues at coordinate 32,458 of CAVFGN010000015.1, forward strand.
ACATGAAAAAAACATGTTAAAAAATATTATTAAGAAAACTAAAAAGATTTTTAAAAATACTAACGCAAGCATTAAAGTTGAAGGTATAATCTCTGGAGATGACAAGAATTATCATTTAACTGCAACTCGCGCTAATGAAAGAATACAAAAGACTAATTATTTATCAGATATGTTTGAATCATTAGATGAGTTTAACAATGAAAACAAATTTGGTATTGACTTAGAAAATAGAAATTACGAAGAATTTTTGAAATATAAAAAGAATGAAAAAATTCATAATGTCATTTATAATGAGGAAAAAGAATTAATTAGTAACAAAAATTCTAATGAACAAAGCTCTCAAAAAGAACAAATAATGTCAAATGATAAAGAGAGAAAATTAAGTAAATAATGCCTTAATTTTTTTAAAAAATGTTTACAAAAAAAGACTTGTAAACTTTTTTTACTTATGGTAAAATCTAAAAGGCATTAAAAAAACACATGCTTATTGGAGCTCACCGTCATGTACGATTTTATATTGGGGCGGTGCTTAGTCGAAGCGTTGATAATAAGCAGAGGAAAAAACAAAATAAAATATGGAGGAATTTATATGTCAGTAGTTTCAATGAAACAATTATTAGAAGCTGGTGTTCATTTTGGACATGCAACTCGTAGATGGAACCCTAAGATGGCTAAGTACATCTATACATCAAGAAATGGTATTTATATCATCGACTTACAAAAGACTGCTAATGCAATCGAAGAAGCTTATAAGGCTTTATTTGAAGCAACAAAAGATGGTGGTAAGATCTTATTTGTAGGTACAAAGAAACAAGCTCAAGAAGCTGTTAAGGAAGAAGCTGAAAGAAGCGGCCAATACTATGTTAACCAACGTTGGTTAGGTGGTACTTTAACTAACTTCAAGACAATTCGTAAGAGAATTAAGAGATTAAACGATCTTTACAAGATGGAAGAAGATGGAATTTATGAAGCTCTTCCTAAGAAAGAAGTTGCTAAATTAATTCAAGAAAGACAAAAACTTGAAAAGAATTTAGGCGGTATTAAAGAAATGAAGACTATGCCTCAAGCTATCTTCGTTGTAGATCCTCGTAAGGAACACAATGCAATTCTTGAAGCTAGAAAGTTAAACATCCCAGTATTTGGTATTGTTGATACAAACTGTGATCCTGAAGATGTTGACTACTGCATCCCTGCAAATGACGATGCAATTCGTGCCGTTAAGTTAATCACAGCTACTATGAACAACGCTGTTATCGAAGCTAACGGTGGTGTTGTTGAAAAGTTTGATGATAGCCAAGATGCTGATATCAACTTAGGCGAAGAATTAACAAAAGACACTCAAACAAAGAAAGATGGTTCACAAATGGGTGAACGTCGTCCTCGTAAGCCATTTAACAAGGACGGTAAGAAACCATTCGTAAAGAAAGATTCAAAACCAAGAGCTCCTAAGGCTGAAAAGACTGAATCTACAACAGAAAACAAGTAATAATTTTTGGAGGATTTATTATGAAAGCAACACCTCAAATGGTTAAAGAATTACGTGATCGTACACAAGCTGGTATGATGGATTGTAAGAAAGCTCTAGAAGAGAATGACTGCGACATCGAAAAGGCTATCGTTTGGTTACGTGAAAAAGGTATGGCTAAGGCTTTAAAGAAGGCTGGACGTACTGCTGCTGAAGGTTCTTGTAGTTATGCAATTGGCGGAAACACTTTATATATTTATGAAGTTAACTGCGAAACTGATTTTGCTGCAGGAAACGATAAGTTCAAAGCTTTAGTTGAAAAGATTGGTACTATTTTATTAGAATCAAATGCTAACAACGATGAAGAAGCTTTAAACTATGTTCATGAAGGAAAGTCTTTATCTCAAATTATTCTTGAAGATTCATCAGTAATTGGTGAAAAGGTTTCTTTACGCCGTGTTAACAAGATTACTAAAGAATCTAGCGATGTATTTGGTGCTTATAAACATATGGGCGGTTCTATCGCTGTTGCTACAGTTGTTTCTAATGCAGATGAAACAATTGCTAAGGATATCGCTATGCACATTGCTGCTAACAATCCTTCATATGTTTCTCGTGAAGATATTCCTGCTTCTGTTGTTGAATCAGAAACTCAAATTATCTTAACTGAAACATTAAACGAAAATGCTGAATCAGCTAAACCAAAGCCTGAAAACATTATTCGTGAAAAGATTCTTCCTGGTCGTGTTGACAAGCACTTCAAAGAGACTTGTTTATTAGATCAACCATTCGTTAAGAATGACAAGGAAACTGTTAGAGAATTCTTATCTCATACTAAATCAACAGTAAAGACATTCATCAGACTTGCAGTTGGTGAAGGAATTGAAAAAGAAGTAGTTGACTTTGCTGCAGAAGTTGCTGCTCAAGCTGGTTTAAATAAGTAGAAATCAATTGAGGGGCACTTTTGCCTCTCTTTTTTGAAACTAAAAGGAGAATAACATATGTATAAAAGAGTATTATTAAAAATGAGTGGTGAAGCTTTAAAGGGCGAAGAGGGCGCTGGAATTGATTCTAAGACTGTATTAGCTCTAGCGAAACAAGTTAAAGAAGCTCATGATTTAGGCATTGAAATTGGTATCGTTGTTGGTGGTGGAAACTTCTGGCGTGGTAAAACTGGTCAAGAACTAGGAATGGATAGAGCTCAAGCTGACTATATGGGTATGCTTGCCACTATCATGAATAGTTTAGCTATTCAAGACGGCTTAGAGTCTATCGGCGTTCCTACTAGAGTTTTAACAGCTTTAAATATTCAAGAAGTTGCTGAACCTTATATTCGTAGAAGAGCTATTAGACACTTAGAAAAAGGCAGAGTTTGTATTTTTGCTGGTGGTACTGGTTCTCCTTACTTTACAACTGATACAGCTGCTGCACTTCGTGCTACAGAAATTCATGCGGATGCTCTTTTAATGGCTAAAAATGGAACTGATGGTGTTTACGATAGTGATCCTAGAAAGAATCCTGACGCAAAATTATATAGCCATTTAACATTTACTAATGTTCTTGAAAAAGGACTTCAAGTAATGGATTCTACAGCTGCAGCTCTTTGTAAAGATAATAATGTTAGTATTGTAGTATTCAATATGAACGAAGAAGGAAATATTGTTAAAGCTATGAAGGGCGATAATATCGGTACCCTTGTAGATAATAAAAATTAAGGATGGTTTTATGTCAGATTTAGCAGATGAATTATTATTAGAACATGAAGAAAAGATGGGTCAAGTTATTGCTTCATGTCAACATGAATTGAATAGTGTTAGAACAGGTAGAGCAAACTCTGCTGTATTAGATTCTATTTATGTAGATTACTATGGTTGTCCTACTCAACTAAAGACTATTGCGGGTATTTCAAGCCCTGAAGCTAATCAACTTTATATTAAACCTTTCGATAAATCTAGTTTAAAAGACATCGTAGCTGCTATTAATGCATCTACACTTGGAATTAACCCTCAAAATGATGGTGTTGGTATCCGTCTAGTATTCCCTCAAATGACTGAAGATCGTCGTAAACAACTTGTTAAAGATGTTTCTAAAATGGGTGAAAGCTATAAAGTTCAGGTTAGAAATGTTCGTCGTGATTTAAACGATGCAATCAAAAAGCTAGGTTTACCTGAAGATGAAGAAAATGGATACAAGGATGATGTACAAGTTTTAACTGATAAATATATTGCACTTGTTGAAAAAGAAGTTGAAGCAAAATCAAAAGAACTTATGACAATTTAGTGAAAATTGTCGCTTCAAAGGCACGGAAGTGCCTTTTTTCTTTTAATATAATCAAATATATAGTATAATTTTAAATGGAAATGAGTGATATTATGTCTAATTTAGACGAAAAAGAAATTATTGAAAGAGGTTTACCTGAGCACATCGCATTAATTTTAGATGGTAATGGTAGATGGGCAAAAAAAAGATTATTACCGCGCACTATGGGACATAGAAAAGGCGCTTTTAATATAAAGAATATTGCAACTTATGCAAATAAGATTGGCATTAAATATATGACTGTTTACTGCTTTTCTACAGAAAATTGGTCTAGGCCTCAAAGTGAAGTTGATTATATCATGCATAAACCTGTAGGATATTTAAAAAGATATAAGGACGAATTGATTAATTCTACTGTTAAAATTCAATTTATTGGTAGAAGAGATAGAATACCTAGTGATTTCTTAGAAATCCTTACTTATTTAGAAGATAAAACTAAAGAACACACTGGTTTATGCTTAACTTTGTGTATTGATTATGGTTCGTTTGAAGAAATTACTCACGCTGTTAAAGAAATTGCTAGAGAAGTTAAGGAAAATAAACTTGAAATTGAAAGTATAGATTCAAATGTCATCTTAAATCATTTGTATACTAAAACTTTACCTGTTGTAGATTTACTTATTAGAACTAGCGGTGAACAAAGAATTTCTAACTATTTATTGTTACAAATTGCGTATGCAGAGTTATATTTCACAGATGTTTACTGGCCAGATTTTAATGAAGAAGAATTACTTAAGGCTATTGATAATTATCAACATCGAAATAGACGTTTCGGTGGTTTAAAGGAGTCAAACTAATGAAAGAAAGAACAATAATGGGGATTGTCATGATGGCAATATTTTTGCCAGTTTTAATCATGCAAGAAATGTTTGGTTTATTCCAAGTCATGATGATCGGATTGACTTTAATCGCAAGTTTAGAGTTAATTAAGATGTATGAAAAGAAAAAGAAGTTTCCAGGATTTTCTAAATGGATAATTGTAATTTGTACATTGTTAATGTATTTTTCGGCAACTGCAGAATGGTGTAGAACAATAGATTCGGTAAACAAAGATGTTAAATTACAAACTTCAGGTGAAACTATATCGTATGAAATTCTTGAAATATTAAATATTAACGTCGGAGTATTACCAATGTTAACTGTTTGTATGCTAATTCTTTTCTCTTTACTTGTAGTTTATAGAGATTTTGATGGTGCAGATATAGGTAAAGCAGTAACTATTATGCTTTACGCTGGCGTAGGATTTGCAGGACTTACATGTTTACGTGCTGTTGGTTTACGTTTTATTCTTTACATGTTTATTATAACAATTTTAACTGATGTATTTGCATATCTTGTGGGTTCTAAATTTGGTAAACACAAAATGTGTCCACATATTTCTCCAAAAAAATCATGGGAAGGTTCTATTGGTGGTACACTTATTGCAACAATTGTAGGTACTTTGTTCGCCGTTTTCTATGGTAAAATTTTTGGTTCTGTATTTGGACCTGTTGAAGCAAAAACTTTATTACATTACTGCCCTTTTATAAATAACAATTTAGTGAATAATTTGAATAATCTAGAGATAGTATTTTTACTATTTGCATTAACTTTATTTACTTCGATTTGTTCTCAACTAGGAGATTTAGTAGCTTCTAAATTGAAAAGAACATATGGTATTAAAGATTATGGTGATTTATTCCCAGGCCATGGCGGCGTATTAGACAGATTTGATAGTGCTCTATTTGCAGCTATGTTTATCCTAAGTGCATTTATGATTTTAGCTGGTATCTCAACAGAAATTATTGGTGTTGCAAGGTTATAATTATGAGATATGTATATTTACTAGGTTCTTGTGGTTCTATAGGATGTCAATCTATTGATATCCTTCTTAAGCACAAGGAAGAATTTGAGATAGTAGCCATCAGTGTTGGAAGAAATCTAGATAAAGCACGCAAAGTTATATTACAAACAAACCCTAAAATTATTTGTTTTAGACGAGAAGAAGACATTGAAAAATTTATGGATATTGATGCTATAAAAGTATATGGTGATGAAGGATTAAACTATATAGCTTCTTATTCTAAATATGAAAATGAATTGTTGATTAATGCACTTGTGGGCTCCGCTGGGCTTTTACCTACTGTTTTAGCCATTAAGGCAAAAAAAGATATAGCCTTAGCTAATAAAGAAACATTAGTTATGGCTGGGGATATAATCAATGAATTAATATTTGAAAATAATGTAAAATTATTTCCTATAGATTCTGAACACTCAGCTATTTGGCAATGTATCCAAGGCGAAAATAAAGATGAAATCAAAAATTTAATCATTACAGCTAGTGGTGGTTCTTTTAGAAATAAATCTAGGGACGAATTGGTAAACGTTACTAAAGAACAAGCACTTAATCACCCTAATTGGTCTATGGGCGCAAAAATTACTATTGATAGCGCTTCTATGATGAATAAAGGATTTGAGGTTATTGAAGCACATCATTTATTTCATGTTGATTACGACTCTATTAAAACTATATTACACAAAGAATCTATAATTCACTCGATGGTAGAGTTTAAAGATGGATTAATAAAAGCCGAGCTAGGAACTCCTGATATGAGAGGGCCTATATCTTATGCTTTGTTGTATCCACGTCATGTTGACTTTAATGGTGAAACTCTAGATTTAATTAAGGCTTCTTCACTTCATTTTGAAGAACTTAGTCAAGAAAGATTTCCTTGTCTTGCCTATGCATATGAGGCAGGGAAAAAAGGCGGAGTTTATCCGACTGTATTGAATGCAAGTAACGAAGCGGCTGTTAATTTGTTTTTAAATGATAAAATTAAGTTCTTAGATATTGAAAAAATAATTAGAAGAGAACTTGATAAAAAATATGATGTAGAGTTTACAATTGAAAATGTATTGAAGTTAGATAAAGAAATTCAAAATCGTATAAAAGAAGAATTTGGAGGAAAACTATGATATTAGTAGATCTTGTTGCCTTTATTCTTGTTATTGGTATTATTATATTAGTTCATGAAGCAGGACATTTTTTTACAGCAATAAAAAGTGGTGTAAAATGTAATGAATTTTCAATAGGTATGGGCCCTATTATTAAACAATGGAAAAAAGGGGAAACTACAATTTCTCTAAGATGGATACCACTTGGTGGATATGTATCAATGGTTGATGGTAATGAATCAGATCTTTACATAGATTTAAATAAAGAACTCGGTTTAAATCTTGATGAAAATGGAAATGTTACAGAAATCATTTGTGTATCTAAAATAGACTATGATGTTAAAGGCATTTGCAGAAGAAAAGAATTGAAGTCAATGCACGGAGAACCTCTTGAAATTGATTTGGAAATTGACGGTGAAGTTAAAACTTATCCTGTGTTAGAAAATGCTTGCTATGTTATAGGACCATCAGATAGACAAGAAATTGTTCCCTATGAAAAAAGCTTTGATAGTAAAAAAATTTGGAAGAGACTTGTTATTTTAGTTGCTGGTGCCTGTATGAATTTCATTTTAGGCCTACTTTTGTGTATTATTGCAGCTTTTATTCAAGGTGTTCCTAATTATGACTCGAATGTTGTTGGCACAATTGATGAAGTTTATCCTGCTTATCAAGCTGGACTTAGAAATAGTGATACTATTACTGGGTTCACGGCTTATATTAACGGAGAAACTGAAACTTATGAAGTAAATTCGTGGACTGAAGTATCGAGTGAATTAAATAAAATTTATAATAAGGATAAATATCCTACTATTGTTGTTAACTATTCAAGAAATGGTATATCATATACAACTGAATCTTTTAATCCTTATGTATATATTTATAATGTGGGTATTACTAATGAAGGCTCTGAAATTTATAAAAAGGATGATTCATTAAATGGTGTTATTGTCGGAACTGTTGGTATCAATTATGAATCTGATAGTGGCTCTGAACTTTCGAAATATGATTTAATAACAGCGATGCAAGTAAATATTTGGAATGGTTCAAAATATGTTGAAAGTGAATTTGTTGATGTTACTTCGTGGAATCAAGTTATTGAAACATTTTCTTCTTTAGATAGTGCCCAAGTTAAATTCAAATTTAAAAAGCATACAATAGAAAATGAAAACATTACGTTTGGTGAAGAAACTACAACTAAAACTATCACCTTATATAGCGAAGAGGTACTGAAAGCACAAAATATTACTAAAATTGCTTATTATATGGGTATTAGTCCTGAATATCATAGAGAATTTTCGGGTTGTATGGCTAATGCATTTAAACAATGCGGCGCTTATTTTAGTTTAGTTGTAAGAACACTAAAGGTTTTAATAGCGCCTAGCAATGGGGCACGTACTGTTGGACTTAAGAATATGAGTTCTGTAGTAGGTATTTTTGATATGGTATCTCAATATTTATCTACAGGTCCTGCCACTTTCTTATTCTTTGTAGCTATGCTTTCTATAAATATTGGTTTGATGAACTTATTACCTATTCCTGCACTTGATGGAGGAAGAATTGTATTTGTGTTATATGAAGCTATTACTGGTAAAAAGCCAAATAAGAAAGTTGAGTCGATAATCACATTGATTGTATATGCTTTACTTATGATATTATTTGTATATGTAACAATTAACGATGTAAGGCGTTTATTTAAATAAACATATTGGAGTCCGTTGGGCTCCTTTTTAAATACTAAAATAAGTATAAAATTACGAAAAAATATTTATAAATTTTTATTGACATAGAGAATATCTAGGAGTATACTTATTAAGGCTTGTTAAAAAGCTAAAGCAATTTAAATCTTAAAAATATTTTAAAAAGTATTTGACAAAAAAAGATTTGAATGCTACAATAAATAAGCACACTAAAGAATTTTAGAATGTGTAAATTAGTTCTTTGAAAACTGAACATATGACAATAAATATACGAAATTAAGTAACAAGTTGAT
>CAVFGN010000016.1:0-40471 GCA_963621965.1 Alistipes finegoldii
TAAATAAGAGTGTGTTAACACTTAAGTTGAAATCTTTTAGATTTCACTTTGTTCTAAAGAATACAGTTTGTTTACATCATATTCTTTGAAGTTCAAAAAAATAAAAAGTATATTGACTACTATATAAAAAAATAATATAATTATTAAGCTAGGGTGATTATACAATGAGATATGCAACATCAGATTTAAGAAAAATGCAATTACCTTTAACAGAAACATCAGAAATCGATTTTTCTAGTGAACTTATAGGCCTAGAAGACATTTTATCATGTTCTAAAGCAAACGTAGTTGAAACAATATCTAAACAAGATACATTTTACAAAATTGATGCAAGTATCAATATTAATTTGATAATAGAAAGTGCTATATCTTTAAAAGAAGTTCCCTACGAAATTAACACTAATGTTACATTTTTATATACTAATGATAAAGATGATGTTAGTGAATTTGACGCTATACTTATTGAAAATGGTATGATTGATACATATGATGCCATTCTTACTGAAATATTGTGCAATAAACCTATGACAGTTTGTCTACCAGGAGAGGTTTTCACAAGTGACGAAGAAGACAATGATAATATCAATCCGGCATTTGCAGGTCTAGCGGATTTACTTAAAAAATAGGAGGTGTTTTTATGGCAATCGTTCCACAACGTCGTACTTCAAAAATGAAGAAGAGAATGAGACGTTCTCACTTAGCTTTAAATGTTCCAGGTATGATCGTATGTCCTAACTGTGGTGAATTAACATTAGCTCACCGTGCTTGCACAAACTGTGGTTTCTACAAAGGAAAGCAAGTATTAACTATTAAGAACACAAAGGAATCTGAATAGTTTATAGAAATAGATGCTTAAAGGCATCTATTTTCTATTTATGGAGGTAAAAGTTATGTTAGAACATGTAACAGTATTAAAAAATGAAGCTGTAGAAGCACTTAATATAAAAAAAGATGGAATCTATGTTGATTGCACTCTAGGTGGAGGAGGCCATTCTTCGTTGATTCTATCTAAATTAACAACTGGTCATTTATATTCTTTTGACCAAGACGAATATGCAATCGATCGTGCGAAAGAAGTATTAAATAAGATAGGAACTAACTATACTATTATTAATTCTAACTTTAGAAATATAAAAGACGAATTAAATAAATTAGGTATAGATCATGTAGATGGTGTACTATATGATTTAGGAGTATCTAGTTTCCAATTTGATGACCCAAATAGAGGATTTTCGTATAGATTTGATGCGCCACTTGATATGAGAATGAATCAAAATCAAGAATTAAGCGCTAAAAAAATAGTCAATGAATATTCCTTTGAAGAATTAGCTCTTTGCTTTAATAAATATGGTGATGAGAAATTTGCATGTAAAATTGCACAAAAGATAATTGATTATCGTAAAACTAAAGAAATAGAAACCACTTTAGAATTAGTTGAAATTATTAAAAGCGCATTACCACAAAAAGTATTAAATCAAAAAGGACATCCTGCAAAAAAGGTATTTCAAGCGCTCCGTGTTGCTGTAAATGATGAATTAAAAGTGTTTGAAGAATCATTAAATGATGCCTTAGATTTATTAAATCACGGCGGTAGATGTGTAGTTATCACCTTCCAATCTTTAGAAGATAAAATATGTAAATATATCTTTAAAGAGCGCTCAAAACTAGATATTCCTGTTGGCCTTCCTATTATGACTAAAGATATGAAAGCCCCATTTAATCTTATAACTAGAAATGCAATTTTGCCAAGTGATGAAGAGATAGAAAACAATAATCGTAGTCATAGTGCAAAAATGCGTGTATTAGAAAAAAATTAATATTAAACTTTGTCAGATTTAACCTGGCAATTTTTATTTATATCTTTAATTTCTTATTTAATTTTTGTATAATATCTAGTGGTGAGAAAAATTATGGAATTGCATAAATTAAAAGGGAATACATATTATATTGATGGAACAACTAATATAGGCTTATATAAGTTAAACGATACTGATTGTGTATTAATTGATACAGGATTTGCAAAAGCCGGACCTCAAATTTATGAAATTCTAAAAGAAAACAATCTAAATTTAAAATTTATTTTGAATACTCATGCACATGCTGACCATATGGGCGCAAATAAATATTTAATGAATATTTATAAGTGCAATATGATTACTTCGCAAATAGAACGTGCGTTTGCACGAGATGATAAATTGGACATAGGTTTTCTTTATGGAGGATATCCTTTAGCTTGTTTTGATACACCACTTATGCATATAGATGAACAAAAAGATATTTTACATTTATCAAGTCTTCCAAAAGGTATAACATCGTTTCGCTTAAAAGGTCACCATTACGATATGGTAGGTTATAAGACAAGTGATGATGTTTATTTTGTAGCTGATTCAATTGGTAACAAAGATACTATTTATAAAGAACATATATTATTAATATATGATGTGAAAGGTTATATTGATTCGCTTAATATGCTAAAAACGTTTAATGGTAATTATATTGTTCCAAGCCATTCAAATGTAACACAAAATATTACTGATTTAGTAAATGTTAATTTAGATCAAATTAATCAAATAATTGATTTAATACTAAGAAAATTAGATAGTAAAAAAACATTAGAACAATTAGTTAAAGAAATTTTTGATTATTATAATTTAAGAATATCTAATAACAAATATTTGTTAGTTACGAGTACAATTCGCTCTTATCTCGCATATTTATATTATCTAGGAAAAATTGATACAGAATTTGAAAACAATTATTTTTATTATAGGAAGAAGGATTAATTATGAACGGTTTAATTCACTCATTTGAATCATTTGGTACAGTTGATGGACCTGGCATTCGTTTTGTTATATTTTTTAAAGGGTGTCCTTTAAGATGTAAATATTGTCATAACCCTGATACTTGGAATAAAGAAGGTGCTAGTGAATATAGTGTTGATGACATTTATAATCAAGCTATAAGATATAAAAATTATTGGTCTAACGATGGTGGTATTACAATTACAGGTGGCGAGCCGTTAGCTCAAATTGATTTTGCAATTGAACTTCTAAAAAAATTCCACGAAAACGGAATACATACTGCTGTTGATACATCTGGTTTTATATTTAATCCAGATAGTGAAGAATCGGTAAGAAAGCATGAAGAGTTAATTAAATATGCTGATTTATTTTTGCTAGATATTAAACAAATTTATTCTGATAAGCATAAAGAATTAACTGGTGTTCCTAATGAACACACATTAGCTTTTGCAAAATGGTTAAGTGATCATGACAAACATATGTGGATTCGTCACGTATTAGTTCCAGGTATTACAACCGATGAACAAGAATTAAGAGATTTAAAAGCGTTCATTGATACTTTAAAAACTGTTGATAAAGTAGAAGTATTACCTTATCATACTCTTGGAAAAGTAAAATATGAAAAATTAGGAATTCCTTATGTACTAGAAGGTGTTGAACCTCCTACAAAAGAACAAGTTACTTTAGCTAAAAACATTTTAAGAGGTACTGAATAATGATAACTGTTAATGCATTTAATAAAAAAAATATTGATGAAATTTTACAAGGTGTTTGCGTCGTTGAGTTTTCTGGCGAATCTTGTGCTAATTGCTTAACACTAATGCCTGTATTAGATAATTTAGTAGGACACAGAGACGATGTGAAATTAGTTCACATTGAAGCTGATCCAACTACAGAAGATATTATTGAACGTTTCCAAGTTCGTCAAGCTCCTACAATTTTACTTGTTAAAGATGGAGTAGGCTATGACAGAGTTGTAGGATTTCAACCTGAAGAAATTCTTGAAATTTGGTTAGATGACAAATTAGAAAAACTATTAAAATAGATTTCAAATTATCATTTTTCTTGAAAATTATTTATCGTTGTTTTATAATACATTTGGTGAAGAAAACACCATAAAAAATTACATATATTTATAAAAATTACTTAATAAAAGAAAGAGGTATTTATTATGAGTAATGCATGGGAAGGTTTTGTCCCTGGTAAATGGTCTAAGGAAATCAACGTTAGAGACTTTATTCAAAAGAACTACACAGAATATACTGGTGATGCAAGTTTCTTAGTTGGCCCAACAGACGCAACAAAGAAATTATGGAATGAAGTTCTAGACTTAATGAAAGTTGAACGTGAAAAGGGTGGAGTTTATGATTGTGATATCGATAATCCAAGCCAAGTTAACTCTCATAAGCCAGGATATATAGATAAGGATCTTGAAAAGATCGTTGGTTTACAAACTGATGTTCCACTAAAGAGAGCATTCATGCCTAATGGTGGTATTCGTATGGCTTGCCAAGCTGCTGAACAATATGGCTATGTAGTAGACGAAACTATTAAGAATTTCTTCTTAAAGTATCGTAAGACTCACAATGATGGTGTATTTGACGCTTATACTCCAGAAATGCGTGCTGCACGTACAGCTCATATTTTAACAGGTTTACCTGATACATATGGTCGTGGACGTATCGTTGGTGACTACCGTCGTGTTGCTTTATATGGTGTTGACTACTTAATTAAGTGTAAGGAACATGATAAGTCATTAATTTGTGGCGAAATGACTGATGAAAGAATCAGAGACAGAGAAGAAATTTCTGAACAAATTAAAGCTTTAAAGGCTTTAAAAGATATGGCTGCTCAATATGGTTCTGATATTTCTAAACCTGCTACAAATGCTCATGAAGCTATTCAAGCATTATACTTTGGTTATTTAGCTGCTGTTAAGGACCAAAATGGTGCTGCTATGTCTATCGGTAGAAACTCTACATTCTTAGACATCTATATTGAAAGAGATTTAAAGAAGGGTGTTTTAACTGAAACTGAAGCTCAAGAATTAATGGATCATTTCATTATGAAGCTTCGTATGGTTAGATTTGCTCGTATCCAATCATACAACGAATTATTCTCAGGAGACCCAACTTGGGTAACTGAATCAATCGCAGGTATGGGAACTGATGGCCGTTCTTTAGTTACTAAGAACTCATTCCGTGTTCTTCATACTCTTGAGAACCTAGGACCAGCTCCAGAACCAAACTTAACAGTTCTTTGGTCAAAGAGATTACCAGCTGAATTTAAGAGATACTGTGCTCATATCTCAATTACTACATCTTCAATTCAATATGAATCAGATGAATTAATGAGACCATTAATGGGTGATGACTACTGTATCGCTTGCTGTGTATCTTCAATGAGAGTTGGTAAGGATATGCAATTCTTCGGTGCTCGTGCTAACTTAGCTAAGTGCTTACTATATGCTATTAACGGTGGTAAGGATGAATTATTAACTGATAAGGTTACAGGAAAGCACGTTCAAGTAGGTCCTGAATTCCAAGGAATTACTTCAAATGAACCACTTAACTTCGAAGAAGTTAAACATAAATATGAAGTTATGATGCAATGGTTAGCTGACGTTTATGTTAACACATTAAACTTAATTCACTATATGCATGATAAGTATTCATATGAAGCTCTTGAAATGTCTTTACATGATTCTGTAGTTCATAGATTCTTTGCTACTGGTATTGCTGGTTTATCTTGTGCTGCTGACTCATTATCAGCTATTAAGTATGCAAAGGTAACTCCAATCCGTAACGAAGAAGGATTAGTTGTTGATTTCAACATTGAAGGAGATTTCCCTAAGTATGGTAACAATGATGACAGAGCTGATGAATTAGCTAGCTGGATCGTTGACTACTTCATGGATGAAATCAGAAAGCATCATACATACAGAGGTTCTGAACCTACAATGTCTATCTTAACTATTACTTCAAACGTTGTATATGGTAAGAAGACTGGTAACACTCCAGATGGACGTAAGGCTGGACAACCATTAGCTCCAGGTGCTAACCCAATGCATGGACGTGATACTCATGGTGCTCTTGCTTCTCTAGAATCAGTTGCTAAGTTAAATTATGACAACTCTAGAGATGGTATTTCAAATACATTTGCTATTACACCAAATGCTCTTGGTAAAGAAGACTAATTTAAGTACTAAATAAGGAGGATATTAAATATGTCAAAAAGAGAAGATAATTTAGTAAATATGCTAGACGGTTATGTTTCAGATGGTGGTTACCATCTAAACGTTAATGTTTTCAACAGAGAAACATTATTAGATGCTCAAGCTCATCCTGAAAAGTATCCACAATTAACAATTCGTGTTTCTGGTTATGCTGTAAACTTCATTAAGTTAACTAAGGAACAACAAGATGATGTTATCTCTCGTACTATTCACGAGTCAATGTAACTTTGATTTATAGTCAAAATTTAAAAATGCTCTAAGACATTATGTTTTAGGGCTTTTTAATTGCTATGATACTAAAAATATATTGAATAAAGAAATATTTCATACTAAAATAAAAAGTAGAGAGGTTAGTTATGAGTGATATAGAGAGTACAAATTTAATTAATGAAGAAGAATATCAAAGAATAAACAAAAAACTAAAATTGATTGGCAAAGTTCTTTTAATTATAGGTGTTGCTTCTTTTATCATATCTTTAATAGGTTTTTTTATTGCACGCAATGTTTATAATAAACAAGTTACTGAATGGTATAATAATAGTGTAAATAATCCTTACACAATGTTTAGTACAAATATGCCTGTTGATCACAGTCAAATATTTTCTGTTATTTTATGTATATCACTTCCATTAATAGGTGCTGGCGGGATTATTTTAATTGTAAGTTACCGTAGACAAATTATGGCATATCAGATAAATACGATTGCACCTATTGCAAGTGAGGTTAACAAAAAATACACAAGACCTTTTATTATAAGAAGCGGTACAACATTTGGTAAAATGTATAAGAATTTCAAAGATGAAGTAAATGATACTGGTGATGAAGAATATTGTCCTAAGTGTGGTACTTCTGTAAAAAAAGATGCAATATATTGTTCTAAATGTGGAACGAAGCTAAAAAAAACAAATGATGAGAGTTGTGATTAATTTCACAACTCTTTTTTTGGAAAATACGGCACCATTATTTATAAAAGTATATTAATTTTCTAGTAAAATGGTATATAATATATGTAAATGTATTTTCATTTATGAGGAGGACTAAATATGGTATTTGGCGATGAAGCTGATTTCACTCCAGCTCCCAAACTTCTAGTTATTGGTGTTGGCGGAGCAGGATGTAATTTTATAGATAGAATGATTAATTATGACATTAGAGGCGTAGAATTTGTAGCAGTTAATACAGATGCACAAGCTTTAAAGAAAAGTAAAGCTGATGTTAGAGTTCAAATTGGAAGAGAACTAACTCGTGGATATGGTGCTGGAACTGATCCTGATATTGGTAGAAAAGCTGCTGAAGAATCATATGAGGAATTAACAGAGGTTATTAAAGACTCTGATATGGTTTTTATTACGACTGGTATGGGCGGTGGAACAGGTACAGGAAGTGCTCCTGTTATTGCTAAGATTTGTCGCGAACTTGGCATTTTGACTGTTGCGGTCGCAACCAAGCCTTTTAAATCTGAAGGTTCACAACGTATGCAAGTAGCTGGTGCCGGATTAGAAGAATTAAAGCATTATGTAGATACCTTAATCATTGTTCCTAACCAAAATATATATAAAATGATCGATCCTTCTACAACATTACTTGAAGCATATCGTGAAATTGATGATGTAATTAGACAAGCTGTGCAAAGTGTTGCAGATATCATTAATGTAAAAGGCTTAATCAATGTTGATTTAGCTGACGTAAAGAAATTTATGACAAACAAAGGTACTGCATTAATGGGTATAGGTGTTGCGTCAGGTCCTGATAGAGCTATTCAAGCTACAAGAAATGCTTTGCATTCTAAATTACTTGAAGTTTCAATTGACGGTGCAACAGATGCAATCGTAAATATTACCGCAAGTTCAGAACTTAAAGCATTTGAAAGTGAACAAGTTTTAGCCGAAGTTAGAAATAACTGCAGTACAGATATTAATATCAAACCAGGTCAAACAATCTCAAAGATTGCAGGCGACGAACTTATTGTTACTATTATTGCAACTGGATATGAATTAAAAGCAAAAGAACACGGTATCCTTGATATTTCTAAAGAAGTAATCTATAAACAAGATGCTGAACAAATTAATTTTATGATTAATAATGCACCTACAGTAGATAATATCATAGAAACTAAAAATGAAGAAGAAAAACCAGATGATATAGATCATCTATTTAAAAAGAAAAAAATGTTTGGTGGAATATTTAAAAAGAAGCCAAAACAAGAAAAATCTAAAACTGAAAAAAAAGATAGTAAAGATGAAAATGAAAAAAAGCAAGAAGTTCCATCTTGGCTGTAATATTTCTTATATAGATTAACATGTTTAATAAAAATAAAAACGTTTTGTCGTTAATAGAAAAAATTTCTAAGTATTTTATCTTATTTGATAAAGAAAAAAAAGTTAGTTATTATACTAACGATATTATAAATTTGTTTAATACGAACTCTTCGAAAATTAAAGAAGGTTTTCTAACTGATAATAATAACATTAATATAATTGATTATTTATTTAAAGAAAATCTTGGTACGAAGTATAAGTTTAATATAAACAACGATACGATTATCAATTGTCAAGTAGGCGAAATTAAATATAAAAAATATAAGTACATACTGTTAATTGAAGATATAACTAGCTATCAAAAAGAAATTACTGAATTAAATTCTAAACTTGGCGAAGTTAGTAATCTTGTTAAAGAAAAGACTCAATTTTTATCACGTACAAGCCATGAAATCAGAACTCCTTTAAATGGAATAATTGGTATGAATGAGTTGGCTTTAGAAGCCTTAAAAAAAGAAGATTATGAAAAATGCTTAGATTCTTTAAATAAAGTTAACTATTCAAGTAAGTATTTGCTATCAATTGTTGAGAATGTACTTGACATGTCCCGATTTGAAGTCGGTAAGTTTGTTGTTGAAAATAAAGAATGCAGTTTTAATTCATTATTGAATGAAGTTTATTGTATAGTTTGCGCGCAGTCCGCTAACAAAAAACAAAAAATTACATTTAATATAGGTGAAGATATTAAATTATTATGTGATTCAACTAAACTTAAACAAATTTTAGTAAATATTATAGGTAATTCGGTTAAATATACGGATGAAGGTGGATCAATTGATATTGATACAAACGTATCATTAATTAATGATAAGTATGAAGTTAATATACAAATTAAAGATAATGGAATAGGAATGTCAAAAGATTTTTTAAAACATATTTTTGAACCTTTTGCACAAGAAAATAAAAATAGTATTATAAAGGGAACTGGCTTAGGATTATCAATCACTAAAAACTTAGTTAGTTTACTAAATGGTAATATACGATATGAATCCACTGAAGGACTTGGTACTACTTGTTATTTAACATTTATATTTGACAAAGTTCTATCTACTCCTATATTAAGTAAAGAACAAATAGACACTATTGATTATTCACGTTTTAGAATATTAATTGCGGAAGATAATGAAATTAATCAAATGGTTATTAAAAGACATCTTTTATATTACAATTTTAAAATTGATATTGTATCTGATGGTGAAGAAGCAGTAGATGCATTTTTAAAAAATCCTCTAGACTACTATGATTTAATTTTGATGGATATACATATGCCAAATATGGACGGGATTGAAGCCACCAAAATAATTAGAGGCTTTGATCGGAGTGATTCTAATATTGGCATAATTGCTTTATCAGCTGATACTTTAAAGACTGATATTGATAAGTTTTTAATTACAGGAATGGATAATCATATATCTAAACCTGTTATTCGAGATAAGATGATTAAAATCATATATGAGACTCTAAATAAGAAACGTAAAATTTAAATTTTTAAAAAGGGACTTGATGGTTAATAAACTATTTTAAGTCCCTTTTTTTTATTGTTATCTGATTTTTTTATTAATACATCCACACCTTTTAAATAATCAATTTGAGGCATATATCCTTCCTTTACTAATATACAATTTTCTTCAAAAAAACTATATGGAATTGATTTTCGAGAACCCTTATCAGCCTCTATTTTTAGTTTTACGAATTGATCAATATCTATAATATATGTTTTGTTATATAAATTAAATCTAATAAGAAAAAATGCAATACCGCCATGCTTTTTAACTCTAACTAGATGATTAACTTGATGCTCAAAAACATCTTTAATTGGATATCTTGTTAATGTTGTACATTCTTTGGCATCGAAGTCTATATAATTACCTTTGTAGATACCGTTGTAATCAGTTGTTGATGGAGTTTTATAATAGGCTTCTTTTATAACAGTTTTATTTCTTGATGGATAGTCAACTTTAACTACTTGTATAGGAACAGGTTTCTTGTAAACAACGGCTATATCATGATATAAATAATAAAGATTTGATTCGTTTATCATTTTTTCTAGTGACATACCTTTATTTGCTTTACTAGCCTTATAATCTTTTGGCTTTATTTCAAACTTTTCTTTTTTTAAATTATTGGTTTTACCATTTGGGAAATTCATTATAACACCTCAATAAATGATAGAAAAAACGAATTCTTTTTTCTTGATAATTTGAATTTTTTGATATAAAATAATATCAAACTTGTGAAGTGGACAAGATTTATAAATATATTTCAAGCGAGAGCAGGTAGGTGGAAGTGCTCAAATCAATTTTTATAAATTACTACCATGGAAGTGACATAGAAATATGCTCCGGAAATCCCGTTATAGATCTAATGAGAGCGAGAATTATTCTCGAACTAAGGTGGTACCGCGTTAATGACGTCCTTAAATTTATTTTAAGGGCTTTTTTTTAGCCCAAAAGGAGAATTTATGATTAAAATTACATTAAAAGACGGAACTGTGAAGGAAGTTTCAGAAAATTTAAGTTATATTGAAATAGCTAAATTATTATCAACAAGTTTTGCAAAGACTTGTGTTGTTGCAAAGGTCAACGGTGTTTTAACTGATTTAGGTGATATTTGCTCATCTGACTGTGAACTTGAATTTGTCACTAAATCTGATAAGGAAGCATTTGAAGTATTAAACCACTCAGCTGCTCACTTACTTGCAAACGCATGTAAAGAATTATATCCTGATTCACAATTTGGTGTAGGTCCTGATATTGAAGAAGGTTTCTATTATGATATTAAGTTTGTAAATCCTATTCAACCAAGCGATTTAGCTAAGATTGAAAAGAAGATGAATCAATTAGCTAAAGCTAATATTAAAATTACTCATGAAGTAATTTCTAAGGAAGAAGCTCATAAATTATTTAAAGATGATAAATATAAATCTGAATTGATTGATGCGGTTGAAGGGGATAAAGTTAATTTATATCGTCAAGGTGATTATCTAGAAATTTGTCGTGGACCACATGTAATGTCTACTGCTCAAATTCAACATTTTAAACTTCTTTCTATAGCTGGTGCTTATTGGAGAGGAGATTCTAAAAATGAACAATTAACTCGTATTTATGGTACTTGTTGGTTTACAAAAGAAGATCTTGATAAGCAATTAGCATTAATTGAAGACAGAAAAGAAAGAGATCACAGAAAAATTGGTAAGGACATGCAAATATTCATGTTTGATGAACTTGTTGGACGTGGTCTTCCTATGTATTTACCTAATGGTTTCATTATACGTCGTCAATTATCTGATTACATTATGAATAAGGAGTATGCACTTGGATACAAGCATGTTATGACTCCGTCTCTTGGTAACGTCGAACTTTACAAAACATCAGGTCACTGGGCTCACTATAAAGATGATATGTTCCCTGCAATGGAATTAGATGATGAAGCATATGTACTTCGTCCTATGAACTGCCCACACCATATGGTAATGTTTAGATCTAAATTACATTCTTACCGTGATCTTCCTGTACGTATTGCAGAAATTGCAAACGACTTTAGATTTGAAGCAAGTGGAGCTTTAACAGGATTAGAACGTGCACGTGCTTTTAGCCAAAATGATTCACATATTTTCTGCCGTCCTGACCAAATCGGTCAAGAGTTTAAGCAAGTATTACAATTAATTCTTGATGTTTATAATGACTTCGGATTTAAGGATTATAAGTTCAGACTTTCATTAAGAGACCCTAACAATACTGAAAAGTATTTCGGAAACGATGATTTATGGGAAAAGAGCCAAAGTGAATTGAGAAGTGTTTTAAAAGAATTGAATGCTGACTTCTATGAAGCTGAAGGAGAAGCAGCATTCTACGGACCAAAACTTGATGTTCAAGTTAGAAGTGCTATCGGACACGATGTTACACTTTCAACAATTCAATTAGATTATCAATTACCAGAACGTTTTGACTTAACTTATGTTGATGAACAAGGTGGAAAAACACGTCCTGTAGTTATTCATAGAGCAATTTTAGGTTCTCTTGATAGATTTATTGCCTTTTTATTAGAAGAAACAAAAGGTGTTTTACCTTTATGGTTAAGTCCTGTTCAAACTAAGATTATTCCAGTTAATCTTGAATTCCATAAAGAATACTGTGATAAACTTGTAAATACTTTTATTAGAAATGGTATTAGATTTGAAACAGATTACAGAGATGAAAAACTTGGTAAGAAGATTAGAGAAGCACAAATTGCAAAGGTTCCATATCAACTTGTAATCGGCGACGAAGAAGTTAAGAACGGAACTATTACATATAGAGAATACTCTAAACAAGAACAAGTAACTGTTTCAATTGATGAATTCATTAATTTAGTTCACGAAAAAGTAGTTAATCATAAATAGGATTTTCAATGAAAAATTATACGCTAGTTAATGAAGGATATTTTCCTGATATAAAAGAAACAGGAGAGTATTATGTTCATAATAAAACAGGTGCTAAAGTAATAACAATAAAATCAAAGGATCCAAATAAGGTATTTTGTATTGCTTTTAAAACGTTTCCAGAAAGCTCAAACGGAGTATGTCATATCCTTGAACACTCCGTTTTGTGCGGCTCAAAGAAATACAGAGTTAAAGATCCTTTTGCAATTTTGAGCAAGACTAGTCTTTCAACATATTTAAATGCATATACTACACCACATATGACTTTTTATCCTATTGCAAGCCTTAACAACAAGGATTTTAATAATCTAATGGATGTCTATCTAGATTCTGTTTTTAATCCATTGATTTATGATAAAAAAGAAATCTTTCTTGAAGAAGGATGGAGATATGAGTATGATAAGTCAAATAACAAACTTAAGGTAAATGGTGTTGTATTTAATGAAATGAAAGGTCATGTTTCTTCAGTTGATTATTTTATGGGTAAAAAAATCGAAGAAGAGTTATTCCCTAATACTCCATATTTTTATGAAAGTGGTGGTATTCCACATGATATACCGAGTTTAAGTTATGACGAATTTTTAGATTTTCATAAAAAACATTACCATGCTTCTAACGCGTATATATTCTTGTACGGAGATTTAGACATAGAGGAAAGACTTGATTATATAGATAAAGAATATTTATCAAAATTTGAAAAAGTAGAATTTTTAAAAGATGAATTCCCTATTAAAAATTATATTCCACATAAACTTAATGTTGATTATGAGCCTTATTCTGATAGTCTAGATTTGTGTATTTTCACTTACAATTTAGCTTTGAAACATGATGTCTCCTCGCTTGAAAGTCTTGCGATATCTTTAATTCTTGAAGATTTAGAGACTGAATCATCACGTCTTCAAAAGCGAATTGTAGAAGAAAATATTTGTGAAAATTTTGAGATTTATTTAGAACCTAGCACTTATGAACCTTATATATCTTTTGTGGCTAAAGGTGCTTTTAAGGATAAAGAAGAATTATTTTACAAAATTATAGATGAAGAACTTTTATATATCGTAAATAACAAGATAGATAAAGAAAAATATGAGTCTTTTATTAAGATCTCTGATTTTAAGGTCAGAGAAAATTATTTTTCATCTTTTCCTCGAGGTGTAGCTTATTGTAATAAATTATTACAAACTTTAATATACGACGAAGATAAGATTTTTGATTCTTATAATTTTTTAAGTCTTGAAAAAGAAATAATAGAAAAATTAGATACAGGATTCATTGAAAGTATTGTTGATGAATACTTTATAAAAAATAATCATAAGGTTAAAATTACATTCAATCCTCGTGTTGGAGTAAATAGAGAAATTGATGCTAAGTTTGATACTTTCTTAGAAGAAAAATTAAAATCGCTTACTCAAAATGATTTGAATAAACTAGAAGAAGAATCAATTAATCTTCAAAAATATATAAAGTCTGAAGACTCTAAAGAAAATTTAGCTAAAATGCCAAAATTAACTTTAAATGATATTGATATTAACCCTATAAAGTATAATATTGAGCAAAAAAAGCCTAACATTTATCATTCAAATTATGATACAAACGGTATTGTTTATAAAAAATTCTTATTTAATATAAATAAATTTAGTAATGAAGAACTTCAGTATATTAAATTGTTTTCTACTTTATGTATGTTAGTTGATACAAGTGACTATACATATGAAGAACTAGACTTACTTGAGAGTAATTATAGTGGCGGTATAGAAACTAAAATTGTCGTTTATGAAAAAGATAAAGAATATACTCCTTATTTTGTTATTTCATTATCTTATTTGATAGATAATTCGCAAAAATGTATGGAAATTATCGAGTCATTTTTATTAAGATCAAAGTTTGATTCTAAAAAGCGAGTTAAACAATTAATTAACGAGTTATATGATAGCATGAAAGAAAAAATAAGTCGAAAAGGTACTACTTATGCACTTAGACGCGCATTGTCTTACACAGTTGAATCTGAAGCTTTTAATGAATTAGTGTTTGGCATTACTTATTTAAATTTTGTTTCAAATATTAAGAATAATTTTGATAACGAATTTGAAAAAATAAGAAAATTTTTAAATGAATTACCTCAAAGAATATTTGTTAAAGATACATTCGTTTCAAATTTTACAGGAACTGATAAAGAATTTGAACTTGATACGATTTCAACTAATAATTTCTATAATTTACTAAAAGATACAAACGAATCTAATAATAAGTTTATCTTTGAAAGAGATATTAAAAATGAAGCGTTTATCATTAATTCTAATGTAAATTATGTAGCATGTGGTGGCGCATATTTATCTGATTTTAAATCAAAATATTTCTTGCTAGGTAACTTTGTCTCAATGGAATATTTATGGAATATCGTTAGAGTTAAAGGCGGCGCATATGGTGTTAATTTAGATATTGATGATTGTTATGTAAGTTTTACATCTTTCAGAGACCCTAACATTAAATCAACACTTGAGGCATTTAATTCTACTGTTTCTTATGTTAAGAATTTAGACTTAGACAAGGAAACGCTTGATCACATAAAATTAACTACTATTGGATCTAATAATGAATCAGTTCATAATAAAGTACTATCAGAAAGAGGCTTTAGAAAAATTATGTTGAACACTAGTTACGAAGAGACTCTAAAAACTAGAAAAGAAATTGTAAATACTACGCTTGATGAATTAAAAGAAAGTTATAATGTTTTACTCGAAGCACTTAATTTAAATTCATATTGTGTTATAGGAAATGAAGAAGAAATATATAAGAATAAGAATTTATTTAAAAAAATTACTAAATTATTATAAGGTAGGTAAGTATGTTAATAGCTCACGCAATAATTAATACATTAGATTTTTTTTCTGGAACAGTAAAGAAATCTAATAATGAACTAGATTTTACTAAAGATTTAACTGATTCATATGTTAATAAAATAGTAAAAAAAGTTTTAGCTAGTTCTACAAAAAGAAAAGGTAAGTTTAACGAAACATCTAAATTATATAATTTAGTAAAAACATTTAATAAAGACATAAATTTCGTATCATTTTCTCATCAAATATCTGATTTATTCTTTGAAGAATTATCTAAAAGTGATTCATACCTAAGAACTGATATATTAACTCTAGAATATAGAGAAAACAATGATGATGTTCTTACAATCATTTTGCTTGAAAACGAGGAAAGCATTACCGTTTCAAATGTTGATGATAATATTCAATTATCTAAGAATTTGAATAATTTACCTACAAATGTTAATTCTATTAAGACGTTTATACTTATTGATTTGAATAATTTTGACTTTTATTCTAGTGAGAAATTTAAATTAGTTGAAGGTGTAAAGCATAAAATTGTTGAAGAAAACATCGTTGATGCATCTTTTGAGCCTTCAACAAGTGATATTTATAAAACTATTAAAAAAGAAGCTATGGCTATAAATGAATCTGATTCTATTAAAGAAGTAGAAACATTAGCTAAACTTAAACAACATATCAATAATCATAGCGATAGTCCTAACCTTGATGTAGTTGAACTTGCTGAAGATTTGTTTAAAGATAAAAACGAACAACAGGAATTTTTAAATAATGTTAAACTAAAGGGCGTTAATGAAAACGCAAGTCTAGAGTATAGTTTAGTAAGCAATAAAACTCTAAATTCTAAAATTAAAACTGATACTGGTATTGAACTTACTATTCCAAATGATTATTTTAGTGACACAAATAATGTTGAAATTAAAGATAATAGTGACGGAACTTTTTCAATCATTATTAAAAATGTTACAAAGTTGAGTGGTAGATAAAATGAAAAAAACAATATGCTTTTTAATATGTTTTATCGTATTAGTAATAGCTGGTTGTACTAAAAACAAAACCTTGAAAACAAAAGTATATGATACAAATACTAATGTTTCACAAGGTTATAAAACAGGCGACTATTTGGAATACGAAAATTATAATATTGGCTGTTATAGAACATACGGAAGTAGTGGTAGAATTTTCACGTCCATATTAGCTACACCAGATTATTTAGGCACTGAACAACCATCATGTGTTTATAACTTAGAAGCTATCAAAGGTATTGAAAAAATTGAAATCAGTTATTCATCACTATCTAGTTTTTATTTATTATATTCAAATGATAAAAGTTATTTGAATAGGCTTGATATTACAGGCTCTAATAATAACATTATCACTTTAGAATTAGACACAATTTCAAGTTATTTCAAAATTTGTTCAACAACAAGTCAAGTAACACTAAATTATGTAACTGTTTATTATAATGATTCAACAAAAGTTTCAAGCACTGATGATTTAACTTATTTTTCTAATAAGATTAATTTAGATGATTTTTACAAAGAATATGATGATTTAGAAGATGGTTTAACTCGTAAAATTCCTTCAAATATTATTATAAATGACAACAAAACATATACTGTTAGTGAATATAAAGAATACACTTATCATACACTTAGTTATCTTGAAACACATACAGAAGAAGCGAATTCTTTAGCGCTTACAAATCCTGTTGATGTATCTAACTATTATATGTTATTTCACACTTGGCCTTTAAATTATTTCGAAAAAGATGAATTGAGTTACGGTGCTAAGTTCTTTACAAGTGATACTTTACGTAGAGTATCTGAATACTCAAGAATTGATGGTTATGCGACAAGTGTTCCATATAGGAACGAACCAAACAAAAATACACCAATATACTATGAATTGGATTTTGATGCGAGTGGATATTACACAACAACAAATAGAGGTACAGGCAGACTTGTTGTATGGCATTATGGCTTTTTATCAAGTTCGTATGACCAAAATCCTGTAATTGTATACACCGATGATCATTATGCGACATTTAAAGAATATACAAATTATGGCTTGTTTAGTCAAAACTTTAATGCAGAAAATCATTCAACAGGCTATAAACATACCTCTTTAAATGTTCTTACAAGTTCAAATTAGGTTTAACGAAAACGTTAAGCCTTTTTTTGAATTTACAATTATAAAATTTTATAAAATTGTCTATAAATCTTTATTTAAAAATAGGTTATAGTATGTTAAAATTATTAGTAGATTTTTAATTTATGAGGTGCAATATGGCTAAAATAGAAATCGCAGAAATTAGGAAAAAAGCAAGCTCTCTAAGAGAACTAAATGAGGGCTACAAATTATATCAAAATCAAAGTTATGAAGAGTTTGAATTTGATATAGTCAGAATTCCAACACTATCATTTAAGGCAAGTGCTGTTTTTAATGATGAACGTGTAACTATCGAATATTCTAAAGAAGTTAGTGGAAATTGTTCATGTCATTTAAACGGGCTTTGTATGCATGAGGTATGTTTATTTTTCTTACTTAGAGATAAACTAAATAGTTTGTTTTCTGATAAGGAAAGCGAGGAAATGTTCTTCGACAATGCAAAACAAGATGAGTTTATGCAAGATCTAATGGAAATAAACATTTTGAGAAATGTTTTTGATTATACCTTATTACCCATCCTATCATTTTATAACGATCATTTATGCTTATCTCTTAAATTTAAATGTAAAGATAGTGAATATGAAATTTTAGATTTAAAAACCTTTATTGATAATTTAGATTCTAAGCAAATTTTAACTATAAAAAATGAAAAATATCCACTTGAATATAAATATTTTGATGAATATAGTAAAAAGATTATTGATATTTTATATTTAATCAGAAATGATATTAAATTTGAATATAATACTACACTTATACCTGATGAAACACTAAATTTAATATATACTAATAATTTCCCTCATCTATATTACAATAACTCTTTCTATCAAATAAAAGTGTCATTCACAAATGATTTTCCTCCTATTAAATTAATTTTAGAAGACAAGTCATTAATTTTAAATCACTATGATTTTAAGATGATTCAAACAAAGTCAAATTCATATGTATTCTTAGCAGATGTAATTTATGTAATTAAACCAAGTGACTTGATGTATGCAAATTTAGTAAATCATTTGTTATTAAAGAAAAAACTAAATTTAAATGCAAACAACAAAGAAATTTTCTTAAATAATTTTTATCCTTTATATAAGGCTCAAGTAAATACATATGAAAATGATAAGAGAAATCAAATTATTATTAACACATATTTTACTTATGAAAACGGTTCTTTAAAACTTCATTACGATGGAGATTTTGAAGAAGATACATTTTATCTAAAAAAGAAGAACTATAAATTATTAGTAAGAAATTTAGGTTTCTTTAAGAAAAATGATTATTCAATTAATGATTTTGATCAAATTTGTGATATTTTAGACACAAAACTTGATTTCTTTAGAGAATATGGTTCGGTTTATATTGATAAAAACATTGAAGAACAAAAGTTCTATAAGATGAACTCTAATAAGTTAAAATTCCACTTAGAAGGCTCAATTATTACTCTTACTTTTGAAGGTATGAAGTATAATGCAAAAGAATTGGCTGATATATTAATTGCATATAATGCTAAAAAGCATTACGTTAAACTTGAAAATGGTACAATCATTTCAATTGATAACGAGACTGCTGAATTGTTTTCTAAACTTGTAAATGAATTAGGAATTGATAATATATCTGATAGCATTCAAATTCCTTTATACCAAGCATACTTTATTTCTAGTAGATATAAAGATTTAATTGAATCAAATTCACTTCTTGAAAAATTCTCTGATGATATGATTAATTACAATAAAATTGATTATGAATTAGATGCAACAATAGGTGAAAAGTTAAGAGATTATCAATTACAAGGATTTAAATGGTTAAAGATTTTATCATCATATAATTTAGGTGGCGTTTTAGCTGATGATATGGGTCTTGGTAAGACACTTGAGGTTATTGCTTTAATTGATACATTCTATAAGGAAAAATCAAGTATTATCGTTGCGCCTACATCTTTAATTTTCAACTGGGAAATTGAATTCAAGAAATTTGCACCAGAAATTCCAGTAGAAATTATTTATGGTTTAAATAGAGATGAAAAAGCTATTAAAAAAGCTTATGATCAAAAGAAGGTATTAATTACATCTTATGAGTCTCTTCGTATGGATATTTCAAAATATGATGGACTAGAGTTTAAAACAGTAATTATTGATGAAGCTCAATTTATAAAAAATCCTGAAGCACTTAAGACACTAGCTTGTAAGAAATTAAAAGGTAATTCTAAATTTGCTTTAACCGGTACTCCAATTGAAAATTCATTATTAGATTTATGGTCAATTTTTGATTTTATTTTACCTGGTTATATGAAATCTAAAAAGGAATTCATTAAAACTTATGAGAATTTAGCTGATAGAGAATTATTAAGCGATTTAAATAAGAAGGTTTCACCATTTATCTTAAGAAGATTAAAGTCTGATGTACTTGATCTTGAAGAAAAGATTGAATACCCTGTATACAATGTTATGTCTGAGGATGAAAGAAAGTTATATGAAGCTTACTTGAATCAAGCAAGAAATGAGATAAGTCAAGACGACTTTGCAATAAGTCATGTTTTAAGCTTACTCACTCGTCTTCGTGAACTTGCATGTGAACCACGTTTATTCTTAGATAATGTAAAACCAAGAAACTCTAAACTTGACAAGTTAATGGAAATAGTTGATGAAAAAATTGAAGATGGACATAAAATGTTAATATTCTCTCAATTTACATCAATGTTTGATTTTATTGAAGAAAGATTAAAGAAAGCAAATATTAAGTATTTCTTATTAACAGGTAAGACTCCTGCCGAAGAACGTATGAAATTAGTTAACGAATTCAATCAAGATGAAACTGTAAAAGTATTCCTAATTTCGCTTAAAGCTGGTGGTACAGGTTTAACTTTAACAAGTGCTGATACTGTTATCCATTATGATCCATGGTGGAATGTTGCGGCTATGAACCAAGCAACTGACAGAACTTATCGTATAGGTCAAAAGAATCAAGTTAATGTTATTAAGTTAATTAATAAGGATACAATTGAAGATAGAATTGTTGAATTACAAAACAGAAAACAAATGTTAAGTAATGAAGTAATTAGCGAAGAAGACTTTGCAAGTAAGTTGTCAAAAGAAGACATTAAGAATTTATTTAGGTAGTTTTATGAAATATATGTTTGCAAGCGATTTGCATGGTAGTTTCTATTATACAAATCTATTAATTGAAAAATTTAAGAGCGGTAATTATGATAAATTATTATTACTAGGCGATATTTTATATCATGGACCTAGAAATGATTTACCGTTAGAATATAATCCTAAAAAAGTCATTCCACTTTTGAATGATATCAAAGATCAAATTATTTGTGTTGAAGGCAATTGTGATGCGTATGTTGATCAAATGGTTTTAAAATTTCCTATTTTAAAAGAGGCATGTGTATGCGTTAATAATGTAAATTATTACATGACACATGGTCACATTTATGGACCACAAAATCTTTTAAATGTTGATTCTTCTGTTGTTTTATATGGACATACACATGTAATTAAAAGTGAAAAAATAGGTAATACTTTCTACATTAATCCCGGTAGCATCTCTATCCCTAAAGAAATTATGATTCATTCGTATGGCATTATTGAAAATAATTTTGTTAGAATTTTTAACTTATTAACTGATGAATTAGTTTTAGAGGTTAACGTTTCTAATGATTAAAAGAGAAGATTTTATTGAATTAATCAAAAAAGATTATTCTAATTATGAAGAAATTATCGACGGTTTGTCTAAAAGAAGAAAAACAACTTTTAGATTAAACCGACTTAAGACAACAAAAGAAGAAATTGATGAATATTTAAGAAAAAACGATATAAAGTTTTCGAATCCTAGTTTTTTTAGAGATGCATATATAATTGCAGAAAATATTAATCTAAGTGAATCATCAATTTATAAAGAAGGTAAAATATATCTTCAATCTTTATCTAGTCAAATTCCTCCTTTATTTTTAGACTTAGACAATTCACTTGATATTTTAGATATGTGTGCAGCTCCGGGCGGTAAAACACTTGAAATTGCATCTTTAACTAATAATCAAAAGTTTATAATGGCCTGTGAAACAAATAAAATTAGAGCTGAGAGATTAAAACATAATATTTTAGAACAAGGCGCTAAAGTTAATGTAAGTGTAGTCGATGCAAGAAGACTAGATGATTTCTTTAGGTTTGATACTGTGTTGCTTGATGCGCCGTGCTCTGGAAGTGGAACAATAAACATAAATAGTGAAAAAGATTTAAAATACTTTTCTTATGATTTAGTTAAAAATAGCGCGAAAATACAAAAAGAGTTACTTAAAAAAGCTTTAAATATATTAAAGCCAGGCCACAGTTTGGTATATTCTACGTGCTCTATTTTAAAAGAAGAAAACGAAAACGTATTAAAATCTGTTTTAAATAATAATTATGCTGTTGAAAAAATTTATTTAGATATTGATGAATCAAACTTTTTGCCTTCAAATATTGACGGTGTAATTACTGTTAGACCAAATGAATTTTATGAAGGATTCTTCATCGCAAAAATTAGAAAAATTAAATAATCTATTAAAATTGTGAAAAATATATGTAATTTTTTTATAATGTAAAGAAATTATAAAATCTTATGTTAAAATAAATTAAAAAGAAAGGGTGATAAAATGATAAAAAGATTACTTGCAAAAATTAAAGAAGCATGTGTATCAGTATTACCTATTGCGGCACTTGTATTAATTCTTTGTTTAACTCCATTAGTGACTCTAAGTGCTAAAGAATTAGTAACATTTGTAATATCAACAATTGGATTAATACTTGGTATCTCGCTATTTAATTTAGGTGCAGATTTAGGTGTTGAACCTATGGGACAACAAGTCGGATCAACATTGATTAAAACAAAAAAGATGAAACTTATTTTAATTGTATGTTTTGTACTTGGTGTTTTAATCACAATTGCAGAACCAGATTTATCGGTTCTTGCAAATCAATTAAAAGATGCAATACCAGGAGGAAAAAATGTCCTCGTTTGGTCTATTGGTGTAGGTGTAGGTGTATTCCTTGTAGTTGGTGTTCTTAAAATTATAACAAAGAAGGATTTAACACAAATATTACTATTCTTCTATATGGCATTGTATGCACTTGTAGCCATCTTAATATTTAATGGAAACGGGCAATTTATCGCTTTATCATTTGACTCAGGAGGCGTTACTACAGGTCCTATTACAGTTCCATTTATTATGGCTTTAGGTTCAGGATTTGCACTTACAGTTGGTGGAAGAGATAAGAAAGAAAATTCGTTTGGTTTAATTGCACTTTCATCAATCGGACCTATTATTGTTGTAGTTATTTTAGGTTTAACAATCAAAAGTGATAACTTAAAACAATTAGTTGATACTTATAACAAAGAAGCCCCTAATAACTACGGTTTAGATGTTACAGCTAGTCATGTCTTCCATGCAATACTTACTAATTTTAAATCGATTATTATTGCTTTAGGATTAATATTTGCTTTCTTTTTTATTATAAATTATTTCTACATTAAATTACCAAAGAAGAGCGTTTTAATGATCGTATTTGGATTAATTTATGCGCTATTTGGCTTAGTAATATTCTTAACTTGTGCTGAAATTGGTTACTTGCCTATTGGATTTAAGTTGGGAACAGAACTTGCAAAATATCCTGTTGGTTTAGCCTTAGTTGGTTTTGTAATCGGTATGTTAACTGTATTAGCTGAACCTGCTGTACATGTACTTACAAAACAAGTTGATGATATCACAATGGGTGCTATTTCTAAAAGAACAGTTTTAATTGCTTTATCAGCTGGTGTTGGTATTTCTATATGTTTATCAATGATTAGAATTATATTTAATTTCTCTATTCTATATTATGTAATACCAGGTTATTTAATTAGTTTTGGTTTATCATTCTTTGTACCACGTATTTATACAGCTATTGCCGTTGATTCCGGTGGTGTTGCATCAGGTCCTTTAACTACAAGTTTTATCTTACCTATTGCGATTGGTGCTTGTAGTATAATTTGTCCTAACAATATTTTTGATAATGGTTATGGTGTTGTTGCTATGGTAGCCTTAACTCCTTTAATTACTATCCAACTTTTAGGTTTTAAATCTGTAATGCAAAACAAGATTGTAACAAAGAATAGAATGAAAGACATTGAAGCTTCAAAGCATGATAATGTCATTATTAATTTCTAGGAGGTTATTATGAGTAAGAAAAAAGAATTAGAAGCTCCTGAAAAATTAAAATTAATGATTACAATTGTTAATAGAAAAAAGGTTGATTTATATACATCAATTCTTGAATCCTTTAACGTTGTATCAAGCGATATTGTTTATGCTAATGGACTTGCAAGTCAAGAAATTTTAGCCTATTTAGGATTATCTCGTATGGAAAAAGCTGTAATCTTATCTGTTGTTAGACAAGATGTAATTAAAGATATTATGGCCGCATATGAAGATAAGTTTTTCAAACAAAAAGAAAGTGGTGGTATAGCGTTTACAATACCACTTACAAAAATGGTAGGAGTTAAAGCTTACAAATTCCTATCTCATGAGGAGGAATAATAATGGAAAATGATTTCGAATTAATTTTAACAATCGTTAATGAAGGATTTTCTGAAGCAGTAATGGATGCAGCTCGTAGTAAGGGTGCAACTGGGGGTACACTTATTAGTGGACGTGGTACAGCTAAAGAAGAGACATTAGCTAAATTTAAAGTATTTTTAACTCCTGAAAAAGAAATTGTACTTATTCTATCACCAAAAGAAAATACTAAAAACATTTTACTTGTTATTAATGAACAATGTGGTTTAACTACTGATGCGCATGGTATTGCATTCGCATTACCTGTTGATGATGTATGCGGGATTAAGAAAAATATAAAAATTGATGAAACTAAGAGTGAAGATAATGAAAAGGTTGAAAATAATTAAAATTTTCATTATTATACTGCCATTTCTATTTTTATTAACATCTTGTGGTACAACTGCTGATGTGACAGCAGTTGATACAGTGTCTAAAAATAATTTTACTTATACAATTTATTACAGGACGAGCGATGATTTGTATTATGCAATTATTAGTGAATATTCAGGGGATACAAGCAATCTAGTAATTGAAGATACAGTTATTTATGATTCTAAAGATGTAGTTATAACTTCTATCGAAAATGGTGCTTTTTCAAGTAATAATAAAATTGAAACTATTACTCTTGGAAAAAATATAGAAACAATAGATGCGAAAACATTTATGAACTTTAAGAGTTTAAAAACAGTCACGCTAAATGATAAAATAGAGACTCTTCCAATATTTTTGTTTTCAAGATCAACAATTGAAACTATTACAATTCCTGAAAATGTAAAGAAGATTTCAAGTTGTGCTTTTTCTAAATCATCTTTAAAGGAAATTGTTATTCTAAATAATCAAATTGAAATAGCTAGTGAAGCATTTGATTATTGCGAAAACTTAACTTCTATTTACTTTAAAGGTACAAAAGAAGAATTTAATAATATTAAAGTTACTGAATATAATGAAAAATTCTTTGAAGCAAATATTTATTATTATTCTGATTCAAAACCAAGTGATGACGGTACATATTGGCATTATGTTGATAATAACGTTACTATTTGGTAAGACTTATGGTTTTCTATAAGTCTTCATAGGACTATAGCCAAGCGGAAAGGCAATGGACTCTGAATCCATCATTCGTTGGTTCGAACCCAACTAGTCCTGCCAGCGTGAAAATTATGCCTTAACTAAGGCATTTTTTTATTTTGTGGCGAAATTAAAAAAAGAACGAAAATTTTATAAACTAAAATGGTTATCAATAAAAATAAGGCTTTTAAAAATAAAAATAAAGATTAACTATTTACAAATAAACAAAATTGTTTTTAATAATTTATAAAGAACATATGCTAAAATTAATGATTACTTATGATTGCATTCATTATAGTTGTTATCATTTGTGATTATAATATAAATTAGTATAACATTGACAACTTGAGATATATCAATAGTATGTGTAATATAAGAATATATATTTATTTCTGTCATACTTAAGATTAAATATCTTTTAAAATATGAAATAATTGTGTATTTATACATAATACTTTTGCAAAAATAAACAAAATGTATTACTATTAAAATAATGTTTTTAGGAGGCATTTTTAATGCTTAGTCTTGTTAATATCAAAAAAGAATATAGAGTAGCTGATACAAAAGTTGAAGCTTTAAAAGGTATAAGTCTATCATTTAGAAAAAACGAATTTGTATCAATTTTAGGACCATCAGGATGTGGTAAAACAACCACATTAAATATAATTGGTGGACTAGATAGATACACAAGTGGGGATTTATTTATAAATGGTACATCAACTAAAAAGTTTAAGGATAAGGACTGGGATATATACAGAAATCATAGAGTTGGTTTTATATTTCAGGCATATAATTTAATTCCTCACCAAACTGTATTAGAGAATGTTGAGTTAGCTCTTACTATTGCCGGCATTAGTCAAAAAGAGAGAACTCAACGTGCTAAAGAGGCATTAAATAAAGTTGGTTTAAAAGGGCAATATAATAAAAAGCCAAACCAATTGTCAGGCGGACAATGTCAAAGAGTTGCGATTGCGCGTGCGCTTGTAAATGAGCCTGAAATATTATTAGCAGATGAACCTACAGGTGCACTTGATACTCAAACAA
The DNA here is from genome assembly GCA_963621965.1 of Alistipes finegoldii. GTDB lineage: Bacteria > Bacillota_I > Bacilli_A > Acholeplasmatales > Anaeroplasmataceae > JAEELC01. The sequence continues at coordinate 26,470 of CAVFGN010000016.1, forward strand.
GTGTACAAATAATGGAATTGATCAAAGAAATTTCAAAAGAAAAGCTAGTAATTATGGTTACACATAATCCTGAACTTGCCCAAAAGTATTCAACTCGTATTATAAGACTTCTTGATGGTTCTGTTTTGTCAGATTCAAATCCTTATTCATTTGAAGAAGAACAAAAAGAAACATTTAAGCCAGTAGAAAATGAAAAAGCTAAAATGAGTTGGTGGACTTCATTTAAATTGAGTTTTAAAAATTTATTATCTAAAAAGGGTAGAAGTATTTTGATTTCTATTGCTGGCTCAATTGGTATTATCGGTGTTGCATCTGTTTTATCTGTTTCAACAGGCGTTAATGGCTATATTACCTCTATGCAAGATGATATGCTATCAGGAAATCCTATTACGATTTCTGAAAACACTTATGATCTTAACTCACTTATGAATTTAATGACAACAAGTCAAAAAGCTAAGATTACAAATGAGGTAATTAAAGGAAATGTAAACGTAGATTATGTATTAGATCAAATACTTGAGATGGTAAATAATGGTTCTAATGTATCAGTTAAAAATACAATAACTGATGAATATTTAGACTTCTTATTATCAATGCCAAAAGATTATTATGCAGATATTAACTATGATTATGGTTATGATTTATCTAATAATATCTATACAACATTTAATAAAATGGGAACTGGTGAAGGAGAAAGAGTATTATCTCTAAGTTCTATAGTTGAAAACTATGAATCGGTGTTGAGTCATGTCGATGGAATCGGGTCATATTCTACATATATTACATCTCTTGTTTCATCTACAAACCAACTTAGTGCATCAAACTCATATATTGAAACTCAATATGATATACTAACAGGAACACTACCATCCAATAGTAATGAAATGTTACTTGTACTTGATAGTGATGAAAAAATATCAGATTTGATTTTGGCTGAACTTGGTTATTTTACTCAAGAGGAATTTATTAAACTTGCTCAAAATAGTCAAGATATTGCTAATAAGGTAGACGGCGCAAGTCATAATAGTGATAAGAAATATTTTGATTATTCTACCATTTTAAATAAAGAATTCTATTACGTGTCAAACTCTAACGCCTATAAGTTTAACAAATATGATGTAACTGTTATTGGTAATAACAAAGTTACATACCCTAAATTTGATTATGTAAATGATATTACTGATACAAAAGAAGAAGCTACTGCTTTAAAAATCTCAGGTATTGTAAAATTAAAAGAGGGAAGAAACTACGGTTGTTTATCTACAGGTTTATACTACACAAGTGATTTAGCGTTACAAATGCACGAGGATGCACTTATTGATTATAATAACTCTACAGATACAAACCCTAATACATTCACAAGATATGTAGCAAGTACTGAGTATGTTGGCTCTTCAGTTGTGAATGCATCAGCATTGGCTATTTGTACATACAAATATTCTTATTATAATTATAAAGATAAGACTGTTGTAGAATCAGAAACAGGATATGTTGGACAAAGTGATTCTACTAGTACCTTTATATCTGCATTCATGGGTGGTGGAAGTGGAACTGGCGTTTCAAAATCCATTACAAGTAGAATGATTGGTTATAGTGAAAAACCCAATTCAATTTCAATTTATCCAAATAACTTTGATGAGAAGAACAAAGTTACAGACTATTTGGATAAGTGGAATGATGAAAATTTTGTTTATACATATAATGGAAAACAAATAACTTATGCAGATCGTACAAAAATTACTTATACTGATAATGTTGGCGTAATTATATCAATGGTTAAGACATTGATAAATATTGTAACTTATGCACTTATTGCCTTTACAGCATTATCTTTAGTTGTTTCATGCTTCATGATTGCGATTATTACTTATGTATCAATAATGGAACGTGTAAAAGAAATTGGTGTAATTAGATCTCTTGGTGGTAGAAAGAAAGATGTAAGTCATTTATTTAATGCGGAAACATTTATGCTTGGTTTATCAAGTGGTGTTATAGGTGTACTTGTTACATATTTAATAACATTTATTTTAAATCTAGCCTTAAGTTCTCTTGCGGGCGCAAACATTGCTTGTTTCTATCCATATCAAGCTTTAATTATGATTACATTATCTATTGTTTTAACTGTACTATCAGGCGCAATCCCTGCTAGAAGTGCTGCTAAACAAGATCCTGTAAATGCACTTAGAAGCGAATAATATAAATGGTCTACATAATTTTTGTGTAGACTTTTTATATTTAAAAATGAATTTAAAAAGCTGATATAATATGGTATCATTATTAATAGTTAAGGAGAACTATATGAAATTTTTAGTTAATATGCTAAAAGGCGCAGCTATTGGTGTTGCGATGATTATACCTGGCGTGTCAGGTGGAACAATTGCTGTCTTATTTAATATATATGAAAATTTAATAAATGCGATTTCTAATTTAAGAAAAGATTTCAAAAAGAGTTTTATTTACTTGTTACCTATAGTTTTAGGTATGGTTTTAGCTTTTTGTGCAATGTATCTCCCACTAAAACTTGCACTTAAGCACTTCCCTGTTCAAACAATCTCTTTATTTTCAGGTTTAATGCTTGGTTCGATTCCAATGCTTTTTAAGCAAAGTTTGGATAATGGATTTAAAAAAGTTGATTTTATAGCTGGTTTAATTTCATTTGTTGTAGTTATAGGAATATGCTTTATTCCTAATATGGGAAACGTGGATTTAAGTGTTAATATGCCTGCATACGGCTATATATTATTATTCTTAATAGGAATTCTTGGCTCATGTGCACTTGTAATACCTGGTATTAGTGGTTCTATGTTACTTTTAATATTTGGTTATTATGAACCGATTTTGGATACTATTAGTGAATTAACTAATAATTTTGGCCATTCATTAGCTGTATTAGCATCAGTTGGAGCAGGTATAGTTTTTGGTTTTGTTGTAGTCGCAAAACTAATGAATTATTTGCTTGAAAAGTATAAGAGAATTACTTACTGGGCTATTGTTGGCTTTGTAATTGGTTCAATTCCTGCAATCTTTTTATCATATGATTATACTGATGTTTCATTTAGTACTGGTATGATTATCGCATCAGTTATAGTATTTATAATAGGCGCAATTTCAAGCTTCTATTTAATTAAATTATCAGAGAAGAAAGCACAAAGTGTTTCAACTGAGATAAAAAACACTACAGAAATTTAAAAAAGATGTTGAAATCGATAAGATTTTAGTATATACTACTTGCAATAGCAATGAATTGAGGTAGTAAATTAACTATACTATAAAGCGAGCTACGATTGGTGTGAGGTAGCATAGTTAACTAATTGAACGTCTCATGGAGCTGAATAGTGATAATAAATTATTCCGGGTTCGCCCGTAATCGCGTCTGAGTTTGATAGAACTCATAGAGTGCTTGGAAAGTGATTTTCAAGTGACTAAGGTGGCACCGCGATTTTTTCGCCCTTAGACAATATTAAGTTTAAGGGCTTTTTATATGTTTTCGGCTCTTAATCGTATTAATTAGGAGGATTTTTTATTTTATGAAACACAAATTATTAAAATTTTTAGGAGCTGCTACTATAACTTGTGCAGCATTAACTTCATGTGACACATCGAGTTCAACTATTATTGTTGCGACTAACGCGACATTTGAACCATTTGAATATAAGGATGCAGAAACAGGCGAATTTAAGGGAATTGATATTGAATTAGCTAAATTATATGGAGAAGAAAATAATTTAGCTGTATCTGTATCTGACATCGACTTTGATTCAATTGTACCAAGTGTTCAATCCGGAAAAGCTGACATCGGTATTGCTGGTATGACAAAGACTGATGAAAGAGCAAAGATAGTAGACTTTACAGACGCTTATTATAGTGCAAGCCAAGTAGTAATTGTAAATACTGACAGTGAGTTATCTAGTCTAACAACAGTAGATTCAATTTTAGATGCTCTTAAAGGAAAAACAATTGGATGCCAAAGTGGAACTACAGGAGAAAGTTATATTAAAGGCTCAGTAGAACTTGAATATAGTGGTATTGAATCAGCTACATGTAGAGCTCTTACAAGTGGTTACTTAGCTTGTCAATCTTTATCTAATAAGCAAATAGATGCAGTTATTATTGACTCCGCACCAGCGGAACTATATGTAAAAAAATACACAAATCTTATAGTATTGCCTGTAACATTAACTTCTGAAGACTATGCAATGGCTGTTAAAAAAGGTAATACAGAATTACTAAATAAATTAAATAGTTTCATCGCAAAAATTAAAGAAAATGGTAAACTTGATGAAATTATTGCGAAATATAATGGTAATAATTAATTATGAAAGATAAACAAAAATTAGTATCAATTGTAATGCTAGTCGCATTCTTTTTGATTGTCTTTATTCTTTTAATGGTTAATCAAAATGAACTTACTGAACGAGTTAAAAACACATTTAAATCAAGTAAACAAATAACTGACTTGCTAAAAGGTTTAGGTAATACGTTAATAATTACTATACTAGCGTTTATTATGGGTATAGTACTTGGTACAATTACTTGTTTAATATTAAATATAAAAAGTGAAAATATATTTGTTTTAGGAATAAAGAATATATTTAAAGCATATGTTGCAATATTTAGAGGTACACCTATGGTTGTACAACTACTTATTATCTACTTTATTATATTTGGAAACTCTAGAATAGAGCCTTTATACGTTGCAACTATATCATTTGGACTAAATAGTGGAGCTTATGTTTCTGAAATTATAAGAGGCGGTATAAATAGTGTTGAACAAGGTCAAGTTGAGGCTGGAAGAAGTTTAGGCTTAAGCTATTTTGAGGTCATGAAAAAGATTGTTTTACCGCAAGCTATTCGTAACGCATTACCGAGCTTAGGTAATGAACTTATAACACTAGTTAAGGAAACATCAATTGTATCATTCATAGGTGCAGTTGATTTAACTAAGGCTTTCCAAAATAGTGCAAATATTGCCTATGATTACATGCTTGTATATATATTAATGGGTGTTGTTTATTTTGTAATAGTTTTACTACTTACAAATTTATTACGTCTTTTAGAAAGGAAATTAAGTAATTATGCTAGAAGTTAAAAACTTAACAGTTAAATTTAAAGATTCAATCATTTTAGAAGACGTTAGTTTAGATATTAAAAAAGGTGAAGTAATTTCTATAATCGGTCCATCTGGAAGTGGTAAATCAACATTAATCAGATCGATGAATAGACTAGTAGAACCAGAAAGTGGAAGTATTATTTTTAAAGGTGAAGAAATAACTGAAAAAAACATAAACGAGATAAGACAACATATCGGTATGGTTTTTCAACAATTTGAATTATTTCCTCACTTAACAGTGCTTGAAAATTTAACATTAGCACCACTAACACTAAAAAAGATGACAAAAGAAGAGGCAAGCGAAAAAGCATACACTCTACTTAAAAGATTAAATTTAGAGGATAAGGCAAAAAGTTATCCTAAAAGTTTGTCAGGTGGACAAAAACAACGTATTGCGATTATGAGATCCTTGATGTTAAACCCTGAGATTATGTTATTTGATGAACCAACAAGTGCCTTAGATCCTGAGATGGTTTTAGAAGTCCTAGATGTAATTAAGGATTTAGCAAAGAGTGGAATGACTATTTGTATTGTAACGCACCAACTAGGATTTGCGCGTGAAGTATCAAGTAGAGTACTTTTTGTGGATAATAAAAAAATAGTAGAAGACGGAACACCTGCAGAAATTTTTGATAATCCTAGGAGCGAAAGATTAAAAGATTTCTTATCAAAATGTAATGTTTTCCATTTTTAAACAAGTCTTTATGGCTTGTTTTTTTGCTTATTAGTGATTATTTTGTCAAAGTTTTTTATTCTTGAAATTTAAAAAATACGTTTGATTATAGTTCACAAATGAATCTATGAGTGTAAAGTGAGATGTAATATAAAGTGAAAAAGGCAAACTTTATTTTTAATTATTCATTCCTAGTTTGTTATCCTTTTTGTTGTTAACTTGCCAATAATTCTATATATCATAGTGATAATATTGGTAAGATAGTATGTTTAAAGTATACTTATTAACTTTTTTATCAATGCTTTGAATAGAAAATTAATTTTGCCATTGAACAAGATATGTTAATAATCATATTTAATATACGATTAAATTTTTTCAAACCAAGAAAAAAAGAATAAAATCTAATGAAGGTTAAATAAAGTTCTAAGAATGAAACACTGTGAAAAATATACAACTTAAAAGTAGACACTTTTTGGTTTATTTATTGATTATAAAGATAAGAATATTTATAATATTTATATATCTAGAGGTATTATTATGAATAATAGAGAAGAAACATTTTTAAAATTAAATGAAGCAAATAAAGATTCTGTATATGCTACCTTAACAAGTAAAAAAAGAACATATGAACAAAAGGTTCTTGATTTAGCACATCAAGCAGAAAACATGCTTAATGTACTTGATATTGATTCAACTACACTTCATTATTTTTCTACAGGCGCAATCAATGACCTATTTGAAGGACATGCACCTTATAGACCAAGATATGTAATGGTAGATTTTGAAAGATTCATGAAAAATGGTTCAAAATTTTTACGTCTAAATCCGCCTAAAACATTTGATGAAGCTATATTTTCATTAATGACTTTATATCATCATATTCCTTCAATCACTAATTTCCCGGTTTATTTAGGCAATTTAGATTACTTGCTTGATCCTTTTATTAGTAATTTAAGTGATGAAGAAGTTAAAACTAAATTAAGATTATTTTTAAATTTCTTAGATAGAACAATTGATGATTCATTTTGTCATGCAAATATTGGCCCTCGTGAGACTAGAATGGGTAGATTACTTCTTGAAGTTGAAAGTGAACTAGATAATACAGTTCCTAACTTAACTATTAAATATAATACGAAGGAAACAAGTGATGATTTTTTAAAATTAGCAATTAAATGTAGTCTAAAGTGTTCAAACCCTGCTATTTGTAATGATGATATTAACAAGACTTATTATGATTCAAATTATGGTATATCTTCGTGTTACAATATTTTACCAATCTCGGGTGGCGCTTATACATTAACCCGTATAACTTTAACATGTTTAGCCGAAGAAACAAAAGATATTGAAGAATTTATCAATATAAAATTACCTGAATGTTTAAAGTGTATTGCAAACTATGAAAACGAACGTATCAAATTTTTAGTAGAAAAATCAGGATTCTTTGAATCGTCATTTTTAGTTAGTGAGGGGTTAATTGATAAAAATCGATTCGTACCTATGTTTGGAGTTACTGGTCTTGCGGAATCTGTAAATACATTACTTAGTTCAAAGGGCTTAAGATATGGTAAAGATAAAGAAGCAGATTTACTTGGTATAAGAATTATGAACAAGATTGAGGAAGTTGTTTCAAGCTTCACTGCTTTATATACTCCATTAACCGGTAATAAGTTCATGTTACATGCGCAAGTAGGACTTGATAGTGATAAGGGAATCACAAGTGGAGTCAGAATTCCTGTAGGAGAAGAACCCGAAAACTTTAGAGATCATTTAATTCATTCTTCCCATTTCCATAAATATTTTCCAGCAGGTGTTGGTGACATTTTTCCAATCGCAAAAACATCAGAAAACAATTTAGATGCTTTGCTTGACTTGACTAAGGGCGCATTCAAACTTGGGGTTCATTATTTATCATATTATATTGAAGATAGTGATTTAGTTCGTATTACAGGCTATTTAGTTAAAAAAAGTGAAATGGAAAAGTACTTTAAAGATGAAGCTGTCATTAAACAAACAACAGCACTTGGTGCTGAAAACTACAAGACTAATAGTTTAGGTAAGAGAAAGGTCCGTTTAATTTAATGGATGCATTAATTAATAAAATAATAGATTTTTCAACAGTAGACGGACCAGGACTAAGAACGTCGGTATTTCTTCAAGGATGCAATATACATTGCCTTTATTGCCACAATCCTGAAACTCAAAGAGTATGTAATAATTGTGCTCTTTGTGTTTCAAAGTGCCCAAGTGGCGCATTAAAGCAAGTGAATAATAAGGTCCTTTGGGACAAAGATAAATGCATAAATTGTGACACGTGTATTAGTGTTTGTGAAAATTTTTCTACCCCTAAGGTAGAGCGTTTAAACGCAAAAGAAGTATATGCACGAATAAAGAAAAATATTCCTTTTATTAGAGGTATTACAATAAGTGGCGGAGAGTGTATGTTACAAACATCATTCATTGAGGAACTATTTAGTTACGCTAAGGATGATAATCTTTCTTGCTTACTTGATTCGAACGGGACAGTGCCATTTGCGTCTAGTTCCAATATATTAAATATAACTGATGGTGTAATGCTTGATATCAAAAGTTGGAACAATGATGTTTACCAAAAATTAACTGGATACAAAAATGATATTGTCAAACAAAACTTAATTTTTTTATCACAAATTCACAAAATCGAAGAATTAAGAATAGTGTGTCTAGAAAACATAGTGGATGCTAAAAACGTTATTAAAGGAATCTATGATTTAACTTTTGCATATACTAAAGATGTTCCATTAAAACTTATTAAGTTTAGAAAGTACGGCGTAAAAGGTGTGCTTAAAGATAGTGATAGTCCTAGCGATGCTTACATGAAAAGTTTGCATGACTATGCAAAAGAATTAGGATTTACAAATGTTTTTATTAGATAAATTAAAAGTATATAAAAATATTTGTCTATATATGTCTAGTGGAAATGACTTTTATATTATAGAAGAATTGGCTAACAATAATAATAAAACAGATCTTATAATAATGAGTGAAATATACCCTGAAAACTATAATAACTTAAATGATTTGTTTTTAGATAATTTGACAAGTTTATCAGATTTTGTTGTACATAATTATAAAATTAATATTTTAAGCATTTCTAATTATTCTATAGATTTAGATATAGATAATAAATTAAGCAGTAAGATTTCAAAATATAATAATAAAGTCAAATTATTAGAACTAGAATACGTAAGAAAAGACATTAAAATTAAACAAGATATAATGTTTGTAGTAAGTGAAAATTTAACTTTTTCTATTAAATATTTAATAAAAAACAACATCAATATTGATACAATTTATATACATGGTTATCGTGGAAGTAATGTAACACTAGATTCAATTGTTTATATATTTGACAGGTTGAATACTAAATTATATATAACAAATGATATATATTTAGGCTATAAAGATGATGTTAATGCATTTAAAATATTTAGTGAACTTAAAACATATAATAAAAGTTCTTTAAAAGAACTATATAAATCAGATTATAACATGACTTATTTTAAAGTTTTACCATACAAAGAATTTAAATATAAAATTATATCTTTAAGTGATTTTAGCTGTATTATTGATGATAAATTATTTAAAATTGAATTAGGAATGTATGAATCAAAGTTTAGTTCTAATACTTATATTAATGGGATAATGTACAAAAGAAATAGTGATGATAATGTAATTGGTTTAGATATTATTTTGCATACGGGAATAATTATAAATAATGAGTATGTAGAGTTTAGAAGTATTAATCATCATGGTATAAAATACGATACAATTAATGCATATGATAAGAAATATATACTTATAAATAATAAATTTGTACGTATGAAAGAAGAAATTCCTCTAGATTTAAGCGATATAGATATTAAAGAAACATTTGATATAAAAAGAATTGTCGGAATAAATATAAATAAAGGAGAACTTATTATATGAAATATGTATGCAAAGAATGCAAATATGAATTTGTTGTAAATGAAATAGTTCATACTCATTCAACTAATTTCATTAATCTAAGAGGTTGCCCTATTTGCCTTAAAAATCTTGCAATGTCTAAAAAATGTCCTAAGTGTGGAAGTGATAATTTAGATAAATCTTTAAATGCATAATGATTGATTTATTTTAAATATATATTAGAATTAGTAAAAAAGGAGATTTAAATATGTCAAACGTAAGATTACAAGATGATTTATATGAATATGTAAATGGAGATTTTTTGAAGAATGCAGTAATTCCTTCAGATAGACCTACAACTGGTGGTTTTAGTGATCTAGATCAAGGTGTAGAAAAGATATTAATGAATGATTTTGCTTCTTTTGCGAAAGGCGAAAAAACAACAGAAATCAAAGAGATGAATTATGCGATTGAAATGTATAAAAAATACATTGATGTCGAAAAAAGAAATGAACTAGGTATTTCTCCTATTGTTTCTTTACTTAATGAGGTTAAAAGTATTAAATCTATTGATGATTTAAATAAGAGAGCATATGATTTATCACTTAAGGGTGTAGATTTACCTTTTAACTACGGTGTAACTGTTGATATGTCTGACGCAAGTAAATACTCGTTTGTAATTACAGGACCACAAACAATATTACCTGATACTACATATTATAATCTTGACAACGAAGCAGGTAAACAATTACTTGAGGTTTGGAAAACAGAAGCTAGATTCGCACTTAAAAAGACAAGTCTTAGCGATTGTGAAATTAGTGAATTTATCGATGAGGCAATAAAATATGACGCTCTTATTGCTACATCAGTTAAATCTCAACTTGAATGGGCTGATTATACAAAGAACCATAACCCTTTTAAATTAGAAGAAGTATCAAATTACTTAAAACCATTTGATTTTAAGTCTTTCTTAGCAAAAATATATCCAAATAAAGAGCCAAAAATTGTTGTTTCATATGATCCTCGTGCTATGAAAGAATTTACAAAATATTTCAATGAATCAACATTTAAAGGCTATATTAGTTTAGCTTATATTAATGTTATATTAAAATATTCTAAAGTCTTAAGTGAAGATTTAGTTGAAAATGCAGGCTTATTTGGTAGGAAATTAATGGGTGTTGAAGCTACTCCTGTTTTAGAAAAGAGAGCTTACAAGTTAGTTTCTGGACTTTTTTGCGATGTAATTGGTCTATATTACGGCGAAACTTATTTTGGTAGTGAGGCAAAGCACGATATCACAAAACTTGTAGAAAGTATAATTGAGACATACAAGGGTAGAGTGCGTAAGAATGATATATTAGAAGAGACTACAAAAGAAAAAGCTATCGAAAAATTAAATACAATAAAGATCAAAATGGGATATCCTGATTTTGTTCCTAATGTATATTCTAAGTTTGTAGTAAGTGCAACTGATTCTTTATTTGATGCATACTCTAATATCTTAAAAGAACAAACACTTGATGAGTTAAATAAATTATATAAAGAAGTGGATAGAAACGAGTGGGGAATGCCCGGACATATGGTTAATGCTTGTTATAACCCAAGTTCAAACGATATCACATTCCCAGCCGCAATCCTACAAAAACCTTTCTATTCTTTAAGTCAAACATATTCAGAAAATCTTGGTGGTATTGGTGTTGTTATAGGACATGAAATAAGCCACGCATTTGATAACAACGGTGCCCAATTTGATAGTTTAGGTAATTTAAAGAATTGGTGGACTGAAAGTGATTACAAAAAGTTCCAAGAGAAGACAAAAGATATGATTAATCAATTCGATGGAATTGAAATATATAATGGCAAGGTTAACGGAGAACTAGTAGTATCAGAAAATATAGCCGATAATGGCGGTATGGCTGTTGCAATTGAAATTATGCATAACTCGAAAAATGTAAATTTCAAAGAATTCTTTATGTCATGGGCTCGTATTTGGTGTATGAAAGCTAAAGATGAATATTTATTATATTTATTGACAAATGATGTGCATGCGCCCGCAAAGTTACGCGCAAACATTCAAGTTAGAAATTTTGATGAGTGGTACGAGACATTTGATGTAAAGTCTACTGATTTAATGTATATTGAACCAAGCAAACGTGTAAGAATTTGGTAAAACAAAACTTAAAACTTTAGTTAATAAAAAAGTTGTAACTCAATAAGAATTACAACTTTTTTTATTAGTCCCAAAGACCCTTTTTGTATAAGCCTTTATTCACTAAAGATTTTAAAGATGATACAACGTATGGTTTGTCTTCTTTGTAAGTAACACCATACCATACTGCATCACATTTGACAACGTTTACGCTTATTTCGTTTTCAGCAATAAGTTCAGAAACAACAGTAGGAATTAAATATTCACACTTTTCAAGATTATTTTTATTATCATCTAAGAACTTAGGAAAACGATTTTCTAAATAAGTCATGATAGACTTATCGAAACAAAACATATTCATAGATACAGGAGTAGTGCTTGAAATCTCGAATGGAGTTACTGTCGTATCAAGTGGTGTAGCTTTAATAGTAGAGCCTACGTGCTCAACTGAAGACTCTTCAATATGAGTTAAATTACCAGATGCATCTGTTGATAATATACCTCTTTTAACAGAACCATTTTCTGTCATAGTGTTTGCTACATTATAGGCAACATTTCCGTATACCTTAGCATTACATGTTGAACTTAAAAATTTACTTGCAGCTACAAATGACTCCTTACCGTAGAAGTCGTCTGCGTTTATAATTGCAAACTTATCACTTACTTTGTCTTTTGCAGCTAAGATAGCTTGTGCTGTACCAAGTGGCTTAACGCGTTCACTAGGAAGTGTATAGCCTTTTGGTAATAAAGATAATTTTTGGAATACGTATTCCACTTTAATTTTATTTTCAATACGATGACCAATAGTTTCTCTAAAGATATCGTAATTTTCTTCCTTTATAATAAAGATGACTTTGTCAAATCCTGCTTCAATTGCATCATAAATTGAATAATCAATGATGAAATTACCATATTCATCCATTGGTTCAATTTGTTTAAGACCGCCAAAACGCGAACCCATTCCGGCAGCTAAAATAACTAAATCCATAATATACCTCACTTTTAGCACAAATATTTTATAATCAATTGACCCATTTGTCAAAAATATAATCAATCAATTGGAAAAATATATCGTTATCGCTCGATAATGTTTTATGCATAGTCTTGGAAAATTTACTAAATCAACTCTAAAATTAAAATTGTACTAGAAGGGAAAATCTTTGCATTTAGAAATATCGTCGATGAAGATATGGAAAAAAATATTTGGTAAATACACAAAAGAGCGATAGAATTGTTAATAATTATAAGAAAAAATAGAATTATTTGGAACTATAATGTTCGAATCAAAAAAATAATTAACCCCACTAGAACTATACAGTGCTTATGAAGAAAGATAATATAGAAGTTTATTTGAACCTCTATAAAAATATAGTTATGTTGACAAACTTAAGTGTACAAGATGATACAAGTATCACTCGACTGAATTTATTGATTTCGTTTCTACAATTATTTCAAGTAAAGTAAAGAAGGATTCAAATGAAAAGAGTATTTCCAAAGACTACTCTTATAAACAAACTTCTTTCCAAATGATTTCGTAGGATGAGTCACCGATTTTTAAATCAAATTCTTTTTTGATTTCTTTAGTTAAAGATGTAGAATGGTTTCTAAATAAAATATCACCTAACAATTGATAAGCCATTGCATACCCTTTTGTAAATTTAGCTAGTCTAATTGAATCTTCCTCACTAATATCAAAAGTTGTTTGATAAGAGTAAGCAATAGAAGGAATAGAAAGTGGAGATAATCTAATTTTTGGAGCTCTATATAAAAATGTTAACGTACTATCTGATTCTAATTTTGATATGTTTTTTTGAAGTCCAGTCATAAGAAGTCTAACTTCATAATGATCTATTAAAAATCCTTGATAAGCTCTAATGAATTCGACCATTGCGTCATTCTTTGATACGTCGTCAATTGCAACCAATATATGTTTGCCTTTTTTTGTTAAATAAGAAAGAAGTTTATCTAAGTATAATTTTTGATCTAGCGCAAAAATGTAAAGGGAAATATGTGTTAACATCTAAATTTAGAGCTAATCATATGAATTAAAAGTACAAATAATAAAGACTATCGAAGAAACTATTAATTTTAGTAATTTTTAAAGAATATGCAATTGATCTTAAAACATAGAATGAAGCATATATGG
>CAVFGN010000017.1:0-30532 GCA_963621965.1 Alistipes finegoldii
AATTAAATTGTTTTAATATTATTTAGATAAGTCTAAATGACTAAATCTACTCATTATTGGTCCTCTATGATCTTGATTATAGCCCCTTAAAATATTATTGGATTTCTGGGGGAGGTAATGTTAAAAATATGTCTGCCATAATAATTATTATTTATAAACAGTTACAATTTTTCCACCTTGTCTTTTTAAAAGAGGGGTTTTACCGCCGTTTGCATAACCCTGTGTTAGATAACTACGTTTAACTCCATTATACTAATCACGCAATAACTTATACTCTAAATCTTCTTTAGGGGATTTTGGTGAACTAGAATTAATCCGATGACCATTACCGATATAAGTAGTGTCTGTATCTATAACAAATCCTTCTGGGGCATGCCACGAATCTTGCTCTTTATCATCAATAACTGTTATGATTTGACGCCCCACTCCGTTTTTATCACCCCTCTCTATAACAGTTCTAACAGGATACTTTTTAGTAGCAGGACTATCTGTAACCACATAAGGATATCCAAAATCCTCACTAAAATCATATCTCATTACTTGGTTATTAGTCCCAGCAACGGGTGAAAGCCACTCCTTAGTGTGTGGCATGTGATGCCAATAATAATATGTATTATTATCTACCCATTTAGATTTGTATTCGTTTTTTTTTCTTGTATTGTTTTCTGCGTTTGTTGCCATTATAAAAAAAATTAATAAATTAAGATAATAGGTTGATATCAATTATATAGGTCTATATAATTGAAGTTGCTTTCTTTACTTTTTTGTTAAACATCTTTTACTAGACGGACGGGTATTTTATAATAACTAATATCATTAATATAACTACCTAAATAGCGTTCTAGTTCTATGTATTTTAAGTCTCTGCTATCATAGTAGTCACTATTATCAATTTGAGTGGCCGCCCAATACCCCCACAGTTCCTTCACGCGTATAATCTAGCTACCATTATATATACCAGCAGATGGTAAAAACACTGCGCCCGCAGCTTCTAATTGCTACCATTGGTCTATCGTAAAAATTTGATGCTCTGCATACCCTTGCATATTATTGATCACACCGTCTATACCACCCTCTTTAAACGATAAGTTATCAGGACAAACCCAATCATCTGGTAAAATGATAACACCATTTACAAACTGTGTACCTTCCTCGTTTAAATTAATATGTGCAACACCCCTCAATTTAAAATAGGAATTGCGTTGATTAAGGAGATATGTCCACTCATCAGCAGTGAGTGTACGATAGGTATTTGGTGCATTTGTTCCGATTTTATTTGCACCCCAATCAACAAAATTGCCTAAAAAGCACGTATCAGAATATGGTTTAAATAATCCAAGACCATAAGGAGATGTTACAGTTGAAATGTTATCCTATTCAAAACTAGGATAAAACAAATCAACGGTATCTGCAACATTATTAATTGTAAATGTTCCCTCTCTGAACCAGCCATACCTATCACCACTACTACCACCGTCAGATGTTCCATAACAGACTGTACCACCAGTAAGATTATCCACACCTATCACATCATACTGATTCTAGGCAAAGGCCCAAGTATCAGTAGACTGAGTGTACTACAAATTACCTTTACTGAAAGTAACCTTTTTAGTGGCAGATACTGAGAATTGACCAGTCAAGGTCTTCTCAACAAACGTAGCACTCACCGTAACTGCGCTTGCTGGCATTGTGAATGAATTATTACTTACCGTAACAGTACTACCACTAGTTGTCTTAACTACCCAAGAACTAAATGTATAACCACTACTTGCTGTTGCTGTTAATGTAACTGTATCACCAACACTAGCAGTTGTCTTATTTGAACTAATAGTACCTCCAGTTGATTGTGTTACGGTTATGGTATAACTTATCTTCTTAAAGGTAGCAGTAACAGTAACATCTTCTTCAGGCATTGTGAATGAAGTGCCAGTAATAGTTTCACCATTTACAGTAATAGTATCAATCCCATATCCAGCATCTGGTGTGACAGTGAGGTTAACGGTAGTACCTACTTTGTTTACCTCATTACAAGTAACTGTACCGTTAATGGTAGGCTCTATAGTACAAGTGTATTTATCAATATAACATGATATATATATATCAATATATTCCTGCTTTGGTGAAAGACTTATAGTTGATGTGTCTTCTAAAGAGCACGGGAGCTCATACATTGTACTACTATCGTTATTAATACAGTACTCATTTCTAATTACAGATCCATCTGAATAATCAGACGGTATTATTGAATATTCTATATCCTATGTTTTATAATCAAATAAAGAGCAAACATATACACCATCAATAGTTTCTGCTGTCTAATTTCCTTTAGTAGGGCCTCCTTCAAGCTAAACAGTACACCCAATACAATGGAATCTGGCAGTACAGTACTTATAAAAATTAGCTACTGCATTAACTACATGATTAGTACCATCAAACATCTCTAATCGGGATTGATCTGTTTTACCATCCCACCAATCATAAAAATAATACTGATTTGAATCGAGATTATTTGCAACTAATGTTACCCCATCGTCAGTATTAATACGAGAGCCTATACTATAGTTATCACTACTAACAGCACCATAAGTTTCATTATTAGAATAGGCATTTACTATCCATACAGGATGTGTTTTAGCCTGTACTATTAGTACTTTGGGTATTTTAGATATAGATACGAGTACATTTGACTACCATTTATCCTTTTCCCAAGGATAAAAGCTATACTAGGTTTTTGTAGTGTCTAATTTTGAGTGTCCTACTCCTAAAAGTTTTATTTCACTAACATCATTATAACCATCTGTATATTCAACATTACTTTCCTAATTTTCTACTGAAATAATATTAAACTAAAAATTATCCCCAGTTCTTAAGTTATCTCGTTTCTCGGGATCCCATGTATATGAAACTGTTTCACAATCATCTATTCTTTCAAAGATGATAGTAACTAAATCCGCATATTCTAATTTACCAATGACAATAACTAGTTCTTTGTAAATAATAAGTTTTAAAACTCCAGCAAGACCTGGTGAAATAACCATGTCATCGGCCGTATACATATTATATACTCGAACACCATTAAGTGATTTTGGTAAGGTTACTGTTATATTAGTAGTTCTATTATTTTTTATAATAAGCTCTGTTCGTTTTACAGACTCTAAAGCCTTGATAGTATCAGTATCTAAAGATAATGAAAAATTATCACCAATATTATATTTTAATAACGCTAATGGCTTAACTTTATAATCTTGAGGTCTGTTTACATTTACTGTTTTTTCAGAAAACTCATTTTCAATATTTAAAACTGTAGTTCCGTCTGTAATATATAGACCATCACCAACAGTTTGATAAGTCTTTGTTTTAACCTTTAACTGGCCAGTAGTTTCATCAATAACAAAGTCACCAGTAAAAATAGATGATTCTCCATCTTTTGCTTTTAATTCAGTGATTGATTTGGTAGCTAATTGATTCAAATTATCAATATATAATATATTTTCCAAATCTTTTAGCTTTACATCAAATTGTTGAGATGAATCTTCAGTTTCATTTATTACATGAATAAGACCCTTACTGTTAGTCCAAGTTAGCCCCTGTAATAATAAAACCATTCCTTTGGTTTCATCATAAGAATATAACTAAAACTTTTTATCTGTAACAGTAATATATACAGACTTTTTATAAGCAGTAGCCGTAATCCAAGAAGTTCCATTCCATATTTTTAATGTTTTAGTATTAGGGTTATACCATAGGGTATCTTTTATAAAAGAACCACTAGGAGTGGTATCCTAAAAATACTAAATAAATAAAGCATCATTAATAAAGCTTGGAAGCTGTTCTAATTTTATCTAGTTATTCTCAAGATCTACCTTATCTGACAGACTCATATAAAGACAGTTGTCGTCATCTACATACAGATGTTTTTCATCTTCAGGTATCTATAAAGTTATATATGTAGAACCATAAAAGTTATAGATATAAATACCATTTTTAGCAGTTAGCTTATCTTGTTTTGGTTGGATATCCTTTGTTTCTTCTTCAATAGTTTCACTAACTATTGTATCCACCTTATCAATATCTAAAGATAAGCCGTTTTCATCTAATGATAATAACTAGGGGTATTCTTCTGAATCAGACTGAAGTTTTATTTCAAGAAGATCATCTTTTGTCTATAAACCTCCAGTATTAGAAAGTAATAACTCTAAAGTATCACCATTAACATTTAAAGGATTATAACCATAGGTTATAAATGTTAAATCTTTACTATAATCAATTTTTTCCCAACCAGATGAGCTTTGTGATAATATTTTGTTTACTAATCTGTAATCACCGTTTTCTGATTTTACATAAACAATGGTAACATTTTCAGATACTTTATCTTGAGGAATATCACATAAATCATTAAAAGCTTCTACAAACCGTCGTCCACCACGTACATTATCACTATCAAAAATAGAATAATTATTTATATTCTAATGAGAATACTCACCAGGTCTCAATAATTTGCCTTTCTTATTCATCTGTGGTTAAATCTGCTACAATTTCCCAATTTTGATACTACCCTTTCCACAATAAATCAAGCCATGCTTTTTTAGCCACCTCATCATTTTCAAACGTTTTTAATATATGGAATTTTCGTTTAAAAGTAGGGTCCTTTGGATCTTCATTAAATGGATTCTATAATGTTATTACTTCACTGACACTGCCCCCATCACCAAAACAACTTAAAGTACATTCCATGAAACCATCGCCAGGATAATGTGTTCCATAATAATAAAAATGACTAGCACATGTTCTTTTAAAGACGTTTACATTCATCTTTTTTAATGTTGACGGTAATGTGTATGAATAAACATTTCTTTTATAATTATATTCATGAAACGCACTTGTGTCTAATACTTCTATACCTTCTGGTATAGTAATTTCATATTTTCCTGAAATAGTACTGTTTGTCTTTTGTTTATCAATGCTAGTTACACCAGTAGCTAAAGTACCACAAACTAATGTCATAGTGTTTTTATCAATAATAGCATTACACTCTGCACCAGTACATTCATATTTACCCTTTGTTTTGTCATAAACAGGTGCCTTACTAGAATATCTTGTATTTCCATCAGAAACTGATATCTCCTAAAGTATATAACCGTTTAAAAAATATAAATCTATATTGACAGTTGATGCTGGAATATTTAATTTGGTTAAATTATCCATTTCCCCCAAAGCACTCGTGCTAATTAATACAAGTCCTTCATTAAGAATGACTTCATTGCATTTTGCGCCATGAAATGCATATTTTTCTAGTGTTAACACTGAACTAGGTATGATTAGTTTGTTAGCACTTATATATAACCGGGAAAATGCAGATGGAGCTATACTGCTAATACCGTCGGGTATAGTTATTGTTGTTATATTTTGTTCAACATCAATTGTATAACCAGTGGTTAAACTACCTTGAATTAACTTTAATGTACTACGCTCGATTATGGCATTACATTCCTCATAAGTACCTTCGGGGTCATCATAAGTATATGTACCGTCAGTAGTTTTATAGGGGGTTTTACTTGTATACCTATCATTTTCACCATCCACAGTTATTGTACTTATATTATTACACTAATAACATGGGGCTTCACCAATGGTGTTTACATCTTTAGTAATATGAAGTTTCTATAAACTGGACCCACCAAAGCACTGTTCACCTATTGTATTTAAGGATTCGGGAGTGGTTAACTCTGTTATATAACATCCATAAAAACACGAGTTACCAAATTGTGTTATTCTTGGTTTTTGAGTTTCATCCTCAACCCAGTTTATTTCATTTACTGCACAATATTGAAAGGTATTATGTAGCACTAAATTATTTTTAGGATATGTAACACCGTTTTTAGTTACAGACTAAATTCTTAATTCTTCATTTTGGTCTAATCCTTGAAAAGTGACTTTTTTTAACTTGCGGCAATTATAAAAAGCCCCAAAACCATTTGTATCTGTTAAAATATTTTTTGGAATAACTATTTCAGATATTTGAGTATTGCTAAGAATCCAATGTTCTAATGTTGTGAAATCTTTATTAACTGGAATGGTAAAATCTGTTATTTTAGTTTGGTAAAATGCATAACTATTTATTTTAGTTATCTTATTTATATCTTCAAATGTAATCTTATTTATATTTGTATTATAAAATGCCTATCTACCAATGGTGGTAACAGTACTAGGTATCACTACACCAGTTATATACGAGTTATTTGAGAAAACGTAATTTCCGCTTAAATCATTTGATGATGATATCTCTACAATAGGATTTTCATATACCAAGGTACTCCAGATATTGTCATATCCAGAACTTTTATTAAATTTACATTTTTCTGATACTAACTCTGTCGCATTTGTATTAGTACCCAGAGTCTAAACTGTTGTTAACGTAGACAGATCATAAGATGACTAATATTTCAATACATATGTTGGTTTTTCTAATCCAATATAACAATATATGATAATATTATCATTCTATATCACAAAATCTATAGTAGCTGTTCCGCCTTCAGGTATAAACAAATAAGACTCATCATGAGTAAGATAAGTGGAATATGTGTCTGCAGATTCGGGGAAATGCACATTAGCCTCGGTACCGCTATCATTACGAATTAGTAAAGCAGCTCGTTTTACTGATTGTAAACTTTTTATTTTTTCACTGTTAATAGTTACATAAAGACTTGGCTATGTTAATGTTAACTAATACAATGCAACCTCTGGGTCTAATTCCCATGATGATGCTGTATCATCTTTAATAGTATAATCTCTTACAGAAGTATTAGCTTCATATTGATTTTTTATTTTTATAACATCATTATCAATAATAATACCATCACCTTGCTTGTAATATACAGTTGCATCTGCATCAATAGTACCCGTTTTTGTATCATAAGATAAATTTTCACCCCAAAAAGAGGAACTACCGTCTGATGCTTTCCAGTCTAAAGGAGATTTAGTTGCTAAAGTATTATCAGTGTCGTCAATCTCTAACATGAAATCGTTATCCTTCAGATTTATATTTATAGATTGTTCATTAGCACTTTCATCCTTTTCATATGTAGTACCTTTTCCATCAACCCATTGTATATCTGAATATATTTGAGATAAACCAGTAAGTTCAGCATCATACTGATAATATTTTATTTGACCTGATGTTTTAAATAGATAAATAGTACCTTCCATAGGAGATACTATAACCCAAGAATTAACAACATTACCTGACCCATCAGTTGTAGCACTATATAGTTTTAGCTCTCTAGATGTTGGATTGTACCATAAATCTTCAAGAGAAGCACTACCAGGCTCGGTTTCTTGTACAAACTAAAGTGCAATAGTATCATCAATAAAACCAGGTAGCTATGTTTTTAAAACCTTGTTATTTTCATCTAAATCGGCTTTTGAAGATAAATCAGCATAAAGACCATTAGAATCAACCTTTAAATATCTTTCCCCATCCTTTAGTTTTACTGATATTTCAGTAGTTTTTTTAGTAGTTTCAGTAGCCTCTTTAGTTTCAATCTTAATACCGCCAACAGGCGTTAAAACATCTTGCTTATCTGTTTGAGCACCTAGAGTATTTGTGATTTTATTATTAATATAACTATTGATTTTAGTATAATCCACTTTTAAACCATTAGCATCAACAGTTAAATAGTTTTTAGAAACATCTGAATTATTATTTAATAATATACCCAATCCACCATTAGTAGATAACCCACTTGAAGTACTAAGAGTTAAGCTAACATCTTGGTTTTCAACCTTTAATGGTGCAGTTGCTTTAGTAACAGCATTATTAGATTTAGTATAATCTATTTTTTCCCAACCTTTACTGTTTTCATGGTTAGCTTTATCTATTAATCTGTAGTCATCTTTAGTAGATGTTACATATACGACAGATACCAATTCAGAAAGTTTATCCTCTGGAATTAAATAAAGTTCACTAACATTTGCCACAACACGCCTGCCACCTCTGATGTTTTCCTCATCAGCGATGGCATAATTATCTATATTCTAATGGGCGTATTCCCCAGGTCTTAATATTTTACCCCTTTTATCCATAATTATTTAAGTGTTATCACATTATTAGCATAAGCCCCTGGAACAGAAGACCTATATATGTTATATACCACACCATTAATTGTAACAGTATTTTCCTATAAGAACCACACGCTTGTAACATCAAGTTCATTGTCCATTATAAATGTATCAACCTTATTAGGAGAAAGAATCCAACTATACTATGTTACCGACGGATTTAATATAATAGAACTACCAGAACTTTGTATATGGTCTGAATATGTAATGTCAGTACTATAATCAATATTATCAAAATAAATAACAGGATCAAACCAAGTAATCTCGTTAGAGCTTACTACAAAAATATTATCGTAAGAATCTGTTATTTTTAACTCATAGGTTGCAGAGGAAAGATCTTTCTATTTAGCTAAGGTTGAATCGGTTACTGAATCCGTACCAGCACTTATGTCAGATACATCATCATATACCTTTAAAGTAGTAGAATTGCCCGATATTACTCTAGATAAAGAAACTTTTTTAATTTTACACTTTGTATTATCAATATATTGAGAATTTCCAGAATTCCACTAAATAGTTACCTCTGGTACTTCAGCAGCATTTTCAATTGATGAAATCTTTGATAATGTTTCATTCTTTGTTACTATAAATAAATTTGGTATAACACTTGGTTTTGACTCTGTACCAATCACCAATTTAGAAGTTATACCATCCACCTTTAATAAAAACAAAGTCTATTCGCCTGGCTTATCTACATAAGCATCAAATGAAAACTTATTATCTACAATTTCAAATGTAGTAGTATTACCCTTGGTGTCTATCAACTAAACTTGTGGTCCTTTAGGATAAGGCTCTAAAAATGTTACAGTTACTGTTTGTTTATAGTCAGAATCAGCATATTCCAATATTTTAGGAGATACTGTAAAATTTATAGTACTCTCTGTAGCCATGTCTTTTAACAATTCTGTAGCAGACATGTCTTTACAAGGAACGAGATCACCATCAACATATTTACCAAAAGTTTTACCGTTTTGTAATGATACAGTAAAATTCTCGGTAAAAGTCTCGGCATTAACAGAAGAGAATGGAACTTTAACCTTTTTATACTCTTTAAAGGTTGTACCAACATAATTTGGAGATAAAATAACATAATTATGTGACAGCTCTTCAGCATCAACATTAATCCTACCAAAGTTTGTGTAAGTACCAGATTCTTGAGCTATATAAATTCCTTTTAATGTCCTTTCTGCCGACTTTCTGTCATTTTCAGGATTGGTTGTTCTTGTTGCAAACCCATAAAAACCAGGTGTTTCAACAGCATCACCACCCGTAGTCTATATAGTTTCTATTTTTGAAAGAGCATTAATAATACCAGCCCCCATATTTTCAATAAGAGCTTGATAGTCCTATTTTGTATATGAAGATGGACACCCATCAAATATAGACTTTAAGTCACAAACTGTTTGTTCAAATTGAGGAGATGTCTAATTATCGGCTAGGACTTCAGTGTCCACACAACCATTTAAATTATCCACCTAGTACATTAAAGTTTCATCCATGTTTTTATAGGCTTATTTAAATAATTATTGTTGTTCTTCTTCCTATGAAGTATTATCATACGGAAGAAATTTACTATATTCTTTTTTTAATTCCTCTATGTCTTCACCACGTAAATGCTTTTCACATTCCTCTAATTTAGCATAGAGTTTTGAATCCCACATTTTAACTTGTTGTTTAAGCTCTTTTATTTGTTCTTTTTTAAGAAAATACCACCCAGAGGTAACACTATATAAATTATGTTTCTATGCGAGTAATGTGGGAGTATCCTTATAACTAAAAAAACTGTTAAACATTAAAGGATCTAAATCATTCTTGTACTGAAGTAAATCTGTAACTTTAACACCTAACCCATTTATTTTTTTGTTTAATTCAAACATCGCATTAATTACCTACATCTTGGTATTATAATCAGAGAATTTTACTACAGATGTATCATATATATTCACTATTCCTTGTAAATCATCTATATTAAAATCCTTTAATTGAGCCTTTAGTTTCCTATTATAAACTTTATTTGTAAAGTCCAAAACACTAAAAGCAGATGATTCACCAGCAACTTTATTACACTCTTTTACATCCCAAATAACAGTACCTAAATCAAAGTAAACACTACCAGTAGTTGCCCGCTGAATAGTGTCCCATTTCTATGTACTAGGTAAAAAATAAAGATATTCTGTAGGATATTCTATTTCTTTTATATCATAATAGGGTAAAAACTGTAAATACTGCATACCACCTAAATCTGTATACAAAGTGAGTTTTTCCCTCCTATTATTCATGATAAGAGCCTGATAGGCGGCTTTCCACATATCCTAAATTATAAAACTATAAACATCCTCAATAGTCTTATCAAATAAATAAGGACGCCACCAATAACTTGTTATAAACATACAACATTAACATTAATTAATTTCTACATTCTCAATGTACAAAATTAAAAAAAATTATATCTATATCCTACTATAAAAAAATATTTATTATATGTTAATTGGTGTTATTTAAAATAAAAAAGACACATAATTTCTTATGTGTCTTAATAAACCTTTAAATTAAGGCTATTTCTTTCTTACAATGTTCACAAATAAAAGTTCTTAATACTGGAAACATTAATTCTCCGATTGTACCTAATAGGTATTGGATTTCTTCATCTAGAGGATTTAAGTCTAATGCCTGTGCAATATGCATAGCTAGATGTCCTTTTTCGTGGTCCGCAGTACTATTAAACTGCTTGCTATTATTAGCTCTGCCTATTATTACTACGCTGATGTGGTCTTCTAATGAAGAATATGTAAATCCTGAATTATATTCCTATAATAGATATTTTACATCGTTTATATTTTCAGAATCACAGCCCACTCTGTGTAGGCATTGTGCTATGCATTCTAAATCTTCATAAAAGGCATCGTAGAATATCTTTACGTTCCAATCGTAATCATCGAGTCTAAAAGTCTGTATAATCATAGCATATCCTCCCAATAAATAGGTATTCCTTTTCCTATACAGTCAGCATAAAATCTAGTAAATGGCATTTCTTCATAAGAATCCTAATCATCAATTACATCTTTAATATATAAAGCCCAATGCTTATCATCTGCTATTGATGAGCCTAAAAAATCTGCTTTACACATATTTGCTATATAGACATAATCATAAGTAGAATCATTAATTTTAATGTTTTGGTTATTCAATAAGGTGTTAACCTATTCCTTTGTCAGGGGTTGTATATATTCTTTTTTATTTGCAGCATTACGTTTATACATCATACTAACAGCCCAATCACACATTGCCTTACTAAAATGCCAGCCATAATAGGATAAATACTATTCCATTCCTGTTGGAAAAGAATCTTTACTGTCTAATCTCATAATATTAGTATTTACTATGTCGTTCTTCTAAAGATATTTCCCTCATAGCTGCTTTATAACCATCTTCATAACCACACTCATAGACCTCATCCTCTTGTGATAACGATTCCTTTCTATAGCCGTATTTTGGAGTCTTTCTCTCTCTGATTTCCCACATTCTGTTCATATTATTTCTCCTTTTTTGTTAAGGTTTCAATCATCTCCGTTAGATTATTTAAAGTCTTTGATACATCTTCCATCTATGATTTTAAAGTAATAATTTCATCCTATTGCTATTTTTTCTATGCATATTCTGGATTTAATTTATCTAAAATAAGTTCACAGCTTTGTATGATAAGTTTATGTGTATCAACGCTATTAATAGTATCCTCGCTTTTCTTTTTAAAACTTATGATTTCTGAATTCATAGCATCTTTACTATCTGAAATAACCACACTTTCACCATTACTAAATGAATCCGCTATATCTAAATGTGCGGGTAACCCATTATAGTTTAATGTTTTATCACCAACCTTGACAATTAAATCTACAATCATCTCTTGTGTCTAATTAAAAGCTGGTGGAATAGTATATTTAGGCTTTAATGTTGGAATATTTGTAATAGTTCCAATTTCTAATTCTGGATTATTTCCTTTATGAAAGATATATATCTAACTATTCTAACGGAGTGATTGAAACATAAATTATTGTTTTTAATGTTATAAAATTTGTAATGTATTAGCATGACGGTCATAATATAAAATATAAACCCCAGTGCCTTTAAAATCAGCTACAGTCCAATTAGACCCACCATAAGTAGTTACAACTTGTGTACCTGCAGATGATGTAAACTAAATTGGAAGAGTAGTTGTAGTGCCTGATGCTATAGTATCTGCTAGATAAACTAATAACAACCCCCTAAACGGATTACCAAATGTTGTATCTTCCTTAAATGAAAAGGTAACAGCATCTGTGCCTACCGTAACACCCGTAGACTTTATTGTTGGTAATCCTATTTTATTAATGTATTGATAAGGATATACAGCCATACTTAACCCCAATAAGATCCATTACTATAATATCCATATAACTGACTTGTTGGTACAGCCGTTAAATTTGGATATGTTACTGACACCGTGCTAGGTTGTGCAGCTTTTATTGCAGCTACATCAATTGCAATAGGATTAACTACACTAGCTACATAACTCTAAATAGCAGCAGTCTGATTTGCATTAGAAATCTGACTTAACAAAGTTGACCGTTCCTCACGTAAAGCGTCTATCTTATTTTGCATCTCTCGTTTTTCTAAATCACAAAATTTATCGCTCAAAAAAGTAGTTTGCTAATCTAATTTACTCCCCAATGTGTTAGTCTATTCAATAGTTGCAATACGGCTCTCATAGCCCTACTGTGTGGTTAATAATCTATTATCACAGCAACACTACGCTAATTGACTTGCTAATGCACTGTCACCAGACTAAATTGAATTAATGATCTACTGACCACTTAAACCAACTTGATTTCCAACTGACTAAATAGCATATTGTACCGAATTAATAGCAGTCTATAATGCGTTTACATCACAACCAATAGTTGTAGATAAAGACGACAACGCACTAGAATTACCATTAATAGCAGATAATAACATATCTCTACCAGTATCATTATTTAATGCAGCTAAAATAGCATCTGTGCTACCCTACTAACCATTACCAAAACCACGACCCATAAGAGCAATTATAAAGATTATAATCCACCAAGCACCTTGACCACCACCAAAACCACCATTCATCATAGAAGCCATTAAAGGTCCCATATTTGCATTATTAGATAATGCGGGTATTAATGCTGATAACGCACTAGCTTCAGAGCCGTTCCCAAATACATAAGTTTTTGATTCTTCTGACATAAAATTAAAATAAAAAAGTTAAACAAAAAATTCGAACATGTTCTCTTGTAATTACACAGCAAAAATAAATATAAATATGGCATGACCCTAACAATCCTAAAAATATTTTTTAATGCCTATGGTAAAGGGTTTGCGTTTCCACCTTAAAAGAAAAAGGGAAAACCCGTATTGGATTTTCCCTTTTTTCAAAGCAATTTTTTCTTATTTTTATATTTTTTAATTAATTTTAAAATATAAATATAAGAATATATAATAATCAGAGCTGTTGATAATAGTAAACTTATGCTTGTAAAAACGTTTATCTATAAAGCTCCGTACACAAGAAGCACGTCTAAAAATCTTATTATTAATAGATAATATAATGCCAATCTATGTGTTATGCAAAAATTTAATAGGTGTGAAACTGTAAAAAATACTATTATAAATAAAAGTGATGGATAAAATAATATAGATAATAAAAGAAAACTAAACCCCAAATACTCAAGGATAAAAGAAATACTAGTACCTATTGCCAGCAGTATTGGTAAATATTTAACGCTATGAATAAAAGTCACGTATTTTTCGTTGCTCGGCAGTATCTAACATGGTAGTAGCAAATGGCGGAATATTTCTAATATGCGGCGTTTGTTTAGCCAATTCCTAAAGTCTTTCATATTCCTTTTGTTTTTTAATTTCTTTTTTCTTTTCTTTAGTGGGTTTAATCTGTATATCTTTTTGTGTTACCTGCAATAACCGCGCCCACTCATTATCATAAGGGTGCTTCCACATTGTTTTATCTTGTTCACTCATGTGTTATGTTTAATTATTTATAAAAATATAATTTTACAATTCCTTGTTTTCCGTTTCCGCCGTATGAGGTAAAATGGTTACTATTAAATGCGGCACCACCACCACCAGAACCATAAGAGGTTGCGTCTGTACCTCTATTAGTTGTGGCGTTATCGGTTCCATAACCACCACGGCCACCACCAGCATTATCATCACCGCCATAGTTTGGGTATGTATCAGTGAAATCATAACCAGCATAAGCATTATAACCACTGCCACCACCACATCCATATATCATAGTATCAGTAGTATCAAATGGGTTTCTAACACCTGTTTCCCCTTTAATAGAATATCTTAATTCTTTGTCACTTTTAAGTAAAATATATTCCTCTGGTGTTACTGTGTAGTACTATGATATAAGCTTTGTTGCCTTGTCTTTATCACCCCCTGGAACCCACGTGGATAGACCACACCATTTTCTATCTCCTCGAGGATGCTCTATAAATAAGTCACGATGGGTCATTGATATAACTGTAGAATAAGATCTATTATCTCCACCATATCCGCCTTCTGCAGTATAAGTCTTACCGTTATACTTAACCTATGAATCACCACCGTTTCCTGCTTTTGATTCTTCGCCACCATTAGTTTTTGTACCGCCGTCACCTATTGTTATAGTCATGTCTTTATTAGAAACTAATTCTATATCCTTGAACGACTTACATTCGCCACCAGTGCCACCACAACCACAAGTTCCTTGAGGATAGCCATCACCAGTGCCACCACCACCACCACCAACTATAAACATAGATACCGTTTTATATCCCTAATTTATATATGACTAAATATCAGTTGCAGTTAGTGTTGTATTTTCTGTTATATCTAAATTAGAGTTTTCTGAAACTTCTTGTATTAAACGAACAGATAATTTTTTTCTACTCGGACAGGTATTTTCTGTAATAGAGTCAAATGGGCCGAGTGCTCCGGCCGAATATGTAAATATGGAAGGCGCAGAATAGTTGTTATTAGTAGCGGTATAATACATTTGGTAATAATTTACCTAATATATACCGTCAACTGTAATCTACCCAGCGGCAGGTAAAAATACAGCGCCATTAGCTTCTAATTTATTCCACTATTCAAGCGTAAATACCTAATAATTCTTATATGTATTACTTACAGAGTAAGTTGTAGCATAACCTTCCTTAACCGTTATATCTTGGGGTGCTACCCATTCATCAGGTAGCAAAATAGTACCATTAGAAAACTAGGTCCCTTCGTCGTTAAGGTAGATACAAGCTGCACTTCTTTTTTTTGCAGCATTAGGACGAAGATTAATAATATAATTTAACTCATCTCGTGTCCAAGTTCGAAACGTGTTAGGTGTATAGTTATCGATTTTATTCTAACCCCAATCAACAAAATACCCAGCAAGATCTTCATTTGTAATATTAGGTATAAACTTTATACCCCAAGGATTAGCGGTACTTGTCGAGCTCCAATTAAACAGATCGATTTTATTCGCTTGAGTTGTACTTAATTTATATCTATAGAGGTTGGGGTCATCATATGACTCCTCACCAATCAAATTATCTAGACCAATCATATCATATTGTTGTCTAGCAAACTACCAAGTAGCAGTAGATTGTGTATACTGTAAATTACCTGGTGAAAACCTAACGTATTTACCTTCTGCAACAGAAAATAGACCATTTGGTATGATACTGAAATTAGCTCTAACGGTAACATTACTGTTAGGCATTACAAATGTATTATTAACAACATCAACATCAACAACATAAGAATCATCAACAGCTTTAATTGACCAACTATCAAATTTATAACCATTATCAGGTATGACTGATAGAATAACAGTATCGCCTTCATACGCAAAAGACTACACAGATATTTCACCTACAGAATCTGAAGAAAAAGAATTAATAACCGTGATAGAATACTAATTTTCATCCATGTAATATTCTCGTCTCATAAGCTCAATATAAAGTATAAGTCATCATATAACCAGCACTAGCCGTTGGATGCTATGCTATAATACACAATTCAAGAGATTTACCAGAAGCTAAAGTAAAGGTAATCTATTTAGAAAGTATCTATGTAGTACTTTCTTGAGCCATTACGGTTAAAGTAATAGCACTTGTTCCAGTATTAGTTACCACAATATACTAAAATCCTGTTTTAGCATAATTAAAATCATCAGTACCACTCTTCGGTAAATATAGAGTAAAGGAGTTGACAGACTTTAAAAAAATCATTGATTCTGAACCCGGAAGGTAAGTATAATCAAAACCAAATGACAATATGTGTGAACTGTCTGAAACTGTTACAGTTTTTGTTTTTATGGGTTTTACTTTTGCTCTATTTAATTTAGTGGTAAATACCACAGATGATGTGAGATCTCGTTCGCTAAAGTTCATAATAAAAAAAATAAAAAGAAACGGGGACGGCCTAAATGCGAGATCGTACTCCTAAGAGGCTACTCGCTAATTGGACATTTCCCCACTCCGCAATTCGAGGTGCCCTAAATAGCCGCCTTGCCCGTTTCCAATATTATTGTTTATTTTAATAAATAATTTTTATATTCACATATATTATAATTCAAAAGGCCCCATGCCTTTAATTGACATATAGTTATTGGCATTCGTTCCCATTCGGTATACTCCGCATTACCAGTTTTATGGATTAAACCAATTCCAAAATAGGCAGTTGCCTTGTCTGTTACAAACGGAGCGTTATCCCTACCGTATAAATTTATTCTCCGAGAGGGTTTACCCTTTCTCCACATATTAATATTTGAATAAGTATATTTATCCGTTTCATGATGGTACCACCCATCACCACAACCCTATTTAAAACAATCATATATAGTATAACCTTCTGAAACTGAAAAAAGTTTATTCATGAGATCATCTGCCGTTATCGGTAGTATAAATATATTTTTATTATATGTTGTTGTCAGTCGCTGACACTTGGATAATTCATATTTATACGATGCGCGCCATTTGGTTACACCATATTGACTCCTTCTACGGAAAATGGTAACATAATATTCATCTAAATGCTTTGTTAACCACTAGGGATCACAATGAACTGTTAACTATATCTACTTATCATTTATCCGTGCGGGATACCCATTCGGAGTACGGCTTAAAAGATAATATCTTAAAGTAAACCCTAACTCATGAGTAGTAGAATACTCTTTAGATATCCATTCTTTCCATGTAACTGAATTAAAATCCCTATAATAAAAACCATCAGAATTACTTACTGTTTGTCTGTATTTATAGGTTTTTTTACCAGTACTGTAAGTTGTTACTGATGTAATTACAACGTCTAACTTATAGGTACTCTAAACACCAGATGTAGCATCAGTAGCAATAACAGTATAAGTACCGGCAGTTTTATACGCCACTAAAGCATTACTTAACGCCGTAGTAAATGATGGATTATTATTTTTTATATTATAAAATATCCTTATATTTGTATCTAACGGTACATCAGTAAGCAAAGTAAATGAATTCTTTTCAGAATCCCAAACATATACATCACCAGTAATATCATTAATATAATTAACATTTTCTTTATTTTCTTCAACAGTAGAACCTTCATTTGTATATTTTGTAAACTCATTTGTTTCTAAATCAAGAACATTTAGTTCAACTTGAGTTTTAGAAGTAGCTCCATTTATTTTGAATAACTATGAATCATATATGATATATGTATTGAATTGTTCTGATGTAAACTTATCGGGTAGCGTTGTTAAAACAGTAGCAGTTACAAAATGTTTTGAATTAATATCATTAACACTTCCTTCTGAAGCAGCACCATAAAGTTTAAATTTAGGACTACTATAGTGATATAAAGCTCCTTCTGATTGAACAGAATATAATGGTGTTGTTTCAATTGTTTCTACTTCTTCCCAAGTAGTTGTAGATACTTTTATTGGTGATAATGCTGGTCTTACATAACTACCAGTATAACGAGCTGCGATTTCGTTAACTAACTGACTTTCACTGGTCATATACCTAATAGGTATATTTTCATCTGTTTCAGCCGTGTTAGTCCAATACTATATTTTATCATCTAAAGATGTTGTTATTCCTGGTAAGAATATGGTATTACCATTAGGACCAGCAATTTCATATCCTGATATTTCATTTACTGTAGTAAGAGTCCATGTACAACTATTTTGTAACTCATTCCACATAGCTACAGTTGGAATCTACCATGTACCACCGAGTTTTACATTTGCAACATCATCAGTTAATGCCAAGCTATCTCCAGCTATATATTTAGTGTATGTTTGTGTTTCTGCATCATATGCTGAATAAATGTCTAATGTATAAGTTTCCTTAGTTTCCGTTTCACCCCAAGCATATTTACCACCTAAATCTGTAACATCTGTAGCCTCAACGTTAGTTGTTGCCCATAAAGTGCCACTCTTTAAACCTAAATCAACATAAGCAATACTATTATTGTCAATAGTTTTAGTAACAGTAGTTTTACTCTTATATAAACTATCTTTATCCTCAGTAGTAACAATATACCTTACAGAAGTGTCTTTTTTATCATCAGTTAAACTATTCCATTCTTCTGACGTCACTCTATTACACTGGTAAACATCTCGTTGCTAAAGTTTATCCTCAATTTCTGTGATACTGTCGGTTATTCCAATATTCTCACGAGCCTATGCTTTTTGTGCTTCAGTTAATGACTACTTGGTATTATAAAGTACACATCCTGTAGGTGTATCACCAGTATCCCCCTTTAAAGAAGCAAGCCATTCTGTTTCTGTGCCCTCATAACCATTGTTTACAGCCACCTGATAAGCCGAAGGTCCTTGTATACCCTATACACCTGACATATCTGCCGTAAACTTCCATTCATATGTGATTGGATCAGTAGTAGAATCAGAAATAACTTTAGAATAAACCCAACCATGTTGTTCAAGGTCTGTATTAGAAATCTAAACCATATCACCAACCTCACTAGTGGCAAGGGCATTATTCATAGCTTCTATTGTGGTGAATACTTGTTTAATCCTAAACGGATCTCCAGTATCACCTTTTTCACCTTTTGGAATACTAAAGGTATACTCAGTAATTCCCTAATCATTAGTAGTTGATGTTACAGATCCTGTAGTTGCAGTTGGATTTAACAGTGTTACTGTTTTATTTACAGCAAGAGAGGGTGTTTCACCTTGCTTGGTGACACTATATAATGTCTGGGTATTACCGTTAGTAAAGGTTAATACAAGCTTTGTCCAAGCGTATGGAGTAGTTGAACTTACTTCCACAGGATCGGTTTTCCAGTCTGAAGATGAAATCTTAGTTACATCTGTACCCTAATTACTTACGGCATATGTAACGGAGCTTTCTTTTATTCCATTACCGGTGTCACCGGTAGTACCAGTACCTGTAGCGCCCTGTGTATAAACACTGGATTTATATGTTAATGTAATACTACCATCTTCTTTTGAAATAGAAGATACATAATAATAACATAAAGAAGATTGTTTAGTTGCTGTTTCCTTAGATTGCATTAAGTTAACAAGAACATAATCGTTCAATCTAGGAGTTCTACTAAACCTGTCTGTAGTTAAATTCTAAATATATGAAGGTGCTGACCCCGGTGTTTCTCTATTATCCACCAATGTGTCTACATAATAAAGTGCATCTGCCCCTTTTGGAATTTTAAAATCAAAATTAAATACTTTAGCTGTATCTTCACCAGAGGCTGTAATTGAAACAGTTGGGCTTTCCGTAAAACCAACGGAACTTATAGTAGCTGTTGGCTCCCCAAAACCTGCAGCAGTACCTTGATCCCCTTTAGGAATAGTAAAATCAAATTTAGCTGCCTACTAGGTTCCAGAATTTGATACTGAAGCTGTACTACCAGCGTCTCCCGTTGTAACAGTACCAACCTCTATAGTTGCTGCTTGACCTGTAATACCTTGTGCACCGCTTAAATCACATAAAAAGCGCCAATCGATAGTTTCTGTAATAGTTTCACCTTCTTGGGTCTTTATGATATTTTTTACATAAAGTTTACCGTTGTCCTCATCATCAACATTTTCAGTACTAATCAATACAAATCCACCGTCCTTTACGTCATCGCTAGTATCTGCTTTCATCTCTGCAATAGAGCTGTAAGTCTTTGCAACAGCGAATGGATCTCCTACAGGGCCTTGGGGGCCTATAACGCCTTGAATGCCGCGTGGTGCAGTGAAGTACTGAATACTACCGTCATCAAAAGTTTGCTTATAAACATTTCCACCGTCAGTGTCCTAATGATCAAGTGTAGTGTCTATGATAACAGCCCCACTGTCACCTTTATCACCCTTTAATGAATCACAAACATTTTGCCAGTAATAGTTACAATCAAACTCGACATCATTATAGTTACATTCGCCAAAAATAATACTTTCAAGAATGCCACGACGTCCAGACTCAGAATCAGTACTTATAGTAATTTCATTAGAGAGAGGACACTCAATAAACATTGTATGTGTTAATTCACCATCTCTGAAAATATGCTTTATAGTTTGTGTAGTACCTTCAATATCAGTAATATCAATTATAAAGGTACAAGCTTCATCAGCACTGTACCGTTTAATAGTGAGTTGTACAGTACTAAAATAAATCTAATCTTTAGTAAAATAAATAGATCCTGGGCTGCTACTAGCATTACCTAATTTTAATCCTTCTCCAAATGAAGAATGTACACTATAATCAATCGCCCAATCATTTTCATTAAAGGTTTTTTTGCCAGATACCTTACGTGCAAACTCACCTAATGCTGCGTCTGTTACATTAGACCCTTCTTTAAAGTTTCCCTCGGGATCAAAATATCTAAAGTCTAATCTAAATCCTTTATCAGTAGCTAAACTATAATGTTCTCCATTAGGAAGTAAAGCCATTATATTAGCATGCTGTACTGGATCTGGAATTGGTAATGAATCAAACCGTTCTGTTTGAACATCACCAATAAAAGGTGTATCATTTAATGATTCATAACTATTTGTTTTAGCAACAGGTACTAACTCCGATTCACGGACAACTTTATCCCATTTATATGAAGATGTTGTAGTTCCATCTAACTTATAAAGTATGATAGCATTAGTTGTTGTAGATGTAGTTTTATAATATCTAAACCTATTAGCAGAATTTTGTGAATTAAATTTTAATGTACTTGCAGTAGCAGAAGCTATGTCTACAGTACCATTTTCATTAAAAGTAACATAATTATCTACAGGTGTATCTTGACAAGTAATCTTATTACTTGTACTAGAGGTATTGGTAATATAATAATCTAAATTTGATTTAATATAAGCCCTTATACCAGCCTTGTAAGAATCGTCAATCCCGCTAAATTGAAATGCATATTCATTTAAATCTTCAGAAAAAACTAATGAACCGTTTTCTAAATCACGAGTGATAAAGTTATTATTATTATCAATAGTATCTTTAGTTAAATTAGGGTTAAAAATATATGCTTTAGAATTACTAATAGATACTATTAAATACTTCCCTTCTATAAAATCATCTTTTTTCTTTATTTGCGTAAAGCCTTTACTAATGGGCTTACCATCTTCAGAATGATTTAATACATGTAAAGTGTTATTCTATTCATCACGATAATGTTGATAAGCATACTCCTCTGTTGGAGTGATAACATCTTTTAAATCAACTTCTTCTAATGAAATTTTTTTCCACAAGCCCCAGCGAGAACCATCGATTAAAATAGGATCAAAGGATATGCTTGATACTAAATATGCAATATTTTCATTGTCAGACTCATTGTATTTAACAATTGAAATCTGCTTTATTGGTCCAATAGTTTCTGTTTCAGAAATAAAACGTGTTACAGTAATATCCTATAAAACAGGATCAGTACCAGTATCTGATTTTTTTATTTTACGATATACAACAGCTACATTTCCAGATGCATCCTGTAATCCTATTTTTAATGAAAACGCATCACCTGTATATGTTATATTATCAAAATAAGGACATGCTTTTAATGAAAACGAATTTACTGCTAAATTTTCTGGGAAATTAATAATAAATGTACCAGCATCACCAACCCATAAATATTTATTTTCAATAAATTCAGAGTCGGTAACGCTGATATTATCTTCAGATAATATAGTATAATAGTCCTAATTAAATGCGTTTACTAAAGCTTCAGATGTAACCGCTCCTTCCGTAATACTTTCAAAAGAAACAGTATGTGAATCTTTACTAACTGCACGATAAATCTCTCCTGAATCCTTTAATTTTAACACAGCAGACGCTTCAATCTATGCGGCGCTTGGATAGGTTAAGTTTTCAGCTACTGTTAGTAATTGTGTTTTATCTTTATCAAAGATACTTTTTACATCTACAGATGCGACTAAATCGTCAGTATATGTTTTTGCTTCAGTAATAGCCTCTGTTTTTGCAGTGGCAACATCATTAGTAGTAGCTTTAGCGTCCCAAGTTGAACGTTCCTCTGCAGTAATATGTATAGTGGAATCGCCCGTATGACTTTCTAAACTTGTTTTTTCGGCATACGGAGATAGGTCAATGCTTAAACCTAATAATTCCCATTTTTCACCAGTATAAACATATTCGGATTGATCTTCTTGTATATGATATACATCTCCAGTAATAGGGCTTTGTATCGAGTCTAAATTTGCTTTTTTAGCCAAAGACCCCTTAAATTTTAATACAGAAGATACAGCAGTCTAAATTTCTTGGGAAAGAAATTCTTTAGTTGTTTTAATTTCTGTATCAGTATGTTCTTTTGCAGATGCTAAAGTCTCCGCAACTTTAGTATCTGTATATGTCTATGAAGATGACTCTAATTCTGATTTAGTAGAACTGATTGTATTTAATAATTCAGTTTTTATACCATCAGTATTTGATGTTAATTTTTCTTCAGAAGCCTACACTTGAGTATCAGTATAATCCTTGGCCTCTTGTGTTTTTTCATCTGAATAGTTATTTGCAGCCGCTAATGCTTGCTAAGTCAGGTTAGTAGCTGTTGCTTCCGCAGTGTTAATGGCTTCATTTTTAGCTTGAGCAATTTTATCAGTCCAGTCATCGCGAATCTTTTCAACAGCAATAAGACGCTTATTCAAATTAGTTTCAACACCAACAGCGCGAGTTGTTTCAGCTTTAATGTCTGCATCTAGTTGGCTATCAGTAGCATCAAGATTAGCTACTTTAATAGTATAGGTATTCTTAAATATATTTAACTGACCCCATAATCCTTGAATCTGATTGAGATTTTCTGATATACGACTATCAAAAGTATCAACCCTATCATTTAAATCATCAATCTCACCATAAGCATTTTCAAACTCTAAATACAGATGTATTAAACCGTTTGAAAGTGCTGTAATCAAGGCATAATAATCACTCTTTGTGTAATGATCGGGATCGGTATCAAACCGAACCATTATTTCACACAAAGCATTTAACAAGTCTTCTTTAGTTTTAAGTTCTGGCAATGGATCACCAAAGCAGCCACCCTGATCCGTCTGTAAAACACTCTAATACCTATCATTTAAGCATTGACCGTTGGGATTTGAACTAGTGCTTAAACTTCTACAAGTGGGCATCCCTGAACGGGCATTCTGCTGTGCTTGACCTACAACAGGTTTAATGATTGTATCAAGCTTATTACTTATAATAACACGCTTTTCTTCAGGAGAGGCTGCGGCTGCAGCTTTAACCTCTTTTATATTTAAATATTCCTTTACAGTCATTGCTTTAAATTAAAATTATCGTTTTTTTATTTATTTATAGTATTGTTGCTTATCAGCAGTTTGCTCAGTTACATCCTCACTAGTAGCTTCTATTACTTCTAAATCAAATTTAGGCTAATACCATAATTTATGATTATTTGATATGTTTACATTTGTATAAATATCATACGATTGTAATACAGCACATAAAAAGGGGTTTAACTTAACAAGTTTATACATAGCAT
Source organism: Alistipes finegoldii (assembly GCA_963621965.1). Lineage (GTDB taxonomy): Bacteria > Bacillota_I > Bacilli_A > Acholeplasmatales > Anaeroplasmataceae > JAEELC01. The sequence goes on from CAVFGN010000017.1 coordinate 24,139, forward strand.
CTATAATTTTTTGCTATTCTATCTCACCAAGTTCAAAATGAGGTGCCCATTCTAATATATTCAGTAAAATAAATAAAGAATACATTGTTTTTCTAAGAGCTTTATTATCATTAGCCTATGTTCGTAACCCTGTTAAGTACTTCTTTTGAGCTTCAATAAAAGCCTTCTCAATATTCTCCATAATAGTATTGATTATTTATGACAACCACAACTAGGACCAGAGGGTCTAACATAAGTACTACAATCTCCATTATCACAACTCTGATAATGATTTCGCAACAACTTAAAGAAGTCTTCAGCATCTGCATCTTGTCCATGCTTCATTGCTAATATATGAGCATATAACAATGTGAATACTCGCTGTATTTCTACTGGTATTTCAGTGAGACATCTCCCACATATCAATGGTAATAAAGTCCCTATTAAATACTTATAAATACTAGACACATCGGAACAATAAGCTACTTGAGTAAGTGATGAATCACACTTATCATCAGGTTCTGTTTCGTTAAATTTTGCTACTGTAAATGCCACCTTAAACATAGAAGGTGCACTTTGTAAAAACTTCGTCGGAACACGAGAAACTACTCGGCTTAATTGTTTGTTTGAATACTCACTGTCTTTTAGGATATTTGATATGTCATATATCTTATCCTCACTTATGTTAGTAACTACAATAGAATCAAAATAATATTTTGATCCACACTCAATACTAAACTCCAAGTATTCACCAGTAGAATTTACTCTACATAAATTAATTTGTATCATCGTCGTTATTATCTTTTTTAGTTATTTGAGCAGATAAACCTAAGGCAGCACAAAATACCACCACATAGCCAGCTATTGTAAATATAATCTAGGGAAGACCATACTATGCTTGTAAATTAAATAGTTGGTCTGCCCCTAAAACACCTACAGCTGAAGTACCTAAAATAATGGCAAATTCTCGTATTTTTTTCCAAAACCTAGGAGTTTCACTCCTCCACCGCTTAACTACCTAGTAGAAAAACTTATTCTTTTTATTTGTCTTTGATTTTATCATTGTAAGGATTATTATCAAATAATTGCAGTGCTTCTAAATCAGCGCGTTTTTTATCATATTCCAGCTTTTCTTTAGAGATACGCTCATTAGATTTAATTTTAGCCAACGCTACTTCGTATTCTTTATCAAGCTGTAATTTCTTAAGCTGCATTTCTTCAGCATTATATTTTTCTAATTCCTATTGCTGTTTCTGCATCTGTTGTTGCATTTGCTGCATCTATTGCTGTGCTTCCTGCAACTATTGCTGTAATTGCTATAACTGATTGTTTTCTTCTCGTTTGGCTTTAATTTGTTTAGACACAGTAGTCTTCATATCAGTTATGCTCTTACTTGAGCTGATTGTTAATAACAATTCTGGGTCTGTAAGACCGCCCTTAATAAGTTCTAAAGCCATTTGCTATACCTATGTACGCTCTTTAATAGCTTCTTGACTATCTCTAATATGAATATCAAAATCAGTAAGTGTATAATGTTCAGGCAATGCTGTGAATATCTTTCTTTGATTACCTAAAATTAAAGTGCCACTAATACCGTCTTTATACACTATTTTAGCTACATTTAACATATCTAAAAGAATCTCTTTTTCAATATGATCCATAGCTCTAAAATACTACTTTGTAACTATAAAAGATTGCTGTAAACCAGTTTCAACATTAGCCACTGCATCTCTAGGCTGTAATCCACCAAGACGCTCGCGATAGACACCTGTTATCTGCATAGCTGTGTTTTCAATATCCTAAATAGCCACATCTACTGCCTATATAGCCTACAGTTTTACTGTATCATCATAACCCTAAAAAGTGGCATTGGACATAGGTAGTCCCTCCTAAGAGGAATCTAACATAGCTACACCAGACTTTTTATAGGCTAGCCATTTCTGTAATTTTTCCTGTGGTTGTGTTCCCAACCAATTAGGAATATATGCAATATCAATCCAATCACCAGCAGTACCACTTTGTGCTATAAGAGTACTCTTCATAAACTGATAGTAGTCATATAAATCTTGCAAATCAGCAGTAGCTAACATTAATGAATAAGGACGGCCCGTTCTAGATTTGTATCGTAATCCGTTAACACTAAGCTTTACCTTTTCAGGACTAGTCACGCTGCGGACCGCATTATCATCACGACCCTTTAATACATAAATATCACCACCAATTTTTGTAACATGAAAACGATTTTGTTTATAAGTACCGTCTTTTTGTTTTTCTACATCTACCCATTGTACATGATAAACACAAAAAAGACTTGTTGGTATTGACGGTCTATACGCATAAGTAGGTACAGCAGCCATACCCTAAATGATACCATCTTCCATACAATCAGACATACCAAATCGACCATTTGCAGATGATAACATCATAATATGACTAGAATTAGTGGTATTTAACACATCGTCCTTTTCAATATGTTTCAAATCCTCTCTTGTAAGATCCTCCCCATATTGTGCTAATAGTTCCTGTTTAGATAAATACTCACGATATACAAATCTATAAGAATCATTTATATATTGTGAATTTACATTTACATCTGGAAAGCAGTTCATCGGATTTAAAATCTTCAGATTAACACCTGTATTATTAACAGTAGGTTCTACTAAATAATATACTTCTCCAGCTATAAATAAGTCTAAAATTAACTATTGTAATTTATTTTTCAAATCAACTGTTCGTGATTGAATAAAATTTTCAATAATATTCTAAGCTGCAATCTCATAATTCGATATGAAATTGTTTTCTACAAAATCCTCAACATTCTTTAGTTCGGCTTCAAACTATACATCATTTATTTTGTTCTTACCGTCCCCTTTTATTAATGAATAAATTAAATTTTGTAGTTTAGGTTTAATTACCTTTACTAATTCCTATGAAATCTTCAGTTGTTTTTCTCTGAATATATTATTCAGTGTCTTTTCATCCTTACAAGATATACCAGGATCCAAAGGAAGTGTTAAATACTCACCAACTAAAGCATCAATATGTTTACGAATTAATGGTGTAAAAGTAATATTTGTAGGATTTCCTATACCGTAATTTTGTTCTAGGTGGGCAAACTGATTTCTATCACGAATACCAGCGTAATAATTATATGCTTTTATCAAATGAACCTTATCATAAACCAATTCGGAAATTGCCTAATCGGCTTTATCAATAAGGTATTTTTCACTGTTTATCCGTTCTTCCATTTTCTAAAACTATTTTAAAATGTTCCATTCTATCAAGACGTCTTGTGTCAATTTGATTGCAAACAAACTTATAAAATTCTTCATCTGTATTGCAATCTTGACAAATCCACAGCGGCACCCATTTATGGTCTAATTCTAATTTTAAACAATAATGAGTACCATGTTTTTCGACGCTTACACCACCAGTAAAACAACATTTATATTTACACTCAATATAGTCGTATATCTGACGCTCCAAACCAACCAAATTCAAATTGCCTATTTCTCTGTGATTCCTAATCATAATTTTTAGGTATTATTCCATATTTTTTAACACCATTGTCATAATAATATCCTATATCCTACCAAGTAGATGAAGTTAATGAATTAGAAGCTGAAATTGGAACAGAACCCTGTAGTTCTTCATCACCTAACAAAGCCATTCCTAAAGCAGCAACAATATCAAACTTTCTTTTATTTACATACGAATATCGTAATAACTCATCAACGACCTCTATAAACTCAATAGTATGACAATAGTCATTAACGAACATATCAATTAAATCTAATTGATGCTCAATATTCTGTTGCGTAGCTAAAACACCATACTGTGTAACTCGCCTAACATTTTGATTAGATAAAGTAGCCCTTGGCCTACGCATTAAAAGCGTTTCTTTGCCTTTTTCTTTTAAGTATGTTATCAATGTAACACGTGTAGCCTCAAGGACTATTTTACAATTATACCATAAGGCTAATTTAATAGCCATATCATATGCAGTTCTGATATCTTTAGGTCTTTCTTTATATATTGCAACAATTTTAGGTTCTTGTAATCCCAATTGTCGCCTATAAACAACAGCACAAAAATCAGAAACATCTTTCTGACCAGTAGACTAATCACGACCCTGGTCAATACTGTCAATCCCTATACAATATAGATTCTTATAAGCACAATCATTTTGATCCCTCATAGGATATTCTACTATCTTTACTGGACCATTAACATCTTCCTAAAAATCAGGAGCTTTATTATAATCAGGACAACCTTTTTCACGATCCATCTTATAAAAGAGCCTTCCTCTAATAGGAGGTTTATATAACTTATGTAATTCTATATTTGCAGATTGTTCAGATAATTTTTCTGAATCAAATCGATTTTCACCCTCACGAATTAAAGCTTCTTCTGGATAAAAACAAAACTCAGAAGAATACTTCAATAAAGCAGATGCGTCTGAAGATTTTTCCAAACGCTTTTTCTAATAATATTGAATAGCCTCATAAGAATTACAAACCCCGCGATTATCCATAAACTGAGACATCACTAGATATGCAGGAATAAAGAATGCGGTAAATACCGTTTCCTTTTTTTGATTGTAATTGTTCTTATAAGGTAAAATATTAAAAACCTAGGGATTATAAAATAATTTTGCAAGACCTGCTAACTGTGGTCCCTCATCACCGCCAGTACCCCAAGCGGCTAAAATTCCGATGCGTCGCCCATCGACAGTTACAAGTGGTTCACCTTGAATAAAGGACTGCTCTAATTTAGGATTAGAGCCAGCTTCCTCAAAAAATAACCGTTCAACACGACTACCACGCATCTTACGAGGTTCATCAATAACAACCCCTCGTATTTCTGATTTGAAACCTTTTACAACTTCAGTACCTCCTTCTTTTACTTTATGAGAAGCACGCCGTTGAAATTCTGAATTTTTTATTTTACTTAAACGACGCATACCGCCATTAGTATTCATGTTTAGAAACTCTAGTTCGTCCCAAACACGCTGGAGGGTAGGGGTTAAATGAGATGTCTATGCCGCAGCATATATACAGCAACTTTTTTCTTTAACTGTATACATCCTTGAACCCATGCTAGCAGCTAATTCTGACCAGCCACAGCCACGAGGCTTTAATGCACATGCATCCTTTCCTAATAATTCACAAAGTCTATAATAATGAAACCAAGTATACTACTAGGCATAAAAAGAAGGAAAAGACTCTTCACGAGAAGCCGTTGCTCCTTTAGCCGCCTTTGCCGCAGATAATCTATAGTAGTTTAAGAAGAAATAGTTATCACCAGTAATGGTATAACCATTTACAGTATAACCATCTATGCAACGACGATATTCCTCTCTCCAAAAATCATCATATAATTTAGTCTTTGGAAGGTATGTAGTATAATAACCACTTGTTTCAAATAACTACGCCCTCTCCCTAAATGGCTCTGGATCAAAATCCAAACCATCTGTTTCTGTAATTGGTCGGTAACCTGTTAATTCATAGGACAAGGTGGGGTCAAAATACTCTATTTCATCACCTATCTTTACATCCCATTTAATTTCTGGTGTGGCAGATTTTTTTGTTGAAGACTTTTTAGTAGCCATTAATCATCCATAAATCCTGGTTCTTCATCACCACGAATTCGAGATTCTGCTTCTTGTTCCTTCTGCCACATTTGTTCAAGCTGCTTTAATCCCTCTAATGCTTTAGCCGTAGATGACATCTCCGCCAAGATATCTTTAGTTTTATTTACACGAGAACCATCACTCTTTTTTTCCTCAAAATTCAAGTTATCGTAATAAATTTTCATTTTATAAATTGTGTTGTATTGAGCCTGTAACAGAGCTCCTACTATTGATGTTTCCTATAACTCTTTATATTTTCTACAAGCCTTTCTAAATACAGGATCATCAAACTCTTTTTGTGTTAATTGTGCATCTAATAACGCATTTTCATGCTTCTCGGTAGCCATATATTGATTATACGGGGACCGCCAATCAATAGCCAAATAAATATATTTTAACTCCCTAAAAGCACGGCTTTTTAACTTTCCAGTTTTATCTTCTTTACTCTTATTTCTTTCATCCTCAAATAACGCCTTAAACTCCTTAATCAACAGAATATCTGGCTCATTTAACACAACTTTTTTATTTTCATTATCATACAGAAATAATTTCAACATATCAATTATTTTTTATGTTTACAACCACATGCGCATTCCTCAACAAGACGACCACCCCTACGCTTGATAATAATATCACAACCACAAGTGCATTTTTTAGCCTTCTTGCGCACACAACCACCGCGTTTTAAATAAAACTGATTTACCAAATCAGCTAATTGATTATAATTTTCCATCATATAAAAAAATTTTTTCATCAAAAACAAAAATATAAAATATATTAGTC
>CAVFGN010000017.1:30542-39906 GCA_963621965.1 Alistipes finegoldii
TACAAATAAACTATAAATAAAAGAATAATTTTACATACTAAAAAGTTATGAAAATATTTGTAATAATACCACCACAAGTACAATAAAAACAATTTCACTAAAATGTATGTGCTTTTTTAATTAATGTGTATTTTTGTATTATATAATATAATATAAAATATATATTAATATAAGATATGGATTTAACAAGTATGTTTCAATAGATAAAGGAGTTAACATAGATGTTTGGGGTTTCTTTTACGATTAGTATATTAATAATAGTATTACTAATCGTTGTGGTCATTAAGGCTGGACCTTGGCTTATTAAACAAGTAGAAGAAATAAAAAAGAAGCTTAAGGATACAGACCATCAAAAATCTTTGGATTAGCGTTTAAAGAATATTCCTGAGATTAATAATCAGTTAACATCTTTACGAGAACAACTTGGTGGTAACAGGGCTTATATATTTGAATTCCATAATGGTGGTAAGAACTTTTCTGATTTATGCTTTTAGCATATGACTGCTACGCATGAACGAAATGAGATATATGAACCATCCTTCAGTTTAAAAATGAAAGATTTAAGCTTGTCTTTGTTTCCAGATTTATTGTATGATATGAGTCAAACTGATATATTATCGATAAGTAAAGATCAAGCTGCTTTAAAATACCCGATACTTTATCAGGTAATTGGCTAGAAACATATCAAGCAGCTAATATTTATATCAATACATGGGAGCAAAAGACCTTTAGGGTTTTGTGCTATATGCAGAAATCATTACAAAGATTTAACAGATAAAGATAAGAATATAATACAGAAGAGTATTCAATCAATAGCAGTATTGCTAGAGTTTAATAGAAAATGATAATGTTGTATGAAAATTGATAAGGAAAATGATGTTGTGGCTTTTTGTGAGGCAGATCATGCTTATTGGATAAAGGCATCCGATCTGTCTATGATTTCTGTAACTACTTTAATAGAATCTTTTGGGCAACCCTTTGATTCTGAATATTGGAGTACAGTAAAGGCCATCGAGAGGTTAATGGGAGATGATTATAAAATTGTTAAAGGTAAGGTTCTTCAAACAAACCCTATAACAAAAGCTTTATTAAAAGAATTGAAAATAGACACTAAAAAACTAGAAGAAACAAAACAAAGCATTCTTGATGAATGGAAAAAGAAAAATCAAGAGGCTTGTGAACGCGGTACAAAAATTCATAAGATACAAGAAGAGGCTTGTTTAGATAATTCTAGTTTATTAGTACGTGAATATAGTGGTGGTGGTGATTTAATCCCGTATACCACAAATAAGATTCAGGAAGATGTTAATGCTTCCTATCCTGAAATACTTTTGCATTATATTTCTGATGATTCAAAAATCAGAGTAGCAGGTCAAGCTGACCTTGTAATTGTAAAAGATAATATAGTACAAGTGCTAGATTACAAAACAAATAATGAAATTAAGAAACATTCTTATTTCGACTCTAAAACAAAAACAAGACAGATGATGAAATATCCGTTGTCTCATTTAGAAGATTGTAATTTTTGGCACTATGCGTTACAGCTAAGCACATACGCTTGGATGATTGAACAAGATAATCCACACCTGACAATAGGAAAATTACGAATTATACATTTTAATCACAAAGGTGAAAAAACAGTATATGAAGTTCCTTATTTGAAAGGTGAGGTTGAAGTCATGCTTGATGAATATAAACACCAAGTAATAACAAAAGAGGCCTATGATAAACTTGTCCCTTTAGAATATTAAAAAATATTGTATCTTTACTTCATATGTTATTTTAATATTAATAATAGGAGTTTTGTTAATCTGCAACCAATGTCAACGGAACAAAGCTTCTATATCAGATAATAATATTAAAGTTCTAATGGATTCAGTTCAAACCCTTTCATTGAAAAATGAATAGTTAGTATCTTACAGATAGTCTTTAATATTAGACAAAAAAGAACTAGAGCAATATTTAGATATATCAAATAAATAGAGAAAAGAACTTGAACAAAAACTTAATGCTAGTATAGCCTATATAAGCTCTATTGAAGGTAGGGTATCATTAGATACGGTAATCCTCCAAGATTCAGTGGTCATAAGGAATGATTCAATAAAGGCTTTCTTTAACTATTATGATGACTGGACTTCTCTAAAAGGCTATACACAAATCATCAATAGTAAAGGTTATACTACTATAGAATCACTTGATTTAAATGTGCCTTTAACATTAGGCTTAACAGAAGATAAAAAAGTCTTTGTTACTTCTAAAAACCCTTATGTTAGGTTTACAGATATTCAATCTGCTGCAATTGAAAACTCATTGTTAACACCAAAAAAGAAAAGATTTAATGTAGGCATTCAAGCCGGATTTGGCGGCGGATTTGATATAATCACTAGAAAAGGATTTATAGGGCCTTATATTGGAGTAGGTTTAAGTTATGGTTTTAATTTTTAAACAATGAGAATAGTACAACAAATTGCAACTGGATTTATAAATGACATTTTAAAACGTGAAGAGGAGCTTCACCAATCAAGAATAGCTATTTGTGAAAAGTGTCCAATATATGATACTTCTATGGCTGGACCAGTCTGTTCTGCTAAAAAATATTATAATACAAAAACAAAAGTGCTTACACAATACCCTTCAGTAGGAGCTACTAATGGCTGTGGGTGCTTATTAAATAAAAAAACAAGAGTAAAAGATGCCAAATGCCCATTGGACAAATGGCCTAAAGATTAAGTAAATTTATTTTATGTTGTATGAAAAATGTAATTTTTAATGATGATGTAAAAAACTCCATGCTAAAGGGAGTTCAATTAATTAGTGATGCCGTGGGTACCACCTATGGACCAAATGGTCGAAATGTCATTATAAAAACATTAGGCGGTATTCACATTACAAAAGATGGTATGACAGTTGCTACAAACATGGTATCTGATGATCCTTATGAACAGATGGCTATGGATGTAGTTACAGAACTATCGCAAAAAACAGCTAAAGATGTTGGCGATGGTACTACAACCTGTGTCTTGCTAACTAAAGCTATTGTAGATGCTTATAAAGATGTAAAAGACAATCCTATTGGTGTTCAACGAATGCTCCAAGACCAAACTAAAAAAGTAGTAGCATGGCTTGAAGATAAAAAGAAACCAGTTGAAAACTTTGAAGATCTTGTTCCAGTAGCTACAGTAGCTGCAAACAATGATCCAAAAATAGGATCACTTATCGCTGAAGCCTATACTAATGTTGGTAAATACGGAATTGTAAACATAGAAGAATCACAACTCTGTGAAGATAGTTGTGAACTTCACGAAGGATTACAACTCGACAGCGGCTTTGCCTCTCCGTTTTTTATAAATACACAAAACAATACCTGTGAACTTGAAAATGTATTAGTATACATTACACAGGAAAGCATTATGAAAAATGCGGATATCTTACCAATAGCAGAAAAAGCATTGCAACAACAGAAGTCATTACTCATCATAGCTACTAATATGGAAACTTTTATTCAAGAAGCTTTCCTGAAAAACGCTAGAGAACATATCTTGGAATCATGCTTTGTTAAAATGCCGCATCACGGTATATATAAAGATATGTTTATTGATGATTTAAAGCGTCTATTAGGCTCTACAATGACTTGTGATAAAGTGATAGTATCTAAATCAGCAACAACATTTATTGGCTGTCACACTGATTGTGATAATACAAAACATGTTGAAGAAATAGAATATAAACTAAAAAATCCAGAACTATCTGAAACAGAACAACGCATCTATTCTAAACGACTTGCTAACTTTAAAGGTGGTATATGTACCATCAAAGTGGGCGGTTATTCCCAAACAGAAATAAAAGAAAAAAAAGATAGAATTGAAGATGCAGTATGTGCCACTAAGGCAGCGTTGCTCCACGGCACACTTCCAGGAGGAGGAGTTTCCCTTTATAAAGCTTCACAAGAATTAGATCTTGATGATACCTTCAAAAAGGCTTTACAAGTACCTTTAATAACTCTAGCTAAAAATAGTACAGTATCAATCGATGCTATAAAAGATTCCGATTTTGAAACTACTATAGACTTTAAAAAGGAAAAAGTCGGTAATGCTTACGAAATGGGAGTAATTGAACCTTTTCAGGTTACTAAAGTGTCTTTAGAGAATGCAGTTACTGCTGCTTCATTAATTCTTACAAGTGGTTGTTCAATAATTAAAATCTAATAGCTATGGATATTAAACCTATTTTTTCAAATATTATAGTTCTCCCGTATGAAGAAAACCCTTATATTCAAAGAACTACTAAAAGCGGTTTCTTAATTAATGATGAGGTGTTTGATAATCCCGATACTGGGGAACGAGATACACTGGTTCAAGAAATTGTATGCTGTAAAGTAATAGAAGTAGGACCAGATTGTAAATATGTAAAAAAAGATGATGATGTGTTTATAAATATACGCACCACTAGACCAGTACCCTTTGAACGAAAAGGCTATATATTATGTAACGAACAAGGAGTAATGGCAATAGCCGGTGAACACTTACAAGAACGATTTAATTAATTAGATATGGCAAAAGAAGATGATAAATTATATTTTGAGGCAGGTATGGTAGTAACCCTTAAATAGGACATACCATATAAACCCTTAATGATTGTTCAAGGAAAACATACAACTATGTTTGGTGATCCTAATAATAAACAAGGACAATTAAAAGGCATTACCTGTATTTGGTTTTCAACTACAGGAGAATTACAAAAAGAAACCTTTAATACTAAAGATTTAATCTTGATTCAATGACATTTAAACTATCTAAAGCTCAATTAGGACTTCTGTTATCTCCCCTCATAAATGAAGTGTCTAAATTAGACGAGGGTGGTACGGCAGTGGCAGCCACTGTTAGTGGTGTTAGTGGTGCTGTGGGTGTTAGTGGTGCTGTGGGTGTTAACCAAAACGCAGGTACAGTAACACAACTATCAGGAATAAACGGCTATAAACCGCAGGAAAACACCTCCCAATTAGGCATTCAAGGTAAAGACTATGGAAAAACACGATGGTCAAGGATCTTGGGATTTGCAGGGGAAAAACTGGCTAACCATTTTGATGATATATATCAACGTAATAACCCTGTAATACACGGCATATCAGCTTATAAACAAAAAAAAGGAGGACACCTTATCCGTAAAGCTAATACTGGCCTAGAAATGGATTGGAACACACTTGGAAAAACTAGTGATGCACACCAAAACAAAAGAGCGACAAATTTCCAAACAAAAATGGATAAAAACCTACTTGGCTCTAACTATGGTGGCTATATGAAAAACCAAGCATTAGGCTATACTACCACAGGATTCAATGATAATACAAAAGGAAGAACAACAGGTATCACTAGCTTTGAAGATCTCGGCAACCAAAGCTTTAAACTAAACGGACAAACCACTACAATAGGTGATCAAGCGGGTACATTCTCTTCTGAAAGAGCTAGAAACTCATATATCGAAAATAGCATGGAAAATGCTTATAATCTCAATAAAAAACTAGATAGGGTTTCTACCAAATTCGATAATAAAATTAATAAAATTAATGAACGAGCTATCGATAGAGGCTGGGATCAATCTAGAATCGATGAGGCTAAAGCTAGAGCAGAAAGACAACAAAACAGAAGAGAAAATAGAGCCTACCATAAATTCCAACGAGACCAAAGACAAGCCTCTAAAGTAGAACGAATAAAAGAAAAAATACTTGACTCTACAGCAATTGGTAACAGCCTAGACGCAATAGGAAAAGGCGTAAACGACGCAATCGAATATAAACAACAAGAAACACAAAGACACCAAGACTGGAGGGCAAGAAAAGACGCACGCTGGGCACAAAACCAACAAAATAGAACTAGTGTATTCAGCACAGACCCAAACGCTACCCAAATAGGAGCAAACGGATTTAAACTCTCAAAACATATGTTCGGATATCTATAATAAAAAAAAACCGCTAGGAAGAACCCTAGCGGTTTTTATTTTTAATATATTTAAGATTCATACAAATCAAACCAAGCCTTATAAGTATCGTAAAGACCAAACACTCGTTCCAACGCTGAAATAACACCCTCCTCTTTAGTTATAACTACAGAATTAGTGTCCTCCCTAAGAGATAAAGAAGACTCCCCAGAAAGACCAGATGGTACAGCATAAACATTACGCAACTCAAGACCACCATCACATTCGTAAATCAACAAAATCTCCTCATCACCCTTAAAGACATCCCAATAAGAACGATCATTAACAACACCCTCATATATGGAAATGTCCTTAACACCAAACTTCTTATGCAAACATTTTATTACCAAATATAATAAGCGCTGAACTAATTTATCATCCAAATCAGACTCCTTCACATCAGCAGATACATCAATCTTACCATTCTGCAATAACAACTCAAACATAGGATAAGAATAACTCTCCTCCTCCCCCGATTTAGATAATATAACCCCATCAGGCTTAAAAACTACACACCAGCCGTTACCACCTACCTTATCAATAGCAAAACCACGACTGATAAACTCCTTGATAATATTCTCCTTGGAACTCATTTTTTCAGACTTAAAAAAACGTAACAAATCTTTCTTTAATGTCTCTACCAACGCCGTATCCCTATAAACATAAGTAAAATCAACACCCGGATCCGTAACACTACTCATTACTTTACCTCCTTCTTCTTACGCTTATAAACACGACGAGGCTTAACCTTTACATCTTTCTTAACCTCACAAACAACTTCCTCCTTACACGACTTACCAAAAAGCCACTCCTTAATTTTCTTAATCATATAATAACATTTAACATTTAACATACTAGTCCCCCCTGTAGGAGTCGAACCCACGCCTCGCGTAACAAAAACGAAAGAGATTTAGAGTCTCCGTGCACACCGTATGCTAAGGGGGATAAACCCTCCCCATAAGAGAGGGCAAATTTATATATTATGAAAAAACAAAAAATCCTATGGGGCAATAGCCCCCATATTCGAAGATCAATACTTCGCCTATCCCGAATGGACTCGCGACTAGCCTCATCCTAATAAATGGTCAATCACGTCGCAACCCTCTCTGCTTACTTAAATAACGCTCACCCCGTAAAACAAGATCCCAATTCATCTTATCCACATAAGATAAAACCTTGCCTAATACACGCTCGTAAGCCCTATCACCCCTATTATCTAATAATAACTGACCCAATAACTCATTCAAATGATCAGTCACCGATAACTCGGCATTTATCCTCTATATAGTCATTATTACCTCCTCTAATTATACTGCAAAGATAATAACTATATTTGACATATGCAAACTTTTTGTGTTAAAAAATGTTAAATCTTTACATTGTACTTTTTTTTCAACAACTCTAAAGACTTAATAATATCATCGTAAGTAATCGTCGTAATAGTATCCTGCGGCATATCTATAAACTCAAATATACTATAATCACTAAAATCACCACCAGTCATACAATACTAACTGGCAATGATAATATTATATAAAGGCAAAACCTTACCACGACTAAACTCAATGTCAATACTGGGATATAAAACCTTTATATAACTACTAATAATATCAATCTGCTAATCAGATAAATCTTCCTCACATTCCTTATATAAATATGACCAGTTGATATTACACATCAAAATGTACTATAATGCTAATAACTTAAAATCCTCATCAGATAAACCCTATAATAAAAATCTAACGGCCTCTACCTTCATTGACTTATTCTACTTAAAATAACGCTTTAACACATTAATATCACTACATCTATGAAGCACATTATCCAAACTGTCAGAAAACTTCTTAATTAGCCTAGACTCTAATATATCACGGTAAATCTAACAATTATCACTAGTAATAGTAGTTAAAGCATTTATATAACCCACCCTATCACTTACTGTAGATATATTTATAAACTATAATGTTATACCACGATACTAACACTCAAAAACTAACCGACGAACATACTTTATATGATGCCTCTTAATACTAGGAATCATCGAATCATTAATGTAAATATCATAATCGTTAGGCACATGATTAAACCCCTCTAATACTAAAGCAGCACTGCCAAATACTACACAACCAGGAAACTCACGCTCTAAATACTCAATATTACTCCTAACAACTAAATATATCTACTCATGAGTAGGATCAGAAATACTTAACTGATTCACTACATCAAATAACATCAATATAACCCCCAATAATCAATCACACCACCACGCCTGTTCTGCTAAACCGCAACAGGACGTATCCGATCTGCAAGCATAGCACTGTTTTTACGAGCTGCGGGACTTATACCCCATTTACTATATTCACTTTCAGGAATAAGACGATCTTTTTCATAATAACCCAACACTTTACCAGTATAAGGATCATAACGAATATTATAATCTCTATTTTTCATACCAGCAAACGCAGGAGATACATCCTTCCAAGTATAATTACTTAATCCAGGATCAGCAATATCTTCATAACGTTTTGGATCATTATACAAGGTCAAATAATCACGTGACTAATTAGTTTCAGTACCCATAATCAATTCTTTTAAATGTTAAAAACAAAACTTCTCTCTAAATAGAGCACAAAAATATATATTATCATATATAATACAAAATCATTTTTCAATAAAAAAAATATATTAATAACCCCCCATAAGTTCAGTAAAATAAAAATTTTTTTTATAATTTTGAAAATCTCTAAAATAAAAATTTTTTTTTATATAAAGTGGGTGTGTGGATACATAGCACGGACTCCACCCCCTTAGCAGCGTGGGGAAACGTATATCCCACACAGCCTCTCTATAGCGGGATGATTTTCAAAAAATTTATCTCGCTGTATAGTGCTGGTCTGTGGTGTTGTTGTTTCTCACGCTCATCACTAGTCTCTGCTAGTGATGATGTCAGTTCTATCACGGACTGACAATATGTACAGACAATATTACCGTCGAGTCTGTACATTACTGACGGCAGCCAAGCTTACGTGCTGGGAATCGTAAGTATCCTCTTTAAAAAACAGTTTTTATGCTTTTAAAAGGGAAAGAGGTCTTCAACAGCATTTCTCCGCTGTTAAAGCCACGTCGTGTCCTCGTTCACGAGGCAACGAGCGGCTGCAGTGGAGACTGCTGGGCAGAGTACGAGACAAGCTTTGCGTCCGTAGAGGCGGCGCAAGACTATTGTCTCGACTTTGTCATGAAAGAGGAAGGCTTGATGGAAATGAACAGTCATATCAGGTATCGGCTGTCCATGAAGATCATCTTCTGATTTCGGAGGCTGCTATCTGCCACATAAGGACTATTGGTAGGACTATTGGTGTGGCCGAGCTGATCACTTGGGAACAGAACGATC
>CAVFGN010000018.1:0-38647 GCA_963621965.1 Alistipes finegoldii
TTCACGCTTTAAAGCGCTTAATTATTTTACCACTTAAAACTTTTTAAGTCAAATATTTTTTTTAAATATTTTTAAAGTATTCAATTAATCAATTTTAAGTTGTAAGCTTTAAAAGCCTTATTTATTTTACTCCTAGACATGGATAAGGTCAAGAACTTTTTGTAAATTCTTCAAATTTTTATATTGCGTAAAAAAAGAACTTTTAATTAGCAATAAAATTTCATTAAAAGTTCTTTCATTTAAATTATTCAATAATTTTTTTAACTTCTGTATAAGCTAGAATAAGAGGTCCTATACCTTTTGCATCATTTTCAACTACAGGTTCTGAAATATAATACTCATAAGTACCATCGCGACGAGTATTATTTTCTGGTCCTAATCCTGCAACTAGGCAAATACCACCTACATTTAAATCGCCATTCTTTTCGCTGACATATTTATTGCATACGCCATTGAAAATGTCTAAACCGATTTGTTCATATTTGTCAGGTAAAACGTGTAATCTTACACCTTTTAAAATCGCAAATGCAATCATAGAAGATCCACTAGTCTCTAAATAGTTACCTTCTCTAGATCCTTGATCAACGACTTGGTAGAACATTTTAGACTCCTTATCTTGATACATTAATAGGCCGTCAACTGCTTCTTTAAGTAATTTTTTATAGAAATCGTAGTCTTCATAAACGCCTTCGTTCATGTATCCTAAAATATCTACGAGCGCAATAATAAACCAGCCATTTGCACGTAACCAAAAGTTTTTAGAAAGTCCTGTTTCTTTATTAGCCCAGAATGCACTCTTGCTTGCATCATATCCATGATAATACAAATGTTTTTCCGGATCATACATATGTTCTCTTACAAGCGCAAATTGTTTCTTAATGTCTGCGTAATTCTTGCAGCCATTAATATCAGTTTCATAACGCATATAAAACACATTAGCCATAAATAATCCATCAAGCCAAACTTGATTAGGATAAATATCTTTATGCCAGAATGATCCTTCATAAGTTCTAGGTTGAGCTTTGATATGTTCATATGTATATTCGATAGCTTTTTTATATTTTTCTTCACCTGTCAACTTGTATAAGTCAAATAAAACTCTTGATTCACAAATATCGTCTAATGTATGTTTATCTCTATTATATGTCTCAATTGTTCCATCTTCTTTAACAAAGTAATCGATATAATTCTTAACAAACTTAAAATACTTTTCATTCTTTGTAAAAGAATATAATTCAAGCAAAGATGTCATCATGCAACCATCGATATAGTTCCAATGAGGTTTCTTTCCTTGTCTGATTGCCTCAATATTCCATAAAGGCATTTCTGGTGTTGAACCATTAATTAACTTTTCAATGTATTTATCAATAATTTCGTACATATAAAATTCTCCTATAAACTAATTATACCATTTTTAAAAAAATAAAGATACATTATTTAGCTAATGTATCTTCAATCATTTGTAAAGTAATTGCGCCTTCGCGCAACATTTTAGGCTTTTCATTTGTTAAATCAATAACAGTAGATGCAAGACTTGAAGTTGCCTCTCCTGTGGGTGCAAAAATTTCATCTACTAGATTTCGGTACTCTTCTTTTATAATTTCATAATCATTAATCGAAGGTTTACCTGATTCGTTAACTGAAGTAGTCGCAAAAGCTCCTTCTTTTTCTAGTATTTCAAGAGCTAGTTTATAATTTGGAATTCTTACCCCAATTGTATCATGACCAAATGTTTCTTTAACTTTATCTTTACTCTTTAAAATAATAGTAAGAGGTCCAGGTAAAAACTCATTAATCAATTTTTGTGCATCACTTGAAACAAAACAAATATCTTTGATTTGTTCTAAATTTGCACACAATACTGCAAGAGGTTTAGACTTAGGTCTATTTTTTATTTTATATATTCTTTCCATTCCTTTTGTATCATAAACAGAAGCTCCAATACCATAAACTGTATCAGTCGGAAAAATTATTACATAATTAGTCTTCATAATCAAAACCTTGAATGACAAATGTCATTCTGTCGCGTCCTTGCATATCTTTTTTTGTAAATACTATCGCATCAGGATACAACTTTTTAGCTAAATCTTCAATTGATGCGGAAGTATTATAACCATGCTCAAAACCCATGATAAATTTATCTTTCAAAATACGTGAACTACCTTCTAAAATAATTTTATAGAACTTAAGCCCATCATTCCCACCAAATAATGCAACATTTGGTTCATTGTCTTTAACAAGCGGATCAACATATTCGCTATCAGGAATATAAGGAGGATTTGATACTAAGATATCGAATTTTTTCCCTAATATAGGCTCTAACATATCTCCCTCAAAGAACGTAACCTTACCACCAAGTTTATCATTATTTTCTTTAGCAACTTTTAAAGCTTCACTTGAAATATCAGTAGCTGATACATTCATAGAACTTTCTTCTAAAGATAAAGTAATAGAGATTGCACCACTGCCTGTACCTATATCAACAACATCAACATTCGTACCACGTTGAAATGTTCTATCATAAATCTTTAAAATGTTTTCCACTAGTTCTTCAGTTTCAGGGCGTGGAATTAAAACATCGCTATTAACATTAAACTCATATCCATAAAAATAAGAATGTCCTGTAAGATATTGAACAGGTTGATTATGATAAATATATTCATTAAACATTTTATCAAATTTTTCTTCTTCTAAAGGAGACATTTTGCTACCTTGCTTCATAAATAATTCGCTAGAGCTTAGACCACTCGCGTGTTCAATTAAAAATAATACAGCACTTTCTTCTTTATCATGTTCTAATGCAATTTTGCATGCTTCTTCAATTTTCTTTTTATAAGTCATAAAAAATACAAAAAATAGTAGAAGCTACCTTCTACTATTTATTTTCTCCAGCTTCTAATTTTCTTTTTTGATCTTCGTCGATTAATGGTTGAATAATTAAATCAAGTTTTCCATCGATTACTGCATCAAGTCTATTGATTGTGAAACCGATTCTATGATCGGTAACACGGTTTTGAGGATAATTATAAGTACGAATTTTTTCGCTTCTTTCTCCATGTCCAATTAAAGATTGACGAGTAGCTCCGTTTTTCGCGTCCTCTTCTTCTTTCATCTTTTGGTAAATTCTAGTTCTTAAAATTTCCATAGCCATGGCCTTGTTTTCGTGTTGGCTACGGCAAATTTGACAAGCAACGAATTCACCTGTAGGAATATGTGTTACACGTACAGCAGAATAAGTTGTGTTTACACCTTGTCCTCCAGGTCCTGATGCACACATGGTATCAATTCTTAAATCTTTTTCATCTAATTGGAAATCGAGTTCTTCAGCTTCAGGCATTACTAGTACAGTCGCGATGCTTGTTTGAATACGTCCATTTGCTTCAGTTACAGGAATACGTTGTACACGATGTCCGCCTGACTCAAACTTCAATTGTGAATAAACAGCATCTCCACTAATCTTGGCTTGGATAGACGAATAACCGCCCATAGCAGAAGGCATTGCATCAAGTATTTGAACCTTCCATCCTTTTGATTCAGCATACTTAGAATACATTCTAAACAAATCGCCTGCAAAAATGTTAGCTTCATCTCCGCCTACAGCGCCTCTAATTTCAATGATTACGTCTTTTTCATCATTAGGGTCTTTAGGCATTAATAATACTACCATTTCCTCATCAATTTGATCCATTCTTTTTTTAGCTGTATCTAATTCCTCACTAGCTAATAAAGCCATTTCTTCATCATCACTCTTAGACATTTCTTTTAATTCAGGAAGACTGTCTTTAAGTGATTTATATTCTCTATATAATTCAACAGGTTTTTGTAATGAACGTTGTTCTTTCGAAAGTTTTGTTAATCTAGAAACGTCACTACATACTGAAACGTCTGATAATAATTCAGTTATTTCATCATAACGCTTTTCCATAGCGTCTAGTCTATCAAAAACCATTAGTTATTTTCCTCCACACCAATTTCGCTAAATTTTTGTATTGAGCCATCAAAAATATAATTTAGAGTTGCAAGTGAACCGGCTCTGTTTTTAGCAATAATAAGTTCACATTTATTCGAGTTATTCTTCTTATAATATGCCTCTCTATATAAGAAACATACGATATCCGCATCTTGCTCGATAGATCCAGAATCACGAAGATCGGACAAAGTAGGTCTATTGTCATCTCTTTGTTCTACCTTACGGCTTAACTGAGATAAAGCTACAACTGGAACTTCAAGTTCACGGGCTAAAAGTTTTAATGCTCTACTGATTAAAGAAACTTCTTCAACTTTAGAAGTCATTTCTCTGCCACCTGAAATTAATTGTAAATAATCAATTACTATTAAGTCAAGACCTTTTTCACTTTGTTTTAATTTTCTACATTTACTACGAATCTCACCAACAGTAGTACCACCTTGTTGATCGAAGTAAATATTAAGCGCTTTTAAGTTTTCAGCTGCCGCACCTAAGCTACGCCAATCTTCAGAATTTAATTGACCACTTCTAATTTTATCACTTGTTATACCACTTTCAGCCGCAAACATTCTTTCAACTAATTGGTCAGCTCCCATTTCAAGTGAAAATACTGCAACACTAGCTTTACCACCTTTGTTTGTGCGCGCCGCATTTACAACTAAATTAAGTGCATATGCACTTTTACCCATCGCAGGACGTGCAGCTAAAATGATTAAATTACCTTTTTGAAGACCTAAAGTAATATTATTTAAATTTTCAAATCCGGTATTTAAACCAGTTACGTCTTCTTTATTACGTGATAATTCTTCTTCTTTCTTTAACACATCTTGGCATACAGAAGATATATTAATGAATTCAGATGTATTTCTATATTGGGTAAGGTTAAAAATCTCACTTTCAACCTTTTCTAAATAATCATTAACATCTTTTGACGCATCAAAGCCTTCTTGACTAAGTTGTTTAAGTGTAGAAATCGTTCTTCTCTTTAAAGCCGCATCGCTTACAAGTCTTACATATTCATCAATATTTTGAGTTGAATAATTGTAGTTTAAAATCTCCATTATGTAAGGCAAACCACCAACTTCATCAAACTTATTTAATTCTTCAAGTTTCGCTTTAAGTAATCTAGCGTCGATTTTGCTATTAGATTTATATAAATCTAACATTGCACTATAAATTATACGATTTTTATGATCATAGAAATCTTCAGGCTGAATCATATCAATAACATTAACAATTAACCCATTGTCAATAAGAACACTATTTAATATACCTGTTTCAGCTTCTAGATTAACCGGTACTTGTTTATTTTGAATATTATCAGCCACAAGATTACCTCATTTCAAGAACATTTACATCAAATGAAGCATTTATATCTTTATATAAATTTACAGTAGCTTTAAATTTACCAATAAAGTCAATATCTGATGGAATAGCTACTTTCTTTTTGTCTAAATGAATACCAGTTTGAGCTTCAAATTCATCACAAATTTGTTTAGTAGTAATATGACCGAAGGCTTTACCATCTTGACCAAATTTAATATAAACATCAATAGACTTACCATCAATTTCTTTCTTAAGTCTTTCATGAGTCTTAATCTTATTTTGTTCAATTTGTTCATCTTCAGCTTTTTTAGCATCAAGATTCTTTTTATTTTCATCAGTAGCAGGAACAGCTAATTTAGAATTAATCAAATAGTTTGCATATCCATTTGCAACCTTGATAATAGAATCTTTTTTACCTTTGCCTTTTACATCTTCTAATAAAATAACTTCCACGTTAACATCCTCCTTAGTATTACTAATCTTTTCTCTATATAAGATTTTCTTTAACTTTTCACATACTTCGTTAATAGAAGAGTCTTTAATTTGAGTTGCGGCCGCATTCTTATGTCCGCCACCACCCATTTCTTCCATAATCGCTTGAACATTAAAATCGTCGATTGATCTTGCAGAAACACAGACAGTGCCTTCATTGTTAAGCGCTATTGTGAAAGCAGCTTTTAGACTATCGATAGTAATTAACTTATCTGAAATTCTTGCAAGTAAAGATCTATCGTCAATTACATCCTCAAGTTTTGAAATTGCAAAATCTTGTTCATAAAGTTCAGCCTTAACAAATGCATTTGCTATATATTTTTCAATATCATAACTATCTCTAGTTAGTTTTCGAACACTCATCATATCCGCACCAGCATTTTTAAGTACGGACGCTACTTCAAATGTTCTAGTACGAGTATTAAATACGAAACTATTAGTATCAATAAAAATACCAGCTAACATAAGTGTAGCTTCATATTTATTAAGTTTAAGATCTTTATTAAAGAATGGTAACATTTCGCAAATCATTTCAACTGCACTCGAAGCACCTGTATCGACATATAAAGTCTTACAATTTTCAAAAGCAGGTTCTCCAGCTCTATGGTGATCAATTACAAAACGATTACCAATTAATTCATAAAGTTCTGGATAACACATTATCTTAGGGCCTTGTGTATCACAAATAACAAGTAAAACTGATTCATTATCAAATTCAGTCTTTTTGATGTCAACTTTATCAATACTTACAAAATGTTCGTAAATATCAGGTTCTTCATCTTCAAGCAATGATAACATTCTTGCACTTATTTTATCTGTATTAGTACCATCTAAAACTACACGAACATTATTTTTATTAAGAGATAAGGCCATTCTAAGTACACCAAGCATTGAACCAATACAGTCGGCATCAGGATATCTATGTCCTGTAATATAAATTGTATTTGCCTTTTCAATCGCGCTTCTAAGTTCTCTTGCGTTAGTGCTTTCTTTAACACGTGATTCTTTTTCAAGTGCATCAATCTTACCACCAAAGTACTTAATTTCTTCACCTTCAATATTGATAACCGCTTGGTCTCCTCCTCTACGTTCAGCCAAATCAACTGATGATTGAGCTAAAGATACAACATCAGAACTTGATTTATCGTAACACGCAAATCCCATAGACATACTAGTTCTTAAATGGTTACGATTAGCAATATCATGTACTTGATTAAAGCAGTCAAAATTATTATTAACAATTGACTCGAGTGATTCTTTATCAGTAATAAATAGCATCTTATCATCATCAATTTTTTGTAAGCTTGCTTTATAATTTTGAGCTAAATCACTAATTACGCCTAAGAATTCTCCACGGATTTGTGAAGCTTCTTGAACAGAATACATACTTAATGATTCATCTAAGTTATCAATTTTTATAATACCAATCGCAGTAGTACGCGCATTATACTTTTGTTGTAGTTTTTCTCTTTCAGTAGCAGGGAAAAAGAATAAAAGATTGTTATCAGGATAAGATGTTACGTCGTAATATTCTCCATCTTTTTGATATAAAAATTTTGGAGTGTGTTCTTTTAATTGATTATATAAATTGATATCAATATCAATAATGTCATCATTTAAAAAGTTAGTTTTAAATATTTGCTTTGCAAAAGCATTTCCCCAAGTGATATTGTAGCGTGAATCATAAACTAATATCGCAACAGGTAAATTATTGAAAGCAATATCTCCGGCTTCCTTAATGTGATAACCACTGTTATTTAATGTATCTACTTGATCCTCTAAGCCTTTTATCTTCTTAAGATATTTTTTAGAGATAATAAGCATAACAAAAACAGTAGTTAAAATAACGAATAAGAAAGATAATCCTAGAAAAATATATGTTAATGTTTTACTATCAATTTTGAAAAATAGATAAATACTAACTCCAGAAGCTAATAAAAAGACAGCTGAAGCAGATGTTATAATTATATTTGTATATTTTTTCAATATTATCACCTCAGTATTCCACTTATTTATTATATCATAAGTTATTATAATAAGCCAAAAGAAAAAGGCCCGAAGGCCTTTAAATTAGTCATTATTTACGAAAGGTAATAATGCCATATGTCTAGCTCTCTTAATAGCAATAGCTAGTTTTCTTTGATACTTAGCACAAGTACCAGTTACACGACGAGGTAAAATTTTGCCTCTATCAGTAACGAATTTCTTTAAAAGTTCTACATCTTTGAAATCAATATTTTCAATATGATTTGCAGTGAAGTAACAAACTTTTTTACGACGTACAAAGCCTTTATTATTGAATGCCATATTTTATATCCTCCTTATTAGAATGGTAAATCATCATCAGAAACATCTGTAGTAAATCCTTTGTTTGGATCAAGATCGTTTCCTTGATTGTTAGCTTGATAATTTTGATAATTAGAATTGTTTCCTGTTTGAGAACCATTTTTAGGGGTTAAATTTTGAACACGGTTACAATAAACTTCTGTAACATAACGTGTAGTTCCGTTTTGGTCTTGATAGTTTCTAGTTTGAATTCTACCTTCAACCGAAAGCATATAACCCTTTTTAACATAGTTACCAATGAACTGAGCACTTTGATTCCATGCAACACAAGGAACGAAATCTGCTTGTGTTTGGCCGTCTTTGCCAGGAATTCTATCAATTGCTAAAGTAAATGATACAGTAGGGCTTCCAGAAGTAATTGTTCTTACTTCAGGATCCTTTGTAATTCTGCCAACTAAAACTACATTATTTACCATAATGCACCTGTTTAATTAGTCTTCTTTAACGATGATATGACGAATGATGTTTTCTTCATATCCTACGATACGATTGTACTCATTAACAGCTTGATTATTAGCTTCTACTTCAGCCCAAACGTAGTAACCTTTATGGTTTCCTTCGATTTCATAAGCTAAGTCCTTTAAACCAATTTCCTTAACAGTTAAAACCTTAGAAGCATTATCAGCGAAAATCTTATTTACTAATTCGATTTGCTTCTTAGTGTCTTCTGCGCTTAAATTTGGATTTAAAATGTACATAATTTCATATTTTTTCATCCTTGACACCTCCTCATGGTCATGGTCTAGTTTTTCTCTAGACAAGGAGCACTTTGTTTAAAATGCCTATTTATTCTACCATAGACACATACTTATTGCAAGTCTTTTTTTAGATTTTCCTTTACAAATTGATAAGCATATTTTATTGCAAAATTAACCGCTTGTTTTCTATTTTTATTTCTTCCAAAATCACTAAAATTAACACGTATAGTTTCAATATTTCCTTTATAATAAAATCCAAAACAAACAGTACCAACAGGATTTATTTCATCTCCTCCTGTAGGACCAGCTACACCAGTTGTTGAAATTGCGACATCGCTATGAGCTTTTTTAGCTGCTTTTAAAACCATATCACAAGCTGTTTGAATAGATACAACACCATATTCATCTATGATATTATGATCAACACCGACAAGATGTTCTTTGCTACTAGCCGCATAAGTAATGTACGCTTCGTTAAGGACTTGGCTACTACCACTTACATCAACTATTGCACTTGCAACAAGTCCTCCGGTTAAAGACTCACACGTTGTAATGGTTAAATTATTTTCTTTAAGAATTTGAACTAATTTCTCGTTGTATTTCATAATCTACTTCCTTTAGCGGATTGCTATTTTTTATATATTCGTACGCATTTCCACTAATTTCAATAGTGGTAAAATCATTTAATGTTACAATTACTTTCTTAATATTTGATTCTATATTAATATATGTGTTGTAAAGTTCGCCCGCATTCACTTCAAGTCCTGGAACTAAATAAAACTGTTTAATATCGACTGTAGAAAATTCAAGTTTATGGCCTTCAGTTTCTCCCGTCACTTTTAAATTAGTCTTATCTTTAAAATAGAATCTTGTGCCTTTCAAAGGATCTTCTAAAAATATAAAATTATACCCATTAGTTAACATTATAAAATTATTATAAAATTTTTTATTAATAGTTTTATTATTGAAGCCTACAATTAGCCTTGTGTAGCCAATATAATCACTCAAAAAATTATTATAATACTTTTCTAACGCCTTAAAATAAATAATCTTTCTATAAGCGTAATTTTGAAATATTATGAGTACCATAAAAATAATTGCAATAATAATAGGGAGAGCGCAAAACGCAATCGATATATCATCAAGTTTAGTAACTATGATTAAAGCTTCTAGAAATATAGTCACAATCAAAATGAATATAAAATTATGTATAAACCTTTTTGCTTTTTCAAAACCTAACCAATGAGCTAAGCTAAGCGTATCAAAATAATTAAAATCGTATGATTCTTCAATCATATATAAAAATTTATTTATAATATCCCTCCTAGCTTAATGTTATAGAATAAGACTTAATATTCCCATTTGAGTCAATTGTTTTAAGTGAAACATTTGTGCCTTTTGGCAAAAACGACATTATATGTGATACGTCAGTTGTTCTATAGACCAACATACCATTTAACTCATAGATAAATTCGCCTGCTTTTACACCTGCTTCTTTAGCACTACCTGCAACATTAATTATGTAGGCTAAGCCTTTTGCATTTTCCGGCTCAGCATACTCTAAATTATATTCTTTAGCCATAAAAGATGCATATTCGTTATTTGTTTGAGTTATTCCCATTAAACCTTTAGTAAAAGTTCCATTTTCAACAATGTTTATTGCATATTTAAAGAAATCTTCATATCTATAAGAATGATTAATTCCTTTGACGTAATTGCTATAAGTTTCACCAATTTTATCCCCATCAGCCGAATAAGAATATGAATAGACAAACCCCAACATTTGAGCATTTTCATTAATTATAATTCCACCAACATCTGGCTCTGAAAGTAATATATCAGTTGTAAAATAAGAACTATTTAGAGAAGATATAATACCTTCTTTATAAGATGCAATATTAGTCTCATCAGATGGAGTTGAAAGAGAACCTACCATTTGAGCTTTATACAATTCATTTGTGTTTCCACTAATTACCGATACATCTACATTAGTTTCTATAGTATATACGCATAATTTATTACTTAAGTCAGTGCCAACAAGTGTAGGTGTAACCTTAGACTTATCATATAAAATGATAGTATCATATTTCAAATTATCGTAATACGGAAGAGCAATATAATATTTAGAATCTTTTTCTAAAAAAATAACACCAGAATATTTTTTATTTTCAGTAGTATTTATTCCTTCCACACATGTTTTAGATGCATTATTCAACAATTCGCTTGATATATTTAGTGACTTTGTTGAAACATTATACACTGTATCTACTTTTACAACTTTGTCTTTAAAGCAAGAAGTAAGTAGAAAAGCGAAAAACAATACAATTACCATGCATTTTGCATATCTATATAATTTCGTAGTCATTTAAAAACTCCTTAACGCTTGACATTGCAATTGCGTAATAAATACCACTGACCGCTATATATGTTTCGCCTTCCTTAACTGCAGTTGTACCTTTAAAATTAATACCAACTAATTCGCCCTTATAATTAAACAAACCGCCCCCCGAATTACCAGGATTAATAGGGGCTGTGTGTTGAATAACGTTGACCTTGCCCCCATTATTGGACATAGTATATTCCTCAAGCGATGCAACACCTGTACTAACTAAATTATAATTATCTAAAGATATAGGACAACCTATTGCAATAAGTTCTTCACCTTTTATAACATGTGTTGAGACATCATTTGATATAGCAATTGTATGATATTCTTCTTCAGATTCAAAATACATTACAATTAAATCTTTAGCACTATCCTTAATTGCATTATCATTTGTATCGTACATTACGTAAGCTTTAAAACTATTAGTATTAGATCCTACATATACCTTATAAGTAGCTTCTTTATCCTCAATAACATCACTTACCACATGATAATTAGTTAAAAAATAATATCTATTTTCTTCATGTTTAAAAATGATACCACTACCTAAAAATTGAGAGTTTGAACTAGATAATGCAGTAATACCAACACAAGCTCCCTCAACATTTTGGACAACTTCAGCTGTAGATGTTTGAATCTCATAAACACTAGCCCCACTGTTGTCATATGTAACATTTGTACAGCTTAATAATATTAGAGTTGTAAAGACTAATAATGTTATTAAAATTTTCTTCATTTTAATCACCAATTTTAAATAATTCTTTCGCATTTTGATATGTAATTTCACATATCTCTTCATATGTTTTATTCTTTAGTAAAGCCATAGTTTTTGCTACATACTCTACATAACTGCTTTCGTTTCTTTTCCCTCTAAAAGGTTCAGGACATAAATATGGACAATCAGTTTCGATTAATAATCTATTTATGTTTATTTCTTCACAAACTCTTTTTGTTTCTTTAGAGTTTTTAAAAGTCAAAGGTCCGCCAAGTGAAATATACCAACCTATTTTTACATATTCTTTAGCCATTTCAAGAGAGCCTGAATAACAATGCATAACGCCTTTCACTTTACCTTTATATAAATTTATAATATCAAACGTATCTTTACTTGCATCACGTGAATGAATAATAAGTGGTAAATTATACTTTTGTGCAAGTAAAATTTGGCCTTCAAATAGTTCTCTTTGTTTTTCTTTATCATATGGTTCCCAATGATAATCAAGGCCACATTCACCAATTGCATAAACTTTATGAGTTTTAATAAAACTTTCTAATTCATTAAGTTTTTCACTTATGTTTCCGAATGCTTCAGAAGGATGTAAGCCAGCAGATGAATACATATTATATTGATTAGCCAAGTCATACGCTAGTTGGTTATTTTCATTAGTAAAACCAACAATCATAACTTTTCCACTAAGTTTTTTAAGCCTTTCGAAACATTCGTCTCTATCATCATTAAATGCCTCATCAAAAAGATGAGAATGTGTATCAAATATCATAATAAATACCCTCAACTAATTATAGCACAATCTTAAATTTTACATATTAAATTCAATTAAATATCATATTGCAAAAAAAAAGAATCTCTTTCGAGATTCTTAGTTTTAGCTATTAAGCAATGATTTCAGTAACTGAACCAGCACCTACAGTTTTTCCGCCTTCACGGATAGAGAACTTAGTGTTAGCTTCGATAGCTACTGGGTGAATTAATTCAACAGTCATAACTGTGTTATCGCCAGGCATTACCATTTCTACACCTGGTTCAAGTTGAATTGTACCAGTTACATCTGTAGTATGGAAGAAGAATTGTGGACGATAGTTAGAGAAGAATGCTGTATGACGGCCTCCTTCTTCTTTAGTTAAAACGTATACTTGAGCCTTAAACTTAGTATGAGGAGTGATTGTTCCTGGTTTAGCTAAGCATTGTCCTCTTTGAATTTGAGTACGGTCTACACCACGAAGTAATACACCTACGTTGTCTCCTGCTTCAGCATAATCAAGAGTCTTACGGAACATTTCAAGACCTGTAGCAACTGAAGTAATAGTATCCTTAATACCAACGATAGCAACTTGGTCGTTAAGGTTGATTCTACCACGGTCAACACGACCAGTAGCAACTGTACCACGACCAGTGATTGTGAATACGTCTTCAACTGGCATTAAGAATGGCTTATCAGTGTCTCTTGTTGGAGTAGGAATATACTCATCAACAGCAGCCATTAATTCGTTTACCTTTTCAACCCATTGTGGTTCATCATTTAATGCACCAAGAGCAGATCCACGAATAACTGGACATTCATCGCCAGGGAAACCATAGTCAGATAATAATTGACGGATATCCATTTCAACTAAGTCGATGAATTCAGGATCGTCAACCATATCACACTTATTTAAGAATACAACAATACGAGGAACACCAACTTGACGAGCAAGTAAGATGTGCTCACGAGTTTGAGGCATAGCACCATCAGTAGCAGCTACTACTAGAATAGCTCCATCCATTTGAGCAGCACCAGTGATCATGTTCTTTACATAGTCAGCGTGTCCTGGGCAGTCAACGTGTGCATAGTGTCTGTTTTCAGTTTCGTACTCAACGTGTGCTGAGTTAATAGTTATACCACGAGCTTTTTCTTCTGGAGCTGCGTCGATACCTGAATAACCAAGGTCCTTAGCAAATCCTTGCTTTGAAAGTACGTGACAGATAGCAGCAGTTAAAGTTGTTTTACCATGGTCGATGTGACCGATAGTACCAATATTAACGTGAGCTTTTGAACGGTTAAATTTTTCCTTTGCCATATTAAATGGTCCTCCTATAAGTATTTTATTTGCAATTTAACTTTTAGAAATTAAATTTCTAACTGATTTTTACATCAACAATATTTTACTATATATTAAAAATTAAAGCAAGAATATTGTTAATAGATTGACCAAGAACGTTCTTAAAAATTAAGAACGATTCTTGATAATTTCTTCTTGTACATTACGTGGACAAGCAGCGTAATGAGACATTTGCATCATGAATGTTCCTCTACCTTGTGTATTAGAACGTAATGCAGTAGCATAACCAGACATTTCTGATAATGGAACGTTAGCACGGATGTTAATAGCGTTTCCTCTAGGTTCTTGAGATTCAAGAGTACCACGACGGCTAGTTAAGTCACCAATAACGTTACCAACATAGTCTTCTGGAACGATAACATCTACATCCATGATTGGCTCTAGAATAACTGGAGCACACTTGTCTTTTGTTGCTTTAACAGCGAATGATGCAGCAACCTTAAATGCAGCTTCTGATGAGTCTACTTCATGGTAAGAACCATCAAATAATGTACACTTAACGTCGATCATTGGGTAGCCTGCAAGAACACCATTACCTAGTGCTTCTTGTAATCCCTTATCTACAACTGGGATATATTCACGAGGAACTGTACCACCAACAACGGCATCAACGAATTCGTATCCTTTGCCTTCATTTGGCTCGAATTTAACCCAGCAGTGACCATATTGACCACGACCACCTGATTGGTGAACGTACTTACCTTCACAATCAGCAGCTTTTGTGATTGTTTCACGGTAAGAAACTTGAGGTGCACCAACGTTACAAGATACGTTGAATTCACGTCTCATACGGTCAACAATGATATCAAGGTGTAATTCACCCATACCTGCAATGATTGTTTGACCAGTTTCTTGATCAGTATAAGTCTTGAATGTAGGATCTTCTTCTGCAAGTTTGATTAAAGCGTTAGTCATCTTCTCTTGGTCGCCCTTAGTCTTAGGTTCAACAGCAACAGAGATAACTGGTTCAGGGAACTTCATTTGTTCAAGAACGTAATTGTTCTTTTCTTCAGATAAAGTATTACCTGTTGTAGTGTTCTTGAAACCGATAGCAGCAGCAATATCACCTGCATAAACCTCATCAATTTCTTGACGGTGGTTAGCATGCATTTGAACGATACGTCCTAAACGTTCCTTAACACCTTTTGTAGTGTTTACAACATAAGAACCAGAAGTGATCTTACCTGAGTAAACACGGAAGAATGTTAGACGACCTACGAATGGGTCTGTCATAACCTTGAATGCTAAAGCCATGAATTTTTCATCATCGCTTGGTTGGAATTCTTTTTCAGCACCTTCATCATCGTATCCTTTAACAGCACCGATATCGACAGGGCTTGGAAGATAATCAAGAACAGCATCAAGCATTAACTTAACACCTACGTTGTGGTAAGCAGAACCACAAAGTACTGGGAAGAATTCAGCTTTTAATACTTCTTGACGGATTGCTTTCTTAATTCTATCGATAGAAATTTCGTTACCTTCAAGGTAATCAGCCATAATTTCTTCATCGAATTCAGCAATAGTTTCGATTAATTCAGCTCTCTTAGTTTCAACTGTATCAACTAAATCAGCTGGAATTTCGATTTCTGTATAGTTTTCATCAGCGCTTGAATCGAAGTGATAAGCTTTACGCTCGATTAAATCGATAACACCGTTGAAGTTGTCTTCAGCACCAATTGGCCATTGAATAGCAGCAGCATTAGCACCTAATCTATTTAAAATTGTACCTACAGAATATTCAAAGTTAGCACCAACTTTATCCATCTTGTTAACGAATACGATACGTGGAACTTTGTATTCTGAAGCTTGACGCCATACTGTTTCAGTTTGAGGTTCAACACCTGCTTGACCATCAAGTACAGTTACAGCACCATCTAATACACGAAGAGAACGTTGAACTTCAACTGTGAAGTCTACGTGTCCTGGAGTATCAATGATGTTTAAACGATATCCCTTCCAATAAGCTGTTGTAGCAGCTGAAGTAATTGTGATACCACGTTCCTTCTCTTGCTCCATCCAGTCCATTTGAGAAGCACCATCGTGTGTTTCACCGATAGCGTGAATCTTCTTAGTATGGAATAGGATACGTTCAGTTGTAGTTGTCTTACCGGCATCAATGTGAGCCATGATACCAAAGTTACGGTAAGTATCTAACGAATGTTCTCTTGCCATTTTATATTCTCCTTTGATTTAAGATTAGAAACGATAGTGAGCGTACATCTTGTTAGCTTCAGCCATTCTATGAACGTCATCACGCTTCTTAACAGCACCACCTGTACCGTTAGCAGCATCCATAAGTTCCTTAGCTAGTCTATCTTCCATAGACTTGTCGTTTCTTTGGCGTGCATAAGTAACTAACCATCTTAAACCTAAAGTTTCTCTTCTTTCTGGTCTTACTTCTGTTGGAACTTGTAAGTTTTGTCCTCCAACACGACGGCTCTTAACTTCAACAGTTGGCATAATATTGTTCATTGCAGTATTAAATACTTCAATTGCTGGTTTACCAGTCTTTTGTTCAACTTGCTCTAATGCACCATAAACGATACCTTGAGCAATTCCCTTCTTACCATCTAACATAATAAAGTTGATACATTTAGTAACTAACTTTGAATTATAAATAGGATCGGCAAGAACGTCTCTTCTGATAATATGTCCCTTACGAGGCATGGCGATCCCTCCTTCTTTTCATAAATTTGATTTTATTTTGATTTGTTTTATATTTTTATAAACACGAAATCTAAGCACTTAATAAGTGTGGATCAGACTACTTATTCTTTGGCTTCTTAGCACCGTATTTTGAACGAGATTGCTTACGGTCAGCAACACCAGTTGTGTCTAATGTACCACGGATAATGTGATAACGTACACCTGGAAGGTCCTTAACACGTCCACCACGAATAAGAACAGTTGAGTGCTCTTGTAGTGTGTGTCCTACACCTGGAATATATGCAGTTACTTCGATACCATTTGATAACTTAACACGAGCATATTTTCTTAAAGCTGAGTTAGGCTTCTTTGGTGTCATAGTAGTAACACGTGTACAAACACCGCGTTTTTGAGGAGCTGGGTTAGCAGTACGTTCCTTCTTTAAAGTGTTGTAACCAATTCCAAGAGATGGAGATTTAGACTTCTTGTTTACAGATTGTCTTCCGTTACGAACTAATTGTGCAATTGTTGGCATTGTAATTCTCCTTTCTACCATATTATGGTTAATTAATTACTTGCTATTTAATCGGATATAAAACCGACACAATTTTCACAGCGATATGATTATATTATTTGTAAATCATAAAGTCAACAAAATTTTTTAAACTTTTTATATATTTTATAATATATAATGAAACACCCGCATACGTGAGCACATTTTTTGCTTTAAATACTTAAAATGTATAAAATAACATTATTTTTTATTAGTTTACAATATGAACTCATTCCTTAGTTTTTATCATCAATCAATACTTTATCAATTTATCAGAATAGATTAGCTGTTTTCTCTATTTTAAAATACCAATATTTGTGCTAAAATCTATTTGTCTTCAGGAAGTTTTTAATAATATAAAACCAATATAATTTAATTTGTTCCCGTAGCATAGCTGGATAATGCACCAACCTCCTAAGTTGAAGACCGCCTGTTCGAATCAGGTCGGGAACGCCAGATGAATTATAAAAGGGACTGTGATACACTCAAGCTAAATTTGAGTTTGCAGTCCCTTTTTATATTACTTATGTTTTAATATTTACTAATAACAATAATGTTTAACGAACTTACACATAAAAAGTACTTTATAAAAATATAAAATGCTTAATGTGACTTTATTTTATAGACTCTTACTATCTTCTAATACCTTATATGCATTAGTTTGTTTATATGCTTTATAAACTGGCGTGAATATAAAACTTACAAGTGCAAGCGTAATACATGAAGTCGCAAGTGTTGAAGGAATTCCCGAAACAGAGTACATGAAAGCCGCATCTAAAGTATTGTAAGAAGAGTTTAACCAATAATACAATAAAGATTTAATGAAAATTTCACCAAATACATTAAATGCAATCGCAAAACTACTTGATATAAGTGCAACCTTTGCTTCTTTATCGACCTTATTTCTAAGTATTAAAACTATAATACTAAACAAAAATAGAATCAAAAAAACAAGAGGTATCATCCAATGAAATTCAAGTGTTTTTGTAATGACCTTATCAGCTTTAATATAATTTATGACAAACTTGCCTTGATAGCTTAACACACTAAGTATACATGTAACAATACTAGATATTGCAAGCACGATTGTAATAATTATATTCGGTACAATGCTTTCTTTTTCTTTTTTTGAATAAACTTTAAATAAAGATCCTGCAATTAATCCCATGAAGAATTTTAATATTAGCGTTCTTAAAGCACTAGGCATACCATATCCTAACGTAACATCGGCTAACATCATACCAATTGCGCCACTTATACCACCCAAAAGGCCTCCAAGCATAAATGAGGCTAAGATACATACAAAATTACCCAAATGTATCATACCAACAGGTAATTTAATTTGTACATATACGCCCGCAAAACTAAGAGCTGTAAATAAAGCAGTAAGTACAGTTTTATACAATTTCTTGTTTTTCATTTTTAACCTTCTTTCTATAAATTACAATAAAGTAAATTATAATTAATATTGTAGATAAAGTAACAAAACCAGAAAAATCAATCATTACATCTTTAAAACTTGCACTTCTTCCGTCTGTTTTACCCTCTAGGCAATACTCTGAGATAAATGCAAATAAAAAACCAGATACATAATGTATAACGACAGTTATAATATTATTCATTTTTAAACTTTTATAAAACAAAATAGATACAACACCAAATAATACAAAGTATCCAAAATGGCCAACCAGTTTTCTAATTAAAGTCGTATACGAATCAGTCATTTGAATATTTGTGTTGAATACTTCGTTTGTCACATCTTTTATAACCTCAGCCACTTTATTGCTTGATTCTGTAGATTTACCACCTGTTTCTAGACATTTATATGTAAAAAAACAAATCATAACTACATAGATTATGCCCAATATAATAGGTAAAATATATTTTTTATATTTCATTATTCACTCTTTTCCTTATATACTTTATTAGCTTTTTTAAATAATTTATTAATTTCATTAGCATCTTTAACCAAATTAGTATGAGTTAAATCAGCTTCAAATGTTTTATCACAATTATTAGATAAGATATAGTCATATTTATGCGCTACAAATGCATAATTTTTCTTATTACTATTTTTGATGTATGATAAATCAAGTATCTTTTTAGAATAAATTTTTAAATATGAATTACCATCATAATTTTTGTTACGTTCGCTACTATCAAGTTTAAGAACCACAATATCATCTAATTTTAGTTTTTTTATCTCATTTTCTAACTTATTAATTTTTTCAGTTTTATCAAGAATCATATAATAAATTATATCATCATTAGAAATATTATTATTTATTACAAACGATGTATAAGCTTGATCCTTTTTTGCATCAAAATATTCTTTTTTTGAATCAGTATTTAATGTTCTTGTATATACATAGTGATGATTATATTGAATCTTGCTTATGAAAGGATCTACACTTATGCTATCAAATAAAGAATTAAGTTTATTGCAAGTTAGTGGATCAATATAATTAACATGTAAATATTCTTTCTTTTTAAAATCAAAAACTGAAGCACCCGACATACAAATTACGGGCTTATTTATTTGAGTTTCACGAATCATAGAATTAAGTGTTGAAGGTGTACGTGTAGTATATAATGTTACATCCGCACCACTTTCAATTAATTTTTCTAATTGATATAATTTAAAACCAGATAATTTATCTTTATCTTCTAAGTACATACCATCAAGTGAAAATATTAATCTAATATTATCATTATGTAAGATATGTCTTCTGCCTAAGTTTACAAGTAATGCAACAGCTATACCAATCATAGTTGATAATATTCTATTAGGACCATACACAATAGGGTTAGTACCAAGAGAACACATTACGGCAGTAAGCGTTAAAACGGCAATAAATGCACAATCACTTTTTCCAATGATATTGCAAAACCAAATTACAAGAACTACAGCTAAAGCAGATAAAATAATTGGAGGGATGAAAGATAAAATAAATGATGTAGTTAGATTATCTATTGTAAATGGATCTCCAGAAAGCCATCCTGTTTCGAAGAATCCTGTTTTATCATAAGTAGGGTTTCCTGTTGCGGAAATATGTTGAAACGGCCATTCGTGACCTGTCAATTGATAAATTGATACTATTAAAAGACCAAATAAACCACCAATCAATGAAGCTAAAAAGCGCAGTCTTGCTTGCCCTAAAGATTTTGTTCTATTGCTTGAAACACTATAAGCAGCTGCTAAACAGGCGAAGAAAGGTGTATATAGTTGTGTTGCAATCTTAACACTACGTGATACAGATTTATTAATTGCATATCCAACAAATATAATAATAATATAAATTAATAAACAAATTAAAACAGATATAGCTGTTTTAATATTACGCATTCCTATTTTCATATACAAAAACCTTAAATATAAGGGCCTCCATCAATCTCAAAATATACATACAATTTCATTATATATTAAAATATAGAAAAAAGCCTTATTTAATTGTAAAATTTAGTGTTTTGAATAAACAATTTAAAAAGGAGTGAAAAATCACTCCAATTACTTATAGCCAAATATTGTTTTCTTTGCTTCTTCTCTTTTAATCTCATTAATTTTATAGCCACTACCATCGAATATGTTATTAAGTAAATCGTTACTTAAATAAGCATCACAAATAATGATAGCTTCATTTTTCTTGTGATTTGAAGAAACTTTATTAACATTTATTTTTTTACGAATAAGATCATTGATATGTGCTTCACACATACCGCATTTCATACCGTCTATAGATAAAATAATTTTATGCATATTTGCCTCAACTTAATGTAAGATCTAATATCATCATCAAAATAAATCCAATTGCAAGCCCGATTGTAGCAAGACTTGATTTACCGTTTGTATTTGCCTCAGGAATAAGCTCGTCAGCTACTACATATATCATTGCGCCTGCAGCAAACGACAACGCGTAAGGAAGTATAACGCTAATTTGACTTGTAATAAGTAGTGCTATTAAAGCTGCTATTGGTTCTACAATACCTGACAAGGCACCATACAAGAAAGCTTTTCCTTTAGATAAGCCACTTTCTTTAAGTGGCATACTAACAACAGCGCCCTCAGGAAAATTCTGAATAGCTATACCGATTGATAAGATTAGTGCTGCTCTTTCAACTTCCACACTTTGGTTAATAGCACTTGCAACAACTAAACCAACCGCTAAGCCTTCAGGAATATTGTGAATTGTAATAGCTAAAAATAGTTTTAACGTCTTGCTAAGTTTTCGTTTGTCAATCCCCTCATCAATATTATCAATATGTGTATGCGGAACCAATTTATCAGTTATAAATAATATTATTATTCCTACAATAAACCCAGCTGATGGAACAATCCAACGAAGGTTCGATGATTCGGAAAAAGAATTAATCGCTGGTAGTAATAAAGACCATACTGCAGCAGCAATCATTACTCCTGAGGAAAAACCAAGTAAAATTTTAAGAACTTTGTCATTCATTTGTTTCTTTAAGAAAAAGACCATAAAGGAGCCAAGCAAAGTTCCTAAAAAAGGGATAAGAAGAGCCAAACAAAGTGTTTGACTTATCAAAAACATGTTAAGCATTTATTGCTTTAATAAATTCATCGAATTCGCTAGGATCAATTTCACTTGCGTCTCCGCCAGAAATCAAGCCACTAGCGCCTAGATTCTTTCCACCTTGTCTAACTTCTTCTTCCCAATTTCTCATCCATTCGCCGCCTCCCCAGCCAAATGAACCAAATAAGAATAATCTTTGATTTTCTAATTTAGACATTAATTCATCGAAGAAAGGTCTAAACTCACCATCTTCTAATTCTTCAGCACCCATTGCAGGACATCCTAGAATTAATGTATCATACTTTAGAGCATCTTCTGCACTAATAGATGAAACATTAACTGCGTTAACACCAATTGTTTCACTGATCTTGTTAGCCATGCTCTCAGTGTTACCTGTAGAGGACCAATATATAACTATAGCATTCATATTTTTTATAAATCTCCTATTTCATAAAATTTTCTAGTTTGTATCCGTTATTTAAATATGTAATAACGGTTTTTGTGCATTGTTTAAATTTATTAAACAATTCAATCTTTTCTTCTTTTTTAGAATATACTTTCCAAAGCCCCGAATATACGCAATCGGCATGATTTATAAATCCTAAAACATCTGTTAATTCATAGCCTAGAAATATACCTATTTCATGAGGGAAACTATCCGAATTATTTAATCGAGTTTTTAAATAATTTAGAAGTAAATCGATATTTTTTTCATTAGGATAACCAAGATTATTTAAGAAACATAATTTGTTTGTATCGAATAGACATTGTTCTAAAACGTTCTTCCTGTAAACAAGAATTAAAGCGCGTCTATTCTTTACCTGAAGGATTTTAATATAAAGAGAAGGATTATAATTTTGGTTAACCTCGAGAATATCGTTTAGTAAATTTGAAATCTCATCAAGATTGCAGCTAATGAGATTGCTTGCCTTTATTCCACAAATGGCAGGAGCAGAATGAAGAGCTAAAACTCGACTAAATAATTCGGACATAAAACCTCCTAGTTTTAACTTGTTAGTTAAGACTAACTATATTATATATCAAATAATTTAAGTGTCAAGAGTTTTGATAAATAGAAAAAAGCCTAGTATATTTTACTAGACTAATTGTCATTAAGATAACGATAGACAAAGATATGAGAAACTAGAGCACGAACCAAACAAGATGGAAATTAAAGTTATCATTGCTTCTTTTGTAAAACTATAACTTGCTAAGTCGGATACTGTTGTTGTATTTATTATACCTGTTAAACTAATCTCTAAACCTGCATATTTTCCTATGTTTAGAAGTAATATGAATGCAACTACGAAAGATGCAAAACTTACTAAGCTAAATAAAATACCTATTATGCGTCCTCTTAAGAATATCATGAGTATTGCTAATATAGCTCCAACAAGAGGCAAGCCGTAAGCAAATAAAATTTTATTTGATGCGACTAACTTCATTGTAGTTGTTTGACCTAAAACTGTATTCTCACTAATAACTTTTCCAAATGCTAAATCTTTAGCCGTATAATATGTATCTAAATTATCATATAATGCATCTTTAAAGAACATATATACACAAAGAACTGCACATAAAATGATACATATCTTTAATATAAATTTTAATACTGATTTCATATTTTATAAAAGAACTGTATTTCTACAGTTCCAATTCCTTTACTTATTTTAAATCACTTGAAGTAATCTTCTTGTAAGAAGCAGAAATACAATTACTATTTAATACTGTAATATAAATACCTTCTACATCTTCACCGTTATCAATCTTAGTTTGAATTTCTTCGCTTGATTTGCAACCCTTAACAGCAACTAAAACGCCATTACGAGAATCACCGATAGCAATAGTGATATCAATGCACTCTTTTCCTAATTTTTTCTTTGCTTGTTCATAAGTAATGTAGACCTTATCATCATCTTTTGCTTCTTCATTGATCTTGTCAGCATACTTTTGTGTTGCGTTAGAACATGAAGCGGCACCAAATGCAACTACTGATGCAACGCCTAAAATTCCAACAGCTTTAAAAAATCTTTTCATAATAAAATCTCCTTTTATACTTTTATTATAACTTGTTTGCGCTTTAAAATAAATAAACATTTTTATTTATTTGTTTAAAATCATTATGGATTTATTTGCCTAAATATTTCTGCTATCATTTCAATGTACTTATATGCCTCGTCTGCAATAAGGATAAAGAATAAAAATACAATAAAAAATATAACACTCATATAAGATATCACAACTATTGCGGTTAACTTATTATGTTTCTTTCTTTGACTATTAAAAAATAGTAATAGCGGAGTACATAAAAACATATTATAAGCTGTTCCTATATTCAAATAGTTTGCATTTGGTATAAATGACAATAAAAAGTCAATTAATGATAAAATTAATATCAAAGTAATGATAGACAAATTAAAGAACAATAATCCTTTATTTGTAGTCGCATACTTTGAATATTTCATAAAGCGCTCATTCTTTTCATTTATTCTTTTTTCTCTATACTTCAAATACAAAATAACAATAAAGAAAAAAGCAAAACAAGCATAGTTTCTATGTACGACCAATGCTCCTATTTCAATACCATAATTTAAAATACCATAGTTATGAAGCGATGTCAGTACATTTGATATTATAAAATAAACAACAGGAATTAAGGCACACCATCTAAATGCAATCATGCCTTTTCTTGATTTAATATTTGGTTCGTATAATGCAAAAAAAGCAAATAAGGAACATAAAAATATATCTAAAAATGTATTTAGATTTGCAAAAACTGAAGAAATATAAGAAACAATCTTCAAAATAAACGTATGAGCTTCAGCAGGCATTTCGCCTTCTACATTTAACATATATAAAAATGTTTCCTCAAGAAAAGGTACAACAATTACTCTAAATATAAATATTTCAGATAAATAAAAACCTGTGGCTAGAATAAAATAAATAATGCAATATCTCTTAAGTTTTTCTTTATTTCTTGTGATATTAGCTAAAATTGTAACTAATAACATTGGTGTACTTATATTTACAAATGATTTAAAGAAATTAAGTTTAGCAACACCACCATCTGTAAGTCCACCAACCATTTTAAAATAAAGTAGAGCTATAGCCGAAATTTGTGAAATACCAAGCAATATTACTGCAATAATTCTAAGTAAATTTGCTGAAATAAAAGGGCGATACTTTATATCTTTAAAATTTGAGTCCAATTCCATAGCATCACCCACCTTTATTATTCTATTTTACAATAATTATTTAATATTTAATACTGATTTTTCAATTGTTCCTTCAACAATCATAGAAACTCTATTAACAATTTGTTTGGGATCATCTTTCATATCATTTTTAACCCATTCAAGAACAATTTGAACAAATGCGTACATATAGAATTTACTAACAAATACTTTATCTTCTTCCCTGGCATGTCCTCCGTGAGATTTCTCATCAACAACTTTGTAAATTACAGGGTATACAAGTTTATGTAGATACTTAGTAAGTATCTCAAGTGGAACTGAATGATAAATGTTTGAAATAAATATCTTGTCCTTTTCTAGTAATTTAAAAATTTCTAGAAATCCTTCTTGCCAATTTGCATAATTATTTTTATCTTTTAACGCCTTATCTGCATCTTCAATGCAAATCCACTCAACTAAGTCAACTATATCAGAAAAATGGTAATAAAAAGTTTGTCTATTAATGTCGCATCGTTCAGTTATATCATTAATTGTAATTTTGGATAACGGTTTTTCTAATAATAATTCTTTTAATGAATAACCAATTGCTTTTTTTGTTGTTAAACTACTCATATTATCGCACCTTCTAATATAATAGTATCACAAAATTAAAAAACCCTCCTTAAAATTATAAGGAGATTTTGTGTAAGTAGTTTATTTTATTAAACCACTTTCTTTTAGAAGCAATTCAATATCTGTGTTTTTAGTCTTCTTTTTAACAACCTTTAACATAGTTTTTTCTTTTAATGTTAACTTACATTCATCAAGACTTCTCTTGTCTAGTGCATAATAACAAGCACGAAGTAATTCACGAACATCATATTGGCTTCCCCAAACTTCAGGAACAGCTCTATCTACATTAAGAAGCGTATAAACAGCTTCCATACCAGTTCTAATTGAATATTCAGTAGTGAAGATTGTATCTCTTGGTGTTTCTGCAAATTGTCCTAGGAATGCGAAATTAACTGCACAATGAGGAACAACTAAAGGACGATCTGACCATTTTCTTGGTTGGAAGAATGCATTAATATAAGGCATATAACATGTTGTTGTATTACATTTATTTCTTGCGTATTCATCAATCTTAGACTTTTCAATACCAATATGGTATAACCATTCTTTACATACTT
Source organism: Alistipes finegoldii (assembly GCA_963621965.1). Lineage (GTDB taxonomy): Bacteria > Bacillota_I > Bacilli_A > Acholeplasmatales > Anaeroplasmataceae > JAEELC01. The sequence goes on from CAVFGN010000018.1 coordinate 26,154, forward strand.
CAATACCAGTACAATCCTTCATAGCTTTCTTTACATAGTTACCTTCTTTTACAGTACTTAAAGAGTATACCCAAATAAGAACGCTATTCTTGTCTTGATCCTTAAATTGAGGTTGACGATTGATTGTCCAAGATAAATACCAATTATCTGTACTATCTTTAACAGTGACAATACCACCAGTTGTAACTTTACCTAAACGTGGATCACGTTTACAAATTTTAATAATATGTTGAATAATATCTTCATCACTTGTTTGAATTGTAGCACTCATCCAGTTAGTAGCATTTATATCAGAACAGAATTTGTCAGGGTTACCAAACTCACCATTATCGGCTTGCGCAGCAATGTTCTTCCACAAATCCCAAGACTCTCCTCTACCATCTTTTAATTTTGATAAGTCAGGAGCAGTGTTTTGGTCCCCATAGCAAGAACTATCTGTGCAGCATCCATTTGTAATAAATACTAAATCATCTTCAACAAGACCGATTTCTTCTTTCTTACCGTTACGAACGATTTCAATTTTCTTAGCAACTTTCTTGTCGCCTTTTTTCTCAAATACAACGTTTTTAACGTCTACGCCGTATTCAATTTTAACGCCCTTAGATTCAAGATATTTTGCAAGTGGTAAAATCATTGATTCATATTGATTATATTTAGTGAATCTTAAAGCTGAGAAATCAGGTAAACCATCAATATGGTGAACATAACGACAAAGGTAACGCTTCATTTCTAGAGCTGAAGAATATCTTTGGAAAGCAAACATTGTTTGCCAATATAACCAGAAATTTGTTGACCAGAATGATTCAGGCAATACTTCATCAATTTTCTTGTCTTCTAGTTCCTTTTCAGGTGTCATAAATAATTTTTGTAAAGCCATACAACTAGCTCTATCTAGTTTAAATAATTTATCAGTATGTGCATCTTTACCACAGTCTGTTGAAGCACGACATAGTGAATAGTTAGGATCCTTTTTATTTAAATAATAATATTCATCAAGTACTGATAATTCTGGATTTTCAATTGATGGGACATCTCTATATAAGTCCCACATACATTCAAAGTGGTTATCCATTTCACGTCCACCACGCATGTAAAATCCTTTAGTAATATCTTTTCTACCATCACATGATCCACCAGCTAAATCTAATTTTTCAAGTAAGTGAATATGTTCACCTTTCATTTGACCATCACGTACTAGATAGAAAGCAGCAGACAAACCTGCTAGTCCTGTACCAATTATATAAGCCGACTTTTTATCTACACCTTCTGGCTTTAAAGGTTTAACAAAAGCCTCATAAGTTCCTGCACCATAATACATAATAAATACCTCCTGTATTAAATACAATGGTATTTTATAGTCAAAAAAGAGATATTAAAATAATCAAATATGCAAGATTGTTTCATATTTAAACAAAATTTTAAATTTAATGTTTAATATGTATTGATTCATTTTTTTGTTTAAAATTACGACAATTTAATCAAAATGTATAAATGTTTTAAAAAAGAGTTCTAAGAAAATCTTAGAACTCGATTTTATTAAATATTATCAGAATTTTCTACTTCGTCATTTGATTCGCTTTGAGTAGCAAAGATATCATCATTGTCGTTTTGAACTTCTTCATCATCAAATTGAACAGTTGGATTTTCTGTTACAAAGTTTGAATGAACAGTCAATGATTCTTCCTCCTCAAATCTAGGTTCAGGACTTGTATATTCTTCTTCTTCAAGAATACCTGTACCAGCAGGGATTAATCCTCCGATGATAACATTTTCCTTTAATCCTTGTAAGTAATCCTTTTGTCCACGAATAACAGCATCTGTTAAAGCACGAGTTGTTTCCTGGAATGAAGCTGCTGACAAGAATGAATCAGATGCAGATGCAGCCTTTGTGATACCAAGCAATAATGGCTTAGCAACAGGTAAATTAGGCATCTTCCCTGTTTCAAGACCTTGTTCAAACATTTCATTAACAGCTTGCTTAAACTTACGACCTGAATATTGTAGACCTGGTAAGAACTTAGAATCTCCTTCAGAAACAATAAGAACTCTTCTTAACATTTGTCTAATAATAATTTCGATATGTTTATCAGAAATTGATACACCTTGAGTAATATATGGTTTTTGAACTTCATCAATAATATAGTGTTCAACAGTTTCTTCATCGCAAATACGTAGTAATTCTTTTGGTGCAATACGACCCTTCATAAGTCTATCACCACGAGTTACTCTCTTTCCTTCGCTTACAAGTAATTCTGAAACACCATCAACTTTGTATTCAGCTTCTTCGCCAGTTTTATCATTAACGATAGTGATAATTCTACCCGCAGTTTTGCTAGTTTCAATCTTAGTTACAACACCATCGATTTCGACTAAAGTAGCTTTACCTTTAGGGTTACGAGCTTCGAATAGTTCGGCAACACGAGGTAAACCTTGTGTGATATCTCCACCTGAGGCAACACCACCGTTATGGAATGTACGCATTGTTAACTGAGTACCAGGTTCACCGATTGATTGAGCCGCAATAACACCGACTGCTTCACCAATTTCAACTGGTTTCTTAGTTGCAAGGTCAAGACCATAACACTTAGCACAAAGTCCTGTAGGAGCTTTACATGTTAAATTAGAACGGATGTACACGAATTCTGGTGCAGAACCGTCATCAGCATCAAGCTTATTTTTTATTTCTTCAGTTACAAGTTGATTTCTAAGACCAATTAATACACCGTTATTGTCGTATGTATCGTTAGCTAGATATCTACCTTCGCAACGGCTACCAAGAGTAGCTAATACCTTATTATTATCATCTGTATCAATTAACTTAGATACTTTGAATCCTTCAGAAGTACCACAATCATCTGTAGTAATAATTACATCTTGTGCAACATCTACTAAACGACGAGTCATGTAACCAGATTCAGCTGTCTTTAAAGCAGTATCTGTTGAACCTTTTCTTGATCCGTGTGATGAAATGAAGAATTCTGAAATAGTTAAACCTTCATAGAAGTTTGAAGTTACGGGAACTTCGATTGCACGACCATTAGTGTCAGCCATCAATCCTCTCATACCTGCTAATTGGGCGAAGTTTGATTTAGAACCACGTGATCCTGAATCAGCCATCATAAAGATACTGTTATCTTTACGTTCGCTCATTTCATCCCAAAGACCAGCTTCTACATCATTACGAGTTTTTGTCCATACAGCACAAACTTTTGAATAACGTTCTTTTTCATTGATGAAACCAAAGTTATATCTTGTCTTAATAAAGTCAACTTGTTTATTAGCATCGTTGATATATTCAGTACGCTTAGAATAGTTATCAATGTCTGCAATTGAAATAGAAATACCAGAGATTGTTGAATATTTGAAGCCTAAGTCTTTTAATCTATCAAGCATCTTAGAAGTTTCAGCTAATTGGCTCTTCTTAAATACTTCAGAAATGATACCACTTAATAATTTTTTACCAAATGCTTTTCTTTCGCCGCGTGCTAAGAAATCACTAACCTTGTCACACTTAGGATCAAAAATATAGTTTTTAATAGTTGTAGGCTTTAATGGATCTAATAAATCTAGAGGATCAGTAACTTTGTTAGGATCTTTAGATTTTTCACCCTTAGCATTATTAACGTAAGGAAGATTTTCACTTAAAATTGTGTTGAAAATTAATTTACCCATTGTAGTGAATAAATATTTACCTTCAATATCAATTCCGTCAAATCTCTTTGTAGTTAATGTATCCTCATTTAGATTATGTGGATCTACAAAAATACGAGTATGTAAAGTGATGAAGCCGTTCTTATAAGCTAAGTATGCTTCGTTATATGATGAGAAGAACTTACCTTCATTGTGCTCTGCAACACGATATAAAGTATATCCATCTTTTTTATTACCAACAGCTACAGTTTCACCTTGATCATATCTTTGATTAGCTAATACTGAATCAAAGTCATATGAATTTAAGTCCTCAACTACTTCTACACCGCTAGGTAATGTATCAACATGACCTTGATTGAATTTACGTTCAAGTGATAAATAGTAGTTACCAAGAATCATATCTTGTGATGGAGTAGCTACTGGCGAACCATCCTTAGGGTTTAAGATATTGTTAGAAGCTAACATTAATAATCTAGCTTCAGCTTGAGCTTCAAGAGATAATGGTAAATGGACAGCCATTTGGTCTCCATCGAAGTCAGCATTGAATGCTGGACATACAAGTGGGTGAAGACGGATAGCTTTACCTTGAACAAGAATTGGTTCAAATGCTTGAATACCAAGTCTGTGTAATGTAGGAGCACGGTTTAATAAAACAGGATGTTCTCTAATTACATCTTCAAGAATTGGCCATACACGTGAATCTTTAGTTTTAACACAATCACGAGCCTTCTTGAATGTCATATCTTCATTTTGTTCAAGTAATCCCTTAATTACATATGGCTCAAATAAGATTAAAGCCATTTCATGTGGAAGACCACATTGGTACATCTTAAGGCTAGGACCTACCGCAATAACGGAACGACCTGAATAGTCAACACGCTTACCAAGTAAGTTTTGTCTGAAACGACCTTGCTTACCACGTAACATTTCTGATAAAGACTTAAGATTTGAGTTTCTATCGTTAGTGTTTTTTGATGGATGCTTAGCATTATCAATTAATGCATCAACAGCACCTTGTAATAAACGCTTTTCGTTCTTTATGATTAAGTGGCTTGCTTCTTGATTATATAATTCTTTTAAACGATTATTACGGCTAATGATAACTCTATATAAGTCGTTTAAATCGTTAGTAGCTGGTTTACCACCATCAAGAATAACCATAGGTCTAATATCAGGTGGAATAACAGGGATTACATCAAGAACCATCCATTCAGGATTGTTGTCTGATTCAAGGAATGCTTCAGCTACACTTAATCTCTTAATAGTCTTTTCTCTATCTGCTTTAGAGTTTTCTTTAAGCTTATTACGTAACTTTTGTACTTCCTTTTGTAAATCAAGAGAGTGAAGAAGCTTCTTAATAGCTTCTGCACCAGTTCCGATAACTTTATTTACATCACTTGGATTGTTGTGCTCACAAAGTGATGTATATTGAGTTTCAGAAACAATGTCAAATTTTGAGAATTTTTCATCTGTTACATTTTCTTTAATTGTGTAACCTGTTAAAGGATTAACTTCACCAGTTACAATGTAACTATTATAATAAACAACATCTTCTAATTGCTTAGCTTGAATGCCAAGTAATAAAGCCAAACGAGAAGGGCTGTTCTTTAAGAACCAAGTGTGTACGACAGGAGAAGCTAATTTGATGTGACCAAAACGTTCACGACGAACTTTTTTGTCTGTGATTTCAACACCACAAACTTTACAAACTGTTCCTCTATCTGCACCTTTTTTAGATTTACCGCACTTACATTGGAAATCTTTTGTAGGTCCGAAGATTTTTTCGCAGAATAAACCATCATCTTCAGGCTTTAAAGTACGGTAGTTAATTGTTTCATGATTTCTAACTTCACCGTGTGACCAAGAAATAATTTCTTCAGGAGATGCAAGTCTCACACGCATGTATTGATATTTTTTACTCATAATCAATTAACCCCCTATTATGCTTTAAATCTAGTGTCTGAATCATCATTGTAATCAACAATAGACTTTTCAACGACATTTTCACCATTTTCAGAAATAAGTTCAACATGAATACCTAAAGCTCTTAATTCACGAGTTAATACTAGGTAACTTTCTGGAATACCAGGAGTAGGTACATGTTTACCTTCTGCAATGTTCTTAGTTAAGAAATTACGTCCAACCATATCATCTGATTTTAATGTTAACATTTCTTGTAATGTGTGAGCAGCTCCGTAACCTTCAAGAGCCCAAACTTCCATTTCTCCGAAACGTTGACCACCATTTTGAGTTTTACCACCCATTGGTTGTTGTGTAACTTTTGTATATTGGTCAGTACTACGTGCATGTAACTTATCGTCAACCATGTGGTTTAACTTGATAAAGTACATAATACCAACGTTAATCTTATTTTCAAATGGTTCACCAGTACGTCCATCATATAATGTAATTTTTCCATCTACAGGAACGTCTGCTTCAACCATTATGTCTTTCAATTCTTCTTGTGAAATACCATCGAATACAGGAGTAGCAACCTTATATCCTAATTTCTTAGCAGCTAAACCAACATGAAGTTCCATGATTTGTCCGATATTCATACGGGAAGGAACGCCTTGTGGGTTAAGCATGATATCGATAGGTTGACCATCTGCTGAGTATGGCATATCTTCTACAGGTAATACATTTGAAATGACACCCTTGTTTCCATGACGACCAGACATCTTATCACCAACGCCGATCTTACGTTTTTGAATAATATAAACTCTGACTCTTTCAAGAACACCAGGAGCTAATTCATCACCGTTAGCTTTTGAGAAGTATTGGATAGATTGAACAATACCATCTTCACCGTGCTTAACACGTAAAGACTTATCTTTCATATTTCTACTCTTCTCGTTGAAGATAGCATATAATAATTTTTCTTCAGCTGTTTGATCGGTTTCACCCTTAGGTGCAATCTTACCAACAAGAATATCTCCTTCGTGAACTTCAGTACCAGGAATAACGATACCACGTTCATCTAGGAATCTCTTACTCTTTTCATCAACACCGTCTATATCACGAGTGAACTCTTCTCTACCTAGTTTACTAGTCTTACAATCAATAGAATGTACTTCCATATGAACAGATGTATAAACATCGTTCTTAACTAGATTTTCAGACATGATAACAGCATCTTCATAGTTATAACCTTGCCAAGTCATGAACGCAACACGAACGTTTCTACCAAGAGCTAATTCTCCGTTTTGCATAGATTGACCATCAGCAATGATGTCTCCGTACTCTACAACATCGCCTGGTTTAACAATAGGACGTTGCCAAACAGTTGTAGATGCGTTTGAACGTAAGAATGAGTTTAATTTATATTCATGTAAATAACCATTGTCTTCTTGAACAACAATCTTCTTACTATCAACATAGTCAACTACACCATCGTTATTTGCAATAACAGCTGAACCACAGTCATGAGCAGCAGTATGTTCCATACCTGTACCAACGATTGGAGCTTCAGGAGCAATAATAGGAACGGCTTGACGTTGCATGTTCGAACCCATTAGCGCACGAGTAGCATCATCGTGCTCAAGGAAAGGAATACAAGCAGCAGCTACAGAAACAACTTGCTTTGGAGATACGTCCATGTATTCGATTTCATCTTTATTAAATACTTTAGTTTCACCATTTAAACGACCGATAACTCTATCATCAGTGATGTAACCATTTTCATCAAGATGTGTAGAAGCAGAAGCAATAACGTGTCCTTCTTCTTGTAAAGCAGTCATATAAACTAACTTATCGCTAGGGTAACGACCGTTTTCATCCTTTGCAATTTCAGGAACAAATCTAGTTCCCTTATCATCTTGTTGTAATTTAATGTATGGAGTTTGAATGAATCCATATTTATCAACACGTGCATAAGTAGCAAGTGAAGTGATAAGACCGATTGAGCCACCTTCTGGTGTTTCGATAGGACACATACGACCATAATGTGTATCGTGTACGTCACGTACTTCAGTACCAGCTCTGTCACGAGCAATACCACCAACACCTAACGCAGAAATACGACGTTTTTGAGTAATTTCAGCAAGAGGATTAATTTGGTCCATGTATTGAGATAATTGTGATGAACCAAAGAATTGATTAATAGCGCTTGTTAATGCTTTAATATTGATTAATTTTGATGGTTGAGCTTCAGTAGCTTCAATTGTAGACATTCTGTCCATAATATTCTTTTCTAGTTTAGCAAAACCGGTTCTAAATTGGTTAACTAACAATTCACCAACTAAACGAAGTCTACGGTTTCCTAGATGATCGATATCATCAACAGAACCAACGCCATCATATAAGTTAAAGTAATAAGAAGCAGATGCAAAAATATCAGATAATGTTACATATAATGCATCTTCTCTTGAGTCGTTACCAATAACCTTAACTTCATGAGTTTCTTCTCCATCGTTAACTAATACATATAAAACTTCAACGTATGGAGTAGGTTGATTCATTAAGTTTTGGCCACTTTCTTCAGCAGCTTTCCATTCAGCTTCGCTTGTGAAGTCGCTCTTTAAACAAGACATTTTAACTGGTTGTCTAAATACAGCACGAGCCTTCTTTAAATTTTCAAGAACTTCACCAGAAATTACATCACCACGTGAAGCAATCTTGTCGCCTTCAGCATAAACGATTTCGCCTGATTCTTCATCAATGATATCTTCAGTTGCAACGACATCACGAGCTAAAGCTAAGCCTTGTGCACGATTAAATACATCAAGTTTTAAATTATATTTAAAACGACCAACATCTTGTAAATCATATCTACGGTTATCAAACATATGAGATACAATATAGTCTCTAGCGCCAGCAGCAGGGATTTTTTCGCCTTGTCTTAGCATTGAATATACGGCAATAAGAGCATCATCAGAAGATTCCATTGTATCTTTTGAATTCTTTGTTGTTTCTTTATCGAAAGTTACATCGAAATATTTGCTCTTACCATATAAATCTTCAATCTTTTCTTTAGTACCAAGACCAAAAGCACGTAATAAAACAGTTAAAGGAATCTTTTTTGAACGGTCTAATTTAGCGTACATTATGTCCTTTGAACCCATTTCATATTCGATCCAAGCACCACGACCAGGTATAACTTGTCCAGAATATTTATTTAAACCAGACTTCTTATCAATTTCTTTAGAAAAATAAACACCGGCAGAACGTACAATTTGGGAAATTACAACACGTTCACCACCATTGATAACAAATGTACCAGCTGGAGTCATCCAAGGTAAATCGCCTAAGAAAATTTCTTCTTCGATAATTTGGCTAGTAACATTGTTATTTAAACGAACCTTACATTTTAAAGGTCTAGCATAATTAGCTTCTCTAAATTTTGAATCAACAATATCATATTTAGGCTCGCCAAAAGAATAATCACCAAAATATAATTGTAAATTTTTTCCATCATAAGATGAAATTGGTGATACATAATCAAAAACTTCTTTTAAACCCTTTTCTACAAATAGGTCAAAAGAGTCCTTTTGAATTGATATTAAATCAGGTAATTCGATATCTGTACGAATTTTAGAGTAATCACGTCTAACTGATTTTTTACCAAAATTTTTAACTTTGTAACTCATTTAAGCACCTCTGTCGTATTAATTTTTTTGCAAATAAACTGTGTACAAAACGCTATTATAAGCATTTTAATATGATATATTATTTTAGTCAAATTGTCAATAGACTAACGGACACTTTTTAGTATGTAATAACCACTGTCTTTGCCGATAATTTCACAGTTTCCAAACAATTCTTCTAGATGAGCTTTAGTAGAAGGGGCTCCTTGTTTCTTTTGGATTACAACCCAAAGTTCTCCACCATCAAGAAGCCTATCATAAGCACCATCGTATATATCAAAAATTACATTTTTACCAGCTCTAATTGGCGGATTTGTAACAATTGAAGCAAATTTTAACGAATTCGGAACATTTTGATAAACATCACTTTTGAATACATCAACGTTTTGTACACCATTAATACGAATATTCTCTTTTGCAAGACCAAGTGCTCGCTCATTAATGTCTATCATAGTAACCTTTTTCTTATATAAATCAGATATGATAATACCGATAGGACCATAGCCACAACCTACATCTAATATATCTCCGTCAATAGTATTAGGTGTAAAATAATTAAGCATGGTATACGAACCGAAATCTATGAATTTCTTTGAAAAAACTCCATTATCTGTTTTAAACTTATATATACGATTTTTATATTTGAAATCGTAATAAGTTGGTTCACTTTTTAAATTTTCTTCGTTTTCAGAATAATAATGATAATTTTGCATATTATAAAAAGTAAAAAGCCTGAGTAAAAAATTGCTCAGGTTTTTTATGACTTTCTTTTATTTATTACTTAATTTCAACAACAGCGCCAGCTTCTTCTAGTTGAGCCTTTAAATCATCAGCTTCAGCTTTAGAAACCTTTTCCTTAACGTTAGCAGGAACAGAAGCTAATAACTTGTTTGCTTCCATTAAGCCAAGACCAGTTACGTCCTTAATAACTTTGATAACCTTAATCTTTTGAGCGCCAACTTCTTTAAGAACAACTGTGAATTCAGTTTGTTCAGCTTCAGCAGCAGCACCACCAGCAGGAGCAGCAGCAACTGCAGTTGGGTCGATACCAAATTCTTCCTTCATAGCGTCAACTAATTCTTTAATTTCAAGAATTGACATTTCCTTTAATGATTCAATAAATGTAGCTTTATCTAACTTTGCCATAATAATTTCCTCCGTATTTTTTAGATATTTTTTAATCAATTTAAAACTTACTCAGCATCTTTTTCAACAAGCATATTTAAGCCAATTGCTAATTGAGTAAGAGTTCCTAACATACCAGCAGCTAATTGTGTTAATAATGTTTCTCTTGATGGTAATGATGCGATTGCCTTCATTTCTGCAACGCTAACTTCTTTACCGTCAACAACACCAGCACCAAGAACTACTTTTTCGTTAGTTTTTGCAAATTCTGCAAGTTCTCTAGCAGCAGCAACTTCGTCTTGATAAGAGAATGCGATAGCCTTAGGACCAGTTAATGATTCAGCGAATGAGTCATAACCATGAGCCTTGGCAGCACGACGAGAGATGTTGTTCTTTAAAACGCAGATTTCGCAACCATTCTTAAGAAGTGCTCTACGTAATTGCATGAAAGCTTCTACAGTTAAACCTTGGTAATCGAATGAAACGATACTCTTTGCCTTAGCAAACTTTTCAGCAGTAGCATTTACAAGGGCTTCTTTTTGAAGTATAACTTCTTTCATAGTTTTGTCCTCCGTTAAAATTTTGTAATAAAAATAAAAGTCTTTTCTACCGTGCAGAAAAGACCTTAATAAATTGGTTTGTTTTCCGCCTCGGTAGAAATTAAGTGCTTACGCACGCCTACTTTCTTAGGCATTATTCAATTTTTGAATAATCTGATTAAATTCAAACTATAGAGTTTGAGAAGGGTCTACCTTAACACCAGGTCCCATAGTTGATGAAACACTGATACCGTTAACATATTCACCCTTAACAGTAGATGGACGGCTCTTTACAAGAACTGAGTAGATAGCCTTGAAATTTTCAGCTAACTTTTCAGCACCGAAAGATACCTTTCCAAATGGAACTTGAATATTTCCTGACTTATCGCAGCGATATTCAACTTTACCATTCTTAATATCTTTGATAGCTCCAGCGATATCAGTTGTTACAGTACCAGTCTTAGGGTTTGGCATTAAGCCTTTAGGTCCTAAAACACGACCAAGACGACCTAGTTGTCCCATCATGTCTGGTGTAGCAACGATTACATCGAAGTCAAACCAACCTTGTTGGATCTTGTTGATATATTCAACTTCTCCAGCATAATCAGCACCATTGTCTAATGCTTCTTGAACCTTAGCACCACGAGTGATAACTAAAATTCTACGAGTTTTACCAGTACCATTAGGAAGAACAATAGCACCACGTAGGTTTTGTTCAGCCTTAGTTGGATCTAGGTTTAGACGGAATGCAGCTTCAACAGTTGCGTCGAACTTAGTTGTAGATGTTTTTGTAACTAATTCACAAGCTTCAGCTAATGAATACTTCTTGTTACGATCTACTAACTTTGCAGCTTCAGTATATTTTTTTCCTTTCTTCATATATATCCTCCTAAAAATGTGGTTTAAACGGGAATACCTCCCACAAGTTTTTAGAATTGTATCTAAAAAGATTCCAATCCTTTAACTTTTTAAGGCCTAGATTAGTCCTTAATTTCGATACCCATGTTGCGAGCAGAACCAGCAATAATGTTCATTGCAGCATCGACATCGTTTGCATTTAAGTCTGGCATCTTCATTTCAGCGATTTCTTTTAATTGTGCTGTAGTGATTGAACCAACCTTTGTAGTTTTTGCGTTACCAGAACCCTTTTCAACCTTAGCAGCTTTCTTTAATAAGTCAGAAGCAGGTGGAGTCTTTACAACGAATGTAAATGAACGGTCCTCATAAACAGAAATAACTACTGGTAATACATAACCCATCTTATCCTTAGTTTGGTCATTGAATTGTGAGCAGAAACCAGGAATGTTAACTCCGGCTTGACCTAGAGCAGGTCCTACTGGTGGAGCTGGATTAGCTTTACCGGCTTGAATTTGTAGTTTAACTTGTTTTACAATTTTCTTAGCCATGATAATTAATCTCCTTCTTACAGAATGTGGTATTAACGGGAAATCTATACGATTTTTCCTTCCACTATCACGATTACATATACGTGCTTATATATAATATCAAAATCAAAGTAAAATGTCAACTTAATTTTAAAATTATTTTTGTGTGCGAGTTTTTACATTTGAGAAAAAGAAAAACCCGTTTAAAA
>CAVFGN010000019.1:0-38609 GCA_963621965.1 Alistipes finegoldii
AATGTTAAGTAAGGAACTAAATATTCAGGCGTTATATAATAAAGATCATTTATAGACGCTTGGTCTATTTTTGAAGTTATATTTTTATCACTAATATAAGTATTCAAATAATTATAAAATTTATTTGTAATATAAGTTGAACATTCACTTAAAAGATCATCAATTGAATCATAATGAAGATAAAAAGTCGAACGATTAACACCTGCCTTAAGACAGATATCTTTTATTGTAATATATTTAAAATCTTTTTTATCAAGTAACGAAATTAAAGCTTCATTCATCAACATTGCAGTATTAAAATATTTACTTTCAAATCTATTCATAATATACACCTTTATATTTTAATTTAGAATTTCGTCGTTTTTTTACTTTAAGTTTATTTTCATTTTTCCCTTTTATAATAAACATTATAGATATTACTAAAACAAATAGCCAAATTATTATACCTGTTAGAGAATTCATTAACATTTTGAAATTATCATCAATAGAAAAAGTAGTAATCATTGCTGTCTGTAAAGAAAATATAGAAATTAAAGCACACACAAGATTAATAGTCTTACTAAGTGTTAAAATATAATCATTATATTTTTTAAATTTAAAATAATTAAATATGTTGAGCCCTAATTTATAGAAAGCACAAAACGCCATTAAATATATAATGTATCCTCTATACACATAACTTTTATTTTCATTTACTACCATTAGTATAACAGCCATAAAAGCCATGTTCAAGAAAAATAATGAACTGCCCGAAAACATATACATAAATTTTTTAGTTCTTCTTTTATTTTTATATTCTAAACTTATGCAAATTCTGAGCAAGCTTAATACTAAGTAATAGAAAGCGATAAATATAAACCAATTAGAATTCGAGGAAACACCTACAAATATATTAAAAACAAAGTAAAAAATATCGAATATTAAACTACCTATTATATTAATTCTAGTCCTAAAGAATTTATCATAAACATATTTATTAACAAAATCAAATTTAAATGTGATAGGAATATTTTTGCATTTTTGTACTATTTTTATAACTAATAGTGTTGTAATTAATAAGGTATAAAATGAGAGTGCATAAACAAAATATGCACCTACATTTTCTTCAATTCCGCTTTTAAAAACAAATATTAAACCTAGTGTACAAATAATAATTAATATTAAAATTATTAAGAAATGAGGATATAAAATATTATTTATTATTTTTGATTTATTTGTCTTCATTTTCGCAAATTTCTTTAGCTAATTCAATGATTTCAAATGCATACTTTTCTTTTCTTGATTTTAGAATTTTATCATATATTGGATAATTTATACATACAAGAATTATTCCAATAATTCCAATTACAATTCCTAGAATAAATGATAAATTAGAATCATTACCAATAACTTTCATTGATAAACACATACCAATACCCATTATAAGACTTCCGATAATGCCAAATATATATGCAAAAATATTAGCTGGAGTTTTTACTTTTCGATCTAATTTTTTTAGTTGTTCAACTTTTAAGGTTTCTTTCTTTGTATATTGATTAACAATATTTTCTGCGTAAATTTTATCTGTATTCATATTGTCCTCCTTAATTTACACTCTTATTTTAAGCTTTAAATTAATCAATTTGAACAACACAAATACTTAAATGTGTTGAGTTAAAAAAAGAACACTATTTCTAGTGTCCTTTCCTTAAAAACTACTTATTTAATTGGTATAAAGACTTAATTCCATCCCATTTAGCGATCTTAGCTTCGCCATATTGATTTAATTCGTCTTCAATACGTAATAATTGGTTGTATTTAGCAATTCTATCAGTACGTGATAATGAACCAGTCTTGATTTGTCCAGCATTTGTACCAACTACTAAATCAGCAATTGTAGTATCTTCTGTTTCACCTGATCTATGAGAAACAATAGCAGTATAACCTGCACGCTTAGCCATTTCGATTGCATCGAATGTTTCAGTTAAAGTACCAATTTGGTTAACCTTGATAAGAATAGCATTAGCTACGCCCATTTGGATACCCTTTGATAATCTCTTTGTGTTAGTAACGAATAAGTCATCACCAACAAGTTGAACTTTCTTACCTAACTTTTCAGTTAAATATTTCCAACCATCCCAGTCGTCTTCAGCAAGACCATCTTCGATTGTAACAATTGGGAATTCTTCAGTTAGAGGAACATAGTAGTTATCAACCATTTCTTTAGATGTAAATACACCACCATCAGCCTTTAATGAATACTTACCAGTTTCTGCATCATAGAATTCTGAAGCAGCAACGTCGATTCCTAGGAATACATCCTTACCTGGTTCAAGACCAGCAGCCTTAATAGCTTCGATAACTAATTCGAATGCTTCTCTGTTTGAGTGTAACTTAGGCGCATAACCACCTTCATCACCAACTGAAGTTACATATCCTTTTGACTTTAAAATCTTCTTTAAGTTGTGGAATACTTCAGCACCATAGCGAAGAGCTTCATGGAAGTTAGGAGCACCTGCAGGAAGAATCATGATTTCTTGGAAATCGATAACGAAATCAGCATGTGCACCACCGTTCATGATATTCATCATAGGTAATGGTAATTGCTTAGCATTAGCTCCGCCTAAATACTTATATAAAGGAAGACCTGAATATTCAGCAGCACAACGAGCACAAGCCATAGAAACACCTAACATTGCATTAGCACCTAGGTTTGACTTATTTTCAGTTCCGTCAAGTGCAATCATAAATTCATCAATTGCATTTTGTTCACGAACATCCATACCAACTAACTTTGGTCCGATAATTTCATTAACATTCTTAACAGCCTTTGTTGTACCCTTTCCAAGGTAACGAGACTTATCTCCATCACGAAGTTCTAGTGCTTCGTGTACACCAGTTGATGCACCTGATGGAACTAAAGCTCTACCAAATGATCCACTTTCAGTAGTAACTTCAACTTCAACTGTTGGGTTACCTCTTGAATCTAATACTTCTCTAGCGTAAACGCTTGTAATATATGGCATAAAAACACACTCCTTATTTATAATTAGTTTTTTTTACCGGTAATATTATATACTAATTAATATTAAAAATAAAGGATTTTAAATTGTTAAATTTGTATAGCTAATTATAACGTTTATTGATAAGTTTAATATTTTGATTAACAAACAAATTTCACTTAATACATAAATTTTTTTCACAATAAATTTAGAAATCGAATAAATATTTATTTTCAAAATCTAAACCATATTCTTCACTAATATTTAAATCAGTGTAAAAAATCAACTCGTAAAGAATACTTGGTGAAGAATCTCTACATGGAATTTCATAGTAATCACTAGATTTTGTATCACTATAATTTTTAACAAATTCATATTTGAATTCAGAAGATGAATCATCATTTTTTTGATATCTCCATTCCAAAAAATCAGCATAAGTTAAAATTCTTGCAAATGAACTACATGAAAAGGAAACATAATATGAATAATGCTCATTATTTTTTATCGTATTTTCGCAAAGGCCCAACACGAATCATAAACATAATAAGAAACACTAAACCTATTTTTTCTATAAGGGCCTCCACATACAATTTCCAATTTGTACTCTACTGGTAAATCAAAATTTCTTGGATCTTCTTTTAAAACAAATGGGTATGATTGATAAAAATAAAATGTTGTTTTATCACATTTTTTTTAATTTATCTTTACTTAAATCAGTTTTATTATAACACTGCCTCTATATCATTCTTACATGATGCAAGACCAAAAAGTAAAATTATTAATAAAAATAAATTTTTTTTCATTTAAACAATCTCTTAATTATCTTATAATTAAATTTTCGAATATCAATATAATTTTTATTTTACTTATAAAAAACAAAATAAAAACCACAGCATCAAAACTGTAGTTATAAATAAAATTTAAAACTTTAGATTTGCTTTTTCTAAAGGAATATATACTAAGTACGATATTATAGATATCATCCCGCCTATAAGTGCATTAAATGGCAAAATAGCACATACAAAATAATAAAACAAGAAATTATCAATTGTACATCTCAAATGAATTTTTGAAAGCATGTGAACAAATGTTTCTTTTGTGAATCCCATAACATTTATATACATAGGTAATGCAAAAATATTCGAAATCAAACCTCCAACAATAAATCCTAAAATAATAGAAATAAATACTGCAATATAATTTCCTTTTTCTTTAAATATTTTTTTTGCTAAAAAAATAAATAAAACACAAATAATGCCAATAATCAAATCGGCAGTTTCACCTATACCTGCAGTCGATGTACCAAAACATAATTTAAGAACGAATCTAATTAATAAAACAGACATTCCATACTTATAATCAAATAATAATGTTGTAAGTATGACCGGTAACATACTAAAATTAACTTCTAGAAAACTAGGAAACAAGGAAGCTAGTGGAAACTTAGGCCCTACAACGTATAAAACAATTGAAATTGCAGCCATAATTGATGTAAATATACATTTTTTTAATCTTACAGTGTTATTCATTTATATCACCATCCAATCAAAAAGCCCGGGAGTTATCCCAGGCAAAAAGAAAGAAATATTATCTTCTTTCATCCAGACTTTACTGTCGGCATCCGAATTTAACGGATTCAGCTTACGCTTGAGGGCTATACCTCCGGTATGGAATTGCACCAAACCCTGAAGATCGTATTTATTTTATATCTATATGTTATTTATAGCAACTATTTTGATTATTAGTCTTTAATTTTATCATAGTTAAAGAACTCATGATCAAACTTGTAGTTCTTTGGTGGTTCAACACCAAGCAAGTTCTTAACAAAATAATCAAATCTTCTTCTTAAGAAATATGGATTAGCTGGTACATTGTGATCAGTATCAGGTAATACCACTAGATCATAATCTTTGTTTGCTTTTTCTAAAAATTCAATAAGTCTAAAAGTTTGACTCGGATTTACATTATCGTCAAGTAAGCCATGAACTAATAATAATTTACCTTCAAGTGAGCCAATGATTCTCGCACTATCTTGTTTTTTGTAAATTTCTTTATCATAAGGGCCATTAAATCTTTCAGCCCAAGAAGCACTATAAATTTGATTATCATGATCCCCTGCACTTGATACACCAACTTTATAAAAATCAGGTCTTTTAGATAGTGCTCTCACGGTAGCATACCCTCCTGCACTATTTCCCCAAATACCAACACGCTCTAAATCGATTCCCTTATATGTTTCACTAAGTTTTTCTATCACTTCTGGATGATAGAAAAGGCCTGAACATTCACCCATGTTTTGATAACTTATATCATGGAATTTTTTACCTCTAAATGGAGTACCTGGTCCGTCAATTACAACACCTATAAAGCCAAGGTGTGCAAAGCCCTCTAAACCACCAAAACATTCACGTCCTGGAATAGAGCCCCAAGCACTAAATTCTTTAGGCGCATTCACTATTTGCATACCTCCGTATACATAATCAATTACAGGATACTTTTTAGAAGGATTGTAATCACTAGGCAATACAATTACACCATATAAATAATCCTTAATTGATTCATTAAATACTTTAAATGGAATAGGATTTATATATCCTGCTTCGTATAATTTAGTTGTATCTGCTTTAAGTATTACTTGCTCAAAACTATTATCACTTTTTCTAAGTATTGTAGTTTGTGGTGTATCAACTTTTGACATAATATCTACATAATATTTAGTGTCATTTGACATTATTACACGATGGAACATGTTTTCATTTGTAAGTCGTCTAAATTTTGTGCTATTTAGGTCAAGAACACACAAAGCATTATAATACGGTTCATCAAAGTCTTCAAACTTTGATGCCATAAAATATAATTTGTTAGTTTCTTCGTCTACATTTAAAATTTGGCTCACATAAATATTTAAATCTGTAAGTCTCTTACCTAAAGTCTTAGTTTTTTTATCGATTAAATAAATCGCACCATTATCATCTTTATTTGACCACCATAAAATAGAATCTTTTAATAAATAATAAGATCCACTAAATTTAGGGCAAATTGGTCCTAAAATTGATTCATCAAAGAAGAATGTGTCAGTTTCTTCAAAAGCTTTTAAAGTAGTCTTAAAAGTAGTTAAATCTGTATAATATAGTTCTTTTCTCTTGTGATTTCTACTTTCTACGAAGTGATAAATTCCCTTGCTATCATTTGTCCACATAGAACTATATTCAACCATAATAGGATTTTTTTGAGCAAAGTCTAAATCCTTAAATTTTAAAGTTTCTAAATCAAGTAATAAATATCTAGATTCAAACTTTGCATCTTCATAAATAAACCAGTCATCATACTCATATGTTTTAGGTCTCATTGGTTCAAATGAATCTTTATTAAATGTTTGAGTAACATTTAATTTACCAACGTTTTCTTTCTTTGTATTTATAATTAAGGCTTTCTTTTGATCAGGGGAATATAAAACAGAAATGTGTTTATTATTCTTTAAATATTTAGTATAAAATACTCTTTGATATATAATTTCAGCATATGTGTTATTTTCCGATCCATCACAAGTTAATTTATATTTCTTTTTCCCTTTAAGTAAATACAAATTATAATTCTTAACAAAAAGACCAAACTTTTTATCCTCTGTATAAGAAACACTTGTATACCCTTCGTGGTATTCTTCCTTTTCTGCATTTTCCTCTTCTTTTGCAATTTGTGCAACACTCAAATCAGATAAATTAATCGAATAATATTTTTTCTTTTTTTCGCCATTTTCAAAATATTCCTCGCCATAATTTAAAACACCGTCACCAAACTTGACCTCTGGTTCAATATTTAATGCAAGTTTTTTCGTATTCCATGGCATAAGCTTTTGAGTTTCTTCGTATTTATCAAGTATAGACATGTATAATTCCTCCTTATTTTATTAAATACTAACATATTCTCTATTATTTTATAATTAATTTGCTTAATAATTTAGAAATATAGGTAAATTTGAAATAAATATCAAAAAAAGGCTGATAAAATCTACCAGCCCTTAAAATATTAATTAAATTGTGAATTGTATAATTCGCTGTAAAATCCTTTTTGATTTAAAAGTTCTTCGTGTGTTCCATGCTCGATAATATTTCCATCTTTCATAACAAGTATTTGACTTGCATTTTTAATAGTTGAAAGTCTATGAGCAATAATAAACGAAGTTTTACCATTCATTAGATTATTAAACGCCTTTTGAACCATGATTTCAGTACGTGTATCAATATTTGATGTAGCTTCATCAAGTATTAAAATATTAGGATTTTTAAGCATTAAACGAGCTATACATAGTAATTGCTTTTGTCCACCGGATATAGAATCCGAATCATCAATTATAGTGTCATAGCCTTTGTCTAAGTGATTAATGAAGTCGTCCGCATATGCTTTTTTAGCAGCTTCCATTACTTCTTCTTTAGTAGCACCATCTTTTGCATAGGCAATATTTTCAAATACTGTTCCTTTAAATAACCATGTATCTTGAAGCACCATACCTATATTGTCTCTTAATGAGTTTCTTGAATAGTTATAAATGCTCTTATCATCAATTAAGATATCACCACTATTTACATCATAGAAACGCATAATAAGGTTAATAAGTGTTGTCTTACCACAACCTGTAGGACCTACTATTGCAATATGGTCTCCCTTTTTAATATTTAGATTAACATTATTAATTAAAATATGATCACTATTATATCCAAATTTAATATCATCGATTTTAATATTTCCCTCAAGTGTTTCAATTGATTCATTTTTCTCAACAATCTCTTTTTCATCAATTAATTCATAAACTCTCTTTAAACTAGAAAATGAGTTAGATAATTCAGTCGCAACACTTGAAATTGAATTAAATGGCTTAGTATATTGATTTGCATAAGATAGGAATGCAGTTAAAATACCAACATTAAATGCAGAGTCTTTATTTGTTACAATAAGCAAACAACCGATGGTTGCAACTATCGCATAAACTAAATTATTTACAAAACGAGTTGAAGGGTTTGTTAGAGATGAATAAAATTGAGCATCGCACCCTGCTTTGTATAATTTTTCATCTAAATCAATATAAGTTTCAATATTCTCTTGTTCCATAGAATAACTTAATACTATTTTTTGATTTGTAATCATTTCGTTTGTAAAGCTTGTCATATTACCTTTAATTTGAGCTTGTTTTTTAAATGAATTGAAAGTATGACTTGCAATAAATTTAGCTACAAATAAACTAATTGGAGTTAAAATAATAACGATTAATCCAAGTTTCCAACTCATTATTAACATTAACACTATAGTCGCAACGATAGTAAGTATACCTGTTATTGCTTCAGTGAATCCTTGAAGTAGTCCGTCTGCTACTGAGTCTGTATCATTAATAACTCTTTGCATAATATCTCCCTCAGGATGACTATCAAGATAACTTACAGGTACATTTATTAACTTTTTAAAACAATCTCGTCTCAAATCACATACAACTGAGTATGTTATTCTATTTAGTAAATAATTCATTAAAAAACCAAAGATGAGACCTAATATAACTATTAAAAGTAAAATCAAAATATATTTAATAAGTTCTTGTTGATTAAAATCAGCTGTAAACAAATTAATAGCTTTTCCCACAACAATAGGAGTTGAAAGAGTTGCAACTACATACAAAATAGCACACAAAAATGATATTACAAGCAAAACGCTATGAGGTTTAATATAAGTCATTAAACGTTTTAATAAACTTTTATTCATGTTTGCCTCCTACATCTTGGCTTTCACATATTTCTTTATATACTGCACAAGTATTAATTAAATCTTCGTGTTTACCAAGTCCAACTACAGTTCCTTTATCAAGAACTAAGACTAAATCACAATGCATCATATCACTTGCTCTTTGGCTAATTTCAATAACTGTCTTATTAATCTTTTTGATTTCCTCGGTTAATAATTTACTAGTCTTAAAATCTAGAGCCGATTTTGCATCATCAAGAATTAAAATATCACTATCTTTTGCTATAGCGCGTGCTATTGCAAGTCTTTGTCTTTGACCACCTGACAGGTTCTTACCACCTTGATAAATCTCTGTATCAATACCCTTGTCTAGTTTATCTACAAACTCTTTTGCTTGTGCAACCTTAAGTGCTTCATATATTTCACTATCAGTTATGTCTTTTTTTGCATATTGCATATTTTTACGAACACTACCTGTAAAAAGTACACTACGTTGGAAAACGTTAGATATTTCACTTCTTACAAAATCTAATGTGTATTCTTTAATATCTCTTCCATAAAGCAAAATACTTCCTTCATCTATATCATAAAACCTATTAACAACAGATGCGAATGTAGACTTACCACTACCTGTACCACCAATTATACCAAGTGTCATACCTTCATTAACTGTCACAGAGACATTAGATAAAGCATTTAATGAATCTTTATTATACTTAAATGATACATTTTGAAGCACAAGTGGAATGTTGTTTAACTTTTCAGACTCTTTACCACCTACAATTGAGCTGTTTGTATCAAATACTTGATTAATTCTTTCACTTGAAGCACTAGCTTTAGTAAATACTACAACAAGATTTGCAACTACCATTACAGCTACTTGAATTTGAATTAAATAGTTGTATAAACTTGTAATATCACCTTGTTTTAAATTACCTAAAGTAAATACGTTTCCTGATTCATATAATACTAACATAATCGCAATATTAGTTACTAAGAATACAAGAGGATTTAAAAGCGCGTTAAGTCTACCAATTCTAATTTGTACATCTTTTAAACTTACAGCTTCATCAACAAAGCGCTTGAATTCGTACTTTTGTCTATTAAATGCTCGAACAACTCTATTACCAGAAATATTTTCTTTAGTAATACGAGTTAAATTATCTAACTTATGCTGACTAATTCTATTTTTCTTTACTTGCATGAACATTATAATAAATATGACCGCAAACAATAAAATACCAGCTATTAAGAAAATAGTTCCAGCGATTACACTTTTTTTAAACGATAAGAAAGTTGCGCCTATAATTAAGAAAGGAGCACGAACTACAAGTCTTATAAGCATTGCAACACTTGATTGAACATTTAATATATCTCCGTTTAAACGTGTGAGCAAACTTGATGTAGAGAATTCATCAATTTCTTTAAATGATAAAGTATTAATATGTTTAAATAAGTCGTTTCTTACCTCTGTACCAAAGCCTTGGCTTGCACGACTCGCAAAGAATTGACACACAATTGTTGAACACAAACCAATTAAAGCAAATAATAATAGTAAGCCCCCTCGACTTAATATAAAGTTTCTAGCCGCATCTCCTGTTAGATCTCCGTTTATACCATCATCAATCATAGAAGCTATTACAAATGGAACTAAAAGTTCAAAAATAGCCTCTACTAATTTAAACATAGGTCCAAGGATGACATAGACTAGATATTTTTTTAAATATTTTTTATATAATCTAATCAATCTAAACACCTCATGTATTATTTTATCACAGTTAGTGATATACTTAATATATAAAATGTATAAATGAAATATACTTTTGAGGTATACTATGGATATTAAAGAATTATTTTACTATAAAACAATCGTTGACAACAAATCAATACTTCGTGCATCTCAAGTTTTGCATATAGCGCAGCCTCCTTTGTCACGCACAATTAAAAATTTAGAAAATGATTTAAATACAGTTTTATTTATACGTGGTAGAGAATTAAAGTTGACTGAGAGTGGTAAATTATTATATGAAAAAGCCGAGACTATTTTAAATTTAACATCTAATATTAAAACTGATATAAACGAGCTAAATAATACATTAGGTCAAAACTTAAACATTGGAATCGTTAGTTCTTCCACTTCACTTTTATATAATGACAATAAATTAGAAAATTTCTTTAGGGGAAACCCTAATACTAAATTTAATATCACCGAGGCTAATACTTTTAAATTACTTGATAGTTTGGATAAAAAAATTATTGATCTTGCAATAACACGTACTCCTTTTGATACTACGCATTATGATTATATATTATTAGATAAAGAGCCTATGGTATTAACAAGTAATCAAAAAGTAGAGAATTCTATTAAAATAAAAGATTTAGAAAGTAAAAACATTGTGATTTATAGGCGATTTCAAGATATATTAAATAACTTGTTTAATAAATATAATGTGAAACCTAATGTAGTCGCAATTGTTGACGACGCAAAAACTGCAATATTACTTGCATCAAGCATTAATATTCATGCGATAGTCCCACAAGGCGCATACTCTACTTTCTCGAACAACTTAAATAAAAGTATAATAGAGGAACCTTCACTATACACAAGTTTAACTATCGTAAAAAGAAAAAATGAAAAGTTAAACGATATATATAATAAATTAATTGAGACATTAAAAAGCCCTAGCAGTTGCTAGGATTTTTTAGTTATCACCTCTGAAATATCCGTTTTTCATTCCTTCGCTTCCAACAAGCACTAGTTTATTTAGAGTTGATTGTGTTAAATTTTTAGTTATTTTAGCCATTTCTTCATTGGCCTTAACAAGTACTTTTAAATCTTTAGTTTTAATAAATTCTTTGTCAAACTTATTTAAATTCTCGTGTCCCTTATTGCTCATCTCATTTTGATATCTTTCAACAAACACGATTGATTTCCCGTAATGTGCATCCGCAATAACACCAATTAAACGTGAGTTCCAATAGAAGTTTTTAGTATCTACGTCAAGTGTTACATCACTAAAGTATGATGGAATTTTTTCTACATTTGTATATATTGGCACAATCGCATTAAACGCATTTGAACCAAAGCAAATCCATTCTACAGCTTGAATTTCTTTTGGCATGTATGGTCTAATTTGAAGAACGGCCATAACTCCAGTACGTGATATACCAATAGGTCTATATAAACCTTTCTTAGGATAATCGCGCACAGAATACGGATTATATTCAGTTCCTTGATAGTAAGATGATAAAATGTATTTAACATCTTCTACTGTTATCTTAAATTCTGGGACAAAACTCCATGGAATATCATCACTTTGTGGATTATAATCTGGGTTTTCTCCTTCCCACTTATAAGTGCGAGGGTTAAAGTATCTAGCCATAAACCAAGCACGTGGAGTGTTATAGATATGATCACTATCAGAATGTGAGCCGAAAGCTAAACGTGGATTGAATGGTTCGTCTTGTGAACCTAAATATAGATGATTTTGTTCAATAAATTCTTTTAAATCTTTTGAACAAATGTTCTCTTTTGCTTCACCATATGCATCTTCAAAATCAAAATTATCTAAGCCAAATTGGTTAGGCATAACTACGTATTCACTATCTTTTACTCTTTTTGCTATAAAATGATGTCCGCCAATTGTTTCAAGCCACCAAATTTCATCCTTATCATTAAATGCAATACCATTAGGTTCATAA
This sequence comes from Alistipes finegoldii, assembly GCA_963621965.1. Lineage (GTDB taxonomy): Bacteria > Bacillota_I > Bacilli_A > Acholeplasmatales > Anaeroplasmataceae > JAEELC01. Next base: position 12,411 of record CAVFGN010000019.1, read on the forward strand.
GTTCCGTACTTTTGAAGTAACTCACCAAGGCGCAAAACACCTTCACGAGCTGAGTGAATATAAGGAAGAACTAGACTCACTAAATCTTCTTCTCCAATACCACCGATTACCTCATCTTGGCCCTTTGATTTTTTAATATATTTTACATAAGGATCCGCACCTAACACACGTGGATTTGATGTAATAGTTTCTGTAGCTGTCATACCTACATTTTCACTATTTATACCCATAGCAGCCCAAAGGCCATGTTTATCATCAATTGAAGGACTACATGTATAAGATAATGGATTTTCAGGTAATTTAATTTCCAAATGAGAAATTTTACTTTTATAAACATTTCCTTGTTCCTTAGGGGAAACAACTATTAATTTCTTTTCATCAAAATAGCCATCATCATTTCTAGCTATCATTGTTGAGCCATCATAGCTCGCTTTTTTTCCTACTAAAATTGTTGTACATGCCATAATTTACACCTCAATTTATTTTATTACAAAATAAAATATTTTTTAAATGTTACGCTTATAAAGATTATTCATTCAAAAAATCTACAATCTTGTTCATAACTACATTATCTAGTTCTCCTAATTTTTTGAAATCTAGACCATTCATATAATTAACTAAATTATCGCCTTCTAAAGTATTTAATTTTGTTCTAAAATCTTTAAGTTTATTAACTGCTTCTATTGTATAATCAGGATTATGATCCTTAGCGTCAAGAGTAATGTAGTCAAAATTCTTAAAGTTATCCATTAAATATCTTGTATTAGAAAAACTAATTATTGAATCATCTTTTGAACTAATTATTAATGCTTTACCTTTGTATTTAGTTAAAACCTTTTTAGTATTTATACATGCATATTTCCCGTTTTTAAATATATCAATAATATATACAAATAAAGATAAAAATTGAGTCTTCGTCATATTTTTAAGTTCTTTATAATACGAGACAAAAGGAGCTAAAACACAAACTTTTTGAATATCATTTTGATATTTTAAAACGCTTAAAGTTGAAAATGCTCCTAGTGAATGGCCAACTAGATATATTTTTCGACACGGATATTTTGTTTTAACATAACGAATTACATAATCTAAGCTTTTAATGTTATTGCCAAATCCTTTAGTGGCTTTTACTCCTGACTCTCCGTACCCGAGCGCATCATACCCAAGCACTAAAAGACCTTTACTAACAAGATAACCTATCTCTTGCATATATGATCTATGATCACTATACATTCCGTGTGAAAAGATAACTATCGAATCACTCATTGTATGTTCGTTAGAATAAAGAAACACAGCGATTTTTTCATTTTCACATGTAATACTATCCTTCACTTCATTCATATTAAAATCATCTATTGTATAACTTTTAATAAGTGAAGACACATAAAAGTGCGAACCAAACACTTTGTTGTGTTTTATCAGGCCTAAAACAAAACAAATAATCAAGAAAACAAGAAATAAAGAAAGTAAAATTAATAAATAAATCATAATATGAGCTAAATAACATTAATTATTAATATTATTTATTACTTTTCCTCTTAATTTTTCTAGTTTGCTAATAGACTTTTCAAGTAACTTTTGAGAATTTTCAAAATCTTCTATATATGTATCTAACATCTTTTTAACATTAGATTTAGCACTTTCTAACTCGCTTTTTAACTTTGTAAGTAACTTATCTTGTACCTCTTTAGTAATGTCCCCATTAAAGCGTGAATCTGATTCGTTTAGTGATTTTTCTAAATCATTAATTTTACTTATAAGTGCTTCATATTGACTATAGAATGTATCTACCATTTTATGCATATTCTCAATTTTTTTTGTTAATGTATCACTTAAAGAATTAAGACCTTCATTATATTCTTTTACAAATGATTTATATCTTTTACATAAGTCATTATAAGTTGTGATTGTTTCATTTAGAAGATTATTCTTTTGATCAATATAATCATCTAATAACTCAATGTTTAATACTTCGTTTATATCTAACATTACTTGATCCCCTCAATCTTTAAACTATTAATCTTATTAATTAGGCTTTCCTTTTTACGTGTAAAATAACCTAATTTATTTATTGCATCTAAATCAACATAATCAAGACATTTATAATCATATTTAATGATTTCACTTATTTGTTCATCACTAACATCAAGGTTTACACCTTCTCTAATATCCATCATTTTAAGCATGTTTGTTTTATCTAAGACAATATATATAATCTTAGCTAAATCAATACGAGACTTGTTCTTTAGTTTATTTGCGAAATCAATTAAAATATCTTCATTTTCTTTAGTCTCAGTGTAAATATTAATATTTTTAACGATATCTTTTAAATAGAAATAATCTTCCCCACTATAAAATGTTAAATTTTCGCTTACACTACTAAAATCTAGATTTTTGTATGATTCAAGGGCTCTGAAATAATAATTTATTTTATTTGATAACATTTCTTCAAGGAAAATATCAACGTTACTTAGAAGTAAAGGTTGGATTAAACTCTTAAGTGCCTTTGTTGTATGAACACCAAGTTTTGTCTCGTCTTCAATTTGTAAGAAGTTTGTTTTACATCTAGTAATACCTACATATAATCTATTATAAAAAATTCTAGCAGCACGCGAATAGTTTAAATTATCGCTAAAAATATTTTCATATTCACGTGAACTTGAAGTACAAATATTGTATACAACTACAAACTCACTTTCTCTACCTTTAGACTCACTAATTGTATATACATCTTTTGGTGATACATTATACTTCTTAACAAATTCATCTTTAGACTGATTATCACTAACTACATACATTATATTATCGTTTTTTGAAGTAGTAATTTTATTTAGCATTTTTTCTGATATGTTCTTATCTAATACTAAGTTACCATTTGTCTCAAATGCATATGCTTTATTACTTGTAAGAGGAACATAATTAGCTAAATCTTCAAGTCCAAACAATTCTTGGCCCTTCTTTCTTAAAGCTTCAAGTTCTTTACAAATCGCATCACTATATCTATATGTAGAAGTTAACATTTGTTTTTTATAATCTTCTATTCCATTAACCATGAATAATGTTTCTATATTTTCATATTGAATGAATGTCGGATTAATTGTTTGTTCAAAGTCACCAAAGAAATGAATTACACCTTTTCTTTCATCGTTATAATTTAATCTAATTAAAGCGTGAAGTTGTCTTTCAGTTAGATCTTGGAATTCATCAACAATAATAGTCTTATATATTCCTTTTTGCGTAATTTTATCTATATTTTCACAAATTAAATAAGCTAAATCATTATCATCATATAAATTAAGTGATCTTTGATATTGATCAAATGCAATACATACGTCGAAAAGTAATTTAGATTCCTCTTCAAAATTATCACGAGTTTGACCTCTATAGCCTTCGATTAAGCTCGTTTCTCTTATAAATAAGCTTAAATCATCTAAAGAGGATTTATTTTCTCGAACAGGATTTGCATAATCATAATATTTATTAAATGCATTATATAGATTTTCTTCATCACTATATTGCCCTAGTTGTTTAAATGTTTCATTGTATTTTTTTGAAAACTTTAAAAACCACACATTAAATGACTCTTCACTAGGTTCCTCAGTAAATTCGACATAATCATTTAGAACCGAAAGTAATAAATTTACTTTTGAATTTGTTAAATTCAATTCGCGAGATAAATAATCAACTATTTCATTTTCACCAGCTTTATTGATTACTTTACCTTTATAAATTCCTCTAAAGAATAAATACGGGTAATCAATACCATACATTTCAATTAATTTTTCAAGAGATAAAATATTTGTCTTATTTAGTCCGACAAATCCTTTTTCTTTCCACTTAATAAACGTATTTATACTAGCTAAATGATTATTTAGTGTATCAGTTTCAGTTGCCTTGTTCGCATCTTCTAAAACGTATTTCCCACCTAGAATCTTGTAGCCTTTAATACTCACATTAGAGTCTAATAAAACGTGCAAAAAGAAATCATCAGTTTTGTAAACATTATGATTAAATTTAGTTTTATTATCATTAATCATGATATCTATTTCATAACTTACGTAATCAGCTAATTTTGGTGAATAAGTAATAAATGCGATGTCTCTTGAATCTAAATTACTTACATTGTCTAAGTTTAGACTATTTAAATATGAATGAATTGCAACATCCGTTTTACCGGTTCCGGCAGCTCCTAAAACAATATTGTAGTCTTTTTCTTCTGCTATTTGTTTTTGTGTTTCGTTTAGAATATATTCTCTTGACCACTCATGTGCATCTGCAATTCGTTCTTTAATAGCAGATAGATTAGGTAATTCTCTATATTTTGTTAAATACAAAATTTTATAATCTTCACTACCAAATAAATGTTTATTTGATACAAAGTATAAACTATATAAATCGCCTACGTTGTATGACATTAGTGAATCATAAGAATTTGATAAATCTTTAATGTTTTCAGATGTTTTTAAATATGTATCTAATTCTTTATCATCGGCTGTCTTTAAAAACTCTAAGAAACGTGTTATGGATTTAAATACTCTTTTATTAAAATTTTTATCAAATGTATTAATTAAAAGTGGATCATTTTCTATTCCATTTTCTATATGTTCTTCTCTAATTTTTAATGTATCATACACTTCTTTATTAAGGTATATTCTTCTATTTTTCATATATCCTCCAAAATAATCGTAGTAATATTTTACCTTATAATACTAATTTCTTCTATATAAATTTAGTGTAAAAAAGATAGATTTAAGACCACTAAAATACATTTAAAAGCCTATTGTTTATAAACACATAGTCATATAAACCGGTAAATAAATTATGTTATCTACTATTTTATAATTTTTAGAATAAATAATTATCTTTTTACTAATGTATTGATGATATTTATTAGCAAAAGCATCAATACTTGAATGAGATGTATAATTTGATGATTTTACTTCTATAGGAATAATCTTATTATTCTCTTCTAAAAAGAAATCAATTGAGTATTTCTTATTTGAATTTTCTTTATAAAAACTATTATATTTAAGAGAGTAGTCTTTAGATTTTAATTCTTGAGCAACCACATTCTCATATAAGAACCCTTGATCGGTAGATATCTTATCTAAGATTATTGATTTATACAAATAGATGTGCCGGTTTCCCTAAATTTTGTTTTAATAAATTGTATTAATAGGGCTAATTTATTTCTAAATTAAAAAAACATCAATTATATTATATAATTTAAGATTTATTCTTAAGCTTATAAATATATTTATCTAATATTCTATTGAACAAAAAAATGGCACCACAAAAACGCAGTACCAAATTTAATATTAGTCATTTTTTGCTAATGTCAAAGCAATTTTCATCATATTTGTGAAAGTTGTTTGTCTTTGTTCAGCTGTTGTATTACTAGCTGGATTGATGAATGAATCAGAAATTGTAAGTAAGCATGTAGCTTTCTTATGCAAATGTTTAGCAGTTGCAAATAATGCAAAGCTTTCCATTTCAACAGCCTTACAGCCTTCTTCGTCTCTAACACGCTCCCAGCTGAACTTTGGATTATCATGATAGAAAACATCAGATGAGTGAACACGAATATCAGTAAGAGCAATTCCTAACTTTTCTGCAGCCTTATGCATCTTATTATTTAATGCCTTATCAGAACGCATTACATGTCCTCTCATATCGAATGCTACTTTCGCAAAAGTTGATTCAGAATATGCTTCTGTTACTAATACTGTATCAAATACTTTTAAGTCAGCTGAATAAGCACCAGCAGAACCAATACGAACAATATTCTCAACTCCGTAGAATTCATATAATTCATAAGTATAGATACCAAGAGATGGTTGACCCATACCAGAACCCATTACAGAAATCTTTTTTCCGTTATATTTACCAGTATAACCGTGCATTCCACGAGTTGTGTTAAATTCAACAACATCTGTTAAGAAAGTTTCAGCTATAAACTTTGCTCTCAAAGGGTCGCCTGGTAATAAAACTGTCTTAGCAACTAAATTTTTATCAGCACACGAAATGTGTGGTGTAGGTATATTTGCCATGTTATTTATCTTCCTCCATACATTGAACAGATGCAGAACAACCGATACGAGTTGCTCCTGCATTTACTAAAGCCTCAACTTCATCTTTATGATGAACGCCGCCGCTTGCTTTTACTCCCATTTCTTTGCCTACTGTTTTTCTCATTAGTGCAATATCACTTACAGTGGCTCCGCCTGTACCAAATCCTGTAGATGTTTTTACAAAATCACATCCAGCACGCTTAGCACATAAACATGCTTCAACTTTTTCTTCATCAGTTAAATAACAAGTTTCAATAATAACCTTAGTTAAGGCGCTACCACTTGCTTTAACAAATTCTTTAAGTTCATGCTCAATATAAGCCCAGTCATGTTCTTTAGCACGTGAAATGTTGATAACAATATCACATTCATCAGCACCCTTAGAAACTGCGTCCTTAGTTTCAAAAACCTTAGTTTCAACTGTGTTTGCGCCTAAAGGGAAACCAATAACCGTACAAACTAAAACGTCTGAGCCTTGTAGTGTTTTTTTAGCTAGAGGAATATAAGCAGGGTTAACGCAAACTGATTTAAAGTTGTACTTCTTAGCCTCCTCGCATAGTTTTACCACATCACTATCGCTTGCAAAAGCTTTAAGTAATGTGTGGTCGAATAATTTTGAATCGATCATAATAAATCCTTCTTTCTATTTTAAAAATCTAGTATTGTATCAAATTCAACTTCATAAAGTGGTTCTGAGCGATCAAATACTGTTTTTGTTAAAATTTTATTAATTTTTCTGATATTTTTATCAGGGATATATAAAACGTTATAAGGTATTGATGTGTATACTGTTTCGCAATACTTTGATATCTTTTTATATACTTGGTCAAATGCGGCAATATAATATTCATCAGGACTCGTGTGTATTTTAACTAATTGTGCTCCAGGGGGAATAATAGTTCCATCAGATAAATTAAAATCAATTCCTAGATATGTAGAACGACTTGCATCTTCTCTTAAGAAAAGATAATTCATCGAATGATTTTCTTCTTGTTCTTCTACTTGACTTTTAATTTCTAAGAATGAATACACTTTATCAAATAAGTCTAAAGACATTTTAGATTTGCCTACAAACTCATCTTCATATTTTTTTTGATAAATACTTTTTGCCATTTTGAAAGCATTAATACACATTGATTTATCAAAGTCAGAAACATTTTCAAACATCTCATTATAAATTGAAAAATCAAATTTGTGACATATTTCTTTTACAAAGTCCAATAATCTTGAAATTTTATAAGTATTAGTTAAAAGTTCAAACTCAAGATAAAAATTAGTATCTAAATATTTAGGGTTTAATTGATTAATATTTTCAATGTTACATTTGTTAGATAAAACGAAACAAGCATCAAAATTTAAAACAGGATTGTGATATTTAGCACGTTTTATTACACCATCATCTTTCATATCGATATACTTATTATTTGATAATAATGTAATCAATTCTATTCGATCGTATACTCTTGTTCCATTTTTTAAAAAATAAAATTTAAATAACAAATAAATCACCCCATTAATATAATAATCTTATCATTAAAGTTACTCTTTGTCAAAAATTGTCGACAATTTTTCTAGTTGATTTTTGTCAGTTCTATCGACTAAAACAGGTGTTAATGTAACAAATCCGCGGTATAAATAATATAAATCACTGTACAAAGTTTCAATTGTATAATGCTTTTCGCACATTAATTCATTAGTTTCTGTAGGTTCAAAATTGTTATAGTTTTTAAGTTCAACTTTACTATTTAAAGCACATAAAGCTATATTATTATGTTTAATATATTGTGGAATATTAAAAGAGTAAATATATTCATTTGAATAAAGTTTATGATTAAATACTTTTTCAAAAATAATATCAAGAGCTTTATTTAATTCTTCTAGAGTATAATTTCTATCACTTGATAATGCAATTGCGTTTATTCCGTGAACAAGTGCCTCACTAGCGGCACCAATAGTACCGCTATATAAGACATCAATTCCTGCGTTTAATCCGTAATTTATGCCTGAAACAACTAAATCAGGATACTCATTAAAATGACGTAAATAATAATTTATACCATCAGCTGGTGTACCATCATGGGTATAAAAGTTTTCTTCTACTATAGAAATATCCTTTTCTTTGTATTCCCAAAATTTGAGTGCATTTGAAACACATGAATTGTTTTTATTAGGAACGCAAACACAAACATCATGCCCTAAAGAAACTAACTTATCTTTTAAAATGCGAACTAGTTTTGTGTCTCCGTCGTCATTAGTTATTAGAATTTTCATTTTTTAAATCAACAATTCTTTGGCATCTAGCACAAAGTTTATCTAATGTTAAGAACTTTACAGTTGCGCGGCATCTTTCACAAACTTCACCAACAGCTTCACTTACAGTTACACCAAATTCATCGCCTGTCTTAAATTCAATTTCAGATACAATTAAGATTTGAGCTAAATTGCTTTCTAATGCATCGAATAAATTCTTTGCTTGAGAATCAAGTGTGATTGTAAGTTTAGCTGCAAATGATTTACCAATAATCTTATTAGCACGAGCTTCTTCTAAGGCTTTTAAGATTTGAGGACGATATTGAGTCATAAACTTATCAAAGTTTTTCTTTAAATCATCATATCCAGTATGAACTTCTTCTTGTGGGAAGTTTGTTAAATATGCATCAATTTCTGTTTTATATGGTAAATAGCTATAAGCTTCGCTTGCTGTATGAGGAATAAGTGGCGTTAATACAGAGATTAAGGTTGAAACAGTCTTGTAGAATACAGTTTGAACAGAGCGACGACTATGTGAAGTTTCTTCTTCAATATATAAAATATCTTTTGTGAAATCTAGATAGAAACTTGATAATTCGTTTACAACAAATGAGTTAATCACCTTACAAACATCGTTAAATAAGAAACTATCATAAGATTTCTTTACATTAGAAACAAACTCATTTAACTTTAATACCATGTATTTATCCACATTAGCTAATTCATCAAATGGAACTGAATCAGTATTAGGATTGAAACCGTCAATATTAGCTAACATAAATTTAATAGTATTTCTAATCTTACGATAAGAATCACTTACTTGTTTTAATAAGTCTTCACTCATTACCATATCGCTTCTGAAATCTACGTTTGCTACCCACAAACGTAAAATATCAGCACCGTATGTATTTGAAACTTTAATAGGATCAACAGTGTTTCCTAGAGATTTAGACATCTTTTGTCCTTTACCATCAAGTGTGAAACCATGTGATAAAACTTTTTTATATGGAGCTTTGTTGAAATTTGCAACAGATGTGATAATTGATGAGTTAAACCAACCTCTATATTGGTCGCTACCTTCTAGATATAAATCAGCAGGGAATTTTAAACCACGACGATTTAATTCCATGTAGGAAGAACCTGAGTCAAACCAAACATCCATGATATCAGTTTCCTTTTTGAAAATACCATTTGGTGAATGTGGATTTGTATATCCTTCTGGCAATAAGTCTTTTGCATCTCTCTTATACCATTCAGTTGAACCATATTCTTCAAATATTTTTGCAACATGCTTAATAATTTCAGGGTCTAAAATAGGCTCATCATCTTCACAGTAGAATACTGGTAATGGAACACCCCATGCTCTTTGACGAGAAATACACCAATCATGTCTATCACGAATCATGTTACCAAGACGAGTTTTACCCCAAACCGGATCCCACTCAACTTCGTTTTCAATTGCATTTAAAATTTCATCTTTGATTGGATCAATTGAAGCAAACCATTGAGCTGTTGCTCTAAAGATTACAGGTTTCTTTGTTCTCCAGTCATGAGGATAAGAGTGAACAATTGGATCTAATAGTAATAAAGAACCATTTTCTTTTAAATCTTCAATGATTGGTTCTTCAGATTTTTCATAGAATAAACCAGCGTATTTACCAGCATCTTTTCCTTGAACACCATGTGAATCAACATAAACTAGTGTAGGCAAATTATATTTCTTAGCCGCAACATAGTCATCTTCACCATATCCAGGCGCAATATGAACAAATCCTGTACCATCACTATCAGTTACATAGTCAGCACAAATAACAAGTGATTCTCTATCATACAATGGATGTTTAACATGTAAATTTTCAAGTTCACTACCAAGTAATGTCTTAATTACTTTTACATCTGTAATTTCTAACTTTTCAGTTAATTTATTAACCAAAATAGAAGCACAAACAAATTTTCCTTTGTTAGACTCGAAAACTGTATATTCAATTTCAGGGTTGCTTGCTACAGCAACATTACATGGTAATGTCCATGGTGTAGTAGTCCAAACCATTAACTTAGCGTTTTCAAGTTCGCCTTTTCCGTCAATCAAATCAAATGTGAAATAAATTGCATTTGATTTAATGTCCTTATATTCGATTTCAGCTTCAGCTAAAGCAGATTCACTTGATGGAGACCAGTATACAGGCTTTAATCCTTTATAAATTAAGCCTCTTTCAACCATTTTTGCAAATACTAATAATTGATCACGTTCAAAGTCGTGATTTAATGTAATATACGGCTTGTCCCAAGTAGCTAAAACACCAAGACGTTTGAATCCTTCTTTTTGCTTTTCAACTTGTTCATGTGCATAAGTATCGCACATGTCTCTGAAGTCTGAAATGGCTACTTCTTTACGGTTTACGCCTTTCTTTTGAATTGCATTTTCAATTGGTAAACCATGTGTATCCCATCCTGGAATATATAAAGAATAGAAGCCGTTCATATTCTTATAACGAACGATAAAATCTTTTAAAATTTTATTTAACGCATGTCCTAAATGGATTGGTCCGTTCGCATAAGGAGGACCATCATGAATTGTATATTCTTTTGATCCTTTGTTTTTCTCTAGACGTTTATTATAAACGTCATTTTTAGCCCATTCTTCTTGAATCTTAGGTTCTTTATTAGCTAAATTTGCACGCATTTCAAAATCTGTGTGTCCTAAATTGACAGTATCTTTAAATTCTGACATAATTTTTCTCCTTTAATAAAAAAAGCGCCCCTAAAATAAAGGACGCTATTTAACGTGGTACCACCTTTGTTCGGAATAAATCCGCACTCAATGAGTTAACGCCTCCAACGGATTATGCTTATCACATAATCATCTCAACAGTGATCTAAATATACATATTGTCTAGCCTTTCACCACTCGCTAGTCGCTTTTTTGCAATATTTGTATACTCCGTCTGTATCATAGACTTTCTCTTTCTTAATTATAATTTAATTTTATAATTTAAACAATATTATTTTGCATGTTCCTGGATAAAATCGTTCAATGTTCCATCATCAAACTCTTCTCTTCTTGCAAATAAATATGTTGTTTGATTAATCTTAACTAGTTTTCCTTCAAGGGCTACAGTAGCTCCTGTAAAGAAACCTAATAATTTATTAGCAGCTGTTAAATCTAGTTTGCCAAAGTTAAGAACTAACGGATTCCCGTTTTTCATCTTTAAAACTAATGATTTAGCAACCATATCGTTATCTTCTAAAGCTTCGAAAACAATTCTATCTTTACTTGAAACATATGTACTATTTTCAGTTTCTTTTTTACTAAATAGGCCCATATTATTCCTCACGAAGACTTTCTTTTGCCTTATCTAATTCTTCTTTTGTAGTAATAGGTAAAACTTGAGTCTTATAGTCTTTTCTAAATACGATTAAAGTTGTGTCTACATAGTTTGCAATAATATTCATTCTTTGAGGTGGACAAGCTAGGATGAATTGAAGTGGCATATTAGTCATAAAGTTCATCATTGATTGCATACGTGTAGAGTCCATCTTATCGAAGACTTCGTCGAACATTACAAGGCCAATTGTAGACTTATTAGAGTATTGTGAGTAAATACGTACGAAGGACGCGATGATCGCAACATAGAATGGAACCTGTGTTTCTCCTCCGGATTTTTCCTTAAATACTTTTGAATATAACATTGAATCACCATTTCTATTAGTAATTCTAATATCATAATCCATGTAAGTTCTATAATCAGTAAACTTATTGAATGCTTTATTATTATCTAGTGAATCACTTGCAATAGCTGTGAATAATTCATCTAATTGTTCTGCATAATTTTTCTCAAATTCTACAGTGAAAATAGACTTACCATCTGTAACTTCTTCACTCTTGAACATATCATAGAATCCACCAAATTCTTGTGATTTAGGGAAAATAAATTCATATTTATCATTACCAAATGGAATAGTAGATAATGTTTCATTAATCTTTGAGATTTCAGCCTCAGCAGCTTGAATGTTTCCTCTAAGAGTAGAGATAAAGTCTTCCTTGAAGATGATTTCAGCTGTTTCTCTAGCTTGACGTACTTTTGTCTCATATTTAACAAGCTCAGTCTTTTCAAGCTTATTAAGTTCAGCCATAAAGACATCACATTCACTAATACCAATTGATAAATTAGAATTGAATTCTGTGACGTAATCTTTTTGCTTATTGATAATACCATTAGTCATATTTAGATAACTATTTTTGATAGTCTCTAAATTCTTTGAAACAGTAGCATATGCATGTTCAATAGGCATTTTACTAGTTAAATCGTCATATTCTTTACGGCAATCACTATCAAGCGCAATATTATCGCTCGCAATAGCTTCTAAGGTCTTGTTAAGTTCAATTAACTTATTATTTGCTTCAACCAATTTTTCATTATAGTTACTAATAATAATCTTTTGCTTACCAATAGATTGGTTAATTGCATTCTTTTTAGCTTCAGCCTCATTAATTAAAGCCTTAACCTTATTGTATTCATCTTGAGTTTCTGTTGTAGATAACTTTTTAGCTTTATTTTGTTCAATATTAAGCTTAGTAATCTTATCCTTAATATTATAGTAATCAATTAAATCATCGATATTTGAAATAAAACTATCAAGATTTAAGCCATTAATCTTATCATTTGCTTCACGTAAATCAGCAATTTTGCTAGATGTTTCTTGATATCCTGTAGCTGCTTCAATTGATTCAGCTTCAAGAATACTCTTTTGTTCATCAAGAGCTTGAGAACCAATGTATTTTGTAACATTTAAGTTCATTGATCTAACAACGAAACCTCTATATAATAAACCATCATTTGTAACAGCTACCGAATAATCTTTAAGTTCGCTTTCACTGTTACACATGATTACATTACCGCAAACAAAATTTATATAATTTTGAGCGTCTTTATTTTCACTAGTCATAATTGAGGCTAAGCTGTTAGGTTGAATTCTATTATGTTGTTGAATTGCATCAGTATTTACAATACCAAAACCATATGAATATTTGTTCTTAATCTTAGCAAATATAGATAATGCTGTATCATAATACTTAGGTTCAACAATTAATACGAAACGTTGGTTTCCTATAAATGATTCAATAACTTTTGACCACTTTTTATCAGTAATTTCAACTAATTCACAGAAAATATGAACAGATACATCTTTGTTATAAATCTTCTTTAGATTATCAGCTATCTCACTTCTTAATTGAGTTAAACCTTGAGGATAAGATAATCTATTTGAGTTAAGAGTTTGTTGTTGAAGTTTGATTTGTTTAATTTTTTCAACATAAGTATTCTTTGTATAATTAAGTGAACCAATTTCCTCACTGTTTGCCACACTAATACGTTTAAAGACGCTTTGATAGTTAGTAACTTTAAGTCTAATATCTTCTAGCATTCTTAAATCAGTATTTTTTAAAGAAAGATTATAGAATTCACCAAATTCAGGTACATCAAATTCATCTTTTAATTGTTTTAAAGTACTCTTGATTGAATCAACAGAACTTAAATAAGTAGTTTGAGGATCACCTAATTGTTCTAATTCTTGATTTAATTTATTAATTTGTTTTGTAATATACTCGCTATTTTTAAATCCTTCATCGTTTGAAAGTGCGTCGTATAAATCTTGACTCTTTTCTTGAAGTTCATAGATGTGCTTAGTTTGTTCATTTAAGTCATCCATGATAGTTTCTAATCGAGCTTTTTCAATTTCGATTTGATCTTGAATACTTAATTTAGAGTTTTCAATCTTTTTAACATCGAATAATTTCATTAAATAATCGTAGTATTTTTGTTTATCTACAATATTTTTTGATTCATCAATTAATTGACGTAACTCGTTTAATCTATTGATCTTAGCTTGAATAACTTTAAGAGTAGCTTCTAGATCTTTTAAAGATCTAATTGCATTTTGAATATTATCAATTTTAACTTCTTTTTTCTCAAGAATGTTTTGATAAATAAAGTCCTTAACGTTTTCAATTGGTTTGAAAGCTACTGACTTTGTAAGCATACTAAAGAAGTCAGAGTTGATTGAACCATAAAGATTTCTAAATGCACCACGAGCTTCTTTGTTTGATGAATAGAAATTTAAATTCTTATGAATCTTTTTAAATTCAGTAATGGTATATACATTACCCTCGTTATCATAGAATGAAAGGTCTTCAAGTCTCAAATTAGTACCTGAATAGAAAACGTTTCTAACTTGTGTTTCACTCGCATCGATAATTGTACCAATTACAAAATATTCATTAGTTGTATCATCATAAAATTCAGCACAAACATCGCCAGTTACATCGCCATCTCTTAAATAAGCTCTGTTTTCTTGACCTAATTTACACTTTACATAACCTCTAAGGTCACGGCCACTTTTTTCATTAGCAGCTTGGTTAAACTTTTGGTCACCTGCAGTTAATAAATATGTAAGCGCATCTAAAATTGTTGACTTACCACTTGCATTAGCACCTGTAATAAGTACATTATTTTTGATTTCAATTGTTTCATTAGAGATATAGTGCCAATTAACTAAACGTATTTTATTAAGCTTCTTCATTTTCTACCTCCCCAATGATATTAGAAATTTGTTCATTTACATAAGTTATATCGCTTACTTCTATTGCCTTAAGTAAAGTAGGTAATAATACAACTTTTGTATTAGCTACTAAAGCATCTTTAAGTCCAATAACTTCAATTAAGTTATATTTTCTAAATAGTCTTAGAGCTTTAACTAAATCTGTTTTATTTAGTTTTTGCTTGATTTCAAGATAATTATATTTATCTTGAATATCTTCTACATTTACAATTACATTATTGTTTAATGTAGTATCTTTCATAGCTTCACTATATAAAAGTCTTAATATTAATAATATTACAGTGTTATCTCTACTTAAACGAATAACATTTGAGTTATCCCCTGAATCTAGCTTAATTGTACCAAGAGCTTGGTCAATATCTAGAGTGTAGCCAAGGATTTCAAAAAAGTCTGAAAATAATTTTTGATAAGATAATACAAAGTAGTAATCTTCTTTATTATTTTCTTTATCACGACATAAAAATGTATAAGAAATTAAAAGATTTGCACAATCTTTAAATTTGTTCTTTTGAGTTTGATTAAGTGTTTCAAAATCTTCTAACATATTATTTCTCCTTCTTTAATAAGAAATCTGACATAATGAATTTCTTATGCTCGATAGTTTTATCTAATTTTTCAAGACTAAATTCATGTTCGCTACCATATACAAGTGCATATAGAGTAAGTAAAACATCATCAATTGATGAATCGTATTTAATCGCATCACTAGCTTTAAATACATTATTTACCATATGAACATTTAAGAATTCTTCTACTGATTGATCATTATAAGGATTTTTGTATGTTTTAAAGAATTCTTCACTTACATCTGTTAAATCAAATCTTGATAAGTCTACAACCTCGCCAGGTTTACGGTCATATCTACCACGTGGTACATATAAACTTTTAGCCATGTTGTAACTCTTTGTTTCTCTAAACTTAATTAATGAATCATTTAATAAATTAATAGTTTTATCTAAATGATTATTTTTATTTTGATACTTAACATATTTTAATATATTGTTAAGCTTACCAACAACGTTATCATCTTCGCTAAGTAAGAATTTGATCTTACCAATTGTTGAATCAATATATTTTGAGTTTTTCGCATCAATTTCATTAATAAATGATTCAATTTCATTGAATACATCAATGATTTCATCTAAATCTTTATTAGCACGTTCATATGCTTTATTAGTATCTTTGTAATATCTAGTGTAAGATTCAGTAACTTGATACATATAAGATTCAGTATTTTGAATAGTTTCAAGATTTGTAACAATACTTAAACGATATTTATTAATATTATCTCCAGTTTTAAGTTGTTTATACCCGTTATCATACAACTCATTTTTGTAATCCATTAACTTTTCAATTAAATCACGAATATCAGTATTATTAACAACTGACTCAACATAATCTTTCATTCTGCTATCTAGTTTTCTTAAAGATCTAATAAGAGATTTTGTATTCTTATACACCTCAGAAATTGTTAGACCGTAGTCAGTTGATGGTGAATTTAATAAGGCATAAATTGTATAAATATAGCCATTATACTCATTAGGATTAAAGTCGAGTGTAGGTGCTGTATAATCCTCGTTTGCTTCTAACTCGTAACGTGCAACAGGTGAAATATTTAAAAGAGCTTCAACTATTGTAATTCCGTTATCAGTAAAGTTTAGCATTTCAACAAAATCACTTGTAACATCTATATAAATCCATCCTGTTTGTTCAAAACGACGTAATACAAAATAAGCTAAACTTCTCTTTGATTCTTTAGCTTCATCTTCATCTTCGTCCTCTTCAACTTCTTTATCAAAGATAAATTCATTTTCTTCTAAATGAAGCGTTAGTTCATCAACTACAACTCTTTTATCAATTCCAAGAATTGAACCCATTTCATATATAGAGAAAGTCTTAAGTAAACAAGAAAGATAAAGACGTTTGTTTTTTCCGCTTAATAAACTAAAGAAATTTTCAGGTATTATATCAAACAAATCCATCTTTAAACACTCCTAATAAAAAACTATTTTGATTATAGCAAAAAAAAAGCCTTTTATCAATTTATAAAAAGCCTTTTTAATAAAAATTATACATTAAATTTAAATACCATTATATCGCCATCTTTTACGATATATTCTTTACCTTCTTGTCTTACTTTTCCAGCTTCTTTTACTTTTTGCATAGAGCCATATTCAAGTAAGTCCGAGAAGGCTACTGTTTCAGCACGAATAAATCCACGTTCGAAATCAGTATGAATAATGCCAGCACATTGCGGTGCAGTCATTCCACGACGGAAAGTCCACGCTTTAACTTCTTTTTCACCAGCAGTGAAATATGTCGCATATCCTAAAAGAGCATATGTCTCACGAATTAATACATTTAATCCAGCTTCAGGAATACCCATTTCTTGTAAGAACATATCGCGTTCTTCATCCTCAAGTTGTGCACATTCTGATTCAATTTCAGCACTGATAGGTACAACCTTTGAGCCTTCAGCAGTCGCATATTTTACTAATTGGTTATAATATTCAACTCCACTAGGGTTTGCAATATCCGAATCAGATAAATTGGCGATATACATAATAGGCTTAGCAGTTAACAAGGCATAACGTTTAATATAAGGTTCTTCAATCTCATCAAATGTTAATGTTCTAACAGGTTTTCCATCTTCTAAATGTTTCTTAAGTTTAAGTAATAATGCGTACTCAACAGGTGCATCGTCAACCTTAGATTGCGCTTTCTTTTCAACCTTAGGAATTCTTGTTAGAATTACATCTAAGTCTGATAAAATTAATTCCATATTAATTGTTTCGACATCACGAACAGGATCAACTGAGCCTTCAACGTGAATGATATTTGAATCATCAAAACATCTTACAACTTCAAGAATTGCATCACAATTTCTAATGTTTGATAAAAATTGATTCCCAAGACCTTCACCATGGCTTGCACCCTTAACAAGTCCAGCAATATCTGTAATTTCACATAATGCATGAACCAAACTCTTTGGTTTATACATCTCATTTAATTTATCTAATCTTTTATCAGGAACTTCAACAACACCTACATTTGGGTCGATTGTTGCGAAAGGATAGTTAGCAGCTAAAACACCTGATTTTGTAATTGCGTTAAATAATGTAGATTTACCAACGTTAGGTAATCCTACAATTCCAGCAGTTAATGCCATATAACGTTACCTCCAAAAAAATACTTAAATAGTATACCAAATTTTTTCATTTATTTAAAGAGTTAAATAAAAAGTCTTGTTAGATTAATAACAAAACTTTTTATATCTACTATTTATTTTCTTCATCATCATGCTTTATATGAAGGCTTGCAATTAACTCATTCATATGGTTACCATATGCAAGAGATTCGTCATACTTAAATATTAATTCAGGCATTTTTCTTGCATTAATTTTTGCACATAAAGCACTTCTTAAGTATGATTTACATCTTTCAAGTTCTTCACTAACTTTTTGCTTGTGATTATCATTTAATACTGAATAATATATAGTCATATAAGATAAATCACGAGTAATTCTAACTTCAGTTAACGTAACTTCATGTAAGATGTCATTATGACTATCACGAGATAAAATAATAGATAGTTCTCTTAAAGAATTTGATTCTAATCTTTTAAGTGCTAAACTCATTATTTCTTAATTATCTCCTTCATAATACTTGCTTCAAAGACATCTCCTTCTTTGATGTCATTGAATTTTTCGATTGTAATACCACATTCAAAGCCTTGTCGAACTTCCTTAACATCATCTTTGAAACGACGTAGTGAAGCCATCTTACCTTCGTATACTACAATACCATCACGAACTATATGAACTAAACTTTGACTACCAATTACACCATCAGTTACATAACATCCGGCAACAGTACCAATTGAAGAAATCTTATATGTTTGTCTAACTTCCGCATGTCCTGTAATTACTTCTTCATATTCAGGAGCTAACATACCCTTAAGTGCAGCTTCGATATCTTCAAGTAATTTGTAGATAATACTATAAAGACGAATTTCTACAGCTTTTGTTTGTGCTGTATCACGTACAGTTTGGCTAGGACGAACATTAAAACCAATTACAATTGCATTACTAGCTTCAGCAAGAGAAATATCGGTATCAGTTATTGCACCGACAGAACAACGAATAACATTAATCTTTAAATCTTCAACTTTAATCTTTTCAATAGATTGTTTTAAAGCTTCAGCACTACCTTGTAAATCAGCTTTAATAAGTAGATTTAAGCTCTTATCTTCTGAATCATCTGATTTCTTAAATAAATCCTCAAGACTAACAGTACGGTTTTGTTGTTCACGAGTCTTAGATCTATATGAACGTTCTTCAGCAATTTGACGTGCTTGACGTTCATCTTGTAATACCATGAACTTATCTCCTGCATAAGGAACTTCATCTAAACCTGTAATTAATACAGCTTGGCTAGGTAATGCAGATTCGAATTTTTGATGTCTGTCATCTTCCATTGTACGAACTTTACCATAAGTGTCACCAACAACGATATAATCTCCAATTGAAAGTGTACCATTTTGAACAAGTAATGTAGCACAAGGTCCTAAGTTTCTATCAAGTTGAGCTTCAAGAACTGTACCTAGAGCTAATCGGTTGGTATTAGCTTTTAAGTCAGCCATTTCAGAAACTAACATGATAGTATCAAGTAATGTTTCAACACCAGTTCCTTTTAAAGCACTGATTTGAATAAACGGAATATCTCCACCCCATTCTTCAGGAACTAAATTATATTTAGTTAATTGTTCCATAACATGGCTTGGATTTGCGTTTGGCTTATCACATTTATTTACAGCTACAATGATAGGACATTTTGCAGCTTGTGCATGGTGAATAGCTTCTTCAGTTTGAGGCATCACACCATCATCTGCTGCTACTACGATAATAACAACGTCTGTTACTTGAGCACCACGTGCACGCATTTCAGTGAATGCAGCATGTCCTGGAGTATCAATGAATGTAATTAAATTACCATTATGGTTTACTTGATAAGCACCGATGTGTTGTGTAATACCACCAGCTTCACCAGCGGCTACACGAGAACTTCTAATATAGTCAAGAAGTGTAGTTTTACCATGGTCTACGTGTCCCATGATTGTAACTACAGGAGGTCTCTTAGTTAAAGTTGAAGCGTCATCTTCAATTTTGAATTCATCAAAACGAGTTACGTCAGTTACAACCTCGTCTTTAAGGGTAGCACCAAATTCACTAGCTAAAAGTTCGATAGTTTCTCTATCAACTGCTTGGTTTTGATTAGCCATAACACCTAACATCATTAATTTCTTAATGATTTGAGCAATAGGTTGTTCAAGTCCTAGGGCTACATCCTTAATAGTCATTCCTTCCTTATAAATTAAAACTCCTTTAGAATTTTTGTTGGCTTCTTTTTGTGGAATGTTTGAAACACGAGTATTTCCACCTTTATTTTTCTTTGCCAATAAAATCACCTACTTTTCTATAATTTTTAAAAAACCTCTATTTGTAATACCCACTACATGTACATTAGTTTTTCCTAATACTTGTGAAAGTTCATCACTTGTATAGTCAAGATTAACTTCTACATTATAAAACGAGGCTTTATCATTTATTTTTTTTAGCGTGTTTTTACCAGAATCCGACGCAAGAAAAATGTAATAAACTTGCTCATCTCTTAATTTTTCAACAACTTTGTCTTCCCCACAAATAAGTCCACGCGCCTTATTTATTAGGCCTAAATTATTTAGATTCATTTACAGTCTCCAAAAGGATATCATAAACTTCGTCAGGAACCTTACATTCAAGTTTTTTATCTAAAATTTTAGTATCACGAGCTTTAAGTATGACATCTTTATCCTTTTTAAGATAAGCGCCTCTACCATTAGCTTTGCCTGTTAAATCAACTGAAACGATTCCCTCTTTATTTCTAACAATTCTTAATAAGTCTTTCTTTTCAAGTGGTTCACGTGTTAAAACACATGTTCTAATAACAGGTTTTCTTTCTTTCATATAGATTCACCTATAATTTCATTAAACCTTCATCAAGAGCTGCTTGAGTAGATTTAATATCAATTTTCCATCCACTTGATTGTACTGCTAAACGAACGTTTTGTCCATTTTTGCCAATAGCTAGAGATAATTGGTTATCTGCAACAGCTACTTGTGCAAACTTATGTTCTGGGTCAACTGAAATTACTCTTGTTACGTTTGCAGGCTTTAACGCTTCTGTAACAAGTTCTTCAGGATCATCGCTCCAAGCATAGATATCAATCTTTTCACCGTTAAGTGCATCAACTACTGCATTAATTCTGCATCCTGCTTCACCAACACATGAACCAACAGGATCAACTTTAGGGTCATTTGAGTAAACTGCAATCTTAGTTCTGCTACCAGGATCGCGCGCAATTCCTTTAATTTCAATAATACCATCTTTAATTTCTGGAACATTTGTTTCCATTAAACGAGTGATTAAGTTTCTATCAGTTCTAGAAATTAATACACGAGGTCCCTTAGTATCTTCTTTTACTTCTCTTACATAAACGCTAATTCTATCGCCAGGATATAATTTTTCATTTGGAAGTAAATCATTTTCAGATAATACAGTTGTAGTGTTCTTACCAAGATCTAGAATAAGATTTTTAGCACCATTTGGATCTTTCTTATTTTCTTGAGTCTTAAGAATAGTTGCAGTAATCATTTCATGTTCATAGCCCTTGAAATATTCATAAGTTTTCTTTCTTTCAAGATTAATTAAGTTAGAGTTGAAAGTGTCTCCAATTGACTTAACAATAACTCTGCTATAACCTTCATCCTTATTGCTAATTTCTTCAACTATAACTTCGCCTACTTTTGCATTACGCTTAATCTTCTTTGCATCATCAAGTAAAATCTCACAAATTTCAACCTCACTTTGATCTTCACTAAGCTCATCTACTACCTTGTATAATTTTTCAATGTAGTATTCACATTTATCAACATCAAATCTAACTTTGATAGTGATATTTTTGCCTGGCTCTAATTTCTTAGAACAAGCAGCTACGGAGTCACCAAAAACTTCTAGAACTTCTTCAAATTCAAGACCTCTTTTTTCAGCAACATCACGAATTAAATTAAACATTCCTTTGTTTACCATAATAATTATCTCCTTTATACGCTAAGTCTAATCTCAGAAACATCTAAGTAATTGACTTTAACTTTCTTAATTCTACCTTTTACATTAATTTTTATTTCTAATTCGTCGCCTTCAAAACTCAAAAGTATACCTTCAAAAGCCTCTTTGTCAGTTCTTGCAAATATCTTTTGACCGATACTTTCTAAAACTTCTTCTTTGTTTCTTAAAGGCTTTTCAGCGCCAGGGCTTGATACCTCAAGCATATAGTTTTGTGGCAACTCAGACTCGTAGTTATCAAGTTGAGCAGAAATATAGTCATTAGCTATACCAAGTTCATCTGAGTTAATTCCGCCATTTTTATCAAGTAGAACTTGTAAAATTTGATATCCAAATTCATTTACCCATTTAATGTCAAATAGTTCATATTCGCTATTAGATTCAATAAACGAATTAACAATATCACGAACAACATTCAAATCTAGCATAATATCGCCTCCTAGCGTGAAAAATGTGAGAAGGTCAATCCTTCTCACATGTTCGATATCTTATATTAGCATTTTTAAAAATTTTTTTCAAGCAGATTTGAAAAAATACTTATTTCTTTTGTTGCTTTGCGTAATAATCTATAATTGATCTTCTCGTAATAATACCAATAAATTTATTTCTGTCATCAACTACAGGAACATAATTTTGATCAATCGCAAGTTCCATTAAATCTTCCATATTATTATTTATAGAAATTGTCTTATAAGTTTTAATTCTATCTAAATCACTTATTTGTATTCTTTCGCTTTGTCTAAATGAAAAATCATTATCTTTCATTATCTGAAATAATATATCCGACTCTGATAAAGTATATAAAAATTCACCATTTTCGCCAATTACTGGTAAATTTGTATATTTGCTTTTTTTCATAACTTCACAAGCTTGACGCATTGTATAATTATACTCCAAATATACAATCACTGGTTTTGGTTTTAAGAAAAATAATACATTCATATCTAGCACCTTAATTCATATAAATTATAAGCCAAAATTATTGTAAAATTATGTGAAAACACTTTTATATTAAAATTAATCAATTTTAGTCTTTCACGCCGTCTTTTGCGCCTTTTAAGTTAATTGATTAAATTCTTCTTTAGTTTTTTCTATAGCACTACCTGAGCCATTATTTTTGATAGTTAATCCACCACTAGATAGGAAATAATAATATACCAAATTATTTGTTTGTATAGATCTCATAACAGACAATGTAACTATTGTAGTAGCTGTTCCGTCAATATTAAAATACACATTAGATAATGTAAAGCCATCAGCAGTATTTACTGAAACATAACTAGACTTGTCATCATTTAAATAAGTGTAATCAATATCTTTAATTGTACCTATAGTTGTAGAATCAGATCCTGAATCACTATTAGTTCCAACATCCAAATAAACAAAATATAGATTATTTTTGCCTGTATCATCACCTGCATATTTTGTAATGAAGAATTCATATCCATTATCAATATCTTCTTGCGTTACATCTACACCAAAATAATAAGGCACATAGGCGTTAGTTCCACCATATATTATACAACCACACATATCATTTGAAAAATCTGTTTCCTGCTTATATGTTGTATTAGAAAAACCTGTAGAATAATCTTTAGGCGTACTTCGCTTTAAACGAATAACAGAAATTGATGCATTTGTCAGACCATTTGTTTTGGTGTTTATAGCAACAAATTCAAATCGACCAGGTTTTGTAGGCGCAACCCATATTCCTCTTGCTGGTATAAACAAACTACCTTCCCAGTCACCGACTTTGGCATTATTAACAACTAAATAGTTATCGTTGCTTGATGGGAAACTTGTAGAACTACCTCCATCGCCAAAAGAAGTACCTGATAATACCATCGCTGTATCACCTTTACGATAAGTAGTGTCGGATGAAACAGGTGTTTTTAAATATGTTTTTATTTTATCTATATGTTCTGTATCCGAATTAACAGTAATTTGCGAATTACCTGCTGTTTTCATTTTATCAAAATCAACTTTTGACGAATCAAAATAATCTTCATTAACTTTAATTTCGCCGCCCGAATAATAACCAATATTTGTTCCTGTTGACGCAACAGGTATAGTAGATGCATTAGATGCGTTTATAGAGTTTCCACTACTTGTTACTGTGGTAGTTCCCGATCCGGAAACAAGAGTACCACTAGAGTCAAAATGAAATGGTATAGCGTATTTCTTTGCTAACACCATTTGATTAGAACTAATCATCGTAGGGGAAACAACTTTTACTTTTTCAAATAAGCTTCTTATATCCGTACTTGTTCCATAATCACTACCATTACTACTGCCATTTTGACTCCAATCAATGCCAGTATTAGAACTATTATAATCCCCAATCAAACCGTACTTTGATATAGGATACGAATCATAATTTGTTACGCCTTGGCCAATAATAAGACTAGAATTTGCTACTCCGACTTGAGATAGATTTGAGTTTACATAACCACATATATAACCTACTAAGGTATTTTTATAAGATTCAATTTTAGCATTTGCAATTGTAAAATCAGTAACATTACTTGCTGAGTCTGCCGAATCATTATATTTTTTAATAACACCAAACATGCCGTTATATGAAGTTTGAATTTCACCATTTGATATAGTCTCAGTATGACTATCTAAAATAGCTTTAGAGGGTTTAATATATTTTTCGTTCGAATCAGGAAATGAAGTAGTTACATATAAATTATCAATTTTAAAACCATTTCCATTAAAATTTCCAATAAATGGATGAGAATCAATTCCAATTGTTGGAATAGGCGAGATTGTTCCGTCTACTTTTAAGTTTGACATATCAATATTTTGAGTAAGTTTAAAATAATAAACTTTAGAATCGAACATACCTATATCTTGTAGCCACGCAAGATTATATAAGTGTTTTGCACTAGATATTAAGTAAGGCTCATCGCTCGTTCCTTTTCCACCACCAAAATATGAAGAGTTCGCATTCATTTTTATAGTATCATCTTTACTTAAGTCGTTATTTGTAACATACCAAGCAAAAATCGAGGTAATAGTAGTGATTAAAATAATAACAAATGAAACTGTAGTAAATATTATTTTTTTCATTATTCACTATCCTCCAAAAAGAAATACAAGTCATCAATAAAATAAACTTTTTCAAAAGTTGTTTCTGTATTATCTTCATACAATTTCTTAATAAAAGAATCATTATATTTAAATAATATGTAGTAATCAATTGTTACTGCGCTCTCTTCTACATTAAATAAATCAAATGTATTTACTCTAGTTGTATCAGTTATATAACCAAAATTCTTCTTCTCGCTTTGATCACTAAAACTTTGAACAACTAAATTCGTGCTATCAGTACCTAAATAATAAAAATCACATACGTTCGATAAATAGTTTTGATATGTTTTACTAGTTTCATCATAAGTTATTTTGTTATCGGCATTAGAATTATTAGCCCTTATTTTTAAAGTTTTGTTAGTAGTTGATAATATAGAAATTTTATATATAACATAATCAACATTGTCATATAGTAAATCATAGCCTTCAAGTTCTATATTATTTAAATCAATGTCTGATCCTAAAGTATATTTTTCTTCTTTTATCGATGAATCATCGTTATATTCATAGTTTCTAACAGCTAAATATCTATTGATAATTCCACCTGAAAAATCAGCATATTTAGTATGCCCATTTATTCCATTTGCATTAGTAGAACTATTAGTTGTAAACCAAGCAAATGTAGTAGTAATAAAGACAATTGACACAAGTAAAAGAGATATTATAGATTTTATTAATTTAAAATTGTTCATAAATACCTCCTAAAAATAAAAAAATTGCAAGCACTTACTTGCAACTGGCTGACCAATCGGTCCCTATAGCTTTGTGTCGCTAGATTACTCTAGTTTTACCATCTTCATTTTACAATACATCTATTTGTTTGTAAACACAAAAAAATGTCATACAATTATAAAAGCCTGCATAAATTAATAGATAGGAAATCGTTACCTCTAACCCGGAATTAGCAATGAAGTTTTATTAATACTTTTGTCTATATCCTCTCGAAGAACAAAGTGAAATCTAAAAGATTTCAACTTAAGTGTTAACACACTCTTATTTA
>CAVFGN010000020.1:0-38480 GCA_963621965.1 Alistipes finegoldii
CAAATAGGAAGTTCAGGAGACTCTGCACAAATAGGAAGTTCAGGAGACTCTGCACGAATAGGAAGTTCAGGAGACTCTGCACGAATAGGAAGTTCAGGAGACTATGCACGAATAGATATTTCAGGAGATAATTCAATAGGATTTGCTTGTGGTTATAATTCTATTATAAAAGCTAAAAAAGGAACATGGATTTCTTTAGCAGAGTACGGAAGAAATAAAGGCAATAAAATAATACCTATTTTTGCTAAATCTGCAAAAATAGGTAACAAAGAATATAAAGACCATAACGGAAAAATGCTTAAAGCAAATACATATTACACATTATGGAAAAAAGAATTTTATCCAGTAGAAATATATGACGAAATAGCAACAATAATTATATTAAAGAAAAAAAGAGATAATATAACAATTATTAAAGCTATAAGATTAAATGATTTATTAGATGAAGAAATAAAAGAAATATTTATAGCAGTAGAAGGTAAATTATCAGCACATGCCTATACATTAAGAGAAGCAATCGAAGATTTAACATTTAAGAAAATGAAGAGTATTGATACATCAAAGATAGTAAAAGAAATTAGAAATACAGGAAAAGTAACAAGAATGCAATATAGAGCAATAACAGGAGCTTGTTCATTTGGAACTAATAAGTTTTGCGAAGACCATAACATACAAGACTTAGAAGAAATAGAACTAACAGAATTAAGGAAAATACTTGTAAATGATTATGGAGCAGAGAAGTTCTGGGGTTTAATAGATGATAAGTAGGTGTAAATATGAACAGAAAAGAAATAGAAGAAAAATTTAATAACTTGACTAAAGATAATTATATATACCAAAGATATAATGGAATAATAACCAAATACATAAAAAGAGAAGGATATTATATAGACTGTGCAACAGGAATAGGCGCAAAAATAGAAGAACATTTATTATTAGGTAAAATATCAGATAATATAATAGATTTAATAGAAGTTGGAGATTTCGTAAACGGAAAACTAATACACAAAATAGATAAAGGTTCAAATTATTGCTATTTATATTACGGAAATTGTAAGACATTTGTAGATTATCAAATTAAAGAAATCTTAACAAAAGAAAGTTATATGGCTAATTGCTATAAAGTAGGAGAGAAAGATGGTTAATGACCCTAAATTAATAGAAAAGCTTTTAGAAAAAATCAATAATATACCAACAGAAATTTTTATAGAAGCAATAGATGAAGTTTCTAGAGAGGAGGAGAAGATGAATAGAGAAATAAAGTTTAGAATGTATAATAAGAAAACGAAAAAGATGTTTGAAGTAGAAAAAATTAATATAAAAGATAGACTTTTAAATATGTGGAATAGTTCTTTATATAGTATTAGTACATTTTCTTTTGATGAAGTAGTTTTGATGCAATATACTCGGGCTACACGATAAAAACGGAAAAGAAATATATGAGGCAGATATAGTTAAATATAAAGATAGCACAGGACAACATATTGAAAAGGTAGTATTTGATAAAGGCTGTTTTTATGCTGGAATGCACTGTGGAAGTTCAACAAGAGTGGCACCCAAATTAATTAATCCAAGAATAACAGAAGTAATTGGCAATATATACGATAATCCAGAGTTATTAGGAGGAGAATAGATATGTATAAATTAAAAGAAGGTACAAAATTAAGAAAATTACAAGAGTTTGGTTATAAATATGTAGGTAATTATAATAGAGGCGACCAGTGGTTAAAAGAAATTAATATAATTATAGATGGTAAAAATCTAGGAGGAATTTTAATACAAGAATGCGGCGAAATAATTTTTAGATTTCCATATATTAAAAATATAAAATACCCAGACATAGAACCTTATATACAAGATTTAATCAAAGCAAATTTAGTAGTAAAGGAGTAAATATGAAAGATATAGAATTAAAAATAATTGTGATATTGGTAGTGATTTTATGGGCAGTAATGCTTTTTATAACAGGAATAAGATTAATTAAATGGCAAAATGAATACAACAATAAGGACGAGCAGATAAAAATATTAGAACAAAGTTTAAATGAACAGTTAGTCGAGAAAGAAGTATATATTAATATTTTAGAAAGTAAGGAGTTTCAAAATGAATGAGCAATGGAGAAACATTAAAGGATTTGAAGGATTATATCAAGTAAGTAATTTAGGAAATGTTAAAAGTTTAAAGAGATTTAATAGAACAAGTAAAATTTATTCATCATTAGGATATTATAGAAAAGAAAAAATATTAAAACCTTCAAAAGACGCTGCTGGATATTTAAAAATTGATTTATGTAAAAACGGAAAAAGAAAAAATTATCTTATACATAGATTAGTTGCGGAAACATTTATACCAAATCCAGAAAATAAATTACAAGTTAATCATAAAGATGGAAATAAATCAAATAATTTTGTGGACAATTTAGAATGGGCTACTCCAAAAGAAAATATTATTCATGCGGTTGTAAATGGGTTAAATATACCTAAAAAAGGTTGGAAACATCATAGTAGTAAAGCAGTTTTACAGTATGATATGAATAATAATTTTATAAAAAGATGGGGAAGTATTATTGATGCAAACAAAGCATTAAATATAAGTGAAACTTCTATATCATATTGCTGCAACAATAAACAAAGAAAAGCAGGAAAATATAGATGGAAATTTGAAATAAAGGAGAGTAAGAATGAAAATTAAAGGTTGGGAATTAATGAAAAAGATAGCAGATGGAGAGATAAAGAAAAATCAAAAGATAAGAATGATATTTAATGATAACAGTGAAGTAATTTTTATATTTGATGGTGTAGATATAATAAATGACACAGATATAGAAATATTTGATATTTATGAAATAGAGGAGATACTAAGAGCAGATTTTGAACTAATACAAGATGAAATAGATATAGATAGTATAGAAGAATTAGGCAAAACAGCATATACAGAAATTAATTTAAATACAAATACAATTATAATCAAAGATATAGAATTTATAGATAAAGAAACAATTTTAGTAGAAAAAATAAATGAATTAGTACAAGCAGTAAAACAATTAAATAAGAAATTGGAGGAAAAGTAAGAGAGGAGTGATACATAGTGAAACATATAGTTAGTTTCTCTGGAGGAAAAGACAGTACTGCAATGTTGTTAAGAATGTTAGAAGAAAATATGAAAGTTGATGAAATTATATTTTGTGATACAGGAAAAGATTTTCCAGATATGTTGGACCACATAGAAAAAGTTAAGAATTATATAAAAGAAAAATATAATAAAGAAATACTAACATTAAAAGCTAATAAAAGTTTTGATTATTATATGTTTGAACACGA
Organism: Alistipes finegoldii; assembly: GCA_963621965.1. Taxonomy (GTDB): domain Bacteria; phylum Bacillota_I; class Bacilli_A; order Acholeplasmatales; family Anaeroplasmataceae; genus JAEELC01. Next base: position 3,321 of record CAVFGN010000020.1, read on the forward strand.
AAAAACAAGAGGCAAAAATAAAGGCAAGAGGGGTTATGGATGGGCAACTATGTTTTGCAGATGGTGTACAAGTAATCTAAAAAATAGAGTTATAAATAACTATTTGAAGAAATATAAAGATGAGGGCTATACAGAATACGTAGGAATTGCTTATGATGAACCTAAAAGAATTAAAGATAAATGTTATCCATTAGTAAATTGGAAAATGACAGAAGCAGATTGCTTGAAATATTGTTATGAAAAAAGCTTCGACTGGAATGGACTGTATGAACACTTTGACAGATTAAGTTGTTGGTGTTGCCCATTAAAAAATCTAAAAGAATTGAAAATTTTATATAAATATTATCCCGAATTATGGCAGGAACTAAAAGAAATGGACAAGAAATCATATAATCAATTTAGAGCAGATTATAGTGTTGAACAATTAGAAGAAAAATTTAAAAAAGAAGGTGATACATAGTGAAAGAAAATAGCGAGATAACAAAAGAAGAATATATATTAACTAATTTACACCCAGATGATAGAGGTTATTATATAAGATTAAAAGATAATAAAGAATATCCACTGTATTATAGGAAACCAAGAGGGCAAGAATTGTATCATTACATAAAAAAAGATAATCAAGAAATAAGACTTGATAAAGAAGTAGAAAATTGGGTTTTATCAAGCATAAGAGAATATGAAAGGTATGGGATTTAAGTGAAAGAAAATAGTATAAGAGAAGATATAAAATGGATAGAAAAAATAATAAAGAAATGTGATGATTGTGGATTACATGAGTGTATAGCATGTGAAATATGTTGGACAGAAGTACAAGCAATAAAGCATGTATTAAAAGATTATAAAAAGTTACAAGAAGAATTTAAACAAGTAGACCATGAATGTGAAAGATTAGAAGAAAAAGAAGTTAGATTAATAAAAGAGAATGAAGAATTAAAAAATAACACAAGAAAAAATGAAAATGAGTTAGAATTTGATATTGATTGTGACTGGATTGCTTTACAAAAAATATTAGACGAATCAGAAAGAAGCAATGAATATATATCATATAAGAATGAAAAATGGATAAAAGAAAAGTATTGTGTTCCAATTCAAAAGATAAAAGACAAGATAGAAACTTTTGAAAATCTTCAAAAAGCATTTCCTAATAATGAAGAAATAAGAATAAGAATAATAGCTTATAAAGAGCTATTAGAAAGAGAGGAATAAATGAACGAAGAAGAATTTGAAGAATTATTTGGAAATGTACCGTTTGAAAATATAAAAAGAATACAAGAATATATAAACAAGAATTTTATTCCAATTCAAAAGATAAAAGACAAGATTGAGAAATTAAAGAAAGATGAAACTAATAAATATTATGATATGTTTTTAGAAGACCGTGATTTAGAAAATACAATAAAAGTTTTACAAGAACTACTAGAAAAATAATTTACTAAGGAGGAGTGCTATGGATAGAAAAGAATTGATTAATTATAGAAATAATCAAGAATGGGTAAAAGGAAGAAAAGAATACATAGAAGAATACAGTTCGACTATAACTAAAATAACATCAACTATATCAGATATGCCAAAAGGATCTAAAGCAGTACAAGACAGTATGGCAGAAAAAATAGCAAAGCTGCTTGATATGGTAGATGATTTATTAGATAAAGTATTACAAGTAGAAGAGAAACAACACGAAATACTAAATAAGTTAGACAATATAGAACAACCATATAGGAACATATTAGATAAAGTATATATACAAGGCAAGTCATTGGTTAGAGTCGCTGACGAAATGAATTACAGTTATAGACAAATGTGCAGATTACATGGAGATGCTTTGAGTCAGTATGATAAATTATTATAAATAGAAAAGAATGCTAAATCAAGAACGATTGTCCTATTTTGGCATTGTATGTCCTATATAAATGTGTTATTATAGTAGCATGAAAATTGAGGGCCTACTTTTTTAGTAGACCCTTTACATATATAAATTTGACAAAGTATACATAATATGGTAAAATAAACATTACAAGCAATAGCTTGAATAATTTTAAAGGAGTGCTTATTATGGCAGACAGACATTCGGAGACAGGAAGATATGATGGTAAGTACGGAGATGCTACTGTAAGTTGGGAAAACAAACAAAAGCAGGATGAGTCGTTTACACAGTACAACGTCAAAGACGTTGAAACTGGAGACCACTACTTTACCAACACCAGAACAGGTGTGTCGGGAGCTGCCCTGGGAGATTATAGACCTGGGCGCGACGGCAACAACAAGGATAAGTAGCTAACAGAACGGAGAGAAGGCAAATGTCTTCTCTCTTTCTGTATTAGTTTGAATTTAGTTCTTACAGCTAAGGAGAAAAGTATGAATAAATACGAAGAATATGCAAAAGAAAACTGTAAAAATTGTACAAAACAATGTAACAAAGGGATAACAGAAAGAACAGATGGAAGTGTACATTGTGCAGATGAGGATTAAATATGAAATGTTTGATAGATGGAAAAGTATGTCCTAATAATAATCTAAAGTGCAAAGAATGTAAGCTAGATGATTGCAGAAATACAATAGAAGCAATAGAGGTAGAAGAGATGATTTGGTACAAGACAAAAGAAGATATATTTTATGAGAAGCTAGAAAAAGAATACCCTAAATGTGTTAATTGTACTCAGTTAGAAATATTAAACTTAGAAAAAGGAAGAGTAAGATGTCCTTACATGATAAATAGAAAATGTGTTTTTGAGGTTAAAAAATGAAAAAAGCAAATGTTGGAGAAATATGGGTAGTGCTAAACCCAAAAATAAAAACTAATAGTAAAATGAATATAAGTGTTGAATTAGAAAAAAGACCGTGTTTAATCATAGATGATGGACACGGTTTTATTATTGAAAAAAGTAATGACTATTTAGGAATGAAAATAACAACACAAAATAATAATATTCGAAAAAAAGAAATAAAGGATTGGGACAGGGCTGGCTTGAAATATAGATCTTATTTAAGAATAGAACCACCAATAAAGATAGAAAAAGAACAATTAATAAAGAAATTAGGACAAGTTAGTAAATATGATTTATACATGTACTTAAATGAATTATCAGATTATTTTAATACAGATATTTTAGAGAAATTTAAGTAAAAAAATAAGTATTTTCATTAGATTTCGACAAATTCTTCAATTGAAGAGTGATAAAATCCTCCAAAGGAGGAAAAGAGTATGGAAAATAAAAAAATAGGATTTCATATAATAGACAAAACAAAATATGCTACTTACAAGAAACTGTTAAAATGGTATAAAGAAAAAGATTTTATTTCTAAAAGAAACGAATCAGAAGAAGTTATAGAATTAGAAATATTAAAACAGTTAAAAGGAGATAATGAATTAGTAGATAAAATCTTAAAAGAACCATTATTATATTTGAAAATACTTGAAACAGCGGATACAACAACAAAAGGATATAATAATTTGATTAATAGAATGCAAAAGACAATACAAGATAAAATTGATTCATTAAATTAATATAAATAAACAAGGACTTACAATAGTAAGCCCTTTTATTATGGAGAAAGACATGAATATAAATAAAAATATAAATAAGTTATTATATGCTTTATCTATAAAAGGACAAATATATAAAATAAATAGTTTTCAATTTTATAGTGAAGATAATTGTAAATATTGTACTAAATATCAAATACTAAAAAGAGAAAGTGTAGAAATATACAATGAAGATACAGAAGAATTTGAACTACAAGATAGATATAAACAGAAAAAAGAATGTTATAGCAAAATTGATGTAATGAAATATTTAATAGAAGAACACAGAAAAGGAAGTGAGGAAGATGGATGATGAAAAAGATTATAACAAATTAACGGAAAAACAAAAAAGATTTATAGATTATTATATAGAAACAGCTAATGCGACAGAAAGTGCAAAAAGAGCAGGCTATAGTTTTAAGACAGCAAAAAATATAGGAGCAGAAAACTTAACGAAACTTAACTATTTTATTCAAGAAAGATTGAAACAGCTAGACGATAATAGAATAGCCTCACAAAAAGAAGTGTTACAGTACTTAACTAAAGTAATGCGTGGAGAAGAAAAAGACCAATTTGGATTAGATGCTTCATTACAAGATAGAACAAAATGTGCAGAGCTACTTGGAAAAAGATATGGTACATTTAAAGAGAATGTTGATGTGGCTGGAAATATACCAGTGGTGATAACTGATGATATTACAGAATAAAATAATGAGCAAACAAACGCAACAGCAAGTAAATAACATATCATTACAAAGTATAGTTGGAAAAGGTTATGCGGAGTACTGGCATTGCAAATGTAGATACAGAGTATGTAAAGGCTCAAGAGCAAGTAAAAAGTCAAAGACAACGGCACTATGGATAATAAGCAACATGATGAAGTATAAAGAAGCTAATACACTTGTAATTAGGAAAACATTTAGAACATTAAAAGATAGTTGCTTTACAGAGCTTAAATGGGCAATACATAGATTAAAAGTTGATAGTTTTTGGGAAATAAAAGAAAGTCCATTAGAAATGACATATAAACCTACAGGACAGAAAATATATTTTAGAGGTCTAGATGATCCATTAAAAGTAACATCAATATCAGTAGATATTGGTGTTTTATGTTGGCTATGGATTGAAGAAGCTTATGAAATAACAAAAGAATCTGATTTCGACGTAATAGATGAGAGCATAAGACGGAGAAGTTCCAGATGGATTATTCAAACAAATAACAATAACGTTGAATCCTTGGAATGAACACCACTGGATTAAGAAAAGATTTTTCGATGTTAAAGATGATGATGTATTAGCAATGACAACAAATTATATGTGCAATGAATGGTTAGATGAAGCAGATAAGAAAGTATTTGAAAGAATGAAAAAGAATAATCCTAGAAGATATCAAGTTGCTGGGTTAGGTAATTGGGGAATAGTTGATGGATTAGTTTACGAAAACTGGAAAGAAGAAAAGTTTGATTTAAATACAATAAGAAATTTAGACAGTGCTTTTGGGTTGGATTTTGGTTATACAAACGACCCAACAGCACTGTTTTGTGGTGCAATAGATTTAAAAAACAAAAAGATTTATGTGTATGACGAGATATATCAAAAAGGAATGAGTAATAAAGCAATATATGATGAAATAAACAAAAGGGGTTATTCAAAAGAAAAAATAACAGCAGATAGTGCAGAACCAAAGTCAATAGATGAATTAAAAGGACTAGGATTAAGACATATTACAGGAGCATTAAAAGGAAAAGACAGTATAAACAATGGTATTCAATATATACAGGACTTTGAAATAATAATCCATCCTAGATGTGTAAACTTTATAACAGAAATAAGCAATTATACATGGGATGAAGATAAGTTTGGTAATAAGATAAATAAGCCAATAGACGATTTCAACCATTTAATGGATGCAATGAGATATGCTGTAGAAAAATACATAAATCAAAAGAAATTACAATTTGGATATATAAAACCAATATAGGAGGAAAAAAGATGATACAATGGAATCCAGAAACATTAGAAAATGAAAATAGTGTGGCACAAATACTAATGCTAGCAGATAAAGAGTGGGATGCAAGAAAACAATTATATGAAAGAATAAGAAGGAAGACAGACAATTCTGAATTAGTGAGTGTAAATGATGAAAAGATAAAAGTTGCATTTGAAAACTATATAAATTCAATGGTAACTGGGTATTTTGCGGGAAAAGCACCAGTATATGATGTTGAAAAAATATCAGATCCAACAAAATTAAACATAATAAAAAAGTTGCTTAATAAAGTATTTAATATAGATGCTAATAAAGATGAAGAACTAAAAGTATTAATAGACTATATAAGTAAATACAATGATGATTCAACAGAATTTTTTGATTTAGCATTTGATTATTTTGGAATGAGAGGCTGTTATGAAATACTATATGAAAATGACGAAAATGAGATAATATATACAAAACAAAGCGCATTAAATACAATAGGAATATTTGATTATTCAACACCAGTAAAACAAATAGGACAACTAAGAAAATGGCCAGAGAAAGATAAAAATAATGCAGATATAACAATTGTAGAATTGACTACAATAAATGGTAAAAAATATTATTCGCCAACTCCTAATGATTATAAAAAGTTACAGGAAGATAAGACAAGAGCTGAAGAAGGCAAATGGAATATGCTTCCATGCATAGCAATAGAAAATGAAATGGGACTATCAAGTTTTGAATTGGTAGTCTCTTTAATTTGTGCTTATGAAAGAGTAGTACAAAATAGCAGAAATACATTTCAATATAATGACGATGCAAAATTAAAAATAACAGGTTTTACACCACAAAACGATTTAATGACTACAAAATTAGATAAAGAAGGAAATCCTGAATTGGATGAAAATGGTCAACCTAAACAAGTCGTTAATAAAGCAAGAGAAGAAGAAGATAAAGCACTATTAAAGATGGGAGTATTTTATACACCTGATAATACAGGAGATATAGCATGGGTTGAAAAAACAATACAAGATACAGCTTTGCAGAACCATAAAAAGACATTAATTGATTTAATTGCTATGATTAGTGGAGTACCAAACATAACAGACTTAGGATTTACAAATGCAGATAATGCAAGTGCATTAGATAGGAAGTTTTTTGCACTAGAGCAAATGATAACTGATGCAGATAAACACTTCAAACAGGCAATATTAAGAAGATGGGAAACAATAATAGATAGAATAAATAGAAGGAAAAGTAAAAAATATGATTTTAGAAGTATAAAGATAGATCTACAAAGAAACTTGCCTACTGATAAAGACACAGAGACAACAAGAGCATTAAAACTAAGAGGATTATTAAGTGATGCATCTATTATAGATATGTTACCAGATGATTTAGATAGTAATTCAGAATTAGAAAAAATAGATAAACAAAATGAAGAAAATATTCAAAAGAATTTACATCAAATGCAAATGATGGGACAAGTAGGAGTAGAGCAAGATAATAAAGAAAACAAACAAGAAGATAAAGTAACAGATTTGACAGACACACAAAAAGCACAAAAATTAACAGCAGACAATAAGAAAGAGCAGTCAAAAATGGTAAACAAACAAGTAAAAAAAGAATAGAGGTGCTGTAAATGAATATTTGGCAACACCACGATATAAAAATGTATGAATTAAAAAAAATCTATAATAGAATAGATAAACAAAAACAATTGAGGATACAGGAACTCTTTGATACATTTAATTTTACATCAGAGAATATTTATAGTATTGCAGATAGTAAGACTAAAAAAAGAATAAATACATACATAGAACAATGGAAAGAACAAGGATTATTAAAAAATAATAGCTATTTCACTGTATTAGCCAACAACATTTATAAAAGAATAAGAATAAAAAACAGCGAAATACTAGAGTTGCTTATTTATAGTGCATATGTAGAAGAACAAAACAAACTTGAAAAGCAAGAAAAACAAATAATGTATGAAGATGCAAATTATTACTATGAAGAAGGACAAAAAGAAGTTAATAAAAAGAAAAAGCCATCAATATTAGAGATGGCTTTATTTCTTGCATTGTTGGATCAACCTAATTATAGTCGGATTAACTTGGAAACAGTATATTGAAACAACAATACAATATAATGCACAACAAGTATATAAACAAGCAATTTTAAATATGCAACAACAAAAAGAATTAGAAATTGATTCTGATGAGTTTCAAACAATTGTAAAAAGGCAAAATAATCAAAAACTTAATATAAATAATGATAAGGTATCAGGTGCAGCAGATTTACAAATGATTGGGTTAAATAATCTAGCAAAAGTAGAAGGAATAAAAGAAGTAACGGAAGATGCTTCAAAAGTTAGATTTATTGCAGTAGAAGATGATAAAACAACTTTGATGTGTGATAGCTTAAATAATCAAGAATTTTACATCAACAAAGAAAATGTGTTTGACAGATATTATGGTGAGACACAAAAAGAGCTAACGATACAAAGAATTAGATGTAATGGATTAGTATTAGGATTAAATTTACCACCTATTCAACATCATTTCCATTATTGCAGGAGTACAATAAGATATTTGCCATCAGTGGAGAAACAAACAGATATAATATTTAACGAAAGAGGAAACATTATTATTAATGGAATAAAAATCTTAAGTAATAAAGATTTAAATAAAATTAATAGAATTGCATTATTACAAAACATTAATAAAATGGAAATAGTATATAAAGATTTTTCTATTTTAAAAGATAAAAGTATAAAATATAAAGTAATAAAAGCAAATGATAATTCAGCAATGGCCGTTAGACCTAATAAAAAAGGATATGTTTTAGAAATAAATGAAAATATATTTAATTCAAATATAAAATCGTTTTATGCAAATGGTACAAAACAAAATGTAAATGTAAAAGGGACAACATATAAAGATATAGGTATACACGAAACTGGACATATGGTTGCTTTTGAGATAATAAAGAAAATAAACAATGGAAATTTAAAAGCAATGAGCTTTGATTATAGCAATAATATAACAACCAACAATATTGTTGAGAAGGCCTTTAACAATTTAAACATATATGATAAAATACAGAAAGAAAAAACAATAAAAAACATTTCAAATTATGCTATTGTAGATAGTCAAGAAACTATAGGAGAGGCATTTGCAGATTATTATTCCAACAAAGAAAAAGCAAACAAATTAAGCAAAGAAATAATAAGAGTTATGAAGGGAATGATGAAAAATTAAACCTTTAATTAATAATGAATGGATTCAATGGTTATCTTATGAAAAAGATGACAATAAAAATGCTAAATTAAAAGAAGATGCACCAGAAAATATAAAAGAACAATACGAAGAATATTTAAAAAGAAAAAAACAATACAAACAAGATTTTTTAAAAGATTTTGAATAGCACTTACTAGCCAGTAGGTGCTTTTATTGTGGAAAGAAGGTTAAAATGAAAATAAAAAAAGAGCCGTTAAGAATTACTGAAACATATGTCATAGAAGAAAACGATAGCGTTGAAATAAAAAATAAAGGTAAAATAACTGAAATTTTTATAAATGGTAGAAGAATAAGATTTGCAACCAAAGTAAAATTTACGCAAGAGGTAGAAGAAAAACCAGAAATGAAGATAGAGCGTCTTTTTCAACCAGAAGATTTTGAAGAAATAAAGAACTTTTACTAAAGGAGGATAAATAATATGTGGTTATTAGTTTTAATATTAAGTATTAAATTACAAATGCCAACTTGGTATTGGATTATATTTACTATAATTACAATATTAAGGCCATTAAATGGGTTGGTCAAATATAGATTTAGTGAAAACTTTTTTGAAGAATACGGAGATAAATAAGTTATTAGAGTTAATTTATATAAATTAGGACGTGGACGCACGTCTTTTTTTGTTGCCGTTTTATCGTAGTTAGGCTCAATAAAATAAACGAAATATTTTTATTAAGCAACTTTAGGCAGAGAACTAAAGGGGCGAGGAGGAATAAATGGGAGAAGAAAACAACCCAAATGTTAACTCTGAGGCAGAGAACTCAAAGGGAACAGAAGAAACAAAAACTGAAAAAGCAAATTATGAAGAACTTATTAAAACTGATAAGGAACTTCAATCTTTTTTAGATACTAGAGTATCTAATTCTAATAAAACAGCTATTGAAAATGCAAGAAAACAATGGGAATTAGAAAGAGATACAGAAAAAACAGAGGCAGAGAAACTGGCACAAATGAATGAAACACAAAAACTACAATATCAACTAGAAAAGCAAAAAGAAGAAAATCAAAAAATTCAAAAAAGATTGAATGCTAGAGATTTAAAAGATGAAGCTTTAAAAATAGCAACAACACAAGATACAGCATTTGACCCAGAGTTTCTAAATCTTTTTGATTATGAAAATATGACAGCAGAGCAATTACAAGAAAAAACAAAGCTTATAAAAGCAATTCAAGACAGAATTGTAGAAAAAGCAGTAAATGAGTGGTCAAAAGAAAAACCGCCATATAATCCAGACCCATCTGGTAATAAGTCAAGTGCTGATGAGGCAATAAGAAAGGCAATGGGATTAAAATAAGAAAGGAAGAATAAACAATGAATAATATTGAAATATCAACAATTTATTTACCTAAATTAGACGAGGTATATAAAAATGAAGCAAAAACATCTATATTGGATGGAGATGAAACAACTGTACAAAAAGGACTAAATGGAGAAATAAAAGTAGCCAAACTAGACATGGATGGTTTAGGAGATTTCTCAAGAAATGATGGATACACAAAAGGTTCAACAAAATTTGTATGGGAAACAGTAAAATATGACAAAGAAAGAAGCCAAGACTTAAGAATTGATAGACTAGACAATCAAGAAGCATTAGGATTACCTTTTGCAAGATTATCTGGTGAATTTGTAAGAACAAAAGTTGTTCCAGAAACTGATGCTGCAAGAATTGCAAAAATATCAGGTACAGCAGGAATTTCACTAAAGAAAGAAACAATTTCTGATGGTGCAGGAGTTGTAACAGCATTAAGAGCATGTATAAACAAAATGGATGAAGATGAAGTTTCAACAGAAAACAGAATCTTATTCATAACACCTACATTAAAAGGAATGATTGATGATTTAGACACAACTAAATCTAAAAAAGTATTAGAAAAATTTGCTACAATAATTGAAGTTCCACAAACAAGAATGTATACAGCAATAACACTAAACAGTGGAAAGGAAAACTATGGATATCAAAAAGCAAAAGATTCATATATTAAATCAAAAGATACAGCTGTTGTATCTGGTAAAAATTATTATACAGAATCTTCTGGAACATATTCAAAAGTAAGCTCTCCATCAGGAAATCCTTCAACATCAGATTATTATGAATTAGTAGAAGGTGGAAAAGATATAAACTTCTTATGTGTTGAAAAATCTGCTGCAGTAACAGCTATGGATCAATACATAAAATACTTTACGCCAGATGAAGACCAAAATGGAGATGACAACGTATTTAAATATAGAAACAACAACTTATATGGACATGTATATGAAAACAAATTAGCTGGTGTATACTGTTCATATGAAGGTTAGGAGGTAAATAGATGTCAACATTTATAGGATTAAAAATAAACAAGGTAGAAGAAGCAAAACCAAAAGCTGAAAAGAAAGAAACAAAAGAAGCAAAACCAAAAGCTGAAAAAGAATAATCAAGGAGGCAATAGAAATGGAAGAAACTAATATGATTAAGATAATAAACGATTTAGGAGCTAATTATAAAGAAGATAATACAGAAGTTCTAAAAGACATATTGGAGGAAGTAACATCTATTGCCTCAAATATTTCTAATAGAAGAAAAGATGATAAAGATTTATTTCCACATATCAAAAGGGCCGTAAAAGCTATATATTTAACTAGAGGAGCAGAAGGCACTAATTCAAGAAATGAAGGTAGTATATCAAGTTCTTATGAAGATATAATTGACAAATTGAGAAATGACATTGTTAAGAGCGGATTAAGGAGGCTTAAATAATGTTGTTACGAGATTTAACAAAAGTATGGATAAGTAGAGCAGGAGAAGTAAAAGACCATGGCGAGTATAAACACTCATGGACATATGCTTTTACTGCTTTTTTAAATTTACAACAAGATATTAATGAGCTTGACAGAAATTCCGCGGGAGAAACAAATTATGATATTCAAAAAGCTAGAACTACTAATCAGTATAATATAAAAAATGGAGATGGTATTTCATTGGAAGACATAAGAAAACAAGAAAAAATTATTCCTCAATACAGAGTAATAGATCAAACAAAAATAGGAAATACAATTGTTTATAGGCTGGAAACGTATTATGAAAATTAATATTGAAATAAAGGGACTGGACAAATTAGATAAAAAATTAAATGAGTTATGTAGAAGATTACCAGAAACAATAAAATTAAGTATAGAAGATATTGCTAAAAATATACAAGGTTATGCTATAAGACTAGAAAAAGGACAGAATGACGAAGGAATACTTTGCGAAATGATAAATATATCAAAAAATGAAGTAGTAGAGAGAGTATATGCAGATCCAAATAAATTTATGGCGGATAACAATCAATCATACCTATGGTTTGAGTATTTTGGAACTGGACAATGGGCAGAACAGGAGCATATAGGAGAAACAAAACATTTTATAGAAAGTCGGTTATACGGAGTGGTATATACCTGTAAATAAAGTAAGTAAAGCATTGAATTATCCAGTTGTAACAATAGGTAATCAACAATTTTATATAGCAGTAGGTTCAAAAGGAAATCACTTTTTAGAAGATGCTGAATTTAAAACTAGAATGGAAAATGTGGAAATAATCAAGAGAAAATTAAATGAAATGTTAAAGGAGATTTGCAAATGAAAGAAATAGATGAAAGAGAGTTTTCAGATTTAATTTATGAAAATCTCGAAGAAATCAAAGAAGAAGTCTTATTAAACAATCCTTCAACAGATAGTAAGTTTCCTTGTAGAGTAATAAATACTCCGTTAAAATCTGTCGAAGAAACAGATGATGAAGGAAGACCTATAAAATTATTATTTCAATGTACTGTTCAGCATTGGAATAGTTCTCAAAGAGAATGTATGAATATGGGAAGTGCAACAGATAAAAAGTTGAGAAAGAAAAATATAATAAGAACAAATACGAGTGAAATAATCAGGGATACAGTAACAAAAAAGTATAGATTATTAGTTACATATGAGGTTAGATATAATTGTATATCTGGAGCCTTTAATAAAATAAAATAAGAAAGGAAATGATAGATATGGCAGTAACAACATCACCACAAGTTGCTATGAAGATGAAAGTATCATATGCAACAACATTAATAGGAGATAAAACAGACATAGCATATTGTACCAAAATAGGACAATTGAAAAGCTTAAAGGAAGGACAAGCTTGGTCTTCTTTAGAATTAGACGAAGAAAGAAATGCATCTGGAAAAAGAAAAGCGGAAGCAACAGATGTAGAAATGTATTTTATTCATGAACAACATAAATCTTTGAAAGCATTGGCAGATGCAGATACAGAAATATATTTGTTTTTCCAATGCCCAGAAACAACTGCTGAAACATCAGGTAAACCATTAACATTTTCATTAAAAGGAACAATTGATATAGCTGGAAATGAAGTTGAAGATGGTGATTTCTTAAAAGATACTATGAGAATATTTAGAAATAGTGCTTTAGTAGAGACTGATGGATATCCTGTAGATGGAGATTCAACAAAATTTTAGTAAAATGGAGGCCACAAATGCCTCCAATTTTTTTATAAGAAAGAGGTATTTTTATGATATTAAAAATAAAAGAGAAAGAAGTAACAATATTTATTAGCACAAGAAAACTTGTAATAATTCAAGATAAAACAAGAACAGAAAATTTTGAAGAATTGTATTTTGGAGCAATGTCAAAATTAAATATAAAAACATTGGCAGAAATATTATTAGTGTTTGCAGAAGACAAAGAGGGAAAAGATGCATTTAATAATATAGATGAGGTTTATGATTTTATAGATACATATAAAAAAGAAAATAATAAGAGTTATTTAGATATATTTAAAGAATTAGCAGAGGTAATAAATAACGAGGGTTTTTTCAACAAGAAAATGACAAAGAAGGAAATGGAGCAAAAGATATTAGATCCATTATCAACAATGAAATTAGACGATATGATACAACCTTCAATAGAGAAAGCAATTACAGAGATAGCAAAGAACGAAATAATAGAAAACAAGTTAAAGAAGAAGGATTAAGAGCAATAACTAAAAAACTAGAAGAAAGTAAAACAATAAAAGAGACAGTATATGCGTTAGAACCATTATCGTATTACTTCGATATAAAACCAAAGGAATTTTGGAACAGTAGTTATACTAGTATAATGAAATATTGTCAAGTTAAATTAGCAAAAATAATAGATGACTTTAAAAGAGAAATAAATTTACAAGAAGCAACAACAGATAAACTAATACAAGCAAATCCATTGTTATTTAAAGACCCTAAAATTGAAAGATTAATAGAAGGATTTAAGGATTTGTTTAAAGAAGAACTAGCAGAGCAAAATAAGGAACAGACACTTGAAGAACAAATTGCTATATTAAGAAGTATGAAATAATATATATATTCGACAGAATTTGACACATTTTTTTTAGGAAATATAATATAATCCCTATATAAATGTAAAAAAGGGGATGGTAGTATTGCTAATATTAATTTTAATCATAATAGTAATAATTGTATTTATAAAGAAAAAAAGAGATGAGAAATGGTATAATGAATTAAGTACAGAAGAAAAAACAAGAATTAAACAAATGGATAGAAGATTAAATGAGGTAAATCCTAAAATAAAAAATATAATGCCTAAAAAATATCGTTTGTATAAAATGTTAAGCGAATTATTGAATTACTTAACAAAGGAAGAAGAAATAATTTATTTTACGAGATACTTAAGCAGAATAGAAAATATTTTAAAAAATACTGGACCAGCAGGATATATATATATTACAAATAAAAGAGTTCTTATAGTTGATTTACAATATAAAAATATTCCATTAGAAAAGATAAGTTCAATAAGTTCAGCCAACTCTCTTTCAAGAAATGGTATTATTATAAATGACAATTCTACATCAGAAAAACTTTTAGGAATAAACAAAAATGATGTTAACAAATTGATAAAAGTAATAAATGAAGGAATGGAGAAACATAAAAATATAAGCATAAATATAAATCAGATAACAGAAAAAGATGTATCTGAAAAAATAGCAAGATTAAAAACTTTGTATGAAGAAGGTATTTTAACGGAATACGAGTTTAATATAAAGAAAATGGAATTGCTAGAAAATATAAAATGAATAATATGAAAAAACATTTAACACCAGTTATACTGGTGTTTTTATTATGCAAGAAAGGAGGAAATATGACCTTAGAAGAACTAGAAATACTTATAAAAACAAAAATAGAAGATGCAAAACCACAAATAACTAAAATGCTAAATCAGGTAAAAGGAGCAGTAAATAATTCAAGAAAAGAGATACAATCGGCAGTAAATATAACAAAACAGATAGCACCACAAGTGGCAAATTCTGTAAACACAGCTGCTAAATATATGAATGTTTACAATAATAGTATATCGTCAGCAACAAAACAAGAAGAATTACTTATAAATAAAATACAACAAAAGAAGAAATTGTTGGAAAATGCTATAACACCAGAGTTAAATGATAATCAAATTAAAGAAAAAATAGAAAACAAACTTTCTAAACTAAAATCAAAAGAAATTTTTAATCCAGATGACATAAGTGATTTGAAGATTAGTGGAATATTAGAGATTAAAGGATTTAAAACACAAAAAGGTGTATTTAATAAGGTAAGTAAACAACTTGAAATGCAAACCGAACCAATCCAAAAAAGAGAATCAACAGGGTTAAACAAATTACAAGAAGATTATTTTTCTGGAAAAGCGACTTATGATGATGTAAAAGCATATAAAGGACAAGAAAAATTAAATACAGAAATAGATAAAAGTATACAAAAACAAAATATATTCACTGCAATATCAAGAAAATTATATGCAATATTGGATTCGTTAAAACTAAAATTTACTCAAATAAAGGGAGGCATACAAGAAAATATTAGTAAGCAAAATCAACATAGTTCAGTGATTTCAAAAATGAAAAGTATGTTTAAAGGTTCATCTGTAATACTTGAACGTATGAAAAGTGGATTACAGCAAACATCCTCAATATCACAAAGAATTGTAAATAAAGTTAAAAATGTTGGAGGAGGATTTAAAACAGGGCTAAAGCATGTATTAAAATATGCTATGGCTCTTTTTTCTTTAAGAGGAATATATAGTGTATTAAGCAATTCTGCTAGAAGTTGGTTATCTAGTCAGAATTCTGCAGCAAAACAAATGACAGCTAATATAGAATATATGAAATATGCTATGGGTTCTGCTTTTGCACCAGTAATACAGTATATTATAAATTTAGTTTATAAATTAATGAAAGCAATTCAATCTGTTGTTTATGCTTTAACAGGAGTAAATATATTTGCTAAAGCAAGTGCTAAATCATATAATGCAATGGCTAATAGTGCTAGAAAAGCAAAAAAAGAAACTCAATCGTTAGCTGATATAGATGAAATACATAATATTCAAAAAGATAATTCAAATAGTGACACTGGAGCTACAACACCTAATATGGATTTATCTAAATTAGGAGATATGTCAGGAGGAATATTAAATTCCTTAAAAAATGGCGATTGGGGAAGTATTGGTAGTATTATTGCTCAAAGACTAAATGAAACATTGGGAAAAATTCCTTGGGACGGAATTCAAAATGGTGCAAAAAAAATAGCAAATAATATAACAAACTTTTTAAATAGTTTTATATCAACAGCTAATTGGAATTTAGTAGGAAACACATTAGCACAAGGGTTAAATACAGCAATATATTTCTTATACACTTTTATTACAACATTTAATTGGTCTCAATTTGGTACTGCGATAGGAACAAGTATAAGTGGCTTTATTCAAAATATAGATTGGGCCACAGCGGGACAACTTTTTGGAGAAGGAGTAAAAGGAATATTCAACACAATAAGTTCAATAATAGAAAATATAGATTGGGTAGCAGTAGGAGAAGCCGTAAAAACTTTTATTCAAAATATTGATTGGGCAGGAATATGGGAGGCCGTAAAGCAGACGATTAAAAGTGCAATAGGAGCAGTTGATGGCATTTTAACTGGATTGTTTGGGGAAAACACTGCTACAATTATTGAAGCTATTGCTACAGCGATAGCTATAGTTGTTGCAGCACTATGGACATACAATGCTGTTATGACAGCAATTTCAATAATACAATTAGTTGTAAATGCTGGATTATTGCCAATAATAGGCATATTTTTAGCTATTGTAGTGGCAATTGCTGCAGTTGTTGCTATAGGAATAGCTTTATACAAAAATTGGGACAAGATTACATCAGGAGCTAAAAAATTATGGACTAATATAAAACCTGTATTTCAAAAAATAGGAGATTTTATAGGTAAAATATTTAAACGGAATAATAAATGGATTTATTAGTATGGCAAATGCTTTAATTAGAGGAATAGAAGTTATTATAAACGGAGTCTTATTACCATTTAATGCAATTATAGTTGGGTTAAATACAATACCACGGAGTAAATATACCAAGATTGAGGGTATCAATACCCAAAATACCTAAACTAGCAACAGGAACAAATTATATACCTAAAGAAGGAATATATCATTTACATGAAGGAGAATCTGTTGTACCTAAAAAATATAATCCAAATGCTAATGGAGGTAATAACACAAATACTACTGCTCAAATAAGTGTAACAAATGAAATGAAAGTAAATGGTAAGGTGTTTGCAAAAGAAATAATACCAGACTTAAATACAGAATTAAAGAGGCTAGGATATCAAGGCCTTTATGTAAGGGGGTAGGTATAAATGATAAAAGTAGATGGAGTAGAGATACCTACTCCTTCAACATTTAATCCATATCCAGAACTTAGGGAAGACAGTTCTGAGAATGCATTAGGAGATGTAATTAGAAAAATTATATCTTGCAGATGGAAATTGGAAATGAGTTGGGATATGCTAACTAAAGAACAGTATGCACAATTAATAAATATAAAATTTAAGAAAAGTTTTGAATGTGAATTTCCTTCGCCAACTGGAAAAAGAGTAACAAAAACAATGTATGCAGGAGATCCAAAGGGAAATGCTTTTAAACTAGACAAAGAAACGGATACGGTAAAAAGTTGGACTAGTATTAGTCTTAATTTTATTCAATTAAAAGCTGATAAATATACTGGGGGTGCATATTAATGATAGAAACCTCACAAGAATTGATAAATAGAATGCGAGCTGAACAAACTGTGTCAGCTCGTATTAATATTGCATCATACAAGCCTCAAACTATGAAACAATATTCGAACATGGTAGAAGATTATTTAACAGATACAGGAATAATAGAAGATACATCAGAAGTTGAGATATACAACATATATAAAATGCCTCAATTATATAACTTAAGATTTAATGAAACAGGGAATTATGCTGTTTTTGAAGGTGATGGAATAGATATGTCTGGAGTTCAGGTAGTATCTAAAACGAATAAAACAAATCAGTTTGGATGGTGGAGTTCTTTTTTGTCCGACAATAATGGGTATATAAACCCTGATGTTCAAGATATGCCTGCAATACTATCATGGAGTTTAAAACAAGAAAAACAAAATAAATTAAATATAGTATTCTCAAAAACGAGAAAAGAATATGCAGTTAATTTTGACATAGAAATAGATTATCTTTTGCTAGATGGATTTACAGAGAAAAATATTAAGTATGAAATAAGAGGAAACAACAAAGATGTATATACATTAGAAGCATTACCAGACTTTTCTAGTTTTTATGAGAATTCTGGAACAATAACAATAAAAATATACAAATGGTCTAAATCAAATGCAAGACCTAAAATATGTCAATTATCGCTAGGCGAAATATTAGAGTATACTGATGATAAAATAGTAAGTTTGAATGTTACAAAAGGAACAAGTTTAACTAATGAGAATACAGAATCGAAAGAAATAACTTTGACTATTCAAGATGAAAATGAAGAGTACAACATTTTTAATCCTATTGGAAGTTTAGCATCATTAAATACTAATTCGGCATTGAGTTTAGAACTTGGATGCGTTATAGATGATTTTATTTATTATGTAAAAACAGATGAATTTAATATAGAGAAGCCCAAGAAAGAACAAAATTCATTAGAAGTAACGATAACGGGATATGGTATATTGAAAAGATTTAGTGATATAGACTTTAGTGCAAATTATTATGAAAAAGATACAGCGCAGTTAATCTTAGATGGAATATTAGGTTATGAAGAAGAACTTTTTTTTAATGTTGATAGCACGATATTAAATGAAGCGGTTCAGATAAGAACTGAATATGGAACAGTTAAGGTTCCAGAAGGCATAAACAAAATTGCTACTGCAGTAAGAGGAAATATAACCGAAACTATAGATAATAAAGTTATGATTACGAGAATATTAGAAAAGGAGCCTGTATCAATAATAAAATTAGAAAACATGATAAATCTTCCTGAAATAGAAAAAGAGAAAAAACCTTATACCATAACAATTAATAAGTATTCTCCAACATCTAAGGGAGTGACAACAATATTTGAACAACAAGATGTTGCAATAAAAGAACAATTATATATATTTAGATATTCTAATGAACACACATCTGCTCCATATACTGCAAAATTTAATTGTAACGAAGTGGAATCAGAATACGATCTTAATTGTTTGTTTTTGGAAAATAGAGCATATTTTCAAGGAACAAAAGTAGATGGAGAAACATTATACGATATTGTTGGAGCTGGAACAGTAACTATAAGTGGAAATGTAATAGAGATTATAGAAACTTCAAGTCAGTTTTCTGTTGATCCTAATGGCTCTGAAAATATAACTATAAATACAGAAAGTATTGAATCTGAAGAACAGGCAAAAAGTGTGTTTGAATGGCTAAAGTCAAATTACAATAAATGTTTTAAGTATAAGGTTGAAATACAAGATGCTTTTACTTACGAAATAGGAGATACAATCGAATTAGAAACGGGAATATATATTAATGGCATAATGATAAAAAAGAAAGCAATTATAACCAATATTGAGTATGAATATAAAGGTGCATTGCATTATTATCTCACATTGAAAGGAGCTTAACAATGACCAAAGAAGATAAATTAACATTAACTTATTTTAACAATATTGTAGTTAATATAAATAAATTGTGTAATAAAATCGGAGTGCAACTGCTTAATATTTCCAAAAACAATGGTGAGTTTCTTTTTGCAGAAGATTTAAATGCAATAGAGGGGAAATTGTACCAATTAAGTCAAATGAGTTATGTGAAAATAGACAAAAGAGATTGGTTTAATTTATCAACTCTTTCATACTTGGATATAAATCGATGGGAAAATTTGATTGATAGAATAAATAAATCTATTAATGGATATAATCAACAATTATTTCCAAGAAACAATTTATATCCTAGATCAAATTTATATTCTTTTAAGAAAGGAGTTTAACCTATGGAGAAAATCACTTTTGAAGAAGGCACAATAAAAAAACAAGGATATGTATTAATAGATGGACAAGAAATACCAATAGTGGATACAGAATACGAAGGTAATACACCATTAAGCCCATATATTTTAAATAGAATACAAAGCAATATCAACGAAATTTCCTACTTATTAAAAATAAGTACTGCTACTGCAAAAGGAGCTGAAATAACAATGCCTTGTTATTATAAAGTAGGACAAGGCACATTAGATGTTTATATTAATGGAGAAAGACTAATATTAAGTAGTGATGATGCAGGAACAGATGGGCATTATAGAGAAGTAGGAGAAGCTAATAGTATAAGTAACAAGATAAAATTAACAAGTGATTGGGGAGCAGGTGCAAGTGATAGTTTTATCTTTGTAGTAAGGGGGGAATATAGTAATGATACCTAACTTAGAAGAAGATACTGGTTGGAAACCGATAACATTAAATGAGGGTTTTTCTAATGCTTATGATTGGGCGCCATGTCAATATAGAAGAGTTGGAAATGTTATGCAAACAATTGGATATGTTAAAGGATTTTCTAATATAGCATATACAGCTTTTGGAAACATACCAGATGAACATAAGCCTAAACGTGCACAACAATATGTAACTAATGTATTGAATGATGTTAATAAAATTGCCATACTAAATATTAATACTGACAATACTTTATCCTTTACAAATGCAAACTTTTCAACAACTCAAGAAGATGCTATAAGTATAGCTGCCACATTTTTAGTTCAATAAAAGAAAGGAATGATTAATATGAATAAAAACGTTAAAACCGTTGAGACTGTACACACACACACACACACACACACTGTATACAGTCTAATAAATGGAGCAAAGGAGGAAGTAGAGAGCACAGAGATGTAGTAATACTTCCTCGTGATTGTGAATGATACCAAAAAATATAAATCAAATACAAGAAATGATAGTATCAGACTATTTTGAAAACATAGATATGAATAATTATGTTATTAATGGTAATGTAGTACATTTAACATTTAGAGGACAAGCAAAAAGCGAAATTCCAGATAACGTAATTATATTATCAGGAATACCTCGAAATGCTGTCGAGGATGTATATCTTTTTATCTCAAGTACAGATAGGTATCCAGGTGTTGGCGGAGAAATTAGGTGGGGTTACTTTAGTGAAACAACTTTAAAAATTAGTGGAACGACTTCAGCTGGTAAATGGGTACATATTTCTTGTACATATATAAAAGCTTAAATTTTAATTCACAATCAATCTCGAAAAAATAATATGATACCAAAAACAATAAAATTAGAAGAAATACCTAATGCATCTGATTATGGATTGGGTACTCAATGTAAACCCAAAACGGGAGATTGGAATGATACTTGCGGTAATTCATCTGGTTTTTATATGGGTCACGATTTAACTAATGCACCTGTTGCAGGTTGGGTATATGTTATACATTTGGTTCACAATGAATTATATGCAAAACAAATAGCAACAACGTTTGGTAGTACAGATATGTGGATAAGGTGGAAAGTTATTGGGAATTGGTCAGGATGGACAAAATTACATTAGATAAATTAAGAAAGGAAAAAGTATGAATGAAATAATATGGATAATTATAAGGTGGGCAATACCAATTATATGTGGAACAATACTTACATACATAATAAAGCAAATTAGATTTAATAAAGCGATTAAGAATGGTGTTCTAAGTATAATAAGAAGTCAATTAACAAGCAAATGTGAAACATATATTGATAAAGGATTTTTGCCAGAATATGCAAGATATTGTTTAGAACAATTATTTATAAATTATAAAGCACTTGGAGGAAATCATGGAATGGAAGTGTTAGTAGAAAAGTGTTTTGAATTACCAACAAAATTATAGAAGGAGAGATAAAAAGATGAAAAATAGAAAAAAATTAATAAGTGCTATAGTAATTATAGTTTTAGCAATATTGGGAGGCATCTTTGGTTTTACATACACAGATAATGATGTAAATAAGATAACAGATGGAATAGATACTATTGTAGATATAATAGATGTAGCAGAGATTCCAAAACTTGAAGAAAAGGACGAGCAGTCGCTTGAAGTTCAAGAGGCTAATTTAGAAAATGAGGCTTTTGAAAGACAGGGCGAAGTAGCTTACAATGGTTCTGATAAAGCTCCTAATATATCTGTGGGTGCATATAAAGGCTTGACTTATTACTCACAAGCAGATAGCAGATGGGCTAATTATATGTATTCAGCAACTAAAAATAGAACTCAAACAATGATTAATACTGGTTGTGGACCGACTGCAGCTGCAATGATAGTATCTAGCATTAAGGGAGAAATTACACCTCCACAAATGGCAGATTTATTTGTTAAATATGGATACAGAAGTGCTAATAGTGGTACATATTGGAGTGCATTTAAATGGACTGCAGATGCATTTGATATAGAGTTTAAACAAACATCTAGCTTTGATACTATGGTAAATAAATTAAAAGATAATAACTATGTTGTTGCAATATGTAGAGAAGGACTATTTACATATGGTGGTCATTTTATAGTAATTACAGGAATAGATGGAGACACATTAAAAATATATGACCCATATTTATATAGTGGAAAATTTACAACGGCAAGTAGAAGAGGTGCAAAAGCAAGTGTATCTGGAAATACTGTTTATGTATCAAAAGATAACTTTAAAAAATATGCCAATGCTGCAGGATATTTCTGCTTTAAAAATGATAGAACAGATAATAAAGTAAATAATTCTACTATATTAGAAACTAAAACATCTGGCGTTACATCAACAAAATACCAAGTAAAAGTAACAGCATCTAAAGGACTTAATATAAGAAAAGGTGCAGGCACAAGATATGCTAAAGTTGGAAGCTATAAAAAGAATTCAATAGTAACAATAGTAGCAACATCAAATGGATGGGGAAGAACAGATAAAGGTTACTGGATTTGCTTACAATATACAAGTAAAATATCTAGTAATACAAGTACATCAAATTTATATAAGATAGCAACTGGAAGTAAAAACCTAAACATAAGAAAAGGTGCAGGTACAAAATATAAAATTGCTGGAAGTTATAAAAAGGGAACTTTAGTAAAAATAACATCTATTAAAAATGGATGGGGGAAAACAAACAAAGGTTGGATTTGTTTAAAATATTGTAAAAAAGTATAAGAGGCTGGATTAAATTCCAGCCTCTTTTATTATGCAAAAATACGCAAAAATCAAGGCATATAAGTACTTTGCTCAAAAAATAAAAAGCCTTAAAATCGATTCTCGTGCGTCGTTTTTTAGGTATTTTTTCAATAATATTTGAAATCTTATAGAAAACATGATATAGTGTAAAAAAATAAAAATAAGGAGAAAAAATATGAAAGTATTATATGTAGTTTATGCTAATGGTAAGAAGTATGTTGATTTTCATGCAGTAGAAATAATGAATGAAAATGAAAATGAATTTGATATTGTGGATAGAATAAACATAGAACAATATACTCACAATTTTCCTAAAGATAAATTAAATTTTGAATTTAGTGAGGGTTATGTAACAGACAAACTAGATAAAACAAAATTAAAAGAACAAATAGACAGAATATTTAATATATTACAAAAGAAACATTTAGATAATAATGAGAGAAAAGATGCAGAGATAAATAAAGACTATTATAATCTAAGTATTAATTCATTAGAAAGATGTGTTTCAGTAGAATAATAATGGCTTTTGCACTTTTATAAATTATGTGGTATAATAGTTATAGCAAAGAAATTACTAAAAAATTGTTAACACAAAAGAATATTGTTAATAATATATAAAAAAAGAGAAAAGCCCAAAGGTTTATCTCATGAGTTGTTTTTATTGGATTGGTTGATATATGCTGTTGCTGGGCTTATATCAACTTTTTCTTTGATTGTAGATGGAATTATTTGAAAGTTGACAAAATATTACAAAAATGTTACAATTATATTACAAAATATTTAGAGTGTTTCAGTAATGTTAAATATATATTAATTTTGACGTAAAATTATTTACAAACTGTAATATTTTGTATATATTTCTTATATGAAAAAGTGTTTTTACTAACAAAAAATAACATTCTTTTTATTAATATTGAGATAATATATTGATTGAAAGGATGTGTTTTCAAATGAGAAAGATAGGAGGAGTAAATATGAATGCAATATCAGTTAAACTTACAAAAGATAAAACTGCTCAGAGATATTGTAGCGTATATGAATCTCTAGAGCAAAGTTTAAAAGAAGTTAAATTAATTAGAGAAGGCAAAATAAAACCTAAAACATGGGATGAACTTTATAAAGAATTGAAGGAAGAAAAGGAGTAACCTAATGGAATACAGTATAGTAACAACAAGGAAATTTGATAAAGACATAAAAGCATATAATAAAAGATTTAAAAATGTTGCAGATGATGTAAAAGAGATTGCTGATGAGTTGAAGAAACGGTAATTTAATTGGAGATGTGATTCCTAATTTAGAGATGAAAGACAATGAAAATAATGTTGTGAAAGTTAGAATAGCTAATTCAGATACTCATTCGGGAAAGTCCAATGGTTATAGGTTAATTTACTATGCTGTAAAAACGGATGGAACTATATATCTTTTAACAATATATTATAAAAAAGATAAAGAAAATATATCTAATAAAGAAATACAAGAACTAATTTTAAAATATTGTATATAGAGCTACTTATGTAGCTTTATTTTTTTTTCGTTTTAATGTTAATAAGTAAATCTATAACCTGACTAATTTCTAAAACTTCTTTTGAACCTATACCGTATTTATCTATTTTCTTATACATTTTCTTTCTTAAGCTTTCTATGTCATATTCAGTATAAAATAAACTATCTACTTTAACATTGAGAGCATTAGCAATCTTATACATAATTTCCAAACTAGGATTAAATTTCTTATTATTTTCTAACTGTGTTAAGTAACCTCGATTAATTCCACTCATTTTACTTAATCTATATATACTCAAATTTTTCTTTAATCTAATATTTTTAATAACAAATACAAACATAACTTTCTCCAATAATATTATGTTCATATTTTATATAATTATAACGAAAAAATCCATATGTTGCTACTGGCAACGCATTTTTGTCGAACGATTTTTCTTGACTTTTTTCGACATCGTTATATAATATATAAAAAAAGAGATAGCTTGCTGGAACAAACTACCTCTGAAAGAGTATATACTTAATCCCCATATATACAAGATTAAGTATACACTCAAAAATCTAAAATGTCAAGGAGTGTATTATGGAGAAAGAAATTTTAAAAGAAATAATGAAAGAATGTAAGTGGTTTGAAAGAATAATAATAAGATTATTTAATAAAACTTTTACTAGCACTTATAAGTTAGGGGTCAAAAAGGGATTTAAATGGGGAAATGCTTAACATGCTCGTTACAAACTGTTGCCCAGTAGAAGCTCCAATTGAAACGAACGAATAGTTTGAATGGCTAAAACCGTTGAAATATGCGGATTACAAAAAAGAGATTACAAAAAAGTAATCTCTTTTATTTCGCCATCTTCAATATATATTTGGTTTATTATATTTAACCAAAACGTTCTTTTTTCTTCTAATGATAAACTATTGTATATTTTTTGCCAGTCAGAATTAATTAATTTTTGCAAGTTTGAATAATCTTTTTGTGGCTGTTCTTTTTGCTGATTAAGGTCTTCTAGCTCTTTTTTATATTTCTTGTAGTCTTTTTCATAAGTGGCTTTATCTATCAAATCATCAATATATAAATCCTTTAATTTAAACAATTTGTTCTCAATAGTTTTTATCTTGGAAGAATTGTCTTTCTTTTTTATTGGCTTTATAATATAAGAATTTTTTATTGTATTACCAATTAGTTTATTTAAATTTTCCAACAAGTAATTTTCAATAATTTCTTCTCTAATCATAGTTGAGTTTTTACATTTATATTCAGCAGTACCAGCTTTTCTCCTACTGGCATTATCACAGACATATCTTATTAATCTTCTTTTAACTCTATTATCTGTAGCCTTACTCATCTTCATTTTACATTTATTACAATACACTAATCCACAAAATAATCCAATGCTTGATGATCTAGTTTGAAAGTGTTCTCTTTTCTTATGCAGTTGTTGTACAGAATAAAATAAATCGTCAGACATAATTCTGGGAATATAATCATCTATATAAATATCTTTTCTATAAAGTTTATATTTCCCAATATATGCAGTATCTCTTAAATAGTAGTATAATGCATCCGTGCCTTTGTTTTTGAAGTTATTTAAAAAAAATTCTAAATATGTTTTTTTAACATTTCCATTAACATTCTTATAAAATTGATACAGATTAACTATATTGTTAGCTTCTTCTTTATTAATTATAAATTTTTTATTTATGATATCATAACCGTATTTTTTAGTCCCTGAAGTTGTTTCACCTTTTGACCTTTTATTTTCAAAGACAAATTTAATTCTTTCTGATGTTTTACCGATTTCTCTTTGTGCTAAAGATACTTTTAAATTAAATATAAATGTTCCGTCTGCAGTAGATGTGTCAATGTCATCTTCGTCAATAGCTTTCATAGTACACTTATTATCTATTAATAATTTATTTATATTATTAGCATCTAGTACATTACGGCTTAATCTATCAAGTTTAGTAAATAGTATCATATCAAATATATTTACTTTAGATAACATTTCATTTAATGCTTTTCTTTTCTTCATAGAAGAAGCAGAAATTCCTTCATCTATGTAAAATTCATATTTATATCCATTTTCTTTGCAATATTTTACTAATGCATCTTTTTGGGCTTGTATAGAAAAACCAAATTTTTTCTGTTCTTCTGTACTTACACGACAATAACAAGCCACATATTTCATAAAAATTACCTTCTTTCTTGAATATTTCTTGAAAAAAGGTAGCTTAAATGTTATAATAAATAACATAAAGAGACCTTATTTCAAGGAACTTTGTGTAGAGAAAATGTCGTGCGACCAAACAGAACATTTTCTCTTTTTTTATTCAAATATTTTTCTTTTTCTAGACTCTATAACCTTTCCAATTATTTTTACTGGTATTTTCTTCATTTCTTCTTTAGTAAAATGCTTAACTGGATAATATGGATTCATAGCAATTAAATCAATACCATCGTCCTTTTTTACTACTTTTTTAACAGTTGCTTCATCTCCATTAATAAGAATAATACAAGTATTACCACTTACGAAATCATCTTGTTTATGAACTATAGCAATATCTCCATCAGAGAATAAAGGCTCCATACTATCGCCAGTTACTTTTAAGGCATAATAGTTTTCTTTATCTGATACATTGTCTATGCTAGTATAGCCAATTATGTTCTCTTGTGCTAAGTAATCATAACCAGCTTTGACAGTACCTAATGTTGGTATAGAAATTTGGTTAGATAAAGGCGTTAATATTTGTTGTTTTTTTTCATCTTCAATTAAATCTATATATCCAGCTTTTTCGTATAAGTCTAAATAATCTACATTATATAATGTTGCTAAATTTCTTAGTAAGGCAGGGGTAACATTTCTTTTTCCATGTTCAATCATATTTAAGTGCGTATAAGAAATATTGGTTAATTTATCTACCTTTCTTAAAGATAATTCTTTTTTATTTCTAATTTCTTTTAAATATATACCCAATTCTTCTTTTGAAAGCATTTTCTAACCTCCTATGTTCACATTATAACATATTCGTTCACAAAAGTAAAACTTTTTTTAAAAATTTTTTAAAAAAGTGTTGACAAAATAAAAACATACGTATATAATGTTCACAACAAGATAACAAGAAAAGAGGTGAACAATATTGATAGTAGTTAAAAATCCACAAAAATTAAAAGAGGATTTAACAAGTAATGGAAATACCATAACATCAAGAGCTGAAAAGTTGGGATATTCAAAAGCATATTTAAGTTCGATAATAACAGGAGCGAGGAATCCAAACGAAAAGGTTTCAATAGGAATATGTGAACTTTTAGGAAAGCAATTTGAAGATTATTTTTTTATCCGAAATGTTCACAAAAAGATAACTTAGCAAATTAAATAGTAAGGAATAGTGAGGAAAAAGAATGGAAGATAATATTGTAGAGCTAGAAGAAAAAGATGGATTAACAAAATTAAAACTAAATGGATGTAATATCAACAAATTATTAAGCTATAAAATTTCAAAAAAAGAACTTGATCATTTAGAATTAACGATAACTATTGATGTAAATTCTAAAAAATCAAGTATTAAGATTTAGACATTTAATTGCTGATTTATAAGTGATACTAAGACTTTAGAAGCTGTTTCACTTAAAATCTCAATTGAAACAGATTTAAAAGAAGATAATATGCCTTTGGTTTTACTCCAAACTTTATTATCACGAATAGTGTCTAAAAATTGATGTCCATTATATGTAAGAGAAGAAACATCAATAAACGGGATACTAGAAGTAATAAAATTGCTTATTTTACAATTCAAATAACCTGCCTCAAATAGCTTTTGAGCAGTGTAAATTAAATCTTCTTGAGAATAATCTTTTATTTTAATATTATTTACAGTTATGTTTCTTTCAAGAGAAAGATTTTCTTCCAAATAAAGTAGTAAGTCTCGAATACAGTCTTGGTTAAGCTTCATAAAAAACACCTCACTTTCGAGAAAATTATACAACAAAATACAAAATATGTAAATAAAGGAGAGCGATTATATGTGAATTATGAAAAGGTAATGAAAATATTAATAGAAATTTTAGAGAATAAATATCAAGTTAAAATAGAGAAATCTTAAAGGAGGAAGAACAAATGATTAATTATTGGTTAGATGTAATTTTATGTTGTATGGCAGTATTATTAGAACTAATAGGAATTATAGGACTAGCAATGCTAATACAATTAATAAGTTATCAATGTTTTGGTGTAAATATATACCAAAGAATAAATAAAAGACTAAACAGATTGGACAAGTATTTAACAAGTTTATTTTAGAAAGGAGGAAGGAAAATGTTTATAAGTAAAAATGATTACAAAGCAATATGTAATAGATGTACTGAATTAAAAGTAAAAACTGAAAATCAAGAAGAAACCGAAAGAATACTTAAAAATAATCAAATGGTATTACTAGAAGAAAATAGAATATTAAGAAATACTTTAAAAGAAATAAAGTTAGTATCAGAAAGCAATACATACAGCAGCGACAAAGTTGCTTTAAGAAAAATAAACGAACTAGCTAAGACAGCAATCAAAGACTAGTTCTAAACAAATAATTTAAATAATGTATTCATCTGTGACTATTATAGCACGGATGAGGAAGGAAAGTCAAGTATGGAACAATTAGAAAATAGAATGGTTATAGACTGGCCAGAATATAAAACTCAAAAAGAAATCGACGATTATAACAATTATTTGTTAGAACAACAAGATTTAAATTGGGAGGAAAGAGAATAAATGTTAAAAAGTTATGATGAATTAAGAAAAATAGATGTTAGTCAATGGACAGAAAAAAGAGACGGAGCAGACTATTTAAACTGGGCTAAATGTATTGATTTATTACATGAAAATGGAGCTGAAAAAGTTTACTTTGAACCAGTAGCAGACCAAAATACAGGTAGTAGTTTATGTATGTCAGAAAAAGAATTCATAGACTCTAAAGGCAATGTAAACAGGGTGTATGAAACACAAGTAAAAATCGTAGTAGATGACGATGAATGGATACAGAGAGGACCAGTAATGAATGGACCTAATCCAGTAAAAGACAATTCAATGTCACAACAAAGATTATGGAATTGTCAAACAAGATTATTTGTTAAAGGAATTGCAATAAGAAAAGGACTAGGATTTGATTTATGGCTTAAAGAAGAATTAAAGGAAGCTAAAAACAACTGGGAAGATGACCTATCAAAGCATGACATATTTAAAATCAAAGAAAGATGTCAACAAATATATACACAAAAATTAAAAGATGGATTAACAGTAAAAGAAATTGCTGAAAGACTTCATAAAACAGAAGATGAAGTAAAAGCAATATTTAGCTATTTTGATACTTTAAATAATTTTGAAAGAGATTTATCAAATATTGATACAAAGTCAAGATAGAAGTTATTACATAGGTGCATCAGATACAAGTATGGTAGTAGGTAATTGGAGAACTAAAACATTTGAAAAATGGTGGCTTGAGAAATTATCTTTAAATAAAAATAGTTTTAGCACAGAGGCAACAAAAGCAGGAAATAATTATGAACATAAAATATTATTAGCATTAAATATTCCAGACTTAGAAATGGACAATCAGATAATAATAGACAGATTAAGAGTAAACCTAGATGGAAATACCAAAGATTGTATCTATGAAATAAAAACACATAATGCACAAAAAGAATTTAAAGTATCAAAACAATATTGGAGACAAGCGCAGGTTGAGATGTATGCATTTAACACAAGAAACTTATATATAGTTTCTTATGCGCTAGAAGAAAATGACTATAAGAATTATTTTAACGAAATAGATATAGACAGAATTAAATTTAACAAAATAGATTACGATGAAGATTTTATTAATAATGAATATTTACCAAAGTTAAAGATATTAAGTGAATGTTTAAAAACTGGTAGATTTCCAAAGGAGGAATAAAAATGCAAATAAGAAGCGAGGTTTATATAATAGAAAATCCAACAACAAAACAAGTAGCAACAGCCAATTTAATTATAGAAGGATGCTTTGTAGTAAAAGGATTAAAAGTATTTGAAGGAACTAATGGTTATTTTGTAGCAATGCCAAACAGAAAAACTCCAAACGGAGAATACAAAGATATAGCTTTTCCAACAGATAAAGAGACAAGAGAGCAGATACAATGTACGGTGTTGCAAGAGTATGAAAGAAAGTTGCAAGAGTTTAAGATAACTGAAGTTCAACAAAGCGATTTACCATTTTAGAGGTACAAAACTATGACAGGAACAATACAAGATATATCAATAGATTATATAAGCAATAAACCTAAAATAACATTGTTACTAAACGAACGAGATTGCCTAAATTCAATAGAAAATCTTAAAGACGATAAATTATTAACCATTGATATAAAAAAATGGCAAAAAAAACGAAGTCTGGACGCAAATTCGTATTGTTGGGTATTGTGTGACAAGATAGCAAAGGAATTATCAAAAGAAAGTATTGTAACTAAAGAAGAAGTTTATAAAGATGCAATTTTACAAATAGGAAGTTTTGAACCATTCATAGTACAAGAAAGCACATTTGATAAATTTAAGAGAATATGGGAAAGACAAGGACTAGGATTTTTAGTACAAGAAGTATCGAGAAAAGATAAATGCATAAAAGTACATTGTTATTATGGTTCTAGTACCTATGATAGTAAAGAAATGGGTTTACTAATTAATTTAATAGTAGATTTAGCTAAAAGTTACAATATAGAAACTAAACCACAAGCAGAACTAGACAGCCTACTTAGGAGTTGGAAATGATAGTAAAAGATTTAAGTAACAGTTTTAACCCAGTACCTAAAATAAAAAATGAAAAGAAAGAAAAGGTTACAGGAATAAAAAAGAAAAGCAATAAATTAGCAAAGTTAGAAAGACAAAGAGATAAGAATATAGTAAAAAGTGGCATATGTGAATATTGCGGACAATACAGCAAAAGATTAGATCCACATGAAGTGTATGGCGGAAGTAATCGTAAAAGAAGTATTAAATACAAATTTATTAAACTTATATGCCCTAAATGTCATTCTAATGAAGCAATAATAAATCAGTTGAGAAAAGATACGCAAAAAGAATTTGAAAAAGAACACACAAGAGAAGAATTTATAAAAATAATAGGAAAATCATACATCTAGGGTTAAGACATAAGTTTTAGCCCTTTAACTTTACAAGAGGAGAAAATTATGGCAAGAGATAGTTATATATTTTATAGAAGTTTTTACGAGGCTATAAAAGAAATTCCAGAATTAGACCAGCTATCTGTTTATAAAGCAATTTCTATATATGCATTAGAGCAAGAAGAAATAGAATTAACAGGAATAGCTAAAGCAATATTTTCTTTAGTAAAACCGCAATTAGATGCTAATTATAAAAAATATGAAAATGGTAAGCAAAAGAAAAGCAAAACAGAAGCAAAAGAAAAGCAAAGAACAAGCAAAATAGGAACTAATGTAAATGTAAATGAAAATGTTAATGATAATGTAAATGTAAATGAAAATAACAATGTAAACGACAGTTGTGTTGACGGTTTACAAGAAGTTATTGAATTTTACAATAACAACATAGGGAGTATAACACCATTTGGACTAGAGATTTTAAGTGATTATACTAAAGATTTAAACAAAGACATTGTTCTATATGCAATGCAAATAAGTGTAGAAGCAAATAAAAGGTCATTATCATACATAAAAGCGATTTTGAATAACTGGAATAAGGCTGGTGTAAAAACTCTATCAGATGCTAAAAATGAAAACAAAAATAAAAATAATACGGCAGAGGAGGAGTTTTTAAATGAATAAGACTGAATTTATGGAAGGAATACATATACTTCAAAATAATTATAACCAAACTTTTAGTAAAGATAAATTAAGACTTTATTATGAAAACCTAAAAGACATGACAAAAGAAGAGTATTTACAAAACATAAATGAATTAATAAAAACGAAAACATATCTTCCTAATATTGCTGAAATAAGAAGCGATATGCCGAAAAATTTTGCAAACTATGAACAAAGAGATTATCAATCAATTGACTTTGATAGTTTGTATGCAAATTAGGAGGGATTTAATTGAATAAAAATACTAAAAAAGTAGTTTATAAGATACTAGAAAGAGATGAGTTAGCAAGAAAAGATGATTGGTATCTAGTACAACAAACATTAATAGAAATGTTACCTTGTAATCAAGGTACAGCATTTGGACAAGTACTACAAGGAATGAAATATAAAGGAATAAGCTTTGAGTCAATAACAAGACATAGAAGAAAATTCTTAGAGAAACATCCTGAATTAAAAGATAATGAAACAGAACAAGCAAGACGAGAAGAAGAAGAAAATTATATTTTAGAGTATGGTACAAAGATATGACAGAGTGTGAAGTCTTTAAAAGAAATTTATGTAGCGGTTGTACTGGATTAGCTGAAAAAGATTGGTGTGGTCCAGAACAATGCGAAACATACAATAAATATAAAAATAAATCAGGATTAGATTTGTGCAAAGAAATCCTAGGAATACAAGAGAGGATAAACTTATGACAGTAGAAGAAATTTTAATATTAATGAAAAATTTTTTTGAAGGTATAAAAAAAGAACAGCAAAAGCTGATGGAAGAATTAGAAACCAAACAAGCAGAGCAAGAAGATCTATTACATGAAATAGAATTAAGCAAACTGAATGCAGCAGAGATTGCAAAAGTAGTTAAAACCTTAAAAGAAGTTAGAGTTAATAGAAGAATTATAAAAAATGACCTAGAAAGAGTTAAATTAATTAAAAATTTTACCGACAAATACAATAATAAATTTATAACAAATGATATATCAATGCTTTTGGGAGAATTAAGAAAATTGAACAAAATACAAAATAATAGAAAGTATCAACCTAGAGTATTTGAGAATCTAAAATGTGGAGGCAAAAGATGAGTATTAATAGCAAACAAAAAGGAGCTAAAGGCGAGAGAGAGTTAGCAAACAAATTAAAAGAATATGGCCACAATTGTAGAAGAACACAACAATTTTGTGGGAAGACTGGCCAAGCAGATGATATTGTAGGGTTAGATTACATACATATAGAGTGTAAAAGAGTTGAAAGACTAAATATAGATGAAGCTATGGAACAAGCTGTAAGAGACACAAAAGACGATAACTTTCCCACAGTATTCCATAGAAAAAATAATAAAAAATGGCTAGTAACAATGAGATTAGATGATTGGATTAAGATATATAACGAATATTATTCAAGTATGAAATTAGCTGAAAGGAGCAGACAATGCGAAAACTAAAACCAAATGAAAAAATAATAAAAGAGTACGATAGATACATATTAGTTGAAGTTAAATGTCCCAATGGAAACAGTTATAAAACAACAATAGATAAATGGACGAGCAAAGATGAGGCTAAGGTAGACAAAACAGAAAACAAATTTAGTTGTAAATTTTAGGAGATTAATAATGAGTATATGTATAAATTGTTCCAAATTTGGAGCTTGTGAGTTAGCAAGTGAGTACATAAGATATTGCGAAAAGTTTAAGAAAAGAAGCTATGATACAAAGCTAGTAAAGATAGAAGATGGAACATATTATTTTGAGGAGATTAAATAAGGAGGAATAAAAAGTGATAATAGTAAGTCAAAATAAAAAAATAATAACAAAAAGTATGGAGTTAAGCATAGAAAATACTAAAAGAATTATGGTAGAAAGTAATTGTGGAAAATTATATTTTTTAGGCGAATACGAAACAGAAGAAAGGGCAAAAGAAGTGTTGCAAGAAATAGTAAAAGCCGCTAACAGATTTAATAATGATACTCACTGCTTAGTATTTGAAATGCCAGAAGAATAGGAAACATATATGGAAGAGCAGAAAGAATTAATAAAATCAATAGAAAAATGGTTACCATTTGAAATAGAAAATTTAGAGGAATATTTAAAATTAATGGAAAGGAAAGTATGAAAATGTTTGATTTTTTTGAAGGATTAATAGAAAAGCTAGGAGTTAAATTAATAAGTGATTTTACAAATAAGTTATATGACTGGATAAAGGATATAAAAAATAATAGCAAAGGAGAAAACAATGATAATGGTTTTAACTCTGCAAAAATAGGAAGTTCAGGAGACTATGCACAAATAGGAAGTTCAGGAGACTCTGCACAAATAGGAAGTTCAGGAGACTCTGCACAAATAGGAAGTTCAGGAGACTCTGCACAAATAGGAAGTTCAGGAGACTCTGCACAAATAGGAAGTTCAGGAGACTCTGCA
>CAVFGN010000021.1:0-35017 GCA_963621965.1 Alistipes finegoldii
GTTTTAATATTATTTAAAAAGTTTTTTGAATTTGTTTTAAATTTTAAAAAATCTAATAAATAATCATTTTTTAAATCAACTACAAAATTATCATCTTTTCTTATCTCATTTAATAATCAATAAACTTTTTAAAAAAATTAAAAACGGCTTAATTAGCCGTTTCTAATATAATTTATTCTTCTTCAACCTTTTTATTTTTCTTTTTTCTAGAAATAAGTATAACTGTTGTGATAATTAAAGTTACTATAATTGTTCCACCTACTCCAAACAATACATAAGCGTATGGTTGAATAGTTTTTGTTTTACTCACAAGTAAGAATTCAGTCTTTGAATCTGTTAAATTAAAGCGTTGATAATCTCCAAATGAAGAATATTCTACTTTTTCTTTATCACTACCGTTACAAATGTAAATAGTTTTGTCTAAATCTTTAACTTTTACGATAATATCATTATAAAAATACTCAACATCATCTCTATAAAATTTTAATGAATAATTATCGCCATTTTGAACAACTTTTAATGAAGTTCCTGGTAAAAATTCACCTTCTACAAGAATAAAGCCGTCTGTACTTGATAATGTAGTAGTTATAATTTCATATTTTGCGTATATTACATTTTCACCTGTTTTATTCCAAGTAACTACATATTTGTTATTGTCATCACTGTAGTAACAAACATCATTAACTGTAGTAGTATGCATAAATTCAGGGTCAACAATTATATCTCCTTCATATATTCTGATAATTGAATTGATTTCAAAATCGTCAATATTTAGAGATCCGTCATCTTTAGTTAAGTCACCTTTATTTTTTAATTCCATGTAAACGATGATATTTGATTTTTTAGCTACTTGCTTTTCAATTTCAAATAAATTATTTATTTGTTTATTTGCAAGTGTATCAATATCAAGAGTTACATCGAAATTATCAATATCAAATACGTCTTCAAAGCATAACAAGTAAACATAACAGTTCTTTTCTGTTCCACCAACAAAGTATGTTGAACCAAATCTATTATCAAATTTAACAGATAATGTATTTAGAGAAACAAATTCATCACGAGTTAAACCAATAGCCGCATCTAATTCTTTATAATTAACACCGTTAATTCCTTTAAATTCATTATCAATATAATAATTATATTTAACTTGTTCATTAAATGTAGAATCAGCTTCATTTAGGTTTGCGGCAAAACCACAAACATTACCAATGTAGCTACTATTTTCTTTTTTAATAATATAACAATCGCTTGTTGTAGAAATTACTTTAGATGTTGAACTAATATATCCAGAAATACCACCAATATAATTATAACCATTTAGTACTGTATAACTTGATACATAACTAACTGTACCGTTTAAATAACCTACAACACCACCAGTATATTTTGCGGAAGATCCATTTGCATAAACATTACCATATGCAATACATTCAGTTAATACACCATTTGTCAATTGACCAACTAATCCACCACAGTAGTCGCCTGTGTCAAGGGTAACATTAGCTTTTGAAATAGAACCTCTTATTGTTGAAGAAATGTCAACTAAACCACATAATCCACCGACGTTTTGGCTTGAAGCGAAGATATTACCGTTATTATAAACATAATATATAACATTTTTCTTTAAATCTTGGCTTTCATCAAGTTCTGTTGAATCACTTTGTAAAAAGGAATTTAAAATATCTTGATAATTAGTATCGCCAAAATATGAACTATAATCTGAGTCTTTAGTTACAGTTGTATAATAACCAACGATACCACCAACATTGTTTCTTCCATAAACATTACCGTAATTATTAGAGAAATAGAATGCGCCATTAGATAGACCTGCAAGTCCGCCAATAAATGATCCAATTGTTTTATAGCCTACAACTGCCTTATTAGATGAGGAAATAATTTCACCAACAGAATATCCTGCAAGTCCACCAATACAACGAACGTTATCATTTGATGGGTAAGATTTAGTATTTATATCACCATTATTCTCAGATTCTACAATTCTACCACCATTGTATCCGGAGATACCACCAACATAAACTTTACCATAAACACTAGCTTTGTTGTTTACTTTAGTCGCATAACTATAACCATATTTCTTAGTTGAATCTGTTGTATTGTCTGTATCTGATAATACATAGTTACCCATATAAGCAATAGGACCTACATAACTATTACCAGTGATAACGCCGTCAAATGTAACATTTTCAACCTTACCATATAATTTAGAAATAACACCTACATAAGAACAGTTTTTTGCATTAATATTAATATCATCAAAATATAAATTTTGTATACTAGCTTCTTTTGTAACAAGGTTAAATAAAGATACTATATCTTTTGTTTCATCAGTTGAGATACTTAAATTTTTAATTCTATGGAAATGACCTTCGAATATACCATGGAACTCTTTAATCGAATCAACAGTTTTATCAGTTAAATCAATATCACAAGTTAAATTAAATGTTTTATTAATTGTATATTTTGAGTCATTATTAGCTTTTTTTATAAAGTCTAAGAAATCTTCTGTTGTTGTAATATTTATTTCTTCGTTAGTAGAATCTTCCTTAATTAAAGAATACTTATAATGTCTAGTACGAGAATAAATATGATCAGGAGAGAATATTATTTCGTATTTGCCTTCTGTATTGATAACAATATAATCAGTTGAATCTTTATATTGATCAACACCATTTGTAATATAGAATTCTAAGTTGTTACGCGCAACATATGGGTCAACAGAAATAGTTAAAATATATTGTTCGTAATCACTAGTATATAAATCTGTATCATCATTTTCTTCAATTTTTGTGAATTTATAAGTATCACTTAAATCACGATTACCATATTCATCAAATAAGTAATTATTCGTATTTGTTGCAATATAATAATCATTAATAGCTCGATCTTGTTTAGTTAAAGATGTCTTATATTTTTCATTTCCTAAGATAAAGAAAGAAACTTTATACCAGTTTACATCTTCTACATCAATTTTAGATACAACTGTATCGTCGTCATTATCATCATCAAGTCTTGTATAAACTGAATCTTCAAGTTTGTAAATATTATAGTTGAAATTAGTATCACGAGTATTTACGAAGAATTCTTTAGAAATATATCCACCCGCATTAGAATCTCTATTATAAGTTAATTTGTAAGCTATGATAGTATTACCTTCGTAATCAAAATCAACTTTGTCAGTATCAGTGTATTTAGATGTATATGTATCTTTATATTCAATATAATATAGACTAGCTTCTGTGATGTAAGCGAAATACTTGTAATCATCGCCTTGGCCATATTGTCCTTCGTCATTAAATCTATAATCTTTACTATCTTCAGTTTTTCCTGGAGTATATAAAATCTTATATACACCGTCCTTTGAAACTGTGAATGTTTCCTTTTCAGTTGAATATGCGGTAGAAACCTTCTTATTTGTTGTAAATGTTAAAATTTCACCCTTTTTCAATGTAATTTCATCAAGATAATATTCATCATATGAGCTATTAAATTGGTTAAACTTTAACTCGTAATAAGTACCTACAGGCTCTTTTTTCTCATCAGTGCTTGATGAGCTGCTTGAAGTACTACTTGATGAGCTCGAACTTTCCTTACTTGTACTAGTGCTTGAACTAGAACTAGATTCTGAGACTTTACTTGAAGAACTACTTGGTTCAGATTCAGCTGTTTTTGAAACATTTGTTGTAACACGATTTAATAATGCGCCTTGAATCTCACTAGAAGAATCACCTGAACCATCTTCAGGAGCCTTAGGTTCACTAACACAAACATAATAGCTTGGTTTTAAATATGCACTATATGAAATATGTGCATCAGTTGTTGTAATTTTAGGGTCAGTGTCAGATGTATGAGATTCATCATATATATAATCTAGCGAGAAATAGATAGTATATTTGCTGGTAGTTGAAGCACTAACAGCCATTGCTTGACCATTTTTTGCATAATATACAGCACCATTTTTTGATTCAACTCTAAAACGAATTGTTGAATCTAATTCAACGTTTTCTAAAATGTAGTAACAGTCTGTAGATTCTTTTCCATCACTATCAGTACTAGAAACTTCAGTATAAGTCATTATATTTTTTTGCTTACGTGAATAGTTATCAGTTGAGTAAGTAACATAATATTCAGTTTCATCAGCAGATGCGTTAAGTGACTTAACCATTAAAGACATTGTTACTAAAAGTAATAAAGATGTAAAAGTAATTAAAAATTTTCTAATCTTCATTTTTTATTTCCTCCTTTTTAAATTTTTGAATACGATTTTTGTATTTAGATTTATCAATCTTTGGAAGTTTTAATTTTAACAATTTATCCGCAAAGAAATATAGAAATAGTGGAAGTACACACATTACACATAAAATAGAAATGATTGTTCCACGACCTAATGCTTTTCCAAGTGTTGAAATTAAAGGATCACTTACGAATGCATAAATTAAGTATCCGGCCGCAATCATAATAGTTCCACTTGTTACAATTGTAGGGAATGATTGATTTAGAGTATCAATAATAGCTTGTTGCTTAATTTCTTTTTTATCTTTTCCTTCAGGATAAGGCATAGTCACAAGTTCTGTGTATCTATTAGTTATAACAATCGCATAATCGATTGTTGCGCCCATCTGGATTGAAGAAACAATTAGGTATACGAAGAAATAGATATTTGTGCTTTGCATTGCAGGGATAGCAAAGTTGATAAAAATTGCACCTTGTATAGTCGCAACTTGTAGTAATGGTAGACCCCAAGAGTTTGAAGTAAACATTAATACTAAATAAACGAACACAATTGTTAAAATAGAGATTAATAAATTATCTGTTGAGAAACTTGAGTTAAGGTCATAAGAGTTCATTGAATCTCCTGCAAATATTAAACCTGTGTGATATGGTTTAAGTTCAGCGTTAAACTCATCTATTAAATTGAATGCTTCAGCATCTTCAATTTCTGCGTCAATATTGAATACAATACGAGTATAATTTGTACCAATTAATTGATCTTCCGCATCCTCAATTTGTTCTTTTGCATCATTATATGTATCAAGTAAATCTTCATTATTATCTAAGAAAGCTTTGATAAATTTATCATGAGAGAAAGCAGTATCTGCCATATCTAGAATACAAGTTGTGTAAATATCAGGATTTGCTTCAAACGTTAATACTTCTTCTTCAGGCTTTTCATCATTTGATAAATAAGCATAAGCTAGATAAATATCTTTAGCAGTTTCTTGATCTATACCTGCAAATAAAGCGAAATCCTTATAATTAATTTGATCAACTAAAGTTAAAGTAATTCCATTCATTGTAAGTTCAACATTTGAAATACAAGTAATATCATTTACTAATTCTTTAGTTTTTAAATATTCAACAACTTCTTGTTCTTCAGTGTAGTCGCCTTTAGGAACTAAAATAACAAATTGGTTTTTAGAACCAAAAATTGCTTTTATTTGTTCACTTGCAATCATTGATTCTGTAGGTTTAGTTGTATCAATTGCACTTTGAGCATATGAATAAGTTAATTTTGTTGAATAAACAGCGCAAACACTAACAAGTGCTATAAATATTACAGGAATTACATGCTTAAATTTTAAAATAAACTTAGAGAAGAATGTAATTTTAGGAACAAAATCTTTATGGCTTGTCTTATCAATAGCTTTAGTAAATAATAAAATTACACTAGGCATAAATAAGAATACAACAACCATTGAACATACAATACTTTTTGCAAGTACTAAACCCATATCAGCACCAAGTTTTAGTGTCATACAACACAAGGCAAGTAAGCCTGATATTGTAGTTAAACTTGAACCTGCAATTTCAGGGATTGCTTTAGATAAAGCTTCAATTAATGCTTCTTTTGGTTCTAATCCTTTACCTTTTTCTTCAGCAAATCTATGTGATAATATGATTGCATAGTCAATTGCAAGTGCTAATTGTAAGATTACGCAAACCGAATTTGAAATAAAAGAAATAGTACCAAAAAAGAAGTTTGTACCTAAATTTAGTATTGCAGCTGAACCAAATACTATTAAGAATACTAATACTTCAGCAAAAGATTTTGATGTAAATGCAAGAACTACGACAATTACAGCTACTACCATTATCAAAATTTTGTTTATGTCTCGCGCAAGATCATCTGCATAAGTATCTACTAAACTAGATTTAACAATTGCATCATACGGTTCAATCATTTTAATAACAGTGTTATACGCATCAACGCATATTTGATCATCTTCTGTACCATCATATGTTACAGTAAATAAAGCACTACTTTGCGCATAATAATCACTTGTGTTTTCGAATGGAAGACTCTTTACTCCGTCAATCTCCTCAATTTCTTCACTCAAGCTTTTAGCATCTTTGAAAGTAATGTTTCTTATAAGAAATGTACTTGTACCATAAGTTACAAATTCATTATCCATAATATCTAGACCTTTTTTTGTATCAGTGCTTTCAGGAAGATATGAAGTAATTGAATATTCAATATTAACTAAATTTCTTGAATAAGCACATAATATAAAAATAGGGATAAAAATTATTAATATTAATTTTGAGTGATTAACTATAAATTTACATAAGTTTTTCACCTTTTTAACCTCCTATTTGCTTGTGTTTTTTTAACCTTTATTATATTATAATAATATTAAGACATAGAAAATATACAAAAATTTTTTAGTGTAAAATAAACTACAAAAGAAAGGACTTTGTAAATTACATGGATGCAAGAACTATAAAGACAAAATCCTCTATAAATGAAGCTTTTATCAACCTACTTTCGGAAAATTCTTTTGACAAAATTACTGTTCAAGAAATTTGTGAAAGAGCTGGAGTTAATAGAGTAACTTTTTATAATCACTACGAAGATAAATACGACTTATTTGTTGAATATCTTGATAATACAATTATAAAATTGTTTGAAAAATCAAATGCCGCATATGATATTAAGGAAGACCCTACTAACTTCTTTAAAACTCTTTTCTATAACATCGCTAGCCTTTGTTATGACAAAAAAACCATATTAAAAGCTGTAGAAAGAGACCAAAACAGTTTAGTTGTTTATATCTTACAAAAGAAAGCAAATGAAAACGTAGTAAAACTTATTGAATACAAATATAAGCCTGAAGAATTAAAGTATTCTCCTATCTCTATTGCCTCTTTTTTAACTGGTGGATTTTCTAACCTACTTATTCACTATATATCTGATGACAAAATTAAATTTGAATCTTTAATTAATGAAGCTAATCAAATAATTGAAGATATGTTAACTATCGTAATTAAAAGTAATTAGTTTGCTGCAGAGATGCAGCTTTTTTTATACAAAGAAAAAGCCGCATTTCATAGCGACTTTTTTTAAATTGCTCTAACTGCATCTACTACGACCTTAATGGCTTCGTCTACAGATAATTCAACTTTCTCATCAGTATTTCTATTCTTAAGTTCTACAATACCCTCGTTTGAACGCTTACCACAAACAATTTGATAAGGAATTCCCATTAAATCCCAGTCTTTAAACTTGAATCCTGGCTTTGCATCTCTATCATCAATAATTGTTTCAACGTGATTGTCTAAAAGTGTATTATAAATTTTTTCGGCTAGTTCTACTTGAGTACTATCTTTCATAATAACAGGTAATACAACAACGTGGTATGGCGCAACATTTAAAGGCCACTTAATACCAAATTCATCATGGTGTTGTTCAATAATTGCTGTCATAGTTCTAGTTACACCAATACCATAACAACCCATAACCATTGCTACATTCTTACCTTCTTCATTTTGATAAGTACAATTCATAGCACTTGAATATTTAGTTTGTAGTTTAAATATTTGACCAACTTCAATACCACGTTCAATCTTCATTGGCTTGTTGCAACAAGGACATAAATCTCCTTCAACTGCTTTACGTAAATCTAGGACTTTTCCTGTATAATCTCTACCATAATTTACATTTACATAATTTTTATGTAATTGGTTAGCTCCGTAGATTGCGTTTTTCATTAAACTTACTTCAGTATCTACTAGAATTTCTACATCACTAGATAAACCAATAGGTCCGATAAATCCTTCAAATGTATTTAAATTCTTTATATCATCATCATTTGCAAATGTTAGGAATGCTTCTGCCGTACCTATTGCATTCACAACCTTAATTTCGTTAACTTCTCTGTCTCCTCTTACTAAAACTAGATATAACTTTTTTGTTTCAGTATCTTTATATAAAACAGATTTAACCATTTCTGATTTAGGAAGATTATAGAAGGCAACCATTTCTTCAATAGACTTTGCATTGCCTACATCAACAAGTTTCATCTCTTCTTCAGCTCTTGTATCTTTAAGTGTACAAACAGCTTCACTCTTTTCAACGTCTGCCGCATAATTACAAGAATCACAGTAAACTATATCACTTTCACCAACAGGACAAAGTGCCATAAATTGGTGACTACCGTTACCACCGATTGCGCCTGTATCAGCTAATACTGGTTTAAATTTAAGACCGCAACGAGTGAATACTTTAGTATAAGCATCATACATTTCATCATAACTCTTATTTAATCCTTCTTCATCCTTATCGAAAGAATAAGCATCTTTCATGATGAATTCTCTTGATCTCATAAGACCAAAACGAGGTCTAAATTCATCTCTATATTTAGTTTGGATTTGATATAAATTAATAGGTAATTGTTTAGGTGATTTAATAAGGTCGCGCGCAATCGAAGTGAAAACCTCTTCGTGTGTAGGTCCTAGACAGAATTCTCTATCATGTCGATCTTTAAGTCTCATTAATTCAGGACCATATTTATACCATCTTCCTGATTCGCACCAAAGTTCTTTTGGTTGAATAGCTGAACAAAGGATTTCATTGCATCCTTTTTTATCCATTTCTTCTCTAATGATATTTTCAATTTTATTTAATACTCTAAGTCCAAGCGGTAAATAGTTATAAATACCTGCAACTTCATTTTTAATATAACCAGCACGTAATAATAATTTATGTGAATCAATTTTAGCTTCACTTGGTGCTTCTTTTAATGTTGAAATTAGCATTTTACTAGCTCTCATACTATATACCTCTCATTATTTTTTAACTCATATATACTATTACAAAATTATATTAAAATCAATAGTTTGTGGCTATTCATGAGTAGTATAAATATATCAAATATAAAGAATTTGTAAATCGCACAAAACACAAAATAGAAACAAGTCTAAACCTAGGTTTAAACCTTAACATTATATTTTTCATAAATGATTTGAAAAGAGAAACGGTTTATATTATAATTACTGAGATAAAAATATTTGTTGAAAGCTTTTTCTTTCATAAAAAAACAATATTAATCATCTTATTTTAATATATTCGTAATAGCCTTTTCTATTACAAAAATCAAGTTAATAAGGAGGAAATTATGTCAAAACTTGACACTAAAAGCCTAAAAGTTTACGCACTTGGTGGACTTTGCGAAGTAGGTAAAAACATGTATTGTATTGAATACATGGATCAAATATTTATTATAGATTGCGGTATTTTATTCCCAGACAAACATTTACTAGGAGTAGACTATGTAATTCCTGATTTTTCTTATTTGTTAGATAAACAAGAAAAAATTGTTGCA
This sequence comes from Alistipes finegoldii, assembly GCA_963621965.1. Taxonomy (GTDB): domain Bacteria; phylum Bacillota_I; class Bacilli_A; order Acholeplasmatales; family Anaeroplasmataceae; genus JAEELC01. Next base: position 9,621 of record CAVFGN010000021.1, read on the forward strand.
TTGTTTATTACTCATGGCCACGAAGATCACATTGGTGGTATTCCTTTTTTATTAAAAGAAATATCTATTCCTAAAATTTATGCGGCCGGAGTATCAATCGAATTAATTAAAAATAAGCTTGAAGAACACAAAGATATTCGTGTTCCTGAAATGATTGCATTCGATGAAAAAACTGTTTTGGAATATAAGAACACAAAAGTTTCATTTGTACGTATGACTCACTCAGTACCTGATACATTTGGTGTATACATTGAAACTAAAGCTGGTTCTATTTTCCATACAGGAGATTTCAAATTCGATATGACTCCTAACGGACCTAATACTGAGTTTTATAAGTTAGCAGAAATTGGACATAAGGGTCTAGATTTATTATTATCAGATTCTACTAATGCGACTGTTCCTGGTTACACTAAAAGTGAACAAGTCATTGGTTCAAACATTCTTGAGTTATTTAAACATACTCACTCACGTTTGCTAGTCGCAACCTTCGCTTCAAATATTTACCGTGTTCAACAAATTGTTGATGCGGCCGTAAAAACTAATAGAAAGATTGTAGTATTTGGAAGATCTATGGTTAAAGTAATTGAGGTGAGCCAAAAAATTGGTTATATCAAAGCTCCTCAAACTTCTTTCATTCAAGCTGATGAAATCAAAAATTACAAACCTAGTGAAATCGTTATTCTTTGTACAGGTTCTCAAGGTGAACCACTTGCTGCCTTATCTCGTATAGCACAAGGAACACACAAACAAGTTAAACTTATGCCTGGGGATACAGTAATCTTCTCTTCTTCTCCAATTCCTGGTAACCAAGTAAGTGTAAACCAAACAATCAACGCTTTATTTAAAGCAGGATGTGAAGTTATAACACACTCACCAATTACTGATACGCATACATCTGGTCACGCTTCTCAAGGTGATTTAAAATTATTATTCACACTTCTTAAACCCAAAAACCATATGCCAATTCACGGCGAATATAGAATGCTTAAAACAAGTGGAGCCCTAGATATTGAATGTGGCCTTGACCCAGAAAATTTATTTATTTTAAAAAATGGTGACGTTCTAGATATGACAGAAGGAAAGTGCTCTATTTCTAAAGATAAAATCAAAGCTGAAGATATTATGATTGACGGCGAAATCAATGATCTTGACAGATCAATAATTCATGAGCGTAAATTGTTATCTGATGCTGGATTATTTACTTTAGTATTTACAATTGTAAAAGACACTCGTAGACTAGCTCTTGAACCTCAATTTGTAACTCGTGGATTTATCTATTTAAAAGGTAGTGAAGAATTAAGTCATAACTTAGTTGAGATGGCAAAGAATCGATTGATTAAATTATTAAACGATCCTAAGCTTGATTACAATCAAATTAAGCACGAATTAAATAAACAAATTTCTCAAATTGTAAATGAACAAACAGGTAGAAACCCTTCTATCATTACAATTTTCAGTTTCATCTAAAAAACTCTAGTCAACTAGAGTTTTTTTTAATAAAATATATATACTTGAGGTATTTAACATGAATTATACAATAATTAAATCATTTGATAATGAAGATCTCTTTTTAAAAGTCTATAATATAGATAATCCTAAAGGTGCGGTGCAAATTGTCCATGGTATGCAAGAACACCAAACAAGGTATGAAGAACTTGCACAAAAATTAAACGAATGCGGATTTACTGTTGTCACTTCTGATTTAAGAGGACACGGACAAAATGCAAGAGAACAAGGTTTCTTTAAAGAAAAAGACGGTTATAAAGCACTTATTTTAGACCAAGTGGAAATAACAAAATATATAAATAACGTTTTAAACATTAAAAATGTTATAATTTACGGACACTCAATGGGTTCAATTATCACTAGAGACGTTATTCAAGCTAATTCTAACCTATATTCTAAAGTTATTTTATCAGGCTTCCCTAACTATAATAAATTTGCATTCCTTGCAATCACATTCTCAAATATTACAAAAACTATAAAAGGTAAACACAAGTATTCTAAATTTTTACACGACATTACCCTAGGACCTTTTGAAAAATCAATAAACAATTCTAAAACTAAGCTTGATTGGTTAAGTTTAAACGAAGAAAATGTAGTTAACTATCAACAAGACCCACTTTGTGGTAATGAATTTACTAATGCTGCCTACAACGATTTACATCACTTATTATATTTAGTAGGTAGAAAAAACAAAAACACTGTAAAAAACATCCCAATTCTTCTTCTAAACGGTACAGATGACCCAGTTGTTGGTGGTAAAAAAGGTACAACACTTAGTAAGAATATTTTAAACAAACAAGGTTTTACAAATATTACACATATTGAATATGATAAATATCGTCATGAACTATTTAATGAAAAAGATACAACTAAACTTTATAAAGATTTTATCGAGTTTGTAGAGGCATAAAATGTTAACTGTTAGATTAAACAAATATGAAGAAAAGGAAAAACTTGAAGGATTTCCTTGGATATATAATAATGAAATAAATTCCTTTGTGGGTAATATTAAAAACGGCGAAGTTGTTCGAGTTGTAACTAGCACAGACCAATTTGTTTGTTACGGCTTTTTAAATACAAACTCAAAAATCATGGTACGTATTTTGTCATTAAATGAACAAGATGTAATTGATACATCCTTCTTCCGCCGTCGTATTGTTACAGCCATTAAACATAGAGAAAACCTATTCGTTGATTCGAATGCTATGCGTCTAGTATTTTCTGAAGCCGATTACTTACCAGGATTGATTGTTGATAAATATGACGATATTTTATCTGTTCAATTCTTATCTCTTGGTATGGACTTGATAAAAAAAGATATTATAAATATTCTTGTTGAAGAGTTACACCCAAGAGGAATTTATGAAAGATCTGATATGCCTGTGCGTCTAAAAGAAGGATTAGAGCAAATAAAAGGTAAGATTTACGGGGAATTTGACACAAGAGTACTAATTGAAGAAAATGGTATTAAATTTTATGTAGATGTTGAAAACGGTCAAAAAACTGGATATTTTCTAGACCAAAAATTAAACAGAGATTACGTAAAATATTATGTTAAAGACAAAGATGTTCTTGATGCATTCTCAAATGTCGGTGGATTTGCATTAAATGCAGCTAAAAATGGTGCTCATCATGTTGATGCATGCGATATAAGTGAGCGTGCTTGTGAAGAAATTAAATTAAATGCCAAATTAAACAATTTTACAAATATTAATACTATTTGTACAGACGTCTTTGAATTACTTAGAAGTGACGAATTAAAAAACAAATACGATGTTATCGTTCTTGACCCACCTGCTTTTACTAAGACAAAAGACACAATAAAAAAAGCATATAAAGGTTATAAAGAAATAAACCTACAAGCTTTAAAATTAATCAAAAGCGGTGGCTATCTTCTAACATATTCATGCAGTCAAAATATGACAAGTGATTTATTTATGCAAATGCTAAAAGAAGCAAGCATTGATTCAAAACGTAATGTTCAATTCATCGACTTTAGAATTCAATCTCCCGATCACCCTTCTTTACTATCAAGTGAAGAACAATTATATCTAAAGTGCGTCGTATTAAGAGTATTATAAAAGGCTATAAGGATTATTCCTTATAACCTCTTTTTTTAATATTATCAACTAAAATATAAACTCCGTATACACAAACTAATGAAAGAGTAGTTAAAGAGACAATTCTAGCACAATTATTTAATGTAGTTCCTTTGTATATTAATTCTATATTGTACATTCCTTCTTCTAAATTAACAGAAACTAGTCCATCAAGTTTAGTAGGTTCAAGATAATATGTATTCCCCTCTTCATCAGTTACTCTAATCTTATAGCCTTTGTAATAAACTTTACCAAATTGAATAGTAGAATCGCTAGATAATACAAGATTATACGTATTATCTTTTTTTTCAATTGAGCCACTACCAGTATAGATAATTGGTTCAATTAGAGTTTCTTGTGCATCTTCTTCTATACTAAATACATTAAGCACAGTATAAAATAATGAATTATTATTCTCTGGCACGTAACCATTTCCAAATTCTAGTGGCAAATATTCTCTTTGCCAACCACCTACACCATTAGTATTATTATCTAGTATTGTATCATCAATTTCATAAATATACTTTCTATTAGAAGCACTACATCTTGTAAATCCTACGCATATTAATAAAATAGAACAAATGTATGTTAAATTTTTCATACCAAATTTAGATATTAGAATGGGAATCAACAAAGAAACTGCAAAAAATACAAATTCATACATTCTAAACGTAAATTGTATATTTAAAAAAGTTTCAGGTAGTATTTTGTATAAATACGGACAAAGTAAAAGTAATAGAGATAAAACAGTAAGTGTTATTGATGCAAATAAAATATTATTTTCTACTTTTCCCTTTTCAACTGTAATGTAATTAAATACAAAATAAACAAAGTAATAAATTAAAACACCTGATAAAAAAATAGGATTCATATCATAATAAACTACTAAAGAAACATTTATAACTATACTTACTATTAAACTAATAAAGGATTTGTTTAATTTAGTAAAAATAATTTGAATAATTAATTCTGCTAATATTAATAAAATACCTATATTAATTTCTTTTTCATACACACGAAGACCAATCTTAAATTCGATTAAATATAGTTTCTCAATCAGCGTATCAATTGTACTTCCCATGTATTCCTTTTTTGTAACTATATATTCTTTACCTAGTGTAAGGTCTAATAGAGGTACAAGATAGAATGATATAAGACCAATAAGTAAAACGATACTTAAAGTTAAATATATTCGATATCTTCTATTTTTTAAATTATTTACGAAATTTTTAAAGAAAAATAAAGCAAATATTAGCCCAAAAAGTACTGTATACAATGCGCTTATTGTATGTGATAAAAATAACAAAGCAAAACTTATACTAAATGTCACAAATGTTTTAAAAGTGTAATCTTTATTTAACATACTATATAAAGAACTAAACACAAGGGGTATGAAGGTCATAGCTAGCCCTTCCGCATATGCACATCTATCAAAATTGTTTCCTGTCCTATAAGGTGCACAAACAAATATAATGGCCCCTAAAAGAGCTAAATAGTTCTTATCTTTAAAAATCTTTAGTAAAAAATAATACATAAAGATTCCAGATAAAAAATATTCTAAAAATATTAAGATTTTTATTGCGCCCAAAACTCCAAGGCCTAATTTATTAAACATAAGTGCAATAAGCACAACTATATAATCAAATAAAGGTGGATAGTATAAACGTGCTCCGTAGCCTATATGAGACAACATATATTCGTTTAATGGATAAAAAAGATTATTATTCATTCCAGATTTATATAAATCATAAATCATAGTCAAATGATAGTAAGTATCATCTCCCTGACTAATTCCATCGTGAAACAAATAGAAGGATGTAAATATAGAACATAACAAAAGAATGCCTATATTTATTAAATTTTTATTATTTAACTTAGTTAATAATTTATTCATATAACTCACCCAAAAATCTTTAACCCATTAACGTTTTAAGCACTCTTCTTCGTATTCTTTAATAATTGATTTAGAAGCACATAAATAATAAACACAAATAACACCTACAACAATAGCAGTTACAATCGATATCGTTTTAGCCACATTGTTAATATTTGTACCTTTATAAATAAGTCTAACTTCGTAATGACCTTTTTCTAGGCTTGCGCTTACTAGACCATCTAATTTTGTAACACTAGTGAACTCTGTTGAATCACTAGACACAACTTCTAAAACATATCCATCATAATAAATTTTACCAAATTGAATTGTTGAATATTCTTCTAAATCTATAATATATTTATCATCACTCTTTGTAATAGTACCAGAGCCACTATAAATAATCGGATCAATTTGATAACTTGAAGCATTATTATTTATACTAAAAACATCCTTAACCTTATAGTAAAGCGAATTAGGATTAGACACAACATAATCAGACTTATTGTAAAATTCAATTGGTAAATATTCAACTTGCCAACCACCAACACCATTTGTATTATTATCTAAGATAGAATCATCAATTTGATATATATAATCATAGCTTTTTGAACTACATTGTGTAAAACCTACGAGTATTAAGAAAACATAAGCTAAATAAGCAGTTTTCTTAATACCCATCTTAGATAATATAAGAGGTATTAAAACTGATAAAAAGAAAGAAATAAATCCAAACAATCTAAATATAAACTGAATGTTATGCATGTAGTTTGGAAGTAAATAAAATAAATACGGACAAATTATAAATAAAAGTACAACGATAAATAAAACTATAAATGATTTAAATAATTTATTATCAATTTCTGCTTTTTTGATATCTATACCTTTGAATACTAAATGTATAACGTAATAGATAATTACAGCACTTACAAATGTTATATTAAATTTAAATATTATAAGTATTACAAAATTTATGATTAAGCCTAATATTATACTTATAGATTCTTTATTTTTCTTTTTAAGAAATACATCAATAATAAATTCTAAAATTATTAAAAATAAAGACCCAAAAATTCTTAGTTCTTGATATTTATCAGTGCCATAGTAAACATCTCTAAATGTGTTAAATCCACACTTATAAATAGATGTTATAAAACTATTAATAATGTCTTTAACAGTTGCACTCATTGCTTCTTTGTTACATACAATATAGTCATTACTTAAAACTAAGCTTATAAGTGGAGCTAAATAAAAAGCAATTAAACCAAATATTAAAAGTACAGAACTTAGCAAATATAGTCTATATCTTCTATTCTTTAAATTATTTAAAAAAACTTTAATGTAAAACAAAGCCAATATAATACCAAATAAAACTAAATATGTAGCAGTAATTGTATGTGACAAAAACACAAGTGAAAAACTAATACTAAATAATAAAAATGATTTAAAAGTATATTTAGTTTGAAACATATCATATAAAGAACTAAACACTAAAGGAAAAAACGTAAGCGCAAGTCCTTCTGCGTATGCTGATCTATCGAAATTATTTGTAGTTCTATAAGGAAGCGTAACATAAAATATAGCACCAATAAGCGCTAAATATGGTTTACCCTTAAATATCTTTTTAAGGAAATAAAACATAAATACGCCCGATAAAAAATATTCTAAAAATATTACAATCTTTATACTAGTTATCAAAGTCAAACCATAATTTTTAAAAGTTATTGCAACAATTACTGTTATAAACTCAAATAGTGGTGGATAGAATAAACGTGCACCATAACCAATATGCGAAAGTAAATACTCGTTAATACTGTATTTAAAATTATTATTTAAAGCACTTTTATATAAATCATATATTAAAGTTGCGTGATAATAAAAGTCATCTCCTCTAGATAATCCTTTGTTAAATAAAAAAGAAGCTGTAAGAATTGCACATACAAAAATAATTACTAGATATTTAACATCTAATTTAGTATTTGTAGCACTAAATATCAGTTTTTTTGATAAGAAATAATTTATAACACCTATCAAACAATTTGAAATTACCTTCATAAGAAGTGACAAAACAGTAGTATTAAACCCTAGTAAATCTACAACAATTAACATGAAGAACAAATCAAATACGCCAAGACTTAATCTGACTGAGAAAAATGATAAAAATTCTTTTATCGTTCCGTCGTACACTCCCTTATTTTCAAAGACAAATAGTTTAGATGTAACAAATGAAAAGATCAAAGCGCATAACCAAGCAATTATAGTTGAAGTTGCATTTGTATATTTAAGTTGTTTAAAAAATAGATAATAAATTATTAAATTAATGATAGTAGTTAAAGTCCCAAAGAATAAAAACTTTAATGGTTGTTTGTATTTTTCGTAAAATTCTTTCATAAATATGCTCACTATTAATTAATTTATTATAAATCAATAAGCCTAAAAAATCAAAAAGGATTAAACCTAAAAAAGTGGTTTAATCCAAGTATATTAATCTAATTCGTTATTTAAATATTCAATCGCATAAAGAGTTAAAATTTTAACACTTGTAAATAAACAGTCTTCATCAATATCAAAATGACAATCATGATGTGCTACACATGTCTCACTTCTCTTTTCATTACGACTTCCTACATATGCATAACATCCTGGAATCAATTTTATATATTCAGCAAAATCGTCTCCGCCTAGAGAAGCTTCACGCTTTGTAATAAGATTATCTTCGCCAAATAAACGTTTTGCAACCTTTTGAACCTCTATAGAAGACTTTTCGTCATTTATTAATGCACTAGTGTTATCGTTCCACTCGAAATCTACAGTTGCACCATAAATTTGGGCAGTAAGTGTTGCAAGTTTTTCTAAATCACACTTAACATTAGCTCTCACTGTTTCATCAAGTGTTCTTATTGTTCCTTCTATACTCGCTTCTTCTGCAACCACGTTATAGGCCACACCTGCATTTAACTTGCCTACCCCAATAAGCACATTTTGCATTGGGTTTTGTTTACGTGTAACAAGAGATTGAAGTCCAATTAAAATTTGCGCTGCAACATAAGCACTATCTACTCCTTTTTCAGGAGTTGAGACATGACATCCCTTACCATGAACATTAATTCTAAACCAATCTACAGCCGCATTATTTGCACCACTTACTACAGCTATTTTTCCGACTTCAAGATTACTAGCTAAATGAAGACCAAATGAGCGATCAGCAATTCCTTTTTTAAGTACGCCTTTATTTATAAAATCTCTTGCGCCAAATCCCACTTCCTCTCCTGGTTGGAAATGAAATTTGATTGTCCCCGAGAATTTGTCTTTATTTTTAGAGAATATTCTTATTGCGCCAATTAAACTTGCAGTATGTGCATCGTGTCCACATGCGTGATGTACATTTTTATAAATTGATTTATATTCTTTATCACTAACTTCATCAATTGGAAGTGCATCAATATCAGCACGTAAAAGAATTGTCTTATCCCCTTTTAAACTTCCTTTTATTTCGCCTATTACACCTGTCTCTCCAACTCTAGTGTGCAAAACACCTAATTTATCAAGTTCTTGTTCAATGTATGAAGCTGTATTGTATTCTTTTTTTGATAACTCAGGGTGAGAATGAAAGTACCTACGTAAAGATACAACGTATTCGTGATCTTTATTAATTTCTTCTATTAAATCTTCTTCTAATTTGCTCATTCTATAACTCGATTTCATCAATTGTAGATACTAAATTAGTTAATTCGTCGCCAGTAATTGAATTATATTCAAATACAGGGAAGAATGCTTCATTATACTTAGATAATATGTAGTTTGCGACTGTATCAGATTGATAAGCTTTAACAATCATTTTATATGTTTCATTATCCTTATCTTCAGTTCTTGCGACTATAACATTTACATAAGGGTTTGAACTGTTGCTTGCATCATTTCTTTCATTTGATTCGATGATTAATCCATCACGAGATGGTACAAGACCTGCAGGAATTGCATATGTTCCGTTAATTGTAGCGCCTCCGAATTCATCTAGTTGAGTAGCAAGCGTATTGGCACTAATAGGAGTTACTTCGATGTTATAATTATAACCTGTGATATCACTTAATGTAGGTGTATAACCTGCACTTGCGTTAACTGTAATAAATCCAGCTTGTTCAAGTAATTTAATTCCACGTGCTTGGTTAGTACCATCATTTGGAATTGCAAGCTTGATTTTACCATCATCTTTAATTGTAGTGCCCGCTGCCTCTTTGATTTGGTCAAGAGACTTATATTTTTTTGAATATAAAGTAAGTGGCGCAATAAGTGTATCGCCAATTGCTTCAATCTTATAGTTATTTGCCTTAACTTCATTTGCTAAATAAGCTTTGTGTTGGAAACTGTTTAAGTCAATTTCTCCTGCATTTAATGCATTATTAGGAAGGTTATAAGCACTAAAGCTTACAATATCAATGTCGATATTTGCATTTTCTTTATCAAGAACATATTGAACAGCTTTCCAATAATCGTTTGATGTGCCGCATACACCAATTGTTACTTTTGTCTTATCTGAAGGTTCATTGTTGCAGCTAGTAAGCGAAACAATAGAAGCTCCTGATAAAATAATACCTAATAAAACTTTAATTGATTTTTTCATTTTTTGTACCTCTTTTATTTATTTCTTTTAATTGTAATAATGTGTTTGTTTGTTGTTGCCTTTGCAAGTAATGTACCAATTAATTGAAAGATTGATACAATAAGTAATATTAATATTACACTCGCATAAATGATATCATATCTATTTTGTGCAAGTCCGGTGTTAATAGCTAAATCGCCAAGCCCTCCAGCAGCTACAGCACCTGCTGCTGTTGCAGTTAAACCTACTAAACTTACTGCTGTAATTGTAGTAACTCTTATAATTTGTGGTACTGCTTCATGTAAATATACTCTAAATACAATACCACAAGTTGAAGACCCACAAGCTCTAGCAGCTTCTATCTTCCCGTACTCTACATCACATAGTGCTGCTTCAACTTGACGGGCATAGAAAGGAACCGTACCAAAAATTAATGGAATAATTGAGCCCTTTAAACCAATAGATGTACCTACAATTGCACGAGTTAAAGGAATAATTAAGACGATTAATATAATAAATGGAATACTTCTTAAAATATTAATAATAACACTTATAATAGTATAAGCTATCTTATTCTCTTTAAGTCCACCTTTTTTAAACAAAGTGAGTAATATACCAAAAAACAAGCCTAAAACAAGTGAGAATATTCCTGATATAAGTGTCATATCAATAGTTAGCCAAAATTGCTTGATTACTTGTTTATGATAGTATTTATCATAACTAGTAGAAAATATTAACTTAAATGCATTAACTAAATTATTCATATAATACCTCTACTCTTACTTTGTTTTCTTTAAGTGTTTTTATAGCTTCGTTTATGCTAGTATTGTCTCCGTTGATTTTACAAATCATTGTGCCAAGTGTGGATCCTGAAATAATTTCAACATTCGCTAAAATAATATTAACTTCAACATTATGACTCGTTGAGATTTTAGAAATTAGTGCTTCACCTACAACATTGTTGTCAAATATCAAACGTACTAATTTACCTACTTTGCTAAAATTAACCGCATTGCTTTCGATAATTTTGTTTAAATTACTTTCATTAATAGATGATTTAACAAACTTCTTTGTAATCTCTTTTTCAGGATGTGCAAATATATTATATACACTACCACTTTCGACAATTTCTCCGTTTTCCATAACAGCTACATTATCACAAATCTCTTTTACAACATCCATTTCGTGAGTAATAACAACAATTGTAATACCTAATGTTTTATTTAATTTCTTAAGTAGTTCAAGAATTGATTTAGTCGCATCCGGATCTAGAGCCGAGGTTGCCTCATCTGATAATAAAATCTTAGGGTTATTTGCAAGTGCACGCGCAATTGCAACACGTTGTTTTTGTCCGCCTGATAATTGTGAAGGATATACATCAGCTTTTTCTTTTAAATCTACCAAATCAAGTAGTTCAAAAACACGCTTGTTTATCTCTTCTTTTGATTTTTTAGAATACTTTAATGTGTAAGCTATATTTTCAAATACAGTAGATCTATCAAGTAAATTAAAATGTTGGAAGATCATACCAATATTTTTTCTAATGTTGTTTAATTTCTTGCCTTTTAAATAAACCTGATGCCCGTTTTCTTCACTAGTTAAAATCTCATTATCAATTGATACACTTCCACTATCTGGTTTCTCAAGTAAATTAATACATCTTACAAGTGTTGATTTACCAGCACCTGAATAACCAATTATTCCGTAGATTTGTCCAGAATCAATATTTAAACTAACATTAGATAAAGCTAAAACACTATTATCTTTAATTTTGTAAGTTTTTGATAAATTAATTATTTCTATCATAATTATTCCTTTCCGCAAAAAAAGTCCCATCCAAAAAAGGACGAGACATAATGTTCGTGGTACCAACCTTAATTCAGAAATAAAATATTTCCCTATTTTTCGAAATCCAACAATTTCTACTGCGATAACGGGCAGACCCGTTAGTAGCTAAATATCACTACTACAACTCCAAGACCATGTTCATTATTTCTTATTTATCCTTTTTCACCAACCAAGGACTCTCTACTAAACTTAAAATAACTACTCTTCTTTTCAACGTCATTTTGAATGGTTCTTAAATTTTACAAATTAATTATAATTCGTGAATAGTTTTAATTCAATATTATTGCTCAAAGAAAACGTTTTCAGCTTTTTTTATTTGTTCTGTTTAGATTTTCTACCTTGTGATCAAATATTGCAACTAAGGTTACTTGAGTTGTTCGAGGTGACAAATCATAGCCTTTTAAAGTCTTAAGTGAATAATTACTTGAGCCAAGTGCAAAAGCATTTTTTTCTAGAGATTTTAAATCACTTGAGATATAGATTAATTTTTTTGCTTTAAAATCTTTTAATTTATTAACTATATCTTTACTTAGTTCGTCGTTACCATTAATAATAATTGTATCAATTTGATTATCTTTTAACTTTGGTAACAATATTTCACTTTTACCAGTTAATGTTTCAACATTTTTAACGTTATTCATCTTTATATTAATGTTTGCAACTCTAGAGTTTGCATCACTTTGATCTAAAGCAATCACTTTATTTACAGAACTTGATAAAATAATATCTAAAATGGATATATTTGAATTTATATCTAGTATGTTCTCGGTCGAATTAAAATTTACAATTTGTTTTAAATCCTTAACTAAAGACTCATATCCTAATGAATTAATTGGGTAGAAAGAATTAGGAAGTATTGTAAATTTATAGTCTAAAATTTTGTCTGAGATAAAGCCTTTACCATACAAAATTCTCTCTTTTTTGTTATAACTTTGAATAATTGTTGTAATATTTAAATCTTCCTTTAATATATCTTTAACTATATTGTTTCTACCAGGAAACATTTCGCATTCTGTCTCAATTACAAGCATTAACTCTTTTGTATTAAATGCATAACGAACAGTTAATCCTTTAACAATACCTTTTTTAGTGAATTCATCGTATGGAAGAATCTTATTACGAGATAAAACCAAATTGAATTTATTAATAACTTCAATTATTTTTTTAGCTTCAACCTTGCAATCTGTTACACTTACTAGTTGTTTGTTATTAGTATAAAAACCGCAAACAGGTCGTTTAGATTTTGATAATTTATATACTTTTTGACTTTTATTTCTATAATTACTAATGTTGTATGCCTTCTCAATACCAAGATATTTGAAATCTCTAAAATGTGAAAAACATTCCTTTATATGTTCATCTTTTAATTCAAGTTCATGTTCATACTTTATACCTTGAAATGTACATCCTTGACATTCTTTATAAAATGGGCACTCCGCTTTTTCTCTTAATTCTTCATTTCTTTTTGTGATTTTAATTAGTTTTAAAGGATTTTTACTTTTTTTATCGATTTCAAATTCTCCTTCTTCATCAACTAACATTCCTTTAATACGAATATATTCATTATTATAATTAATAAGGCCATACCCTTCGCTATCTTCTTTTAGGCATCTAAAATTAGCTTTTTTCATAATTTCCTCTTATTGTCTAAATTGCGTCTCATATAACTTTTTATACTCACCACTGTTTATTTCTAATAATTCTTCGTGAGTACCGCGCTCTAATATTGTACCATTATCTATAACAAATATTAAGTCTGCATTTTTAATTGTTGAAAGTCTATGAGCTACAACAATAGTAGTTCTACCTTTAAGCAATTCGTCTAATGACGCTTGAATTAAGGCTTCTGTCGCATTATCAAGGGCACTTGTTGCTTCATCTAAAATCAAAATTGAAGGATTCTTCAAAAATACACGCGCAATCGATAATCTTTGTTTTTGTCCACCTGATAATTTAATGCCACGCTCTCCAATTTGCGTGTTGTATCCATCGGGTAGAGAATTTATATAATCATCAATGTTTGCGCGTACACAAGCCTCTCTTACCTCTTCGAAACTTGCATCAGACTTTCCATATTTAACATTTTCTAAGATAGTTCCATTAAATAAGAATACATCTTGCTGTACAATACCAATATTTTGTCTTAAAGAATTAAAAGTAAGTTTATTTATATTGTAGCCATCAACTAGAATTTCTCCACTTGTTGCCTTGTAGAAGTTAGGAATCAAATGACAAATAGTTGTCTTACCACCGCCAGACGGTCCCACTAAAGCAATTGTCTTACCTGCCTCAATTTTAAAACTAACGTCTTTTAACACGCCTTTTGTAGTTTCATAGTCAAATGATACATTTTTAAATTCTATATTACCATCTAGTTTTAAAACGTTTATTGCGTCTTTATCTTCCTCTTCCTCTTTTTCATCCATGATTTCTAAAAATCTTTTAAAACCTGTAACACCATTTTGGTATTGTTCAACAAAGTTTATAAGGGTTGTAAGAGGCGTAATGAATATACTTACAGAAACTACAAAAGTAACATACTCTGATATTGTAAAATTAGTTGAATCTAAAACACATAAAAGTCCACCTACAACAAGCAATATAACATTGAAAAGATCTGTGATAAATTGAGTTGATGAGGAGAACTGACCCATAGCTTTGTAAGCTACGCTTCTATATTTAACATAGTCTTTGTTACCAACTTCAAACTTATTTAACTCTTCCTCGCTATTAGTAAAAGCTTTTGTAACACGAATACCTGTAATTGAAGATTCTAATGAGGAATTGATAACTGCAACAGACTTTCTTGTTTCACTAAATGCTTTGTTCATTCTCTTTCTCATTACTAATGTAACAATTACAAGTAGAGGCACACAACAAAGTAATAAAAGTGCAAATCTCCACTCGATATAAAGCAAATAAGCAAATGATAAAATTAATGTAATACCACAAATGAAAAAATTTTCCGGTCCATGGTGAGCTAATTCTGATACTTCCATTAAATCGTTAGTCATTCTACTCATTATCTTACCAGTTTCATTTTCATCATAATAAGAAAAAGGTAATTTCTCAAGTTTTTTAAACATATCGCGGCGCATATCAGCTTGCATCTTAACGCCAATTACATGTCCGTAAAATTGAACAAAATAACGTAAGAACATACGCACTAGATAACATAATAATAAAACAATGCCATAAATAATAATGAATTTAACCTTTTCATCTTTTAATAATTCTTCACTAGGAACTATTTTACGTAATATTGTATTAGTTAATACAGGATATGTCATACCTATTATTGAAATTAATAACGAGGCAAGCATATCTAGGCAAAACATGCCTTTATAAGGTTTATAATAAGAAACAAATCTTTTAAACATACAAACATCTCCTTTTAATAATAGTAATAGTATACTTGATTTATTTAATCATCACAAACAAATTGCAAAAAAAGACGAAGATTAAACTTCGCCTATGCGCCTAAAGATTTTCCTAATTCTTTATATTCTATTTTGCTAAACTCAACAACTGTGTTTCGACTTGCAAACATAGTAATGTAGAAATTAGATGAATCTATTTGTGTAAAATCAAAATCTGTATAAGTTGTATCATACTCTTTATTATTATAAATTGTTTTAACTTCTACAACTTGACCAACACGACGAATAGTTAATTTAATCTCGTCGCCTACCTTATAATAAGTATCAGTAAAATGGTTACTCTTCTTTAATACATGATTTTCTCTTGAGAAGTTAATATTCATACCAATTTCACTAGTCACTAGTCCACTTGCAACATAATTAGATGTAATAGTTTTATCAGAGATTGTTTGATTAATGTATAAATCATCTCTTAAGGCAACACCAAAACCAGTTAATGAAATTGGTTCAAACTCTAAAACATGTGCAGTGCATGTAAAAGTAAAGTTAGTATCTATGCTAATCTTTTTTGCTACCATAGCTATACCTTCGCTATTAAGCGAGATTTTGCCAAGAGGTACAACTTCACTCGCGTTTTTTAGCATTGACCCTACAATAAATCCGTTAGGACTAGAAACAGCTCTAAATCCATTAGAGTTTTCATTTGTTTGTCTTCCTGTATCGCCAAAACAAGTACCAATATATTCTTTATTTTTTGTATCAAACCACTCTTTAGGTCTGTAAGTATCAAAATTTGGTACAACGTAAGGAATATATACATACCCTTCATCCATTACTAAATCATGAATAGTTGGTTCATTCAAGGGTTTTACTATATATTCTTTAATCGGATTATTTGTGCTAAGTAATGTTTTTGCAATAAAATGAGCAAATATTTTTGCGCCGTACGAATTAATATGAGTTCCGTCTACTGATAAAATATCAGGTACAAGTTTATTGTTAACGTATTTACCCTTAGTAATTGCATGTGTTAAACAAGCTTCTTCGTATCCTAGCTTTATAGCTAATTCGCGTGAAAATGTTGTAAGATCAACATAATCTACGTTAACCTCACTAGCTAATTCAATTATAGCTTTTCTGTAGTCACCATATTTTGTAATATGTACTTTTTCATTAATATAATTGTTATCTTCTGCAAGTCGCACAATAGGTGTGACTAAAATAGGATAAGCACCCACTTCTTTTGCGACTTTTATATAATTATTATATAATGAATATTTAAATGATATTGGATCAGTTAGTTCTTTATTCGCATCACAAAATCTGTTAGGATCATCAAACTTTTCATCATTATGACCAAATCCAATAAATACAAAATCACCTTTTTTAATATTCAAAAATTCTTGGTAATTTTTCTCTTTAATAAAACTTCTAGAACTTCTACCGCTTAAAGCTAAGTTCAAAACTGGTCTAGCAGTAAAATATGTCTCTATTTCAGTTCCCCAACCAGCGCGGTGATAAAAATATGTTTCCTCGAACTTTGCGACTGTAGAATCACCAACAATATAAATCATAAAATCAACTTCCTTAAAACACACCTATTATATACCAAGTTAAGATTTTTTTTAATAAAAGATGCTTAAATTCTCTAGATTTTTTTTGTATGCATCAGCTAAGCAAAGATTTGTATCATCCATCATTTCAAGTGTGTATAAATATGATACATTTGTTTTTGTTGTTCTTGCAATTGTATTTATTGTATCGTTTTCCTCAAAATACTCTCCAAAAATTGTAGTAATTTTATTAGTTGTAATAAAATCGCAAATTTCACTAATTCTACTAGCACTTGCCTCTTCTTCATGGATTCCTAAAACTGAGTTAACATTCATACCGTAATCCTTATTCAAATATGAGTAAGCACTATGTCCTAAAACATATAAGTTATTATTACTTGAAAAATACTTTGTATATTTATCAGATATTTCACTCAATGTAGTAACATAAGTTTCTTCATTCTTAGAAATAATATCTTTATATTCATTAAAATTATCTTGTAATGATTTAGATATAGTCTTAGTAATTGTAATAGCCTTTAGCGGTGAAACAAATGAATGCGGGTCCGATTCAATTTCATCTATTTCACTATTTGAATAACATATTTTACCCTTTATAGAATTATTACTTTCAAGAGAAGATAAATATTCCTCTAGCCCTAGTCCGTTTACTACTATAAGTTTTGCATCTTCTAAGTTTGCTCTTTGTTTAGCACTTAATTCGTAGTCATGTGGTTCAATAGCGCCTTTAATTAAACACTCTACTTCTATATTTGTTCCTTTAACTAGTTCTTTTGTAATCTCGTTGTTTGCATAAAAACTTGTAATAACTAAATTTTCTTTTTTCTCATTACATGACGTAATACTAAATATTAAAATAAATAATAAAATGGATATTAATGCCTTAAATAAACGTTTCATAATTGTCCTTTCTAAATGCGAATAATTTGCGTTTAGATTATATCAATGATGCAAATTATTTGCAACAACATTTTAATCTTTTCTTATTTTTAGCACTCTTCTGTTGACAGTGCCAAAATAAGTTGTATAATATTAGTGGTGAGAGAGATCCACCAAAGAAAGGGTGATTATAATGATGCAACAAGAACCAAATTACGAGAATGATGAAAACATTCTAGAAAAATATGGTCGAAATCTAGTTGACCTTGCAAAAAAAGGTAAAATTGATCCAGTTATCGGTAGAGACGAAGAAATTAGACGTATCATTAAAATATTATCAAGAAAAACTAAAAACAATCCTGTTTTAATAGGTGAACCTGGTGTTGGTAAAACAGCAGTAGTTGAAGGACTTGCCCGTCGTATTGTATCAGGCGACGTTCCTGAATCCTTAAAAAACAAAGAAATATTTGAACTAGATATGGCTTCTCTTGTAGCTGGCGCTATGTATAGAGGTGAATTTGAACAAAGATTAAAAGCTGTATTGAATAAAATTGTAAAATCTGAAGGAAAGATTATTCTTTTCATCGATGAAATCCATTTGATTGTTGGTGCTGGTAAAACTGACGGCGCAATGGATGCAGGTAACATTTTAAAACCAATGTTAGCTCGTGGTGAACTTCATTGTATTGGTGCTACCACATTAAACGAATACAAGAAATATATCGAAAAAGATGCAGCTCTTGAAAGACGTTTTCAAAAAGTCTTAATCGGAGAGCCTAATGTTGAAGATACTATCTCTATTCTTCGTGGTATAAAGGAATCATTTGAAGCACACCACGGTGTTCACATAAAAGATAATGCCTTAGTTAGTGCCGCTATGTTATCAAATAGATACATTACAGATAGATTCTTACCTGATAAAGCTATTGATTTAGTTGATGAAGCCTGTGCTTCTGTTAGACTTGATTTAGATAGTATGCCTCTAGAACTAGATAATGTAGAAAGACGTATTACACAAATAAAGATTGAACAAATCTCTTTAAAAAACGAAACTGATCCTGTTTCTGTTAAGCGTTTAGAAGATTTAAAAAATGAACTAGACGAATTAAACACTAAAGATAAGGAATTAAGAGACGAATGGCAAAAAGAGAAAAATGATTTAGAAACATTTAAAGCTAAGAAAAATACTTATAATGAGAAAAAACACGAACTCGAACTTGCCTATTCTAATGGTGACTACAGAAAAGCTAGTGAATTACAATATCAAGTAATTCCTCAACTTGAAAAAGAATTAAATGATTTTGAAAATTCTAATAAAGAAAATAAAATGTTATCTGAAACTGTTAGTGAGGACGACATCGCACAAATCATTTCTAAATGGACTAACATTCCTGTATCAAAACTTGTTGAAGGGGAGAAAGAAAAAGTACTTCACCTTTCCGATAGACTTAAAGAGCGTGTAATAGGTCAAGACGAAGCAATTGAATTAATTAGTGATGCAATTATTAGACAGCGTGCTGGTATAAACGACTCAGATAGACCGATAGGATCATTTATGTTCTTAGGACCTACTGGTGTTGGTAAAACAGAGCTTGCGAAAGCATTAGCCGAACAATTGTTTGATTCAGATAAACATATTGTACGTATCGATATGTCTGAATATATGGAGTCTCATTCAGTGGCTCGTTTAATCGGAGCTCCTCCTGGATATGTGGGTTATGATGAAGGTGGTCAATTAACTGAAGCTGTTAGACGTAATCCCTACTCTATCATCTTATTTGATGAAATTGAAAAAGCACACAAAGATGTATTCAACGTTCTTCTTCAAATCCTAGATGATGGTAGATTAACAGACGGTCAAGGTAAAGTTATAAACTTCAAAAATACGATCATTATTATGACTTCTAACTTAGGTTCTGATTTATTATTAAAAGACCCTAACAATAAAGAAGCTGTTATAACAATGGTTAAGCAAAGTGGTTACTTTAAGCCAGAGTTTATCAACAGAATTGATGAAATAATCGTATTTAATACTCTAGGCAAGGATGTTCAATATAAGATAGTCGAAAAGCAACTAAAAGAATTGAATTTACGTTTAGCAAATCAAAACATTCACTTATCTTATACAGATGCCTTAAAAGATTATATTTTACAAAGTGCATATGACGAAACTTACGGTGCAAGACCATTAAGACGATTTATACAACGCTATGTTGAAACATATGTAGCAAACGAAATTGTTAAAGGTAATGTAGAACCTAATTTTGAATACGTACTAGATTACAACGGCCGTGAATTAAAATTATTTAAAGATAAAGCTTTATAAAAAATATGTGTCAGATATAAATCTGGCACATTTTTTACATTCCGTCATTAATATAAAGAATTCCAAGACAATGAGGGCCACAATGGCACGAAATTGTACCACCAGCATGGGTAGAAATTACCTCTTTAAACCCTACTTCATATAGTCTTTCCTTTACCGCTTCTACTACATCATCAGGTGCAGTAGAATATGTAATAAATACACGAGTTAAATCAGGAGTATTGTATTTTTGAAGAGTATCATTTACATAGTTCATTACAACTTTCATCATCGAGCCACGGTACTTTTTAGCAGCAACCATAGATCCTGAATCAGTCTTTACATAAATAGATGGTTTAATATGTAGTAAGTTTGCGCCTAACATTGAAAGCATCGAACATCTTCCACCTTTGTAAAGATAATTGACACTTTCTAGTGAAAACGATGCTTGAATATCTTTTACACGAGATTTTGAAATTTCATAAATCTCTTTAGCATCTACTCCTTCCAAACTTAAAGTTCTTGCTTGAATTGCAAGCAATGCAATTCCTGTAGATAAAGACTTAGTATCAACAACATACACATTTTCAAAATTCTCGCTTGCTTTTATTGCATTAGCACATGCCGACGAGATTGCACTTGATAATGAAAAATGAATAACTGCATCATATTCTTCTCTTAACTTTTTAAAATGTTCATAGAATTGATATTCATTTACAGCACTAGTCTTAGGTAGTATACCAGTTTTGTCTGTAAATTCAAATAACTTTTCAGGCTCAATTTCACCATCATAAACAGAATCATTACCCATAATTAATGTAAATGGTAATGTTTTTATATCAAATCGAGTTAATTGTTCCTTTGGTAAATCAATTGTGCTTTCAGCAGATATTGCAATTTTCATACATAAATCCTTCTTTCAATATTATGATTATAGCATGAATTAACAAAAACTTAAAATATTACTTAAAATTATTCAATATTAGTTATGTCAATAAATATACACACAAATCATTTCTCCAAGACGAATTATTGTGTTGTATGTTTCTTTTTTGTAAAAAGCATACTTTGAATCTTCTACTCTTTCAATTCTAATCTCAAAGCAAATATCAATTGAAGAATCACCATTATTTTCGTGTAATTCATCTGTTGGGGAATAGATAAATTTATGTTTGATATTATTAAAATTATAAGTGTTATCAATAGGTGTGTATACATATCTAGGCAACATTTCTGCAACAAGACCGTCTTGCTTGTATGTACCGACGTAATAATAATTGTTACTCAAAAGATAATCATAAACTTGTTTTACATACAAACTATATTCACTATCATCTAAGCTAACAAATAAATTTGTATCACTCATTAAACTAGTAGTTTTTACATTAGGCATTGGAAAATATGAAGTTAATGCATATTTGCTTAGTATAGTTTCACTAAATAATTCATTATTTATTTTCTTCGTGCAAGATGTTAAAGAAATAAAGCCTAGGAAAATGTTAAGAATAATTAATTTTATTCTTAACAAATAACGTTTAAAATTTCTAAGTTTCATCATATCACATCCTCTATTCCAATATAATTATATCATAGCTTATATGCAAAATATGATTAATTCATCGTATACAACGAAAATACACTTAATGATAAAAAGTTTGACACAAAAAGTATCGAACATAATTCTTAATTTTTTAATTTCTGTATTATCCTGATATATCAATTCAACAACAAGAGTATTATCACTTTTATTATAAAGTTTACCGTTACTTGTGTAGAAATATGCATTATTAGAGTCAATATAGTAATTACACCTAGCTATATAAATAGTATTATGTTCATTTTCGCATATACCAGAAACATATTGCTTTATATGAGTACATTCTTTTAACCATTTAGGCAAATATATATATTAATCTTTATTTCAATAATCGCATCATTTTCGTTGATTTCTTGAAGTTCCATAACAAATCCGTATTGAATACCTGTGTACTCTAAGAAAATTGGTGTAGGGACACCTCTACCATAGTAACCGCCTGATTTTTTCACCCTAACACCTTTATATTCTGAAGTTAAATATATCCATAGTATCTAAATCATATGATACAGAGCCTATGAATGTGTTTTTGTTGCTATAACATATGATATACTCATCTAAACAATCAAGATTAAAGCTCATAGAGCAAGATAAAACGCTAAAAAAGACATAATTATCCTAAATAAAAATTCAATTTTAAAAATAATTTTGTTCATAGTTTTATTGTCCATTTTTTAAACCTATCTTTTATTTATATAAATCATATACATGCAATTGGCAATACATACACGTTATCATCTAAAGGATAAACAGAATCCGTATTACAAATAATAGCTTTGACCCCGAACTTGATATTTAGTACCATCTAATTGCTTAAAATTCTTTAAAAACTCCATTATTAAAATTAATACCACTCTTACATTCAACTCTATGTAATTTACCGTCCTCTAAAATCACAAAATCAATCTTATTTTTTTTATTATCACGAAAAAAAATAAAAATTCGGTTCACTTCCGTTGCTGATACAACTTTTTTAGCTCATTAATAATATATGTTTCAACAAAAAGACCGGAGAAATTACTAGATGATAAAAGTTCACCACTAGTAAATTTAGCTAAATAACAGGCAAGGCCTGTATTCGGAAAATAAAGTTTTGATCTTTTGATAATTCTCTTTGGAATAGATAATTCATTATAAGGCTCTAATAAATATACAATATCACCTGCAATTAAAACACTAAGCTAAGACATTATAGTTTTCTTATCAACGTCGATTGTTTTTGCGATATTATCATAAACTAACTCTTACCCGGTTAAAGAAGCAATCAGTTCCGCAAATCGTCTAAATAATAGTTTATCTTTTACATTTATTATTTTCGATACATCTCTCTATATAAGTTTCAACATAATCAGAATAAAACTAATGTGTTTTTAAATTACTAATACTTCAAAGTTCAGGATAAAATTTTCTAACAATATCATCAAACAATTCAAGTGCAGAAAGTGAATTTTTATTAGCACGCTTTTGTATATTAACAATATTAAAATCAAATATTATCTCATCACGCTTAATAATCTCATTTCTTGATAGTGGCATCATATGAATTATAGAGACCCTTCCGGCTAAAGATTTTGTAATGACATTCATCAATCTATACTTTTGTAATCCAATAAGGACATACATTCCATAATTATCGATTTTCTTTCTTTTTTCATTGTTAACAATTTCTTCAAAAGAACCGAACAATCATGGTGCACGTTGAACTTCATCAATGATTAAAGGCCACGAATGTAATTGTTAAAAAAGTCAAAATCTTTAAGTCTGGACCTTTAATTGCTAGTTCACGTTCTCTTGAACTACCTAGTGAAACATAGTTAAATCCAATCTTTTCAATTTCGTAAGCAAGTGTTGATTTTCCAACTTATCTTGCGCCTATAATTAAAGTAACTGGCTTTGATTTTATACTATCTAATATTTATGTGTAAATATTTGATATCTCCTAACATAATTATACTTTAGTATAATAGGAAATTTAGTTCCCTTTTTGTATAAATTTTCATAGGATAACTATGTGTTATTAATTTTTAAAATAACGGATTAAAAAATCAAATCGAACTAACAGGTAATATATAAGTACCATCACTTATAATAGAAATCTTATCAGTTGTACAAACGATTGCATTCTTTCCTTTTTCAAATTTCGAATTTTGAAGTTTTTTAAATGCTTTTGTGCTAGACGCATTAAATGTTTGTCCCGTTTTAATCTCAACGCAAGAAAGGACACCATTCTTTAATATAATTAAATCCACCTCATTTTGTTCATTATCTCGGTAATAAAATAATTGTTGAATTTGCCCATCATTAATGTAACTTTTTCTAATTTCATTAAAAATAAAAGTTTCAAAAAATCTGCCTTTTAAAAAGCTTCGTTGCAATGTTTCAGCACTATCAATACCGCATAAAGAAGCTGCAAATCCAGTATCAAAAAAATACATCTTTGGTCTTTTTACTACCCTTTTAACTACAGATTCTTCATTATATGGTTCAACTAAATATATAATTCCAGTTTTAACTAATACAGAAATCCAAGCTTTTATCGTATTTGTAGAAACACCAACCTGTTTAGAATAATTATCGTAAATTAATTCTTCTCCAGTGTTTGAAGATAAAATTTTCATAAAATTAATAAATTTGACCTCGTCATTTATCAAAATAAATTCTTTTAAATCTTTTCCTAAATAAGTGGTCAAATAAGAAGAATAAAACAATTTACTCTTGATGAAATAGTAGAAACATCAACATTAAATGGTAAATTATTTCTAACATAGATTTCGGAAAGTGAAAGATTGCTCATATCAAGATAGCAACTCTGCCAGACAATGATTCTTTTGATTCATTTAAAAGTTTTTGTCTTTGAGACCCAGATAAAATGTATAATCAATTACTTTCCTTATTACCTTTTTTTAATCTTGATTCATTAACAATTTTTTCAAGTTCTGGGAACAATACCGGTGCTTTTTGAACCTCGTCAATTATTAAAGGAGCTTTATGTATTTCTAAAAAAGTTTTAGGATCAGTGATTGCAACTGATAATTCCAAAGAATCATCTAATGAAACATAAGAAAACCCTTTGTTTGCAAACATATTATATAGCAAGGTTGATTTACCGATTTGTCTAGGGCCTGAAACAAGTGTAATTGGAAAATGCTTAATCGTATCTTCAATTACATTCTCAATATTTCTCTTTATCATAAAATCACTCTTTCTTATATATAAATTTACAACTTTATTATACTTAATAAAGCCAAGAAACAATTATTTTTCGTATTTTTTTCAATGCGATTGCAAATTTTGCATTACTCACGCTTTACTTTTAGAAATACTATCATTCTATTTCCTTTGTATTTAAAAAACAATCCATAAACATTTTAAAATATATCAATATAGTTACTAATAACAATAGCAATGTGGTTTTTATTAAATTTCTACCATCCGTTATGTTTTAAGGTATCCTTTGTATATAAGAACAAAGTGAAATCTAAAAGATTTCAACTTAAGTGTTAACACACTCTTATTTATGACTATGTACTAAACAATAGTATATCTCATAGGTGTGTTCACACCTCTATGTCTTAGATTATCTATAGTAGACTTATCACAGACACTACTTTTAGTTAATATATTTAAAGATCCATTTACATCTGCGTTAATGTATTTACCTGAAGCAGTCTTATATAATCCTCTCTTAACTCTAAAGCCGCTAAAATTATGAATACTTTTATCATCATATAAAGGTATA
>CAVFGN010000022.1:0-32050 GCA_963621965.1 Alistipes finegoldii
TCTAAGCGTGAAGCCTCCTCTAAGATAAGATTTCCCACAGAAATGGTAAGATCCCTTATAGACCATAAGGTTGATAGGCTGGGTGTGGAAGTGCCGTGAGGCATGGAGCTGACCAGTACTAATAGATCGAGGACTTAACCTAAGTTTTATTCGATTAAATTTTATCTAGTTTTGAAAGATTTAGTTTGGTGATGATTGAGAAGTGGAAACACCTGTTCCCATCCCGAACACAGAAGTTAAGCACTTCGTCGCCGATGGTAGTACATGAGAGCATGTGCAAGAGTAGGTAGTTGCCAAGCTAGTTTCTTTCAGTTATAATATATCTATGGAGGTTTAGCTCAGTTGGGAGAGCATCTGCCTTACAAGCAGAGGGTCAGCGGTTCGAGCCCGTTAACCTCCACCATGCCGAAATAGCTCAATTGGTAGAGCAACTGACTTGTAATCAGTAGGTTGTGGGTTCAAGTCCTATTTTCGGCACCATTTATGTCCCGTTAGCTCAGTGGTAGAGCACTTGACTTTTAATCAAGGGGTCAGCGGTTCAAGTCTGCTACGGGACACCACTTCTATAAAGTTAAACTTCAAAGTAAATAAAAAATGCCGCGGTGGTGGAATAGGTAGACACGTGGGACTTAAAATCCCATGGACGTTAAAATCCGTGTCGGTTCAAGTCCGACCCGCGGTACCACTTTGGGGCTATAGCTCAGCTGGGAGAGCGCCTGCTTTGCACGCAGGAGGTCAGCGGTTCGATCCCGCTTAGCTCCACCATTTAAGTTTAACGGATTGAACGAAGCTAGTAGATACTAACCTCTTTTTTATAATATGGCGGTGTGGCTCAGTTGGCTAGAGCGAGCGGTTCATACCCGCTAGGTCAGGGGTTCGAATCCCTTCGCCGCTACCATTTACTTAAGAAAATAAGTTATGGACCTATAGCTCAGTTGGTTAGAGCTCCCGGCTCATAACCGGTCGGTCGTAGGTTCGAGTCCTACTAGGTCCACCATTTTAATACACGGAGAAATACCCAAGAGGCTGAAGGGACCGGTCTTGAAAACCGGCAGGAGGAGCAATCCTCGCGGGGGTTCAAATCCCTCTTTCTCCGCCATCTATATTGGTTTTAAACCATATTTAAAAATTTAAGATTATATCGCGGGATGGAGCAGTCTGGTAGCTCGCCGGGCTCATAACCCGGAGGTCGTTGGTTCAAATCCTTCTCCCGCAACCAAATTAAAGACATTAGACGGTTCGGTGGTGTAGTGGTTAACATGCTTGCCTGTCACGCAGGAGATCACGGGTTCGATCCCCGTTCGAACCGCCATTAATTTGGTTCGGTAGCTCAGCAGGTAGAGCACAGGACTGAAAATCCTGGTGTCGTGGGTTCGACCCCCACCTGGACCACCACTTGAATTTTATTAGTGAACGAAAGTTCACTATTTTTTTTATTATTGAATTGTATTAAAATATTCATATAGAAGGAAGTTTATTATGTCGCAAATATTAGAGGAATATTCAATATATGGATATTTATTAATGTATATGTATTTATTCTTAATCGGTTGTATGGCTGGTTTTGTAATAGAAGTCTTTTTTAGAAGATATGTTTCTGTAAAAAAATGGGTTAATCCTGGTTTTTTAAGAGGACCATGGATACCATTATATGGTTTTGGAGTTGTTTTAATGTCAATTATTACTACATCCTTTTTAGCTATTTTTAAAGAGAACGGAATAGAACTATATAATCCAAACGATAATTACAAAATTGGATATGTTTCTGGTGCTACAGCATATGATTTAATTCCTATTTTAATTATGGGTATAGGAATGACTTTGCTTGAACTTGTTGCAGGATTGATTTTTGTAAAAGGTTTTAAAGTAAGACTTTGGGATTATACTAATGATAGAGGAAATTATAAAGGCATTATCTGCCCTAAATTTAGTTTAATTTGGATAGGTGTTTCATTTTTATTCTATTACGGATTGTCCCCTTTTATTTATAGATTTGCTTTAGAATCAATTAAAACCATGTTAACTCCTACAATGGGCTCACTTCCTAATATTATCTTAATTTTATTACTTGGTAATGTATACGGAATGATGATGTTAGATTTTATAACATCAATCGGTTTATTTACAAAAGTATCTCAATCTGCTAAGAAGTTAGGTAAAGTATTTAAGTATGAATTGGTTAAGAGTGATTTATCTCTTGTTAAAAAAGAAGCTAGTGACCAAATTAAAGAAATGTTACCTGAAACTTTAAAAGAGAGATTTGCAAAATATACAGAGCGTGATCCTAAAACTACGCTTCGTTATAAAGTAAGGTCATTCTTATATATTGACCCTGAACCAAAGAAAAATGAAAACTTTGACGAATCTGGAAGACCTATAACTGACGAAGAATATAATAAAAAAATGAAAAATAATAGTGGAAATGAATAAGAAAGCATTTCCATTTTTCTTTTGTTTTAAAACATATACAAATATGATATACTTAAATTATATGAGAGGTTAATTATGAAGTGGTTAGAAGATGAAATAAAATCAAGAGGTAAAATTTTAAACGGTAATGTTTTGAAAGTTAATTCATTCTTAAATCATCAACTTGATGTTGATTTATTAGACAAGATTACATTATTGTGGTTTGATTATTTTAAGAGATTTAAACCTAATAAGATTTTAACAATCGAAGCTAGTGGTATTGCGTTAGCTACATTACTTGCACAAAGATTCCATTGTCCTGCAGTATTTGCAAAAAAAGGTGATGCATCTACATTGGATAGTGTTTACACATCTGAAGTTTATTCTTACACAAAAAATCAAAAACAAAAAATTTCAGTAGATCAAGCATTCTTAAAAAGCAGTGATGTTGTATTAATTGTTGATGATTTTTTAGCTAATGGTAGTGCAACAAACGCTTTACTTGAAATTTGTGATAAAGCGGGATGTCAAGTTGTAGGCGTTGGAATTGTTATTGAAAAAGGATTCCAAGATGGTGGAAAAAAATTAAGAGAACAAGGTGTAAATCTATATTCTCTAGAGATAATTGATTCAATGAATTCTAAAACAGGGGAAATTGAATTTAGAAAGTGAAATATGTCTGGTAGTAGAAATACTGCCAGTTTTATTTATTATAAAAATAGTTGACAAGTCAACTATCTAGTTATATATTAAAACGAAGGTGATAGATAATGGAATTTCGAGAAATAAATAAAATTGTTAGAAACTTAAATCTTTATAAAAATAAAGTATCTAAAAATCATGAATTGAATGATACAGAGTTTGAACTTGTGAGATTTATTTCTAAGCGTGAATATAGACCAATGAATGAGGTTGCAAACTATTTAAATGTTGATAAAGCCTTAGTAACTAGAATGTCAAAAAAACTTGAATCTTTAGGATATATTGAAATATTAGAGGATTTATCTGATAAACGTAAAAAGTTACTAAAATGTTTAGATAAAGGTTTTAAAATAAAAGATATAATGTTTGATGTTGAAAATAAGTATTTTGAATACGTTACGAGTATTTTAAGCGAAGAAGAAAAGTCTGAATTTTTAAAATATGTGAATAAAGTATATTTGAAATCTAAAACATTTAGAAAAGCTAACTTCATAGGTATTAAAGATGAAAAACAAATATAATAAGCTTAGCTATTATTTCTTTTTAAATAAAAAAGCATTCATATTAAGCACTATATCAGGAATTTTATATAATACTTTAATGGTTTTTATACCTTTATTATTAGGAAATTTAATTGATTTATATAATTTGCATCAAAATAACAATGATATCTTAATTAAAACTTTATTCTTCTTCTTGTTAATAATATTTATCCAGTTTAATAGATATTTAAAACGTTTTTTTGTAAGAGATTTTGCAAATAAAATTGTATTAAATATGAGAGAAGTATTTTTTAATAATTTACTTTATGATGATATCGGTAGTAATGATAGAGGAGATTTAATTACAAAAGCGATGTCTGATATTAATGATACAGCTGAAGGAGTTAGAAAGATTCTTACAGAAGTATTTGATACATTAATTTTATTTAGTGGATACACTATATCTTTATTGATTTTAGATTATGAAATAACACTATTAAGTTATATAAGTATTTTCATCTCTATTATAGTTTCACATGCACTTAAAAGTTTAATATACAAAAATCAAGCAATATATAAAAGTGAGTTATCTAAAAATAAGAAATTAACTCTTTCTTTGATATCTAACGAATTAAATTATCGCTCTTTTGGGGTGAGTGATAATTACGAAAAAAAATATAAGAAAGATTCTCTGATACTTAAGAAAAAAAGTATCAAAGCTAATATTTTAAAAGATTCACAAGAACCACTTTATATGGCTATTTCTTTAATCGGATTATTTATCGTTGTATATTATTCTAGTTTAAATGTAATAAATGATATATGGCTAATAGGAACATTCACAAGTTTTTTGTCTACTTATATGTTAGTTGCAAGAAAAGCCTCAAAACTTGGTAAATTATTTAATGCGAAGGCTTCACTTGATGTTTCGTGGAAAAGAATAAAACCATATTTAAATGAATATAAAGAAAAAAGTTTAGATACAAGTTTAAATAAAAAACTTATAGTTTCTAACATGAGTTTTTCATTTGATGACTCATTTGAGTTATCAAATATATCATTTAATGCAGTGAGCGGCGAAGTAATTGGTGTATGCGGAGAGATTAGAAGTGGTAAGTCAATGTTACTTAAAGCACTATCAGGAATATATTCGTATACAGGTTCAATTAAACTTAATGATATAGAATTGCATGATGTTAAAAATATTAATATTGATAATTTTATTGCATACGATGAGACTGATTGTATCTTTAGTGATACTTTAAAGACAAATATAACGTTAGGAAAAGATATTGATATTAATAAATATTTGCGTGCTGTTTATCTAGAAGAAGATGTTTCTTGCTTTAACGATAAAGAAGATGAATTAATATATCATTCAACAAATACTCTTTCAGGAGGTCAAACAAAAAGACTTCTTATAGCACGTGCTCTTGCGAGCAATTCACACCTTATTTTGTTAGATGATGTTTTCACTTCGTTTGACACTAATATGGCGCTAAATATATTAAATAATATCAAAAGTCTAGTACCTAGTTCAATTGTTATATTTGTGTCAAACAATAAAGAATTGTTATCAAAAACAAGCCAAATATTATATTTAGAAAATGGGAAAACTATAGTAAACACTTACGCTAAACTGTTAAACGTAGAAACGTTTAATAAATTGATAGGAGGAAAAAATGACATTTAATAAATGCTTATTTAATTATATTAAGAGTCATAAGCTTATTTGTACTCTGCTATTAATATTTATTATATTTTCAAGTTTATCAGTTCTCATTCCACCTCTGATTTTAAGCTATTTAGTTGATAACATTATAGTAAATAAAGAAACTTCTAAAGTGTTTATTTTTTCTTTTATTTATATGTCTTCAAGTATTTTGATTTATTTATTATCTTATATTGAACAACTAATTCTTGTGACTGTTTCGCATGATATAGAGTATGATTTAAGAAATGAATTACTTAAAAAAGTACATAGGATCGACTATTTAACATTATCTAATTTAGATAGCGGTTTAATTGAAACACACTTTTCATCAGATGTAGATAGTATTTCTCTTCTTGTAAGTGAGGGTGTAATAAGTCTTTTAATTGATTCTATTAAGATTATTTCAATATTAGTTTCTATATTTATATATTCATTTTACTTTGGAATATTTGTGCTTTTAGTATTACCAGTCATATTTTCATTCACTTTATATATTAAAAAGAAAATGTTTAAAACTCTAAAAGAAACAAAAACAATAGAATCTTTAGTAAATAATAATATATTAGAAACAATAGATAATATAGCTACTATAAAAACATATAGAATATTTAATGTAATAAAAGATAAGTTTAAAAATATTATTTTAAAACATTATTCAAGTCAAACAAAATCAAGCCAATTTGATGCATTTTTTTCTCCGGTAATCAATATACTTAAATATTTATTAATTAGTTTACTTATTGCTTTATCTTGTCTGCATGGTGATACATTCACTTTCTCATGTGGAATGGTTGTTGCTTTAATCGATCTATTAACTTCTCTTTTTACTCCACTTGAAAGTTTATCTATGGAAATTCAAACTATTCAAAAGTCATCATCTAGTATTTCTCGAATTAATGAATTTTTAAGTCTTAAAGAAAATGATAAACAAATAATTAATAGTATTAATTTAAATGAAATAAATCTAAGGTTTAATGATGTATCATTTGGCTACAAGGATCAAGAACTAGTAATAGATAATTTTAATTTAGAACTTAATAATAATGATAAATTGATTATAAAGGGACGAACAGGAGCTGGGAAATCCACACTATTTAAGTTGAGTTACGGTTTAATAAAACCAATTAGTGGAAATGTTACGATTAATAATAAAGATGTATATTTATTTACTGATGATTTGAAATCAAAATTATTTTCAACACTTTCGCAAGATGTATTCTTTACAGGTGGAACAATAAAAGAAGAACTAACGCTTCTAAATGATATAGTAGAAAGTAGAATATATAATTGTTTAAAAGAAGTTGGCTTAGCAAGAATAACTGATTTAAATAAAGAATTTAAAATAGAAGAATACTCTAAAGGAGAATTAGTACTAATTAACATTGTGCGTGTCTTACTTCGCGATTGTCCAATTCTTTTACTTGATGAATTTAATGCCCATATTGATTTAAATGTAGTAGATAAAGTAACTGAATTTATTAATAAATATGCACAAAATAAGATGATAATTTCAATTAATCATTATAGCGTTAGAATAAAGTATGCGAAAGAATTAGAATTAAATAAAATTACTCGAGATAACATATGACATCTAGAAATAGGTGTCTTTTTAAAATAAAAAAAGGCCGACTTAATCGGCCATAATATTAAATACCTTGTGCATACATTGCGTCAGCTACTTTTTTAAATCCAGCTATATTTGCACCCTTAAGAAGATCAAATGGATTGCCAGCTTCAAGCGCTTCTTTGTAAGAATTGTTGAAAATATTAATCATAATATCATGAAGTTTGCTATCAACTTCTTCACGAGTCCATGAAAGTCTTAAACTGTTTTGACTCATTTCAAGACCACTTGTTGCGACTCCACCAGCATTAGCTGCTTTTGCAGGCCCGAATACTACTTTGTTCTTAATAAAGTATTCAATTGCATCTAGTGAACAAGGCATATTTGCACCCTCAGAAACTGCTATTACACCATTTTTAACTAATGTTTTAGCTGCTTCTAAATCAAGTTCACCTTGAGTAGCGCATGGAAGAGCTATATCACATTTAATTGTCCAAATACCGCGGCAACCTTCTTCATATTTTGCATCCTTAACGTAATTAAGATATTCTTTAATTCTGCCCCTCTTAACTTCCTTGATATCTTTTACAACATTAAGATTAATTCCATTAGGATCATATATATAACCATTTGAATCAGATAGAGCCACAACTTTAGCGCCAAGCTCAGTGGCTTTTTCACAGGCGTAGATTGCCACATTACCACTACCAGATATTACTACAGTTTTATTTTTGAAATCTGCATTAATTAATTTTTTAAGAGCTGCTTCAGTGAAATAACAAAGACCGTAACCAGTAGCTTCAGTTCTTATTAAAGAACCACCAAATGTCAAACCTTTACCTGTTAAAACTCCAGAATATTCTTTACGAATACGTTTGTATTGACCAAACATATAACCAATTTCTCTACCACCAACGCCAATATCTCCTGCAGGTACATCTGTATCAGGGCCGATGTGGCGATATAATTCAGTCATAAATGATTGACAAAAATGCATAACTTCAGTATCAGATTTTCCTTTAGGATCAAAATCAGAACCACCTTTACCACCACCCATAGGTAAACTAGTAAGTGAATTTTTTAAAACTTGTTCAAGACCTAAGAATTTAATAATTGATCTGTTTACTGAAGGATGGAATCTAAGACCACCTTTGTAAGGTCCGATGGCACTATTAAATTGGAATCTATAACCTTTATTAACTTGATATTCACCTTTATCGTCGACCCAAACAACTTTAAATTCGATGCCACGTTCAGGATTAAAGAAGCGTTCTAGTAATTTAACTTTCTCATATTCAGGATGCAAGGCTACATAATCTTCAATTGATAATAAGATTTCTTTAGCTGCATTCAAATATTCAGTCTCCCCGACGTTTTCAAGTTCAAGTTTTTGATAAACTCTCTTTGCGTATTCTGTGTTAAACATATACATACCTCTTTTCTAATTATATTTTATGTTAAATAAAGAGATTAAACAATTATATTTTAAAATCTTTACATAAGGAAACGTTATCACTAAAATAAAGAATAGAAATTAGTAATATGCAGTTATTTTAAATTTAGTTGCCAATTGATATTTTTTGCAAATAAGACAAAAAAAGAGTATAATTCTTAAATGGTGATTTATGATGATTTTTATTACAAATAATAGTGAGGAAACAATTGAATTAGGATATAGAATTGGTCTTTTACTTAAAGAAAAAGATGTTGTATTACTTGACGGAGATTTGTCTGCCGGTAAGACTACAATCACAAAAGGAATAGGAAAGGCTTTAGGCATAACTAGAGTTATTAATTCGCCAACATTTACAATAGTGAAAGCTTATCAAGGAACTAACACTAAATTATATCATATGGATTTATATCGACTTGATGGGCTTGGTAATGATTTTGATCTCTATGAATACTTTGAAGGAGACGGCATATGTGTTGTTGAGTGGCCATATCAAGTAAGTGAATTATTACCAAAAAACTTTTTAAAGATTAATATTAGAAGAATTAATGAAAATAAAAGAGAAATAAGTATTGAAGCTGTTGGCGAAAGATACAAAGGATTATTAGGTGAAATAGAATGTATACATTAATAATAGACAGTGCTACTAAAGTTTTATATCATGCGCTTGTAAAGGATAATGAAGTTGTATTTGAATCATATACAAAAGGGCAAAATGATTTTGCAAAAAATATTGTAAAGATTGTTGAAGATATTTATAAAAAATTCAATATTAAAACTAGTGATCTAGAAAAAGTTATTTGTGGTGTAGGTCCTGGAAGTTATACAGGTGTGAGAATGGCGGTAACGGTATCTAAGATGTTAGCTGTATTTGGAAAAATTCCGTTGTATGAAATTTCTACATTATTCTTAATGTCTTCTGGATACAACAAGAAGGTTTTAGCTACTATTGATGCGCGCAGAGGAAACTCTTTTAGTGCAATATATGATAATTATTCATTAGCACTCAATGAATCTATTCGAAATACTGATGAACTTTTAAAAAAAGATTTTGATACGAGAGTTACTGAAGAAGACTACAAGGTTAATCCGCTTGTAGTAATAAAGCACGCTAAGTTAGTAGAAAATCCACATGGATTAAATCCTAACTACTTACAAGAAACAGAAGCTGAAAGAAATTTAAAAAATGAAGCTTAGAAAATTAGAAGAAAAAGATATTGATATAATTATCAAATACGAAGAACTATATTTAGGCTCAAGTTTAGGACGTAACCAATTTGAAATTGAATTAAAAAATCCATATGCTTATTTTATAGTTGCTGAGATTGATAATAATATTGTTGGCTATATTTCTTCAACTCTTGAGGAATTCGGCGAAATTCTTAATTTTTTTGTAGTTTATGAATATAGAAATCAAGGTATAGGTAAAGCCTTATTAAATAGTGTCATTTTAGAGGCAAAAAAAAATAAGATAAAAAGTTTATACCTTGAAGTTAGTGAAAAAAATAATAACGCAATTAATCTTTATAAGACGTTTGATTTTAAAGTAAGCCACGTTCGTAAGAATTATTATAAAGATAGTGATGCGTATGTTTTAATTAAGGAGTTTAATTAATATGATAGTATTAGGCGTAGAATCAAGCTGCGATGAAACAGCTGTAGCTATCGTTAAAGATGGTAAAGAGGTACTTAGTAATATTGTACTTTCTCAAATTGATATTCATACTAAGTTTGGTGGTGTAGTACCTGAAATTGCTTCTCGAGAACATGTTTATAATGTTTCAATGGTATTTGAAGAAGCATTTAAAAAAGCCAATTTAAGCCCTAATGACATTGATTTAATTGCAGTTACAAAGGGGCCAGGATTAATTGGAAGTTTACTTGTTGGACTAAATGCGGCTAAAACATTAGCTTTAATTTATAACAAACCACTCATTGGAATTAACCACTTAGCAGGACATATTTATGCGAATTCAATTGAACATGATATGAAGTTTCCTTCAATTGCACTACTTGTATCTGGCGGCAATACTGAACTAATTTACATGAAAGATCATTTTGATTTTGAAATTATCGGTGAGACACTAGACGATGCAGTTGGTGAAGCATATGATAAGGTTGCGCGTGTCGTAGGTATAGGCTACCCTGGAGGTCCTATTGTTGATAAATTAGCTCACATGGGAAAAGATACATATAATTTACCTCGTGTTACTCTTGGTAATGACAATTATAATTTTAGTTTTTCAGGTCTTAAGAGTGCGGTAATTAATTTAAATCATAATGCTAAACAAAGAAATGAAGAAATTAATGTAAATGATTTATGTTGTTCATTCCAAGAAGCTGTAAGTGATGTATTAGTTTCTAAAGCACTTAAAGCTTGTAAGGAATATAATGTAAAACAATTAATAGTTGCTGGTGGGGTTTCAGCTAATAAAGGATTAAAAGAAAAGTTAAATAGTACAAATAAAGATAGTAATTTAGAGATTTGTATACCATCTATTAAATACTGTACAGATAATGCGGTTATGATTGCATGCGCAGGATATTATAGATATTTAAAAAATGATACTATTGATACTTTAGATTTGAATGCGGATGCATCTCTTGAACTACTTACTGTTGCAAAAAAATAGCGGGAGAATGTAAAATTCTCTCGTTTTTTCATATTTTTTTCTTAAAGATATCAAAAAATGTTGTTATAATAATGCCAAAGGTGACTCTATGAAAAAAAGATTTTTATTAATACCACTTTTATTATTACCACTTGGCTCGTGTATAAAAGATACAGCTAAAGTTACAAAAGTAGAACTTTCGGGAAATATAAGCGATGCTTTAACTAGAAATAAGCCACTAAGTTCTAAGGGGAATAATAATATTTTATATATACCACTAAACTTTGATTCATCGTTTGACGAAACAAGTTTAAATAACTTAAGTGCTGCTCTCACCGGCTCTAGTACGGATACAGGATATTATTCCGTTAAAGAATATATGAGAGTGTCGTCATATGATAATCTTAATTTGAATATTGATTTATCTGACACTTTCACAAGTTCTAAGACACTTGATTATTATAAAGAAGAAAATGAAATTGAAGATGAGATTTTAACCTATTTATCTAGTTTAGATCTTTCAAAATATGATAACAATAATGATAAGTATGTGGATTATGTTTGTTTTGTTTATAAAACAAACACAATATCTGATTATTCATTTAGTTCTCGCTTTAAAAACAATTTTACTCTAGATTTAACTACCCAAATTAATGATACTTATAAATTATCTAATGTTTCATTTGTGGATTACAATTCAATTATATGTAAATATGAATCTTATTATGATACTAAAAGTATTATATCTGATAGTCATGAACTTGTTCACCAATTAGGTTATGCGTTCGGTTTACTTGATGAATTTAACAAAGATGATTTTAGTAAAGATAATTATATGTATTTTACTACTATGATGAGTGGTGTTACAGGTGATTTCTCATCTAGTGATAAATTATTACTTGGATGGGCTAATGCATATGTTACAAGTGGTAAATACAATGTGCATACAGATATTTTACCTTTTGTCTCTTCAGGAGATGTTATTTTGTGGTCAGATCACACAGTAACTAGTGTATTTGATGAATATCTTACACTAGAGATATACTCAAATGAATTAATCAATTCTAACGCAAGAGTAGTGTCTAAAAAGACAAATGATACATTCTATACATTAAAAGTTACAAAGGTTAATAATACACTTCAAAAAAATGCAAATGGCAAGATTTATAGTGTGGAAAAGAAATATGACAACTCCGCTTTTAAATATGATTATACAAGCGATGATGTAATACGATCTTATATTAAGTTAAGTCAAAATTTTGATTTAACTAGTACATTCTACAAGAATTATTTTTATAGTACAGAATCAAGTGGGTCATTTAATGAACAATTTGTTGAAACATCAAAGCTTCCTTCGCTCACATTTGCCTTTTTATCAGTTGACGATGACACTAAAAAATGTAATCTATCTCTAACACTTTAATATTTTATTACAATTGATAGTAAGAAATTACTATCAATTTTTTTAAGTTCTGAAAACGATTTATTTATTGTTTTACTTTTAAAATCTATATAAATAATGTATAATTTTAAATAGGTGATATTTATGGAAGAAACATCAAATTTTATTAAGACTATAATGAAGGAAGATTTAGAAAGTGGAAGAGTTAAAGAGATTATTACTCGTTTTCCACCAGAACCAAATGCTTATCTTCATATTGGACATGCGCGCGCTATAATCGTTGACTTTGAAACTGCGCTTGCATTCAACGGCAAGACTAATTTACGTTTTGACGACACTAATCCTTCAAAAGAAAAAAGCGAATTCGTTGATGCGATTATTGAAGACTTAAAGTGGTTAGGTTATACGCCTGCTAAAGTTTTATATGGATCTGATTATTTTGATAGGCAATATGAGGAAGCTGTTAAACTAATTAAAAAAGGGTTAGCATATGTTGATGATTCAACTCAAGAAGAGATAGCTGCTATGCGTGATACAAATCAAGGCGACGGTATTGAATCTCCATATAGAAATAGAAGCATTGAAGAGAACCTAAAATTATTTGAGGAAATGCGTCAAGGTAAGTATAAAGACGGAGAAAAGACATTACGTGCTAAGATTGACATGAAGAGTCCTAACGTTAATATGAGAGACCCTGTAATCTACAGAATTAATCATATGGAACACCATAGACAAGGTGATAAGTGGTGTATTTATCCTATGTATGATTTTGCACATCCATTACAAGATGCATACGAAGGAATTACTCATTCTTTGTGTTCAATTGAATACGATAACCATAGACCTTTATATGACTGGGTTGTTGAACATTGTGATGTAGAATCTCATCCACATCAATATGAATTTGGAAGATTAAACATTACAAATACGGTTTTATCTAAGCGTTATTTACGTGCTTTAGTTGACGCTAAGAAGGTAAGTGGATATGATGATTGCCGTATGCCAACTCTTGTCGCATACAGAAGGAAAGGCGTTACAGCTGATGCAATTAAAAATTTCATTATTTCTACAGGTTTATCTAGAATAAATTCAACTGTAGATAGTGCTGTATTAGATAATTTTGTTCGTGAAGATTTAAAATTGAAAGCTTCACGTCCAAGTGCTATTTTACATCCATTAAAGGTTACAATTACTAACTATCCTGAAGGTAAGGTTGAGTGGTTGGATGCGCCTAACAATATGGAAAACGAAGAACTAGGTTCAAGAAAAGTTGCATTCTCACGTCATTTATATATTGATAAAGATGACTTTGTTCTTGAAAAGCCAAACAAGAAGTGGAAGAGACTTGCCAAAGATGTTGAAGTGCGTTTGATGTTTGCTTATTTCATTAAGTGTTGTGACGTAGTATACAACGAATCAGGCGAAATAGTAGAACTTCTATGTACATATGACGAGGCAACTAAATCAGGATCTGGATTTGACGAAAGAAAACCAAATGGAACTATCAACTATGTTGAAGCTACCACTGCAATTAGTGCAGAATTTAGATTATTTGATAATCTATTAGTGCCTGAAACTGAAGAAAACAAGGATAAGGACTTTATGGAACGTCTTAATCCTAATTCACTAACTGTTTTAAATGGTTATGTTGAATCTTCACTTAGTGAAACTAAAGTAGGAGATCATTATCAATTCTTACGTGTAGGTTACTATACAACTGATAAAGATTCTACTAGTGAAAAATTAGTATTTAATAGAACTTGTGATTTAAAAAGCGGGTTCTCACAATAAAAATAAATAGGCAGGTTTAACCTGCTTTTTATATGTATGGAGGAAATATGTTAAAAGTTGTTGATTTAGGAATGCAATTTGGCTCAAGAAAACTTTTTGAGCATGTTAATTTAAATTTTGATATGGGAAACTGTTATGGTATTATTGGTGCTAACGGTGCTGGTAAATCTACTTTCTTAAAAATATTATCAGGCTCTTTAGAATCTACAAGCGGAAATATTGTTCGTGATCCTAAAGAACGTATGTCAATACTTCGTCAAAATCAAAATGAATTCGATAATGAAACTGTAATTAGAACAGTTCTTATGGGTAATAAAAGACTTATTGAGGTAATGGATTTAAAGGATGCATTATATTCGAAACCTGATTTTAATGAAGAAGATGGTATAAGGGCTGCTGAATTAGAAGGTGAATTTGCAGAAATGAATGGATGGGATGCGGAAAGCGATGCGGCTAGCTTACTTAATGGTGTAGGTGTTCCTCAAGAATTCCATTATTCATTAATGTCTGAACTTGATGCAAAGATGAAGATCAAGGTTTTATTAGCTCAAGCACTTTTTGGTAATCCTGATATTTTATTATTAGATGAACCTACGAATAATTTAGATTATAAAACTTGCGAATGGTTAGAAAACTTCTTATTAAATTTTAAGAACACAGTTATTATTGTTTCCCATGATAGACATTTCTTAAATAACGTTTGTACACATATTTGCGATGTTGATTTTGGTAAAATTACTATGTATGTAGGAAACTACGAATTCTGGTATGAATCAAGTCAATTATTGTTACAACAAAAGAAAGACGAAAATAAACGTGCTGAAGAAAAAGCCAAAGAATTAAGAGAGTTTATTCAAAGATTTAGTGCTAATAAATCAAAAGCACGTCAAGCTACAAGCAGAAGAAAATTATTAGATAAGCTTGATTTGACTCAAGTTGAACCATCAAGTAGAAAATATCCATTTATCGGTTTTAAACAATTCCGTGAAGTTGGTAATGATATTTTAGATGTTGATAACTTAACTAAAAATGGTGTATTTGAAAATATTTCCTTTAGTGTAAGAAAAGGCGATAAGATTGCAATATTAGCTGAAAATTCACTTGTTGTAACTACATTGTTTAATATTTTAAGCGGTAAAGATACTCAAGATAGTGGTACATTCAAATGGGGCGTTACTACAAAACAAAGTTTCCTAATGCAAGATAATAAAGAATTATTTAATGATCCAAAACTAAATCTTATAACTTGGTTACGTCAATTTTCACCAGAAGATGAAACAGAATCATTCTTACGCTCTTGGTTAGGAAGAGTATTATTTACAGGTGAAGAAGCAAAGAAAAATGTAAATGTTTTATCAGGTGGAGAGAAAATCCGTGCTAATTTAGCTAAAATCATGCTTGAACAAGCTAATGTGTTACTTTTTGAAGACCCAACTAACCACTTAGACCTAGAATCTATTTCGGCTCTAAACGATGGTATGACAGCGTTTTATGGAAACATTATTTTTTCAAGCCATGATGCAGAACTTTTAAATACAGTTGCTAATAGATTAATTGTTATTAAAGATGGTAAGATTGTATTCGATAAAGAAATGAATTATGAAGATTATATGTCTTTAGGTGAATAGAATGGATTTAATAAGTACATTAAACGAAAATCAAAAAGAAGCAGTTTTAACCACTGAAGGACCAATTATGGTTATGGCTGGTGCTGGTAGTGGTAAAACAGGTGTTTTAACTAGAAAAATAGCATATTTAATTCAAGAAAAAGCTATTTCTCCATTTAAAATTTTAGCTTTAACATTCACTAACAAAGCCGCAAGAGAAATGAAAGAACGTGTTAGAAATTTTACAAATCTTGATACAAATCAAATGTGGATTTCTACATTTCACTCATTTTGTGCAAGATTTTTGCGTATTGA
Organism: Alistipes finegoldii; assembly: GCA_963621965.1. Classification (GTDB taxonomy): domain Bacteria; phylum Bacillota_I; class Bacilli_A; order Acholeplasmatales; family Anaeroplasmataceae; genus JAEELC01. Next base: position 16,052 of record CAVFGN010000022.1, read on the forward strand.
AATTGAATGTTTGAGTCCATACACTTCAAAATTTCAAATAATTGATGAAGAAGACGCTGAAAAAATAGTTCGTGAGTCTTTAAAAGAATTAAATTATGATCCTAAGGTTTATAAGCCTAAGCAAATTCATAAATTAATTAGTGATTCTAAAAATGGTGATAATGTAAAAATTAGTGATCCTAATTTGGCACGCGTATTTAAAGAGATTAAAGAAAGTTATGACGCACATTTAATAAAAAGTAACTTACTTGATTTTGATGATCTTATTTTATTAACATTAAAGATTTTAAAAGAAAACGAAGAAGTTAGACAAAAGTATCAATTTAAGTTTGAATATATTTTAGTAGATGAATTCCAAGATACTAACTCGCTTCAATATGAAATTGTTCATATTTTAGCAAGTAAAAATTATAATATTTTCATTGTAGGTGATGAGGACCAATCTATTTACTCTTTTAGAGGGGCTAAAATAGAAAATATTTATAAGTTTAAAGAGGATTTTGATCCTGTTAAAATTATTTTACTTGAACAAAACTATCGTTCTACAAAACCGATTCTAGATATAGCTAATAATGTTATTAGACATAACTCAAATAGAATTGAAAAGAATTTGTTTACAGATGTTTCTAATGGCGAAAAACCAAAATATTATAAAGCCGATGGATCATATAACGAAGAATCTTATATTGTAGAACAAATAAAAACACTTCTTAAAGAAGGTTATGATTATAAAGATTTTGCGATTATATACAGATCTAATTTCTTATCTCGTGCTTATGAAGAAATGCTTAGGAAAAATAATATTCCTTATGAGATATATGGAGGGATTTCGTTCTTCTGCAGAAAAGAAATTAAGGATATTTGTGCATATTTGCGTTTAATTGTAGATTACAATGATAATTTTTCATTTGAACGTGTTGTAAATGAACCAAAGAGAAAAATAGGCGCCGCAATGGTCGATAAGTTGCGTGCGGTTGCACTTCAAAATTCTTGTTCGCTATTTGAAGCAATTGATAATCTAGCTAATCAAGGTAATAGTTATAACTCATTAATTGATTTTAAATTCACCTTAATTGAACTACATGAAGATTTGTATTCAGATAAATTTGATCTTGAATCAATCATTGATAAGATCCTTGAAAAGACTGGTTATTTAGCTATGTTAAAAGAACAAGGCGACGATGGTAAGGATAGACTTGAAAACGTATATGAATTAAAGAGTATGTTAACAAGTAATGATGGAAGTGCTGAAACAAGAGAAGAAAAACTTAAGTTATTCCTTGAAAACTTAGCTCTTATGACTGATATGGACGATAAGGTTTCAAGTACTGAAAAAGTTAAACTTATGACTTATCACCAGTCTAAAGGCCTTGAATTTAAAGTTGTGTTCTTACCTGCAATGGAAGAAGGAATTTTCCCTAATACAAATTCTTTAGGATTTGATAAAGAAGAAGCAGAGGAAAGAAGAATTTGTTATGTAGGTATCACTAGAGCTCGTGAGAAACTATTCATTACATCTTCTGCAAGTCGTATAGTCTTTGGTCAAAGAATGATTCATGAACCAAGTAGATATATTGGGGAAATGGGTACACAAAATTTAGATATTTTAGGTACAATTGTTCGTACTATTCCTGTTGAGACTCCAAAGAATAAAGTTGAAGAGAAGAAGATAGAATTAGTTGATAATTCTTCTATTACGATAGGAGATAATATACATCACGAAATATACGGTAATGGCAGAGTAGTTGAAGATAATGGCAAGATTATATCTGTCGCATTCTCTGCTGAAGTTGGCATAAAGAAACTTTTAAAAAACCATCCTACTATAAAGAAAATCTAATAATATAAAAGGCATTAAGTGTAATAATTTAATGTCTTTTTTACTTAAAAAAGAAAGAACAAAAGTTCTTTCAATTAGTCTAAATGTTTTTCATAGATATTTATGCCGAAATTTATTAAAAATACTTGTAAGAAAACGGTAATAACTAGTGTTTGATATTGATATCCATCACTAATTATTTTATCAAAAGAAAAATAAGAAAATGGGTTGATATAATATAATAAACCAAATGATGTGAATTGATCTATTACATTAATAATTATAAAAGGAATTATAGATATAAAAGAGACTAAATATATTTTTTTATATACAAAGCCACCTAATACTAGTCCGTAAGAGAAAAATACTGACATAAGTAAAAATAAAGAAAAAACTATTTGAAATAATTTTAGTGTATCAAAACTATATTTTCTAACACTAAACAAAATTAAACTTGAAATAAAAATAAAGAATGTAAAGAAGAAAATAAATATCAAAGCAGCTAATATTCTATAAATAATTATAAAAGAGCGCTTAATCGGCTTCGTATACAAAAAGTCTCTAGTTTGTTCAAGTCTGTCTCTTCTTGCGACCTCGATACCAATAGTAACTGCAAATACAGAAGAAATAAATGACATTATTTTAATGTAAAATGCATAATAACCATTTACTGTAGTAAAGTTTTCTTTGTTAATATTAAAAATATTTAAAAATCTTTGACTAATGTTTCCTATATGATTATTAATAGAATTACTATTAATGTAGACAATATTATAAGAAAGCAGTAAAAAAAGTGCTATTAATGTTAAAATTAAAAAAGATTTATAGTTTTTTTTAAATACACGTTTAAATTCATAAAAGACTATCATGGCTATCCTCGAATACGTGGTCAATTTTTGTTGTTTTAAAATCAAGTTGATCTATTAAATCATTTAATGGGCCTATATACTTATATAAATTGTTTTTTATATGAATCAATTTCTTGATGTTTAATTCTGTATTAGAATTAATTTCGATTACATAACTCTTACCTTTTAGATTAGATACATTAGAAAATCTAGGCTCTACATAACAAAAATAACCATCAATGTTTGATTTTTCAAGTGTTAAATCAGAGGAGTTAATAAATACTGTAGAATTATTCTCTTTTAGTTTAATTAGTTCCTCATTAATTAAATATATATTTTTAATATTTAAACTTTTATAAGGATCATTTAAAAATAATAGATTAGGTTTGTGATAAATACATTCTATTAACTTGATTAATTCAATTTTCTCTTTTTCTAAATTTTCAAATTTTTCATTTTCGTCGATATTAAATTTATTTAATAATCGTTTTAAATTCGAATCGTAATTGTTTTTATAAAAAGAAGCTGAATAAGAAAAAAAATCTTTAATTCTAAAAGTTTGATCAAGCGAAAACTCGGGTGAATAATAACCTATAAATTCAAAATTATCTTTAAGTGGTTTATCGTAAAAATAGCATTTCTTTTTAGAATCAATCAAATCTAAAAGTGCTTTAAATAAAGCAGTTCCTTTTTCGTTTTCATTTATAATTTGGTATATTGATGAACACTCTAAAAAGAACTCTTCGTTTAACATATTATATTTTTCTAGTGTCAAGTGAGTGACTTTTAAACATTTCTTTTTCATATATTTGCTTCCTTATAAAAATTATACTATTAAGTTCCTTTTTTTGAAAAGAAATTTCTAAATTATGATAAAATATTTATAGTTTATTTGGAAGGATTTTACTATGAATGATTTAGAAAGAATGAAAGAATTAGTTCAAATACTTGAAAAAGCTAACTATGATTATTATGTTTTAGATAATCCTACTATGGAGGATTTTGAATTTGATAAATTATTAACTGAACTTGAGACTTTAGAAAAAAAATATCCTGAATATAAAGACCCTAACTCACCTACATCTCATGTAGGAGGAGATGCCATTTCAAAATTTAATCAAGTTAAACATGAGATACCTATGATGAGTTTATCTGATGCGTTTAGTTATGATGAACTTAGACAATTTGACTTGCGACTTAGAAATTTAGTAAGTGACATTGAATATGAATGTGAACTTAAAATTGATGGTTTATCTGTTTCTTGTGTATATGAAGATGGTGTTTTAAAAAGAGCCGCAACAAGAGGAAATGGTGTTGTAGGAGATGATGTTACAACTAACGTTAGAACTATTAGATCAATTCCACTTAAGTTAAAAGAAAAGATTAATCTAGAGGTGCGCGGCGAGATCTTTATGCCTAAAAAAAGCCTAATTAAGTTAAATGAAGAACGTGCTAGAAACGAAGAACAATTATTTGCAAACTGCAGAAATGCGGCTAGTGGTTCTTTAAAACTTCTTGACCCTAAGGTTGTCGCAAAACGAGGTCTTGATGCGTTTTTGTATTATCTTACAAGCGGTATTGAGAACCACAAGCAAAGCGAAGCATTAGAGATAATGAAAAATTTCGGCTTTAAAGTGAATGCTTACTCTAAGTTGTGTAAAAGTATAGATGAAGTATTTGAATATATAGAATCAATAGCAAAAATTAGAGATGAATTACCTTATGATATTGACGGAGTAGTTCTAAAATTAAATAACAAAGATTTATATGAGAAAATTGGTGTTACAGCTAAATACCCTAAGTGGGCTATTGCTTATAAGTTTCCACCTCTTGAGGTAAAAACTAAGTTACTTGATGTAGTATATCAAGTAGGAAGAACAGGAAATATCACACCTGTCGCAAATTTCACGCCTGTTTTAGTCCAAGGTTCAACTATTTCACGTGCTACACTTCACAATGAAGATTTTATTAAAGAGCGCGATATACATGAGGGAGATACTATAGTAATTAGAAAGGCCGGAGATGTAATACCTGAGGTTGTTCGTGCATGCGCTGAAGATAGAATAGAAGGCAGTAAACCAATTGAGTTCATTAAGTATTGTCCTTGTTGTAATAGCACGCTTGTTAGGATTGAAGGCGAAGCTGATTATTATTGCCTAAATACTAATTGCGCTGAAAGAAGAAGAAATGAACTTATTCATTTCGCTTCAAAATCTGCCTATGATATTGACTCACTAGGAGAGCAACTTATCACAACTTTATTCAATGAAAAAATTATTGAAAATATTACTGATATATTTACTCTTAAGGACAAAAAAGACATCCTTTTAAACTTAGATAGAATGGGCGAAAAGAGTGTTAATAAACTACTTAATGCAATAGAAGAATCTAAGTCGCGAACACTAGATAGACTATTGTTTGGTCTTGGTATAAGACATGTTGGCGCAAAAGTTGCAAAAATACTTGCTAATAAATTTGGCTCAATGGATGAAATTACGTGTGCTAGTTTTGAAACATTATCTCGAATTGATGATATAGGTGAGATTATTGCACGAAGCGTTGTTGAATATTTTTCATGTGAAGAAAACATTAAATTAATTGAAAGATTAAAAGATCTTGGACTAAATATGGAATCTGCCAAAATTGAAGTTAGAGAATCCTATTTTACAGGCAAAAAAATTGTATTAACTGGTTCATTATCACATTTTGAAAGAAGTGAAGCTAAAGCTATCATTGAGCGTCTTGGAGGAAAGAGCGTTGATTCTGTTAGCAAAAAAACAGATGTTGTAATAGTTGGTGAGAATGCCGGCTCTAAATATGATAAAGCCGTAAGCTTGGGCATAGAGATTATGAGTGAAGATGACTTTATTAAGATAATCGAGGAAAATAATGGATAAAATAATTGTAAGAAAAGCTCGTGAAAATAATTTAAAAAATATTGATATTGAATTACCTAAAAATAAGTTGATAGTTATGACAGGCTTATCGGGAAGTGGAAAGTCAACTCTTGCGTTTGATACTATATGCAAAGAAGGCGAAAGACGTTTTATTGATGCCTTGTCCCCTCAAGCTAGACAATTTTTGGGCGCAAATGACAAAGCTGATGTAGATTCAATTGAGGGATTATCTCCCACAATTTCAATTGACCAAAAAACCACAAGCAAGAATCCTCGCTCAACTGTCGGTACAATAACTGAAATATATGATTATTTTAGAGTATTGTTTGCCCGAATTGGCGTACCATACTGCCCAATACACAATGAAAAGATTGAAGCACAAAGTGTTGATCAAATGACTAAAAAGGTATTAGAACTTAGTGAAGGTACTAAATTTTATATACTATCTCCTGTTGTAGTTCAAAAAAGAGGAGAACATAAAAATATCTTCCAAAAGTTTTTAAAAGAAGGATATTCGCGCGCAATTGTTGATAATACTTTATATGAACTTGAAGAAGAAATTAATCTTAACAAAAATTTAAAACATGACGTTGATATTTTAATTGATAGATTAAAAATGAAGGAAGGGCTTGAAAGCAGAATTACACAAGCTCTTGAATTAGCACTTAAGGCAAGTGGTGGGTATGCGAAGGTAAAGATTCTTGATACAAATGAAGAATTGTTCTTTTCTGAGCACTACGCATGTAAGATTTGTGGATATTCAGTACCTAATCTAGAACCTAGACTTTTCTCTTTTAACTCACCCTTAGGCGCATGCCCTGATTGTAAGGGACTTGGTGTAAAACTTGAAGTGAGTGAGGATTTGATGGTTGACCCCGAAAAGTCTATTAATAAAGGTGCAATTATCCCTCTTAAAAATCAAGAAAAAGATAATATTTTAAATAGTGAATTACAAACAGTTTGTAAACATTATAACATTGATATGAATATCCCTTTTAAGAATTTAGATAGAAAAAAGCAAGAGATAGTTTTATATCATTCTGATGAAGAAATAGAGTTTAATATAACAACATCTAGTGGGAATGTCAAACACGATGTTAAACACTACGAAGGTATGATGGATAACTTCAAGAGAAGATACGTAGAAACAACTAGTGATTGGATTCGTACATGGATTGAGTCTTTCATGATAGATAGAACTTGTGAAACATGTAAAGGCAAAAGGCTTAATGAGAAAGTGTTAGCTGTAAAGATTGACTCTAAATCTATTATGGATATGTGCGATATGCAAATAGATAAACTTATACCATATCTAAAAGACTTGCTAAATAGATTAAGTCCTGAAAAAAGAGAAGTAGCTGATTTAGCCATTAAGGAAGTTTTAGATAGACTAGAATTCTTATCTAATGTAGGACTTGGTTATTTAACATTATCTCGTTCAGCTGATACTTTATCCGGAGGTGAAGCACAACGTATTAGACTCGCGACTCAAATTGGATCAAAACTAACAGGTGTACTTTATGTAATGGACGAACCATCTATTGGGCTTCATCAAAGAGATAATGATCTACTTATTAAAACTCTTAAAGATATGAGAGATCTAGGTAATACACTAATTGTTGTAGAGCACGACCTAGATACAATGAGAGAGGCTGATTATCTAGTTGATATAGGACCAGGTGCTGGAATTCATGGTGGCTATATCATGGCCGCAGGTACGCCAAGTGAGGTTATGAATAACCCTAATTCCTTGACGGGCGCATACCTTTCAGGAAAACTAAAAATTGAATTACCTAAAAAAAGATTTGAAGGAAACGGTAAATATATAGAAATAGAGGGCGCAAGTGAGCACAATTTGAAAAATATTGATGTAAAAATTCCTCTTGGCTCTTTAGTTCTAGTTACCGGAGTGTCTGGAAGCGGTAAATCTACATTAGTTAATGAAATATTATATAAGGCAGCTTATAAGTCGTTATACAAATCAAATAGTATTGTACCGGGAAAATACAAAAAGATTAAGGGATTAGAAAATATTGATAAGGTAATACAAATATCACAAGCCCCAATAGGCAGAACTCCTAGATCAAACCCTGCAACGTACACAACAGTGTTTGATGATATTAGAGATTTGTTTGCACAAACAAATGATGCAAAGATAAGAGGATTTGATAAAGGTAGATTTTCGTTTAACGTTAAAGGTGGAAGATGTGAATCATGTTGGGGAGACGGTGTAAAACGTATTTCGATGCAATTCTTGCCTGATGTATATGTAGAATGTGAAGAATGCAAAGGAAAGAGATACAATAGAGAAACTCTAGAAGTTAAATATAAAGGAAAATCTATATCTGACGTTCTCGATATGACTATTGAAGATGCCTCAAAGTTTTTCTCTTCGATACCAAAAATTAAATCAAAGTTAGATACATTGATGGAAGTAGGACTAGGCTATATTAAATTAGGTCAATCCTCTACTACGTTATCAGGTGGAGAAGCACAAAGAGTTAAGTTAGCCTTTGAATTAAATAAACGAATTACCTCTAAAACTTTATATATAATGGATGAACCTACAACTGGTCTTCATAATGATGATATAAAGCGACTTATGAATGTAATATTCAAAATAAGAGATGCGAAAGCTTCGGTAGTTATTATTGAGCACAACTTAGATGTTATAAAACTTGCAGATTTTATTATTGATTTAGGCCCTGAAGGTGGAGATAAAGGCGGTACTATTGTTGCTATAGGTACTCCTGAAGAAGTAGCTAATGTAAAAGAGTCATATACAGGACAATATTTAAAAAAATATTTATAATATTATTAAAGAAAATTGATTAAGTTTCGTTCTTATTTAATTTTCTTTTTTATTATGAAAAATGTTATCACATTTTTACTAATTACTTATAAATTTTGATGTAATTAAAATCCTTATTATAGCCAATTTTATTCATAATATGATATAATAAGTTTGGTGTTTATATGAATTTAGAAAATAATGAAAAAAGTAATAAAAATGAAGAAGAAAAGAATGAAAATAATGAGATAAAAGATACTAAAATGAGTGATAAAGTTATTGAGGTTGAACTTGGCAAAGAGAATGCGGAATTGAGTGATTTAATTCGTGAGGCAACTAAAGATCTTCCTAAGGATGAACAAAAAAAGATGAAAAAACTTATTAAAACTTTAGGAATTGAAAAGAAAAACAAAAGACAAAAAGTAATTTCACTAGCAAGTCAACTATTACAAAAATTTTGTATATACTTTGTATCAAATTTCATCTTTTTCGGCTTATTCTTTAATCAAATTCGATTTGAAAATACATATTTAGTTTTTTTGTTTATAACTATAGTAGCTTTGTATCAAGCGATTATAAGAATCTTTATTAGATTTGATTTAAAGATAATTTCTAAAAACAATTTGTTTTATGTTTTATATTTGATTTTAAGTATATGTTTGATTAATGATGCTCTTAGTATAATAAACGAAATAAGTTTTAGTAGTGTTTTATATTTAAGTTTGTATTTTATTTTAAGTGAAGCTTTAAGTATTATAGTGTATATATTTATTAAAAGGCATCAATTGTTTAGTATTTTTAAATAATTAAGAAAGTGTGAGAATATGAATGTAAAAAAGTTAGTTAAAGATATTAATTTAAAAGTAGTAGCTGGAGAAAACGGTTTAGAGCGAAAAATTGTTGATGCAAATGTAACAAGACCGGGTCTAGAATTTGCAGGATTCTTTGATTTCTTCGAACCAAAAAGAATTATGTTGATGGGCTCAAAAGAGTCTTCGTTTTTAAAAACAGTAGAAACTAAGGATTCTGTTGAAAGAATTTCAAAGATTTTCGAAATGAATCCTCCTTGTTTAATTTGTTCTTTAAACGTAGAAGTTCCTGATTTTTTAATTGAACTAGGCAATAAATATAATGTTCCTATTTTAAAGAGTGAATTACGTACAACAGCTATTTCAAGCAACTTATATAATTATTTACAAGAAAAATTAGCTCCTGTTCAAACTATACATGGTGTTTTAATGGACATTAATGGTATGGGTACTTTGATTATGGGTAAGAGCGGTATTGGTAAGAGTGAAACCGCCATGGAACTTATTAAGCGAGGCCATCAATTAATTAGTGATGATAGAGTTGATGTATTTGAAAAAGAACCTGGCAATCTAATCGGAAGATCACCTAAGGTATTACAACATTATATCGAACTTCGTGGTATTGGTATTGTCGATGTAGTTCATTTATTTGGTGCGGGCGCATTCCGTGAAAGTAAAAAGATCCGTTTAGTTGTTGAACTTGAAAACTGGGAAGAAGGAAAATATTACGATAGACTAGGTATTGAATCTGAAACAGTTAGAATATTTAATACTGATGTGCACAAAGTGGTTATTCCTGTTTTGCCTGGTAGAAATTTAGCCTTACTTGTTGAAAGTGCAGCTTTAAATGAAAAATTAAAAACTTTTGGCATTAACAGCGCTTTAGAATTTACACAGTCAATCAATAATCTAGCAGAAAGCGGAAAAGATTCGGAGGAAGAATAGTGTTTAATAGTGTTCATGCATATAGTGAAACTTTAGGTAATACTGGCATTAGACTCTATGCAATATGCATTTTGATTGGTATTCTTATTGCTTATTTACAAGGTGTAAAAGAAGGTCGTAAACTTGGCATTAAGACAAGTTTTATTAGTTATGGAGTTTTAATTATTGTCCCTATTTCAATTGTGGGCGCAAGACTTTGGTATGTATTATTTAATTTAGATAGTTTTTCATCATTTGGTGAAGTTTTAGGTTTTGAAAATGGAAAATTTGTTGGCCTTCAAGGGCTTGCAATTCAAGGCGGTGTTATAACTGCTTTAATTTCTATATTTTTCTATTGTCGATCCTCACATGTGTCGATATATAAGGTTTTGGATATTGTTGCGCCCGGCTTTTTGATAGGTCAAATATGCGGAAGATATGGAAACTTCTTCAACAGAGAATTATATGGTCCTGTTGTAGAAAATGAAGATCTATTTTTATATATTATTCCACATTTAATTACTGATAATATGTATATTAATAATGCATATCGTCATCCTGTGTTTTTATATGAATCGTCTTTAAATCTTATAGGATTAATTATAATTTTAGTTGCTCGAAGGAAATCTAGGAAGGTATACTCAGGCGACTTTATGGGTTTTTACTTGATCTGGTATGGTTGTGTTAGAATATTTACCGAATCTTTAAGAATGAAGAGCGGTGTAGATGAACCGCTTATGATAGGTAATGTTTCTGTTTCAATTTTAATGTCTGTTTTAGGAATAATGCTTGGTATTACTTATTTAGTTTTAAAGCGAGTAATTAAAAAACTTGACGGTAAACAATCTTACCATCAAATTAAAGAAGAAGTTAAAAATAACGAGATTGATACAGTTATATTTGATTTAGATGGTACTTTACTTGATACTAAATCCTTAATTGATCATACATTTATTTATGTATTTGAAAAATATTTTCCAAATCATGAATTAACACAAGCTGAACTTGATTCATTTTTTGGGCCACCTTTATATGATTCATTTAAGCGATATACTGATGATGAAGCATTGATTAATGAAATGATTGATGTATATAGAGAATGGAATAAAGAACATCATAATGATTATGTTAGGCCTTTTGAAGGTGCTAAATATTTATTAAAAACATTGCATAAAAAAGGATACATCGTAGCTGTTGTATCAAGTAAAGTGCGTGATATGGTGACCTACGGACTTGAGTATAATGGTTTACTTGAGTATGTAGACTATATTATAGGTGAAGGTGAGGTTATAGCAAAGCCAAACCCTGAAGGAATTTTAAGAGTAATGAATCATTATAAGTTCTCTAAAAACGCATTATATGTTGGAGATAATGCATCGGATATATATGCAGGGCACAATGCGACTAATTTCTATAAAGAAAGAAACATTGATAAATCATGTAAAACTGTTGGTGTATTATATTCGCTTAAACTTGAAGACTTAGAAAAGAGTGAACCAAATTATTACATTAAAGATTTAGAAGCTCTTTTAACTATACTTGGTATTTAATATGTCTTTTTCAAATGATTGTAAAACAGAAATCGCAAAGATTAAAGTTGATGATTCACATTTAATTCAAGCGGAACTTGAAGCATTAATTCGTTTGTCAAGTGAAACCATAATTAGGGACTCGAAATTTACTATCTCTTTTGAGACTCTAAATCCGATGGTTGCTAGAAGATATCTTGATTTTATTAAAAAGGAATATAATGCTACAACGACTCTTTTAACTCATCAAATTAAAAAACTAAATCAAGGTATTTATTATCAAGTTATTATTGATAGTGATGCAAGTCTTATCATTTCAGATTTTAATGTATTTGGAGATTCAAATAATAAAGAAGAAATTCTAAGTGGAAATCAAACTAAAGAAAGTTACTTAAGAGCTGCTTTTTTAGCTCGTGGTTCGATAAATGATCCAAAAAACGGAGATTATCACGCCGAGATTTCTACATCAAGCGATAATGATGCATTATTTATTCAAAAAGTAATGAATGAATTTAATTTAAATGCAAAAATTACTAAAAGAAGAAACGACTTTGTTATATATTTAAAGGATGTATCCGCTATAAGTGATTTTTTAAGAATAATCGGCGCAGCCCATCAAGCATTTGCTTTAGATGAAAGTGTGATTAAACGTGAATATAAGGCAAACTTAACACGACAAATGAATGCGGAAATCGCAAATGAAATGAAGACTTTATCTGCTTCAAAGAAACAAATTGATTATATCAATACAATTCAATACAATATCAAAGATTTATCTAAAATAGACCCTAGTATACTTTTAGTAATGAAAGTAAGACTTGATAATAAAGAAGCCAGTTTTAAGGAATTACTTGAGATAATCGAGAAAGAATATGGTATAAAAATGACTAAGTCAGGACTAAACCATAAGTTTATTAAAATAAAAGAGATGGCATTAAAAATTGATGAAGAAAAAAATAAAACTGAATAATTTTATGATTTCATGATTATTGTAAAAAAGAATAAATTAATCTATAATTATATAGACTATATTTTAGGAGTTGAATTTTAAATGGCACGTTCTATTAAAAAAGTAAGAAAACCACATACTAAAAAATTCTGGATTATTTTATCTAGTTGTTTATCCATTTTAGTTGTTGGTATTATCGTAGGACTATTTGTATGGTACATTTTAGCTAATACTGCTACTCTTACAAAACGTTTTGCGGGTGAAGATACACAATATAAGATTAACTATAACGAAATTGAAGATTTACTTGATGAAACTAAGGAAAATGAATATAAAGAAGTATTTGTATTCGTTTACAATGATACTTTTGTTTTTGATAAACCAAAAGGTAAGAAGACTACAATTGCTTACCAAACATATGAAAAGTATCAACAAGGCATGGATGAATTACATGAATTAATCGAACTAGTAAATCTCGCTAATTCTACTGATGCTGATGGAACCTATACAAAAAGAGACGATGGCTTAAAGACAGGTATCTTTATTTGTAATGCATCATTAAGCGGTAATAGTAGCGCTGATGCGAATGAAGATTATGATTCAATTACATCTCCTGGTTTACTTGGTTTCTATATGGGTGCTCAAGATAGCTCATTATCATATGTAAGTACAAGTTCTACTATTGAAGGAAAGAATAGTAATGGTCGAACTCAAGATTACACTATTAGCGGTGGATCTACTATTGATTCGTTCTTATCGACAATTAAAGAAGTACAAGAATACATCATGTTCACTTATGGTGTATCATTAGAGGCTCAAAATTAGAGCCTTTTTTTAAAGGTATATAAGTTATGGAAGAAATAATTTTAAAATTAGAAAAATCATTAAATATTAGTAAAGATAAAATTAACGTTGTCTTAAATCTATTAAATGATGGTGCAACTGTTCCTTTTATTGCACGTTATAGAAAGGAACAAACAGGAGCACTTGATGAAAATCAAATTAGAGAGATTTATAAAGCTTGGGAATATGAAGAATCTTTAGCTAAAAGAAAAGAAGAAGTTATTCGTTTAATTGACGTAAAAGAAATGCTAACTGAAGAACTTAAGAGCCAAATTGAAAAAGCTACAAAACTTGTTGAAGTTGAAGATTTATATCTTCCTTATAAAGAAAACAAGAAGACTAAAGGCGCAATTGCTAAAAGTTTTGGTATGGACAATCTTGCAAAATACATTGAAACTTGTCCTGTTACAATAGATTTAGATAAAGATGTTTCTAGATTCTTAAATGATAATGTAAAGACTACAAAAGATGCGTTGAAATATGCAGTAGATATTATTAGAGAGGATATTTCTAATAATGCAAATTATAGGAGAATCTTGAGAAACAATATTAAGCGTGTATGTGATATTGTAACAAAAAAGAAAAAAACATATACTGTAGAAAACTCAATATATGAGAATTACTTCGATTATACTGAATCAATTGAAAGTATTAAAAATCATAGAATTTTGGCAATAAATAGAGCTGAAAATGAGGACGCAATCACAGTTAAGCTAAAAGCTGATGATGAGTCTAATATAGAATATCTTAGACGCAAAGTTATATTCAAGGAGACTTCATATGCTCCATATCTTGAAGAAGCAATAAACGAAGCATATACAAAATTAATATTCCCATCTCTTGAAAACGAGATTAGAAATTTACTTACAGAAAAAGCTGAAAAGAGTGCTATTGAGGTATTTGGGTTGAATTTAAAAAATTTATTATTACAAGCACCTCTAAAAAATAAAATGGTACTTGGTGTAGACCCAGCATTCAGAACAGGATGCAAATTAGCTGTAATAGATCAAACTGGTAAAATGCTTGAGATTGCAGTTATTATGCCTAATGAAATATACCCAGGAAGCGGTGTAAAAAAGTCTGATTTAGACGAAGCTAAAACTATATTCAAAAATATTTGTATAAAATATAATATTGATATTGTTGCGATTGGTAATGGTACAGCATCTCGTGAAACTGAAGCCTTTGTAGCAAATACTATTAGTGAATACAATTTAAGTTGCCAATATTTAATCGTATCTGAAGCAGGTGCTAGTGTATATAGTGCTTCAAAATTAGCTCAAGACGAGTTTCCTGACTTAACACTTGAAAAGAGAAGTGCAGTATCTATTGCGCGTCGTATTCAAGACCCATTAGCTGAACTTATTAAAATCGACCCTAAATCAATAGGTGTAGGTCAATATCAACATGATGTAAATGAAAAAGAACTTGATAAAAAATTAGGTGAAGTTGTTGTTGATGCGGTAAATGCTGTAGGTGCAGACCTAAATACAGCTAGTGAATCATTATTAACTTATATCTCTGGCCTTAATAAAGCGGTAGCAAAAAATATCGTTGATTACCGTAATAAAAATGGTAAATTTAAGAGTAGAAGTGAACTATTAAATGTACCTCGCTTAGGAGAAAAAATATATGAACAAGCTGCAGGTTTCTTAAGAGTGTATGACTCAAGCAACATACTTGATGAAACTTCAATACACCCAGAAAGCTACGATTTAACTTGCAAAATTCTTGCTAAATTTAATTTAAGTGTTGATGACATAGGAAACACAGAAAAAATCAGTATTATTAGAAAATACGATGTTAACGAATTAGCTATAGAACTAAATTCTGATATTTATACAATAAGTGATATAATTTCTTCACTTGAAAAACCTATTCAAGATATAAGAGATAATTATGCGACACCTAAATTAAAAAGTAATCAAACAAAGTTAAGTGATCTTAAGATTGGTGATGAACTTGAAGGAACAGTTAGAAATGTTGTAGATTTTGGTGCATTTGTAGACGTAGGATTACATGACGCAGGATTATTACATGTTTCAAAAATGAGTAAGAATTTTATCAAGCATCCTTCTGAGGTTGTTAGCATTGGTGATATCATTAAAGTATACGTAATAGGTATTGATTTAGTTAAACATAAACTACAATTATCTATGATTAAACAAGATTAAATAAAATGCATTGCCAAAAAGGTAATGCATTTTGTTTAGTTTATTAGAAAATTCTTTTTTTAAAAAGACTAAGAATTAATTAGACAGTATTCATTAGTATTCAATAAATTCAATTATCATATTCTTTAAATTTGAAATTAATGGTATAATCAAATTAGAAAAGGACGTGATTTTATGCCTATATATTTAAATCAAGATAACGCTAGATTTAAAAGAAGTTTAAATTCAGAAATTTACATTGATAAAAGTATGTTAATAAAAGAATGTAATAAAAAATTTAATACAGAAGATTGCTTTATGTGTGTAACACGTCCTCGCAGATTTGGCAAAACTATGGCTTTATCTATGCTTAATGCATATTATTCTAAGGGATGTGATTCCGCGTCCTTATTTGAATCTTTAAATATATCAAAAGA
>CAVFGN010000023.1:0-29900 GCA_963621965.1 Alistipes finegoldii
AATGAATCCATTTTCAATTTCATCTTGATTGTTTTCAATTTCATTTTCTTTAACTAAATTGTCATCATTGTTCAAATCAAGATTTTCATCTTCTTTTTGATTAATATCTTCTAAATCTTTTAATTCATCTTGTTTTTCAATTTCATTTTCAATATTATCTTTATCAAGATTTTCTTTATTTAAATCTTTATCGTTATTGATTTCTTTATTATCTTCTTTTTCTTGTTTTTTATCTTTGTTTATATTTTTTGTCTTTTCAGCTGCTTTATCATTACCATCTTCAAGTTTGTTCTCTTTTTGATTCTTCGTTTTTGTTCTAAATGCATTTTTTAGTGCTCTATCAAGACAAGCTTTTTCATCCATTTTCAAAGGATATTTAAATAGATTTACAATGCTTTGAATTAACTTAGTTAAAAAATAGAAAGCTGCAACAATTAACTTATACCATTTAAATGCTTGTTTATCTTCAAAAGCTAATTCAACATCAAGTGGTTTATCTGTTATAACACCGTGTTTCTTATCATAGTAAATCTTACGAGGCTTATTATTACCATCAATTACTATTAATGAATTAGAATTAATAGATTGATTATTTAGTAAGTTTTCTTTCATTTTCAAAGATAATGGATTACCATGTTTTGTTAAGATAAAGTTCTTATTTAAAAGTTCTTCTAAACTTGTTTGGTGAGCAGTAACTGCAAATTCTGATAAACATCCCCTAAATGTTAATTTTTCTTTTTTAACATTTTTCTTTTTTTCTTGAGGATCTTTTTGTTCTAAATCTTTATTATCTTGTGTTTTAATCTTATCTTCTTTTATTTCTTCTTGTTTTTCCTCTATGACTTCCTCTTTTTTATTTGGGTCAGTTGTATCAATATCAAGAGAATTTATCTCGTTATTTAACTTCTCTTTAGAATCGGTTGTATCAATAATTTCTTCTTTTAAAACATTATCGTTGGAGTTTTCAATATTATTGTTAATATTAGAATCACTTAGCATATTATTTTCATTAATAATATTGTCACTTGATTCTAATGCATTTTGTTCTTTATCTATATCTTTTTCCATATTTTAATCCTCCTTTTATTTTTCTAACTATATTATAAAATAAAATGTAGGACAAGTTTAGAATTATTTTAAAAATTACGAGATTTTTTTAATCTAGTATAATTTAATGTTCCTTATTTACACAAATTTTAAGTTTATTCTATATCCTATATCTTCAATTAAATTTATCTTTAAATAAAAGTTTAATATTAAAAAAGAGATAATGTAGTCAAACATTATCTCACTATCTTATTTATTTTCTTTGTCTAAAGCTTCCCAAATACCAGTTAAATACATAGCTCCTAGTGCTCTATCGTATAAACCGTATCCTGGTTTTGCATCCTCATCCCAAATCATTCTTCCGTGATCTGGTCTAATATATTTGTTATATCCATTCTTATGAAGTGCCTTACATATCAGATACATATCAAGACTGCCATCTTGACTATAGTGAGCTGCTTCTTCAAAAGAACGAGGTCCTAATTGACGAACATTTCTTAAATGAGCAAAATGAATTCTATCCATTTTTGAATATTTATCAATCATGTGAACAATATCATTTGTAGGACTTGATCCAAATGAACCGGTGCAGAATGTAAGACCATTGTAGTGGTCATCTACTAGGGACAAAAATCTATCTACATTTTTTTCGCATGTAATTAAACGAGGAATACCGAATATTGGCCAAGCAGGATCATCTGGGTGAATTGCCATTAATACATCGTTTTCACGTGCAACCGGTATAATCTCTTCTAAGAATAACTTAAGATTATTCCATAAACCTTCTTCACCAAGAGCTTGATATTTATTAATTAAATCAGCAACTTCGCTTGGTTTGTAAGATGCATCCCAGCCTGGTAGAGTTAACTTTGTAGGATCCATCTTAGCTACATCTTCTTCGTAATATACAAGAGACTTTGAACCATCTTTGTTTTGATGATCAAGTTCAGAACGTGTCCAATCAAATACTGGCATAAAATTATAACAAATACATTTAACACCGTATTTTGCAAGACGACGAATATTTTCTTTAAATGCTTCAATGTGTTCTTTGTAGTTTCCACTTCTAAGCTTTATATCTTCACTAACAGGAACTGATTCTATAACTTCCATCTCTAGGCTCTTAGCATTCACGCCTTCTTTCAAAGCTTTAATCTCTTCTTCAGGCCAAACAGAACCTACAGGTACCGAATATAAAGCAGTTACTACGCCAGACATTCCTGGAATTTGTCTAATGTAGTCTAGCTTATTCTTATCATCAAATCCATACCATCTAAAAGTCATTTTCATAATTAATTCACCTTAACCTTCATAACAATCTTTTTTACAGGTTCACTTCTTAAATATTTTACACGAGGTTGATGTAGGTCGTCAGGCGATACAATTGCAAATTCATTATCTTTCAAAACAACGCTTGAATATCTTACAGGCGTTTCATAAAGTTCTAAATCTCGTTCGCTATTATAACCATGACTCACAGATCCATCTTTAGTCGCATACCCTAAAACCTCAGTTCCTTTAACCATATATTGAATATCAAAATATTTCGTATGACTTTCAAAAGGACATTCTTCAAATTCTTTTGTCTCATATTCTTGAACTTCAGCTTTAACGTTGTCTCCGTCAACCATATAAACACCAGCCTTAAGAGCTAATAAATCTGTATTTTCTAACCAATCGAAGGCTTTTTTAAAGCCTTCAGATTGATAATTATACTTAAATTCTAATGATTTTTTTGTTGTTAACATATATTCCCTTATCCCTTATCATTTATACTAAATTTTAAATTTGATTTTTACAACCTATAATCATTATGTCTTCATTTCCATCAAGCATATTTAGCTCGACTTCCATTAACATTAATATATTGTTTAATTCACTTGAACCATTGAAGTCCATAACACGTGCACCAAAACATACATAGTAGTCAGGACGAAGAATTGCGTCTGACTTATAAACAGCTAAATCTTCCCACATCTTACTTACTACAGTTCTGTAACTACCTGGTTTACAAACTTCAACTTTACCATCATTTCTTTGAACCTTAATGAAGCCTTTCTTATCAAGAATACGAACAGCGTTTTTATTCTTTACGTTTGCTTCATAAGCATAGAAACCTCTTGTTTGACCAGCTAAATTAACACTTTCTTCGTCTACTCTTAAGTCTTCGCTAGCTAACTTTCTAGCTTCATCTTCATCACATTCTTTTAGTAAATCTGTAGTCTTAACTTCAGTAGATCCGGTAGCAATCGCAGTTAGTTTTGAAGTTTGGGCATCAATTTCAATATGCACTTCAACGCTTGATGGTTCAGCACCACTTTCAACTGCCTTATCAATAGCTTCAACCTTGATAGCACGAATATCTTCAGGTGTAGGATTTGGTACAACACGTTCTACAACATCACGTACCATAGCTAATGCTACCCCGATACTTGAAATAACTTCAGCATTTTCAGGAACGCTATACTTAACATCCATCTTCTTAGCCACATATCTAATAAGTGAAGTAGCCCCTCCACCTACACCAACAAGAGAAATTTGGTCATGTTCAAGTCTGTATTTTCTTGCTAAATCTTCAATGATTGGTGCAACCTTTTCATAAGATCTTTCCATGATTTGAGTAGCAACTTCTTCTACTGTCTTACCAAGATATGCCGCAATAGGCTCCATTGCGCGGCGTGCACTTTCTGGATTACCATAAGAGAAATCGCCTTCATGAACTAAACCAAGTACGTTTGCAGCACAAGAGTTTGTAACAGTAATTCTCTTACCACTCTTAAGTTTAATTGCAACATAATCGCTTGGGTCACCCTCTTTTGGTGAGAATAGTTCAAGTTCAGGTTCAACAATTTCCTCAACAGGGGTAAATACTGCATAGTCAAGTCCGGCAATATGTGCACTACGAGGACCTACAGAATGTACACCTTGTTTATTAAGTCTAATCATAGAACCACCAGCTACACCTTCAACACGAACATCTAAGCTTGAGATATAAGTTCTATATCCACCAACCATAGAATAATCGATTGCAGGACGACCGTCTTTAATAACACCAATATTTGTAGTTGTACCACCTACTTCAAAATATACACCATTTGAAGCACGAAGATACATTAAGGAACCCATAACTGAAGCAGCAGGACCTGATAACATAGTTAATACAGGACGCTTTTTCATTTCGTTAATTTCCATAACACCGCCGTCGCCTCTCATAATCATTAGAGGAACTTTAACGCCAGCATTTCTAACAGATTGTTCTGTTTGATTTGCTGTATTTAACATCTTAGGTAGAATTGAAGCGTTAATAGCAGCAGTACGAGTTCTACGTGATAAACCGTATAACTTTGTGATATCACTAGCCATAGTTGTTTCTAAACCCAGTTCATCGTGAGAAATATCAAATACGAATTGTTCGTCAGCCATATCATCTACACCGTAGCTCTTAGAAGCAACGATAACAGTAGCACCTTTTTCTTTAAGCCTTAATACAGCATTTTTTACATTTTCATGATTAATATTCTTTTCAGATAAGAATTCATGAACTATATGTATTCTTCTACCGTTTCCTAAATTAATATCTTTTAAATGAGTTTGTATTTTTGCAAGTAATGCACCTGTTCTAACAGTACCCATACCAAGGATACCAACAGTTGCAACATCACCTTCAATTAAAGCGTTTGTAGCTTGAGTTGTTGAGTGCGCAACGAACACTACATCATTAGGATCAATATTATTTTCCTTTAAGCAGTTATTAAATGCTTGTACAACACCAAGTGCAACACCAGCTACATCATCGTGAGTTGTCTTAACACTTGATTTACCTATAATTTCGTGAGTAGCATTATCAATAGCTACAGCCTTTGTATGAGTACCACCTACGTCGATACCCATTCTAACTAATCTTTCAGACAAAATAATTACCTCCTATTTAGTGAATACAAAATATGTTACAAGTTGCATAACAATACAAATAGCCCAACCAACTATTACGCTAGTCTTTAGATATTCTTTAGTAGGTACTTTTGCATAACCAACACCCCATGCAATCCAAGATTGAGTAACACAGCATGAAACGTTCATAACTGTAGATGGGATGATAAATAAAGGTGCTAAGAATGCAGAGCCTAAATTGAATCCGCTTAAAATACCAAGTAAAGCAGCACCGCAACCAAATAATGTTAATGGTCCTCGGAATAATCCTAGAGGTGCAATAATACAGAATATAATAACAAGAGTTAACTTATTGTTAGGAATGATACTTCCAAGTACTGCATTGAAATATGGTGAACATAAAGTAGCAGCTTTGTTAAACATTGGAAGTACTAATAAGAAACCAATAAGTGGAGCAGCATCAACAACGCCATCATAGAAATCTTTATTTAATGTTCTACAAGCACCTTTAAAACTCTTTAATTTACCACATACAGCAAGTGCATAGAATCCAGCGATAATGAAACCTAAAATGATAGGTGCACCACATAAGTTTAAAACAACTGGAAGTACAGGCGCAATCAATGCAGGTGTAGGCGCAAAGTCAAGTTTCTTTCTTTCAGGAGCTTCTGCGGCCCAAGCACTCGAAATTCTCTTCTTTCTAGTGTAGAAAATAATTACTCCAATTGTGAATGCTACTTGAATAGCCATCATAGTGAATCCCCATACTAGATTGTTATTTATTACAAAGTCAGGGAAGAATCCACTGTATTGGCTGTTTAATACTGGATTAATAAACATACCAGCCCCAATTGAAAGTGTATATGATACAATAGCACATTTCTTAGGAATGCCTAAAGAAATTAAAATAGGTAATACGATAACACCAATAGCTACTACAGCTCCAGCTCCAAATAGAGATGAGAATATAGCTGTAGTCACTATAGAAAGTAAAATACATGTTACAGCAGGTCTGTCTCCGCCCATTTCTGTAGTCTTTTTAATTAATGTAGATGCGATGCCTGTTTGAAGAATTACTCTACCAAACCAAGCACCAAATATAACGTTAACAAGAGTAGATCCCCAAGACTCTGGTCCCGATTGATAAACTAATTTTAGTGCATCTTTAAATGTCGTATCTATTACCGACTTATTTGCTTCATAAAATTCTTTATCAAAAACTAAACCGTTTCTTACACAAACATTACCAATTAATGGTAATACTAACCATACAGTAGCTATTATTAGCATACCCATGAATAAGTTACCGCCTTTAATTGCATAAATTGCAAGTCCAAAGAACGATAAGATAAGTAATATACCAATTACTATTTCCATAAATCCTCCTAAATCTTTTTTATAACTTCTTTTAAATTAGATAGTTTTTGAGCGTTGGTATTAAAATACAGGCCGTCAGGAATCCAAAACACATTAAAGTTTCCTGCTTTTGCGGCTTTTATACCGGCTTCGCTATCTTCTAAAACAAGACTATCACTAGGTTTTATATTAGCTAAATTTGAAACACGTAAAAATATTTCGGGATCTGGTTTAGATTTTGTAACTTCATTTCCAAAAACCATATAATCAAAATAATCGATCACGTTAGCTAGAGACAGATAAGTTTTAGCTATTTCTTTATTCGTTGAAGTCGCAAGACCTATTTTTATTTTTTTCTCTTTCAAATATTTTAAAATCTCATATAATCCTTCTTTTACAGGAACACCAAATGATAAAATCTCGTTATATACTAGTTCATTCTTCTCTTTTTTTAATTCTTTAAAATCAAGGTCTAGATTGTATTCTTTATTAAATAATTCAGTACAAGCTGCTTCATTTAATCCTCTTAATTTTTTAAAGAAAGTTTTGTTGGGCTTTATGTTATGACGCTTAAATACTTTTTCCCACATTTGTTGCGATAAGTTTTCAGTGTCAAACATAAGACCATCCATATCAAATATTACAAGTGATATCATTATTTTTCTAAAGACTTAATAGTTTCCCAAACTGAATCAATTACAGGAATGCCAAGTTCTGAATTTTCTTTTCTAGTCTTAAGTTCTATTTCGCCCGGATAATAAACTTCTCCACCATCACGAGCTGGAATACTTGTTTTTATATCAGCTAAAATTGTAGAAACAATTGAATCTGTAGTTTTTGTATCATTAAACTTACTAGGATCAATTGCAATCATGATTTGTGTTAAACCGACTTCGTCACCAAAAGTTTTAATTTTAGATACGCTATTGCCATTTGTTAATACTGTTGCGATTAAATCAAGTGCAATACTAAATCCTGAACCTTTCCAATAACCCATTGGTAAGAATCTACCAGTTTTTAGAATTTCGTTAGGATCACATGTTAAGTTTCCCTGTGAATCATATCCGCCAGGGAATGGTAACATTTGACCTTTTAATTTAGCTTCTTCAATTTTACCATATGAATATTGGCTAACTGCACAGTCTATAACTACATGGTTTCCGTTAGATTGAGGAACTGCCATAATGAATGGATTGTTTCCAATCTTAGGATCTTTACCGCCCCAAGCTGGCATATTTACTGTTGTATTTGACCAGCAAATACCAATCATTCCTTGATTAGCTGCTTGCCAACCATAAGATCCACCACGCATCCAGTGATTGTTATTTCCAAGTGCTACAACACCTACACCATGTTCACGTGCAAGCTCACAAGCTCTGTTCATCGCGATACTTGCATTAAGTGGTCCGAATCCTCTATGTCCATTCCAACGCTCGATTGCGCCAAAAGACATTTCTTTTGTAGGTAATGCTTCAGGGTTAATTTCGCCCTTATCTAAATAACTAACTACGCGAGGGAATCTATTTACTCCGTGTGAATATATGCCATCTAAGCTATTATCTGCAAATACTTTTGCAGCTATTGATGCATTTTCTTCACTTAATCCCCTTGACTTTAAAATTGTTTTAAACTCGTTTAGTAAATCATCGTATTTGATACGCATTTTAAAAATCCTCCTTTTACTGAAACCGGTTTTACACCTATATATTATACTTGAAAGCGTTTTAAGTCAATATAAATTTGAATTTTTTTGAACTTTTTGTGAATTTTTTGCCATTTCAATAAAACCGGTTTTACATATTCGACAAAAAAACTAGCGCTTTTGCACTAGATTTTTTATTTATGCCGATTCTTTAATAATTAATTCTGGCTTTAATATTAAAGATTCACATTCTTCTTTATTTATTAATTTTTCAAGCATTTCTACTAAATAATAAGCTTGTTTATCAGGCTTATTGTTTATTATTGTCATTTTAGGATTAGTAATTTCAGAGTATAAAGTATTATTATAAGCAATAACATCAATATCATATCCTACTTTTATTCCTATGTGATTAATATAATTAATTACGCCAACACCTACAATATCATTTCCGCAAATAACAGCTTCTACAGTATTATCATTATTTAGAATTTGACGCATTCCCTCTTCTCCGCCTTTTATGCTTTGTTCAATACTAATAAGGTGCGTGGCAAAATCTATATCGTGTTTATTACAAAAGTTTTCAAATCCTTTTATTTTACGTAGTCCTGAATCATTTTTCTCATCAGACAAGAAATAAATATTTTTCTTTCCTTTATTAATTAAATACTCACCTGCAATTAGAACACCTTGTATATCATCAGCTAAAACTGAATAAGAATTCTTTAAATCTATTGTACCATTTGCAATTACAATAGGAATATTTTTAAGTAATGAAAGAATTTCAGGCATATTATTAATTTCACTGAAAATAGATCCTATAAACGCAATTCCATCAACTGATCTTTCAATTAAATTATTTATATATCTTTTTAAGTTTTCAGAATCTAAAGAAGTGTTACAAATAATAACATTGTAGCCCTTTTTAGTGAATGTTTGTTCAAAATTATATGCAACATTTGCAAAATGTGGTGTACGGATATCTACAGTTATGATTGCGACAGTCTTTAATGTTTTACTCACTAAAGCACGTGCCATAGCGTTTGGTGTGAAATCTTTTCCTTCATTTTGCATTATTTTTTCTATTTTTAGCCTATTTTCTTCTTTAATTGGCTTATTGTTCAAATATCTTGAAACCGTAGATACACTTGTATCTGCTAGTTTAGCTATATCATATATTGTTAGTTTCGTCGTAATCACTCCTTAAATTAATCAATGTATCTAACATCGATTTAGACTTATTTAAATCTATTGATTCTAATAAATAATAGTCAAATATATAAGTAGAAAAATCTAGAGAACAAAACTCTTTTGCAAAATTCATAGCCGCAATTTCAGATAATGCAATAACATGAGACTTAATTTCTAGTTTAAATAGTTTAAAAGTTGTAATTTTTTCAGTTTTTGTAAAAAATCTTTTAGGATCTTTATTTTCTAAATAATGGAAAAATTCATGAGCTAAAACTACTTCTTTAATTTTTTCTTCACTTATGTTTAAACCGTTATTAATCAGTTTTTTATAGACTCTATAAATATTAGTGGTAAATAATGTTATTTGATTCGGATAATTAAATAAGCCAAATAAGTTACGATATTCGCCTTCTTCAATTTGTTCTTTTACTTTAAGATTATTTTCTTCAAGTAATTCATAAATCGATTTTCCTTTTAATGCTTTCGCATTTGACGCACCACACTCTATCGATTTCTTTATAAATTCATGCTTTTTATTTTTATCAATCTTATCGTTTAAATTTTCAAATAAAAATGTGTATAAGCCATAAGTGTAATCATCTATATTTATTAATGCCTCTAAATCTTTATTCATAAATACCTCTATGTTTATTATAAAACATAAAAAAATTATTTCAAGAAAAATGTGAAACCGGTTTCAAATTATCAAAAAAATAGGAGAAAAATCTCCTATTTCTTTGAATGTTTTTCGTTTTTTAATTCTTTGCTTTCTTTATTAATATTACTAATATCATTTATCTTATTATCATTTTTAATCTCTTCAACAACAATGTTTTTAATTCCACCTGTTGTTTTTTCGATGTTTTCACTAATTTTTTCTACTAAAGGTTTTGCAATATCTTTAATATCAGAATTATATACAAGATTTAGATTTACTACACCATTAATCTCTTGATCAATATAAGAAGCAATCGTGTATGCTTTAGTTATATCAATATGTCTACCTAAAGAATAACGATATTCGTAAATGTATTTAGTATAATGAGTTACAAACTCATTTGCCTTTATACCATTAAAGAAAGAATTATACAATCTAACGTTTCTATCGTCTATATGCCCTATTGGAATTAATTTTGCAGTGTAAGTCTTAAGTTCAAGATTATTTGGATTATTTATAGCATTAACTAAAGAATTAAGTTCTGAGTCATTTTCTTCTATTTCTTCATCATTATCATTAATAACATTTAATTTTTGTGTGTCAACTTCTTTTTTCTTTTCTTCTATAAGATTAGCTATAGAGTTTACATACTTTTCTTCATCTTTAGTTAACTTCATATGATCCATTTGGCCATTTAACACTTTATTATAAAGAGCTACCGCAAGATTATATGACTCTGTTCTATTTACATTTATTTCTTTACTGCATAAATCAGTGTAAATATACATTGAATAATGTCTTATAAAGGAAATATTAGGCTTATATTCAAATACACGGTCAAAACTTTCGACTAAATCCATATTATAATCCTTAATTGTTAATCGGTATGGATTATCATAGATTTTAGTTTTGTTAATATCAATATCGATATCATCTAAACTAGTATTATCATCAAGTCCCTTGACAAAATCATCAAATTCTACATCTTCTTCAAGATTAATCGCATTACTTTCGTTTTTCAATTCATTATGAAAATCAAATACATCTAAATCTAAATCATCGTTAAATTCATATTCTTTAATATCATCACTTATTAAATTATTTGATATTTTATTTTTTAATCTTGAGATTTGATCACTTGTGATATTTAATTCTTCTTTAACATCTGGTGTTAAATATTTTGCAAGTGTAAATGTACCTTCCATGTTTTTAGCAACATTTCTAACTAAATCTTGATGATTTTTTAGTACGTCATAACTACTTGTATTAAATTTTGTTGTATTTTCAATTGAAATCTTTTGATTGAATTCAGATTCTGACATGTGTAGTGCACTTCTTATATCCGATTTAAGACTTGATATTGACCATTTATAAGGTAGATATACAAAGAACTTTTTAAATAAAGACCAACCTGTTAACTTACTTAATTTTTCATTTGTAGCTGTTTCATAAGCCCTGTACATTTCTTTAAGACGTATGAAAGTTGCATTCTTAGTATTCTCATTTCTTCCTCTTTGATATATATTAATATCACTTAAAATAGTTCCAATGTTTTCTTTTGTGAAATTTCTAATTTGATCTAATTTTTCAATATTTCTATTTTCTCTAAAATCAATCATATAGATATTTCCAAATATAACGTCTTTTATATTAGGAACTCTTGTTAAAAAATTACTAACTCTATCAAATTGTTGTCTAATTTCGTTATCTTCAAATGAAACTTCAGATTTATAATGTAGTCCGTTTATTAAATAATAGTAAAAACCATTCTCTGCTTTGTATTTGCAAAATCCAAGAGGATTTCTTGATGCACAATCACTTGCAAATAGATAATCATTTAAACTATTTTTAAATTCTTCATTTAGTGATAAAAATTCATCAAAGCTTTCATATTGACCGAATGCTTTAAAAATCATGCCATCATATTTAAAGAAAGTAATATCTTTTTTTTCTTCGTAATACATTATATTATCATAGCTAGGTGAATGTAAATCAAAATTAAATTCAATATCTCTTAACTCGTAATTATCAATTGTTCTTAAATTATAATCATAAATTTCTCTAATTTTTTCATTTCCTAGTGCTTCTTTAATAGTATTTAGAGAGTTTGTTACATTTTCTTTAAAATAAACATGTTGATTAATTGCACTAGACATATAATCATTGACATTATTTATCATTTTTTCAAATGTTTTATCATCTACTTCTCTTTCGAGTTTTGCGCGAAGCTTACCGGTAACCTCAGCAGAATTAAATCTATAACTCTTAAATATTAAATAAGTGTATTCAATACCAATATTTAAAAAATCTGTTAATTCGCTTGCATTATAAGCAAGTTCAGGGTCATAGCCATAAGTCGTTTCTTTAATCATTTTAGAAAAATGATGTAAAAATAATTTTTGAACGTTTTGATTAAATAAGTCATAATATTCGTTAATATTTTCTTCTTCCTCATTTACTATATAGTTAATGATAGAATCCTCAAATTTATCTAAATATGAATCATAATATCTTTTAATTTTATCTATTCTTTCATCACTTACATGAAATTGTTTTTTTAATATATGTTCATAAATTTTTACAAAAGTTGTTTTTCTAACTACATTTTCTTCCATAAAAATCCTCCTTTGCAATATCTAAAATTTTCTTATGCTTTATTTTATCACTAAATGTAGGACAAGAAATAACTATTTATTAAATTTTTAATTTTAGAATTAAATTGAAATTAATATCTTTTTTAGATATGATATAACATGGTTTAAAAAAGGTGATTTATGAAAAAGATATTTTTATTGTTTTTAACAATATTTACAGTTTTAATTACTGCTAATTGCAAAAAAAGTGATCCTGATTCTTCAAGTTCGAAATCAGAAAATACAGAACTCAATTTAAGTTACGAAGGATCCAATACTAAAGTAGGTATGTCTTATGAAATTTTAGGTAATGTTAAAAGAAACGTTCCTGCGACTACAAGTGACGAAGGTAATAGATACCCTATTTACGGAACTAGTTTAGAAAATATTACAGAAGAAGAAAAAAGTGCTTTAATAGCTGAATCTGATTATTTAAAGGCTAGTGATTCTACTTTTAATAAAATGGATAAAGATGGTAACTTATATTTAAATGATACAAAATTGGATAGAAAGTTATACAAACATACTACTTCACTAAATACTTATTATGGCTCTCCTAGTGATAGTGAAGAGGCAGTCATTAAAAAAATAACATATGACTCTAGACCTAGTGGAAACCATATAACAGGGTTGTATGCGCCCGCAGGTGAAGTAATTACTGTTACTATGTCAAAAAGCGATTTAGAAAGAACTGGTGGTGTAAAGATTGAGATTGGCCAATATGCTCAAAACAATCAATTAAACAATATTTGGCAAGCAAGAAATGATTTTTCAAGAATGCCTCTACTTGGAAACGAGATGTTAGTAAGTGATACAACTTCTTATGTTGGTGCATTCTTAGGTGGACCGATATACGTAACCCCTAACAATCCTTGCGAGTTTAGTATTACAATTTCAGGTGCACTTGAATATACCCACTTTATATATGGTCTAACTACAGAAAGTGAATTTGAACGTTTAAAAACGTGCTCTACACCTTACTTTGATCTTGAAGTGTTTGATGCATGCGTTAGACACTCAGGCCCTAAAAAATACGCAAATTTAGATTATGATAATCTTAATAAGATTTCAGACTTATGGCTAAAAATATCTAACATTTCGCGTCAAATCCCATCAGGAAGTTCTACTGATATTGGTATTGATTTTATTTATGATCCGTTTATTGCGGCTGGTAGCGCTGTAGCAATCGTCGGTCGCAATTGGTGCAACCTTCCTCCTGACTGGATGAGTGGAAGTCTTGATTACGATTCATTTATTACAAATGGAATGTGGGGTACAATTCATGAATACAACCACCACTTCCAACGTTATGGATTTTATCCTGGAGACGAAGTAACTAATAACGCAATCAATCTTCTTTCTTACATTAGTTACACAAAAATAAGTGAAGATAGAGATAATTTAAGTGGTTGGAATAGATATTTAAATCCCGAAGTATCTTTAAAAGAAACTCTAAGTTTAAGTGCTAATTTATCAGAAACTAACCCGAGTTTTTCTTCTTTAAGTACTTATGCTGATATAATTCACACATTTGGTGTTGATACATTTATTAAAGCTGCTAAATATAAAAAAGGTAGCGGTGGCTCAGACGCTTGGTATGAATCTTTATGCGAAACAACTAATTACAATATGGAATACTATTTTTCTCTTTTGGGTCAAAATGTTAGCGAAACATTAAAAGAGAAATATAAAAATCTTCCTATGTTTATTCCGTCAACTCTAAAAGAACAAACAGGACGTATAGTTAATAATACCGAAATCACAACTGTTATGCCTTATATTATTACACCTAGTAACACTTACACACTTGATTTAAGTACTTCTCTAACTTTACCTAGTGGTTTTAACTATAAGTTAAATAAAGTATCTACTTCTACTAATACTAAGTTTAGTATTAAAAATAATACTGTTACTATAGATGCAACAGCTAAATCTAAGTTAAATGTCGTTGTAGACGTAACAAATGGTACTTATTCTTCTACCTTAACTTTTATTATTGAACTTAATCCAAAATATAAAGGTATAACTGTTGATACTTATAATTACGAATCTAAACCTTATAAAACTGCTAAAGAAGCAATCGAAAAAAACTTTGCAGGTTATTCAAGTTCTATTTCAAATTTAGTTTCGAAACATTTTATAAATGGTATCTCTAGCAATCAAATAACATCTTATTATGGTAAGCTTTATATGAACCAAAGTGGTACATACAAATTGTCAGTTAGATGTTCTGATAGAAATGACACTTATTTAGAGGCTGGTCTAAATACCAAAAATTATGATTCTTCTTTAGAGAGCCCTAGAACTAGTCCTATCAACTGCACTAAACAATACTTAACATTTAAAGTAAATAAAGGTGATTACATTTACTTTAGAGTTACAATTAACTCTTTCCATCAAGATGGATTTTCTGAATTATTTGGCTCATTTGGTGATGAACTAACTGCTATTAGTAATTCAATTTTATATAACGAATCAACATATGTAACAAAATTCAAAGCAGATGATTTGTACACTAGAACTTATTCTAATTCTTCATTTAGTGTACCTTTCTCAAATCAAAAAATAGTATCTTATACTTCATCTTACGATAAGTGGGATGATAATTATAAAATAGAAAATATTATTGATGGAAATTCTAACACTAGTTATCACTCAATTCGTGATAAAATGATTTCTAGTGAGCCTTTCGAAGTAACTATTGATTTAGGTGGTACTTATTATTTAAATCAATTAAATATTACAACTTACAACGGAAATCAAAGTCATTATCCATTGACATACTCTTTGTATGGTGGCGTTACTCTTGATAATCTAGAATTAATTACATTACAAAATCAAAATTTATCTGGCAGAAACTTAACCGCTTCATTTAATACAACTAAAATTAGATACTATAAATTAGTTATAACTGATACTAGCGAACACAAGTATGTGGCATTAAGCGATATAAATTTATCACTTAAAGCTTCTGGAAATCTTGTATCTCCTACAAATGCGAGATATTTTGTAAATAACAATACTAATTTCAGTTTAAATAACAAATTTTCTACATATGGTCGCACGGTAAGCGGAAATGGTACACTTGAAATTGAAAGCACTAATGGACTACTTATTAAGACTTTAAATACCGATTCTAAGATAGAAGTTACAATTGATAACAATACCCAAATCATTGAATTTAATAAATTGTACTATATTGAGTTTAGTGGTAAAAAGAAAATTAAAATCAAAGTATTATCTGATTCAATTGATTTTGATTCTTTCGTAATAAATTAAATAAATACTTTATGATGCAAAGTAGTTTAAACCTATTTCTTGCATCTTTTTACTAAAAAAGCTGTAAAAGATTATTTTTCCTTTACAGCTTTTATTTTATTTATTTGTTGAATAAAAATTAGTTTTTACGTTATTTGTCTCAACAAGTATTGAATTTTGATTAAGTTCAACAATTAACTCATCACATATCTTATAGACAGTCTCTTCACTAATATCTTCTAATATTACTACTATCGTATATTCAATTGTAATATTATTTTTTTCATCCGTCCAATAACCATGAGCCTCAGATAATGTACAACCACCTGTATATTTAACACATACTGTTGTTACTATACTCACACATTCATTACTAGTTATTTCTTGTTTATACGTATCTTTATCGTTTGTTCCTACATACAATGTGTATTTAGTAGTTGTATTTGTATCAACAATATCATTCTTACTATTTTTTATTGTAATTACTAATGATATAAAAGATAAAACCAACGACAAAAATGCAACAACAGATATAACGATTTTAAAAATTTTATTATTTTTATTTTCCATAATTAAATTACTTCAATTTCCTTAATTAATACTTCATTTCCACATACTAAATAAGTTTTTTCACTCCCGCAAAAAGGACAAATGCGCCCGTATGTAACGGTATCGTATTCTTTATTACAGCAAGTGCATTTTGTAATAGCTTTTATATTTACAATATTTAACTTGCATGTGTGCATATATTTTGATCTATTTACCTTAGCCCAGTTAAAACAATCTTCAAAATAAGTAGGTACAATCATTGACACTTCACCTATTTCAAGAGTTAAACTAGTAACACTTTTTGCATTATTTTCTTCGGCAATTTTATCAACTTTTTTAATTATGTGGAACACAACTCCAAGCTCATGCATGACTATTTTCCTTTAGAGATACACGAACTCTCTTTTGATAATTTTTATATTTCTTTAAATATTCTTTTTCTTCTTTTGTTTTTCTTCTGGTTAATATCTTAAATGCACGTTTGGCTTGATAAGGTAAGATATATTTAAATTTATCTTCACTACGAACCATATGTGTACATTCAGGATGATCACGTACTAAATGAATTGCATCAAAATCACATTTTGTAGTACATATACCACAACCTATACATTTATTAGGATCGACAACAGACATACCGCAACTTAAGCATCTGCTTGCTTCTTTCTTTACTTGCTCTTCTGTGAATGTTTCATGCATATCTCTAAATGTTGACTCAAAGCCATCTTTTAAATGTACTTCTTGTCTTTGAGTTTTGTCATAACTTGGAACTACAATATTCTTTTTGTCTAATGACTTATAGTCATTTCTATTTCGTCCGATTGTTAGACTTGTATTTGGTTGAACAAATCTATGAATAGAAATGGCAGCTTCTTTTCCTTGTGCAATCGCATCGATTACATAACTTGGCCCTGTATATACATCTCCACCAACAAATATGTCACTTTCATCTGTTTGATATGTTAATCTATCAGCTTGTGGATAGTTATTAACTAGTTTAACGTTAGTATCTTTTAGCAAATCATCCCAAATAATTTTTTGTCCGGTAGCAAATACAACACGTTTACATTTAATAGTTATAGTATTTCTGTCATCATATAACGGATCAAACTTTTGTGTGTTTGGATTAATAGTACGTAAACATTTCTTAAATACTACACCTTCTACATTACCGCATTCATCCTTTAATATCTCTTGAGGACCATACGAATTGATGATTTCAATGTTTTCTTTTAAGACAAGTTCTATACTCTCACCACTTGAAGTCATAGTATCACGTGATTCTAGACAAACCATTTTAGGTCGTGCAAAGAAGCGTTTAAGCGTGCGCACTGCATCAACTGCCACATTTCCTCCGCCAATAACTACAACATCTTCATCTATTACTTGATTTTCGTTATCGTGTGCACTATGAAGTAAATCAATAGCACTTGAAACACCTTTTGCATCTACACCTTTTACATTTGGAATATTTGCACCTTGGCATCCAATTGCTATATAGAATGCTTCAAATCCTTCTTGTCTTAACTCTTCAATTGTTACATCTTTTCCAACATTTACGCCTGTTTTAATAGTTACACCTAGTTCTTTGATTACATCTATCTCAGCATTTACAACATCTTTTTCAAGTTTAAAAGAAGGTATTCCGTAAACCATCATACCACCTGGTTCACTATTTTTTTCAAACACTGTAGGTTTATAGCCTTTAAGTGCTAAGAAATATGCACATGTTAATCCAGCAGGACCGGCACCTATAATTGCAATTTTTTGCTTGAAGTTAGGAAGTGGTACTTGTCTTGCAGGACTTATCGGAGCAACAACTTTTGGCACATATCTTGTTTCTTTATTTAAGTCTTGCATAGCAACAAACTTCTTTATTTCGTCGATTGCGACTGCTGTATCAAATTCGCCTCTAGTACATGCATCTTCGCATGGATGATAACATACATGTCCGCAAATTGCAGGAAATGGATTGTTATGCTTAATTAATTTTAAGGCATCTAAATATCTTCCCTCTTTAGCCATTTTTATATAACCTTGTACAGCTATATGCGCAGGACACATAGTCTTACATGGCGCTGTACCTGTATCATAGCAATTAATTCTATTATTATCTCTATAATCAGGATCCCATTTATCAGGTCCCCAAATTTTGTTATCAGGAAGATCTACACGAGGATACACGATTTCTCCTTGTTTTGTGCATAACTTTTGACCTAATTTTACAGCTCCTGCAGGACAATACTCTACACATCTTCCACATGCTACACATTTGGCAGAATCTACGTGTGCAGTATATGCACTACGAGACATATTAGGAGTATTAAATAATTGACTAGTTCTAAGTGCATTACAAATGTTTACATTACAATTACATATACCAAATATTTTATTTTCTCCATCGATATTTGTAATTTGATGTACGAAGCCATTTTCTTCTGCTTTCTTTAAAATCTCCATAGCTTCTTCGTATGTAATATCATGTCCTTTTCCAGTTTCTCTGCAATAATCTGCAAAGTCTCCAACACCTATACACCATCCGTAATTATCATCTCCGCATCCTTCTCCTAGAGCTTGACGACTTGATCTACACGAACACTGACCAACACCAATCTTATCTTTATATTTTTTAAGCCAATAAGATAAATGTTCTAAATCTACGCTTTCATTTTCAAATTTAATAGCTTCTTCAACAGGTATTACATGCATTCCGACCCCTGCACCGCCTGGCGGTACCATTTGCGTAACTTTTGCAAGAGGTAAATAAGTCATTCGCTCGAAAAATGAAGCTACTGCAGGATGCTCAATAAGTCTCCTATTTACACAATCAGGAGTTTCTTCCATGTTAAACATTTCGGCAGATCCTGGTACAAACATAGCTAATATATAGCGTTTCTCAGTTTGAGGTGCATTTCTTCCGTCGTGATCGTAGTGGTTACCATAATCAAATTCAAGGAGTCCAACATAAAGCATATCGTCAAGAAGTTTTTTAAATGCAACCTTGTCCTTAGCTTTTTCAGGGTTTAATTCACACATTTGACTAAACGTATAAGGCGTTCTTAATTTCATCGAAAGACCAACATCAGCCATATCCTCCGTTAAGATTTCAGCTAGTCCCCAATATTCGGGGTCACTTACCTTAACACCAAATAATTTGTGAGCTGCAACATCTGTGATTTTTCTTCCTAGTTTAATAATCTTTTGACTAGGCTCTTTATCATACATATGTGGTGTAGGCACAGTATCATAGATTGGAACAATATCTTCTATTTTAATCTTTTTTGCCATTCTATCTCTCCTTCACGTTTATAATTTCATTATCTAACCATGTTACAAAATCGTTAATTCCTTCACCACTTTTAGCACAAATTTTAAATATATGAGCGTCACTATTTCTAAAATGAACATTTTCTATGCACTTATCTACACTAAAATCAAAATATGGTAATACATCAATTTTATTGATTAACACTGCATCACATACAGTATACATTAAAGGATATTTTAAAGGTTTATCGTCCCCTTCAGGAACAGATAATATTGTGATAGATTTATGTGCACCTGTATCAAATTCAGCAGGACATACAAGATTACCTACATTTTCAAGTATTACTAAATCTAAATTATCTAAATCTAGATTATCTATGCCTTGTCTAGTCATACATGCATCTAAGTGGCACATACCACCTGTATGTAATTGAATCGATTCAACCCCTGTCGCATTCGCAATCTTTTTTGCATCTACCACAGAATCAATATCGGCTTCCATTACAGCAATACGATACTTGTCCTTCATTAGGTTAATTACACGTGTTAATGTAGTTGTCTTACCGCTTCCTGGAGAAGACATAACATTAAGTAAAAATACTCCTCTTTCTTTTAAATAAGTTCTTAGTTCACTAGCTTCGTTATTATTATCTTCAAATACACTAGCTTTTATTTCAATAACTTTTACATCTTCCATATTAAAATCCTCTTTTTCTTATCTTTAAAATATTTTACCATATTTTATAGATTTTAAAAAGAAGCCTTATTGGCTTCTAATTTTTCAATTTATTTTATTAATAATTCATTAAATTCATCATGTTTTAAAAACCAGTTAAGTGCGTAACTACAACTAACTTTTACTCTTATATTATTTTCTAAAAAATACGCACACGCATGTTTCAAAAGTAAACTTGCAATGCCCTTACCTTGTGCTTTTTCTAAGACTACAGTGTGATCAATTAAAACAATATTCTCTTCTATATTAGGGTATGTAACATAACCTAGTACTTCCCCGTTTTCTATACATTTTGTTACATTCTTTTCTACTACAAACTCCATATAATCCTCCGTATTATACTTATAGTATATCATTTGATGAAATTTTCTTCTACTTTAAGTGTTTTTAATATTTCAAATTGACTACATAATAATTTTTTCTTAAAATATTATTATCGATAAAGGAAAAACTCATGAATAACAAAATAAATAATGTAATTAAAATCATAATATTTATAGTCATTTCGCTTCTAATTATCATACAAAGTAGACAATTCTATCTTTACGCACTTTCCCCATGCGATTACATAAAAGAAACAGATAAAAATAGTGTAGAAAATTTACTATATGAAGAAAAATTAGATGATATAGCTGTTGTCTTTTATACAAATAAAGATGAAGAATATCTTTTAACTGTTTTAAAAGTAAATGCGATAGGTTACAAGACACTAGGTACTAGCAAAAACAATCTAAAAGATTTTACATTTACTACATATGAATACAAAGGAAAAACTTATTCCGTATCATGGACAATTTCTAGTGATTATAATATCAATGAAGTTTATTTTGATGAATTAAAAGGTAATATAACAAATATTAAAGACAGTAATATTAGAATATTTTGGTCAACAAGTGCTGATACAAAAACGCCACTTATAACTTTAAAGTAATATAGGGAAGCAAAATTGCTTCCCCTTTATTATTTACTTTTTTCGTTAATCATTTCTTTTTGATGTTCAATATTTATTTCATCATTTCTAATATCATTAACAGTTTTTACATCATTTACAATGATATTATTTTTTTGTTCTTTAATATCAAAATTAAGTGATTTGATAGGGCACTCAAAACCAAGCATTTTATCTTTGTTTTCTTCTTTACTATTATATTCCGCTACACGTTCTCTAATTATATTATAGATTTCTTCAGTTCTAGAGTCGCTAGTTCTAAGCGTATCTAAGAAATTATGATCTTCTATTTTTTCAATACGTCTAATGTTGCTCTTTAAATGTAAGAAATTTAATAATCTATCAAGTTTTGTATGATTTTCTCTGTTGTAAGCTTTTTGATCATGTTTAATTTTGACAGGAACAATATTAGGTATAACTTTTCCATTTGCCTCAATTAATTCAACAATTTCAATTTTGTGATTTCCTTCCATTATTTTTCTAGCAAGGTCTAAATAGCACTCTTTTTTGTTTTTACTTACATTTGATAACGCTTTACCATCGACAAATATATTGTTAATTGATCGATTAACATCTTTGAAATTTTGACAATCTGTAAGATTATAAAGTTCAAATTGTTTATCTAAAAGATCCCTTATTAAAGTCATATCATCATTTTCAATTTCATTTCTTCCAAGTATCTCATAAAACGAAGGATTAAATTCAATTTCAATTTTTGAAGAGTCCTTTAAATTATTAATATATTCATACAGAGCATCAGAACTAAAGTTAAAATCAACCATATTTACGTTATTTGAATCATATATTTTGTATCTTGCAAGTTCTGTTGCTAAGGCAAAAGATTTATGTGTATTGATTGTTGTATACGTCTTATACATTTTTATTTTTTCAAAGTTCGAGAATGTTTGATCATAATATTCCTTACTATAAACGTTAGAAATATTTACATCCATTCCTTGCGCAAAATGATATGTATACATTAAATTAAATCCATCTAAGACAGAAATTTTCGACTTTTTAGATATAAATTTTTTATCAAGTTCCATAAATTGAGGAATTTGTGAATAAATTCTATCGAAATAAGGTTTAATTTGATCATAGTAATATCTTTCATACTTATTCAAACCTAATTCATCAATTTCCTTATCATCTTTGTGTTTTTCTTCAAACTCGGGATCACCTTTAGGAACAAAGGCAATTTTGTCCATAAAGGTATCTAAACACTCTTCATATTTCTTATTATTAAATTGTATCTTTTTATCTTTAAACTCTAGACAATCAAAATAATAAGTCATAATTACGCTTGCAAGTTCACGACTGTCTATAAACCTATTATTAACGTTTTTACAAGCTTGATCATATCTTTCTTTATTTTTTCTAATATAATTATCAGTTAATCTATATATCTTTTCGTATCTCGCAGCACCAATTTGAATATTTTTAAGATTCTTCTTCATGTTATATTCAAGAATTTTTTTAGCTTTTGACATAAAATGTACCTCTCTTTTATTTATAAAAATATTATAAAACACAAAGTAGGACAAGATTTTTTGTTTTTTAATTTAGGCAAATATTCCAATTGATGAACAAGTGAATATTATTAAAAATAACGTAAACACTGAGACAACCGATGTCCAAACAACGAGTTGTCCTGCTAATTCTTCGTCATTATTCATTTCACTAGCCATAGGTGCACTTGAGGTTGCGACTGGAGTACCAAATAATGCAAT
Source organism: Alistipes finegoldii (assembly GCA_963621965.1). Taxonomy (GTDB): domain Bacteria; phylum Bacillota_I; class Bacilli_A; order Acholeplasmatales; family Anaeroplasmataceae; genus JAEELC01. The sequence goes on from CAVFGN010000023.1 coordinate 22,908, forward strand.
TAAAGCAGGAAAACACATTGAGTTTTCTATATTTAATAAATTGTTCTTATTAATAAAATATACTGCTATTAGGCACACAACTGGTGTGAATATAACACGACCGACAACGCCATATATAATTTGTTTTTTAAGTTTTGATACAGCACTAAATGTAAAGTCTCCACCTAAAGCTATAAGTGCTAGCGGGCTTGCCATATTTTTAAGGTTATTTATTGTTGTATACAAAAATGGTAAATTAGATTTAATAGTAAATAATGGTGTATCTCTATTAATTGATAATAATTCACGAATCACAAGCGCAAATATGCCTAAAAATACACCTATAATTAATGGATTTTTAACGATTTTTAGTACAATATCTTTAACACTAATCTTCGTGTTATCTTCTTTAATAAATATAGATAAACTAATTATTGCAAGTACATTAAATAAAGGTATTGAAATAGCACTTATTACAGCCGCAAGTGCAACCGGTTCTGTTCTTCCGTTTGACAATGATTCAGCTAATGATACTCCGATAATTGCAAAATTTGATCTGAACACGCATTGTAATATTACACCTTTTTGTTTATCTTCCTTAACAAAAAGTTTAACAAAAATTAATCCTAAAAAGAATATAATTAATATTGCAATAACGCAAAATAATACAATACGCCATTGTTTTGCGATTCCAGATAAATCAGATACATTATAAATATTTATAAATAGCATTGCTGGTAAGCATAGTTTAAAACATAATTTATTAGCCATTTTCCAAAATGTATCAGGTAATAATTTAATTCTTTTTAAAAAATAACCGATAAGTATTAATAAAATAATTGGTAATACTGCATTACAAGTAAACGCAAGATTACTTAAAGCTCCTAAAGTCATTACTTTGTTTCCTCCTTAATTACTTCTTTACCTAATTGACCATTAAATGTAACATTATCTAGTGTTAATTTAGATACATTTAAACAGTAAATTCCTCTTTTTTTCATTGTATATGGATGTTCCATCATACATGGAATTCCCTCGCGTGCATCATCTTTATAACTAAATGAAACGTTTTTAAATCCCACTTCTTTAATTGGCATCTCCGGCAAACCTAAAAATACGCCTCCTGCATACTCTACATTTGTGCATTTCATATTAGAAAAATAGAAATTGCCTAAAACTGGAGTGTATTCATCAACTTCTAGTTTTTTTGTAGTCCAAACGTATTCTGTGTGGCCTCCACTAGGGCCCATATTATAATATGAATTTATTACAAATGGTGTTTGTACATTATCCATAATAATGTTATCAAATATTACATTATTTATTTCTCCGACATTTCCCCTTCCTCTACGTGTCTTTATTCTGAGTCCTCGCTCAGTGTCTTTGAATATACATTTTCTTACAGTTATATTTTCTATACCGCCACTAGATTCAGAGCCAAAAACAACGCCACCATGCCCTAATGTCATTAAATTATTTTCAATAATTATGTTAGATGAAGGTAGTCTGTATTTTTTAGCTAATTCATATGTTCCGCTTTTGATTGCTATACAATCATCACCAACTGAGAACTTACATCCCTTTATTACAACGTTGTTACACATATCAGGATCAATTCCATCGGTTGTTGGCATGTTTGGATTATTTTTAATATATAAATTTAAAAAATTTAAATTTTCTGATTTATAAGGATGTATTGCCCATGCTTGTGTGTTATGTATATAAATATCTGAGATTGTTATATTTTTTGAATTATAGGTAAATATTGAGTGGCCTCGCCATGCAATATTTAATAATCTATGATTTTGATACCAATCACTTTTCTCAGCTCTTCCGTCAATTTCGCCTTGTCCATATATAACAACATTTTCTACATTTATAAAGTTTAGTGTAGAAGCAAAATTATTAACCTCGTTTCCTTCCCAAATTCCTGCATTTGTATTTTTTGAATGTACTGGGTATTTTCTTCTATTTGTTTCTCCTACTAGTTTTGCGTCTGGCTCAAAATAGATATTTATATCGCTTTTTAAATATAGACTTGTAACTAAATATGTACCTTTATCTATAATTAACGTGCCACCTTTAGGTGTTAACATAATAGCACTTTGTATAAAATTAGTATCATCATTTAATCCGTCTTTAAAAGGATTAAAATCAGAAAGATGTATACAAGAATTTTCTTTTAAAGTATGTATATTAATATTTTCTTTAGCCTCAATTGTATAATTTGTATCTTGTTCAAGTTCGAAAATTGTAAATACATTTCTTTCTTCTTTCCTTAAAAACTTAGAATTTAGATATATATCAAATTCTTCACTTTTATAAGGTATATTATTTTCAATTTCTAAAGTTACTGAATGCGCAGTAATATTTAATATTTTCATTTTATCACCAACTGAATTATAATATTTGAGCAAAAATATCAATGGAAAAAGTAGCACAAAAAGATTGAGTCATGGAAAAAGTAGCACAAAAAGAAATAGACAAAATTAACGAAAATATCTATTATATAATAGAAGTTTATAATAATAGATAATAAATTAGAGGTTTTAAAATGATAATAAAAAAATGTATAAAAAATTTTTTTAATAGTCTAAAATATTACTTACCATCTTTAGCTATTCTTTTAATATGTATTCTTATAGGTGTTTCAAGATTCATAAAAAAATCAGAAAATGATTTAACAAATTTAATTAATCTTCTTGATGAGGAAATCACTAACGCAAATAGTTTTAATATATCATCTTTTAAAACATCTATACTGGAATCATTTAAAAATCTACCATGGAATAATTTTTGGCGTACATTTACAACCATTTTCTCTCATGATTTTTTGGTTAATACTATTAAAAATGCTTTAATATCTGTACTTAATACAGATGAGTTTTCGGTTGAAATATCTACATCTATCGAAAATACAGCGAACTCTATTACATTGTCCGTTTTATCTTTTACATTATGGTTTATTTTAGGAATTCTTATATGTTATTTTTATACAAGAATTATGGTAAAAAAAGATCTTAAGATGAATATGTCGCTTAAAAAAATTGTTTTTGTAATAATCATCAACTATATAATAAATATCTCTTTTGTTGCATTAATTACTTATTTAATGGGACTCTTACCTTTAGGTGCAATTTTAACGCTTATATTAACATTATTTATCAATCAAGGTATATCATTATTTGAAGCTTATTTATCTCGTGAACAAAAATCTATCAAATTTAAAAATATCTTCTCATTTAAGAATATTACTTATTTAGTAATCGGAACTTTATTAATATCTCTAATATTAACTCTCATTACATCTATTATCATTCTAATAACTAATCAAACAATAGGTTTATTATTATCAATTCCTATGTATTTCTTATTATTATCGGTTATTTCATTTAATGCTTATTCTTACGTTAAAGATTATTATAAAGACATACGAGCATAACTTTACTTAGTTTAATTTAATAAAAAAAGACTGACTATTTTAAAAATAATCAGTTTTTTTTAATGAGTTTAGTACACTTGTATTAATATTAATGTATTAACTTTTCAATAATATCAACAGCATTTGATTCAGTTGCTTTTACTAGAGCAGGTATTGTTACATCAGTACTTGTTAAAGTACATGTGCATTTATATTCGCCGCTAGTAGCAACCACATTAGCTTCTACACCATTAATAGAAACAGTACCATTCATACTTACACTAATAGGCGTACCGTATTTGTATTCATATTCATTAGTGCTTGAAGAATCTTGAATACCAACCTTAACTATACCATTTAAATTACATGTAATACTTGTTGAATTCATTTCAAAAGAAGTTGTTCCTTCAAATCTTCCTATTATAACATTACCAATTTTAGTACTTATTGTTCCTGATACTTGATTTTCAGAAAAATCAATACTTACTCTTATATCTTGTATTTCGTTTTTATCAGATACTTCTTTTGGAGTAGAAAGAACATTAAATTTAAATGATCCACTACTAATATCTTCATCATCATAAGTTAAACTTAAGGAAGATGAAATATAAGTTTTAGTTAAATCATAATCTAGAGCATTTGGAACAACATTAATTGAATATCCTGTAAAATCATAGCCGTCATACCCAATTTTTAGATCAAAACTTGAAATATACTTATCGACATATTCTTTAATAGTTAAAGCAGTAAAGAAAGGATTATTAAATGTTTTCGCAATTAATGAATATAAAGCGTCTTCATGCAATGTAAAGTAACCAGTAGTAGAATCATATGTAAATTCTTCGCCAGTAAATTTAATATTTGCAAGATATGAATCTATGTCAAAACCTTCAGGTAAGAAGTTGCTTGTAAAAAGACCTACATAATCTACTGTACTAGTTTTATCATCACTATCATTACTTGAAGGAACTAATTCTTTAGCAGCGCTTAAATCAAGTTTATATGTTTCTTCACCATAGTAGCAATAAACAACCTTTCCATTTTGCCATGCGTATCCTTCGCTAGTATCTCCGTTAAGGTCAACTGTTAATTTTGTGTTTGGAATATTTAAAGAATCAATATTTTCAAAAACATTTTCTTTTAAAACTTCCGCAACTGTTTCATTAATAAATCCATTAATTGAATCTTTTGAAAAAGTTATGCTTTGTACTTCTTTATCAAAGTTAGCAATTATTTGTTCCTCTGATAATGGTTCTCTTTTATCTTCCTTATCGTTACAACTTGTAATAGTAAATAAGCCAACAAATACACTTATTACAAAAGTAATAAATTTAAATATTTTTTTCATACTTTTCCTCCTTACACACATTATACACTCAATTTTTAAAAAATATAGTAATTTTTAAGCACTTCAATAAAAAAATAACTTATATTTTTACGTATAAGTTATTCTTGTTTTAAGTTATTATTAATTTCTAGTAATTTTATAAATTCATGTTCATTAAGTGGTTTAGAATAATAATATCCTTGTATAAAATCAACGTCGAGATTTTTAATAAATTCTACTTGTTCTTTAGTCTCAACGCCTTCAAATACTATCTTTTTATCTAACCTCTTTATCATGTTAATCGTTTCCTTAACAATAATCTTAGTTTTTTCATCAGTAAAGTATGAATCAACCATTGATTTATCGAATTTTACAATATCTATAGGCATATTGATAATATAATTTAGATTAGAATTACCTGTACCAAAATCATCTAAAGAAAATCTAAACCCGTAATTCATAAACTCATTCATGATTGAAACAATTTTATTTATATCATTATTCGAAGTTTCAGTAATTTCAAAATTAATAAATTTAGGATTAATATTATAACTTTTTACTAAATTAGTGTAGTCATATACTAAATTTGAATCATTAAATTGTTTTGTTGATAAGTTTATTTCTATGTACTTTAGACCTAGTTTTTCTAAATTATTTTTACTAATAAATTTACATACATTTTCTAATACAATATCCGCAAGTTCTTTTATTCTACCATCTTTTTCAATCATTGGAATAAACTTATATGGTGGTATAATCAAATTATTTTCATCAACTATACGGACAAGTGCTTCAGCAGATACAAATTTTTCTTCATTAATATCATATATACCTTGGTAATTAACTAAAACTTTATTATTTTTAATAGCATAATTAACTGAATTAGAAATTTTAATATTCTCTTTAATTTCATCGAATTTTTGATTATTAATAATTTCCATCTTGTTGTCAAAGTTTATATTAGAAATCAAAAAATCAATATATTTGATAAGCTTATCGTTAGATTCTACTCCTATATTACTTTTAATGTTGATGATATGAAAATGTAAAAAACTATTATTTTGAATATGATTATAAATTAAACCCTGTATATCTGATTCATAAAAATCATTCTTCACGGGATTATTTGTAAAGATAAAATTACATTGATCGTATTTAAATACTCTATATACACTGCTAGTATTTCGTAATACGTCATGAAGAACCTTTTTGATATGATCATAAGTTTTAAAATGATTTTTATCTAAAGACAATATTACAAAATTTTTATTATAATTCTTCTCAATATATTTTCTAAAAGCAATATCATTTAAAGTTCCAAACTCTGACTCTGTATCATTTTCAGGATTTTCAATAAGTGCAAATATAGTTAAGCAACCAATAGTAGATGGTAGACGACCAAAATATATAACATTATCATTTAGAACTATATAATTGCATATAACTTGAAGTCCAGTTGAAAATATCCATAATGATGTATATGCTGCAACAGCTAAAATACTTCTTTTATTTATTATATTCCTATTTTTATAAATTAAGAAAATGTTAAACAGCATAAATATAAAAGACATAGTATATGATGCATATAATGAAGGTCCTGATAAATATTTTTTACCAGAAGAATCTATGTCATATGTAGTAGGTAAACAAATAATTAAAACAATTGATAATATGAATAATAGTAATGCGACTACAAAATACTTCTTACGTATTTTTTCATCATTATTGAACACTTTAATAGAATAATTCGTTATTGAAAATGAATCAAATACTAAGAATATCAAATACAATTTAGCAACAAAATAAAATAAATTATTCGCTTCACCAAGTGATAAATCTAGGAACAATATATCTAATAAAATAGTGCTTACAATAACAACATTTAATAACACATAAGATAAATTAATTTTTATTATTAATTTTTTATTATTAATGAAGAATATACATATAAGTGCCATGATTGCAAACGCAAATGTATTCATAAAAATATTCATAACTCGGTCTCCCTTCTTTATTAATTAAAAATAAAAAACATAAACTGTTTATTATTTTAATACATTTAGAGTATTTAATCCAATATTTTTTACACACATGTCATAATTATTCAATCATAAATAAATGGAAAAAATCAAAAAATAGATAACATAAATTAATTTTACTTATATTAAAATAAAAAAGCCCAACAATTAAGTTAGACTTCAAATTCAAAACAATGGTGGACCGTTGGAGACTCGAACTCCAGACCCACTGATTAAGAGTCAGTTGC
>CAVFGN010000024.1:0-29836 GCA_963621965.1 Alistipes finegoldii
ATAAAAAAATGGCTTACCTACCGAAAAAACGGCAGTAAGTCATTCATTTTTTAATCCCTTCAAAAATTGCACATTTTCAGGAATTTAACTTTTCATTCAACGGCTTAAAGATTCATCAAATAGTTGTCGTTATACATTTCTATAAGTAAATAGTAAGGATAAAATTTTGACTTCTTTATTTTTTTAAAACTATTTAGTTCTTCTATTAATATCTTTTGATTAAGTATATATTCAAAAATCTTATAATTAGAAAAATCATCTTTGTAAATCATGTAAACATGATTATTAAAATCAATAATCATTTTATAACTAAATCCTACGTAAGATAACTTTTTCTCTTTATTTACAATCTTATAATCATTAATATTTTTAGGCTTTTTGATTTTAGAATATTTTTTTGTGATTCTATCATTTCTCATTGCCTCTAAAACATTATCATAAGTTTTTTTGTATTGTATGAAAAAATTAGTATTGTTTAGTCTACCTTCAAAATCAAAAAACATATAATTTTCTCCCTCGATTTTTCTAGGAATTTTTATTTTATTTTTCAAACTTTCGATGTAACTTGATTCAAATGCTGCATACATTACTTTAGGCATTCTTGATACTACGTAATATATTTTTTGTGTGTTTAAATCTAATACTTTGCATTCAGATATATAGTTAGTACCGATTTTAACAGTTCTTATATCTAATTCTTTAAGCATATTATCACCTCTTGATAATATACTAAAACAAAATATTACATAAATAATGTAAATTGATTTAGAAAATTAATTAAATATCAAAATCTATAACTCGTCTATTTGTAACTATATTTTTACATTTTTCTTTATGTTTTAAATGTAAAGGATCAGATTGAAATAATTCTAAATAATTTAAATTTTCAAATACAACTTTAAATACCAAATCACTCTCTTTTGTTAAATTTTTGCTAAAAGTTATGTCAACAACGCCTGAAATTTCTTTCAACGTTAGAACGGAGTTATGCAAATAATTAAAGTATTCATTTTTTTCTTCGTTTTTAATATTATTTGAATAATCAAACAAAACAATATGTTCTACCATTTTAATTCCTCAATTAAACGTAAAGTACCGCATAAACTCCAGCGCTACTATTTAAATTTGCCTTCTTAATACGACATGTTTCTTTAAGATTTGGAATAACATTCATTTTATAGTATTTGTAAACCTTATCTATAAAAAGGTTAGTAGCATGTGATAAACCGCCGCCAATTCTAAATTCATTAACTGCTAATACTTGATTAATATTTGCAATCAATATTCCAAGGTATCTAGCAAAATGTTCTACATTTCTAACTGCAACAGAGTCCCCTTTTTCATATAAATCAAATAATTGCTTACTATTTAATTTTGTATGCTTTAAGGCATTATATTCTCGAGGCATATTTTTAGCAGAACAGTAACATTCGGCGCATCCAAATGAGCCACACCCACATCTTCTAGCAAATGTTCCAAATTCGACTTTCATATGTCCTATTTCACCCGCAAAGCCATTTTTATTATATAGAGCATTATCTATAACAATTCCGCCGCCTACTCCTGTACCTAAAGTAATTAAAACTAAATCTTTAGTGTTAGTTGATCTAGCTTCGGCTAATGCAGCTAAATTTGCATCATTTTCAATTAGGATATTTTTGTTTTCAAGACCATGGGACAGTAATTCATACAAATTAAGCCCTTTTATATTAGTATTTGGTGCTAATACGACTATATTATTATCGATCACGCCCGGTATACAAACAGTATATTTTTCAATTTCTTTTAGATCATAGTTATATTTAACAACATTAATAATTGAATCAATTATTTCAAAGCTTTCTTTGGGTGTTTTAATCGATGTTTCTAAAATCAAGTTCGAATCTTTAAAAAAACCAAATTTTATATTTGTTCCACCTAAATCAATTCCACACTTAATCATATTTTTTCTTCCATTGTTGTTTCAAGTGGTTTTAAACCACATTTTAAATAGAAATTATATGCACTTTCGTTAAAATTCCAAACATTTAGCGTAACACGATCACAACCAATGCCTTTTGCATATTCTTTCACATATTCATATAATTTTTTACCTACTCCTAAGCCTCTTTGTGAAGAGTCTACACAAAAATCATCAATAAAAAATGTTTTATGAAAAATCAAATGATTAGTTTTTGTTTCTTGGATAACCCCGAATATATAACCATATACATCATCATTATCATTTGTATAAACGAATATAGGCTCCTTATTTATCTTTTCTTCTAATTCATCATTACTATATTTAGTAACAACTTTAAATATGTCAGGTCTTGCATTTGCGTGTATTAGATTAACCTGTGCCAATAGATCTAATATTTTATTAATATCTTTTTTGCATGCTTTTCTAATCATAAATAACTCCTTTAGTGTATTTATTATATAACAAATCAAGAAAAATACCCATATAATAATTATTGAATTTAATCTATTTTAGACTTTATATTATTAAAAAAACTATCTAATTTTCACGTAATTAGATAGTCGTTTTAATACTAAATATATAAAGTTTATTCAAACTCGATTGTTGCAGGTGGTTTACTTGTACAATCTAAAAGTACTCTATTAACACCATTAACTTCGTTCACAATTCGTGTTGATATTTTAGCAAGAATATCATATGGAATACGGGCAAAGTCTGCAGTCATACCATCAATTGATGTAACAGCTCTTATTGCAATTGCATACGAATATGTTCTCTCGTCTCCCATTACACCAACACTTCTCATGTTAGTTAGAGCAGTGAAATATTGCCAAATGTCTTTTTCTAGATGGTTAGCAGCAATCTCTTCTCTTAAAATTGCGTCGCTATCTTGAACAATTCTAATTTTATCTTCGGTAATCGATCCGATAATTCTTATTGCTAAACCAGGGCCCGGGAATGGTTGTCTCCATACAATTTCGTAAGGTAAACCTAGTTCAAGGCCTAAAGCTCTTACTTCATCTTTAAATAAAATGTTAAGTGGTTCAATTAGTTTGAACTTCATATCTTTAGGTAAGCCGCCAACATTATGATGGGCCTTAATTCTTTGTGCTGTACCTGTACCTGATTCAATTACATCTGTGTATAAAGTTCCTTGAGCTAAATAATCAAACTCTCCTAATTTTTTTGATTCTTCATCAAAACAATAGATAAATTCATTACCTATGATTTTTCTCTTAGCTTCTGGCTCTTCTACATCTTTTAACTTAGTTAAGAATCTATCTTTTGCGTTAATTCTAACAACGTTCATATCAAATGGTTTTAAAGATTCCATAACTAAATCGCCTTCGTTTTTACGAAGTAAACCATGATCGATGAACATACAAGTTAATTGTTTACCGATAGCTTTTGAAAGTAATACAGCAACTACAGTCGAATCTACTCCCCCTGATAAACCGCATAGAACCTTCTTATTTCCTACTTCTTTACGAATTTTTTCAATTTGTAAATCTATATAATTAGCCATTGACCAATTATCATTAGCTTTACATACTTTAAACACGAAGTTTTTAATAATGTCTAAACCATAAACACTATTTCTAACTTCAGGATGAAATTGTACGGCATAAATATTTTTTTCTGTGTTTTGAATACTAGCAACCAATCCAGCTTCACTTTTGGCTACAAGACTAAATCCTTTTGGTAATACCTCAACATGGTCGCCATGACTCATCCAAACATCTTGTTTTAAAGGTAATGAATCAAATAAAACAGACTTTTCTACAACTTCAATAGTATTTAAGCCATATTCTCTTACAGAACCACGAGTGATTTTTCCGCCAAATTTCTTAGAGATTAATTGCATTCCATAACAAATTCCAAGGACTGGAATTCCTAAATTAAAAATTTCATCGTCTACATCAAATGCATCTGCGTCATACACAGATTTTGGTCCACCTGAAAAAACGATACCTTTTACATTTTCCATTTTAGCAATTTCGCTAGCCTTAATTGTATGAGGTAATAATTCAGAATAAACATGCATATCTCTGATTCTACGTGCAATTAATTGGTTATACTGAGAACCAAAATCTAAAACAATAATCTTATCAAACATAATTAATCCTTAAAATAGTTAGGTGCTTCTACAGTAATATCTACATCATGTGGATGGCTTTCTTTTAAGCCGGATGCTGTAATACGAATAAATTTAGCATTTTCTTTTAAAGTTGGAATATTTTGACATCCGCAATATCCCATACCACTTCTAATACCACCACAAAGTTGGTAAATTGTATCGCTCAATGCGCCCTTAAATGGAACACGTCCCTCAATTCCTTCTGGTACTAGTTTCTTAGCTTGCGTATTTTTATTTTGGAAGTATCTGTCAGCACTACCTCTCTTCATAGCTGCAAGAGATCCCATACCTACATATACCTTAAATTTTCTACCAGAATATATTACTTCATCTCCAGGAGCTTCAGAACATCCTGCAAGCATAGAGCCAAGCATAACGCAGTCTCCACCTGCAGCTAATGCTTTAACGATATCTCCTGATTGTTTAATACCGCCATCCGCAATAACACAAACACCACGTGTTTTGCAATATTCATAAACATCGCCTACAGCAGTGATTTGAGGTACACCTACACCTGCAATGATACGTGTTGTACAAATTGAACCAGGTCCAATACCAACTTTAACGCAGTTTACTCCAACGTCAATTAAGTGCTTAGCCGCTTCAGCAGTAACAATATTACCTGCCACAAGATCTAGGTCAGGAAATTCTTTTCTTATTTCTTTAACAATGTTTAATACATTTTTAGAATCACCGTGAGCTGAATCTACTGTGATAATATCAACACCAACGTTAACTAATGCTCTAACTCTATCAAGTGTATCAGGGCCTACACCAACAGCTGCGCCACAGCGAAGTCTTCCACGAGAGTCTTTGCAAGCATTAGGGAAGTTCTTAGCATTATCAATATCTTTACTAGTAAGTAAACCAATTAAGTGATTCTTTTCATCAACAATTGGTAATTTTTCGATTCTATTTTCCCAAAGAATTTCTTTTGCTTCATCAAGTGTTGTACCTTGAGGAGCTGTAATTAATGGCATTTTTGTCATAACTTTTGAGATTGGAGTATCATCAAGTTTTAAATATTTCATATCTCTGTTTGTGATAATACCTTGAAGTACGTTATTATCATCAACGACAGGAAGACCTGAAATTCTATAATTTTCCATAATCTCTGCTGCTTCTTTAACAGTGTGTTCACCTTTTAATACGATTGGATTTGTAATCATGCCTGATTCATTTTTCTTAACTAAATCAACCTCATGAGCTTGTTCTTCAATAGACATGTTTTTGTGAATGAAACCAAGTCCACCTTCACGAGCTAGTGCTATAGCCATTTTTGATTCAGTAACTGTATCCATAGCGGCTGAAACAACAGGAATATTTAATACAATATTTTTAGTTAGGTGAGTTTTAATATCAATTTGCATACCTACAACCTCACTATATTGTGGTACTAATAAGACATCATCATAAGTTAATCCTTGTCTTACTTCATCAAATTTCATAATTTTGTTTCCTTTCCTCTTGTATTAGACAAAAAAACAACATTAAAAATAATTCTAATGTTGCGCCTCTAAGTTAAATTTTGTCTTTTTCATAGCTAACCTCCATACTTTAATAGTAATGGAGTAAACATGTAGTCTTGAAATTACGGTTTCAAGGTAGAGACTCGCTTACCAATTAAAGCTATTATACAAGTTTACTATATTATAATTTATTTAAATTTAATTTCAATACTAGTTTTTGTTTTTTTAGAATCCTTTGTTATGAAAATGTTTTCATTCTCAGACCAACTGATAAGACACATAGACTACAAACGTTGTTTGCAAAAGATAGTTACCGTTTATTGATTTAAACTCACTACAAACTACAAACTAAATTTTAAAAAAACTTTTAATTATCAAAGTAGATATTAATAAATATTAATAAAATTACTTGTTTATAAATTTATAATCTATTATTTTATGAGTTATCTATTTAACTTGATATCTCATTGGTGTGCCAACTCCTATAAGTCTTATTGATTCAATAACCGAATCAGAACAGACTCTACTTTTCTTTAAAATATTTAATGCACCATTAACATCTGCATTTACATAGGTTTTATTCTTTGTTTCATATAGTCCTCTTTTAATTCTTTTACCACTAAATTCCGTTTTTTTACGATATTTTGGGATTTCATCGCTATCAAAAAAAGAGGCAACTGAAGTATAAGATTCTTCTTGTACAACAAACTTAATTGAATTTAGTTTACATAGAAACTCTAATCTTTCATAGATTTTACCGAAAGGTATAAACAAAAATTTTTGATTAAATATCTTATTTGATTTATTAAATTCGTTTTTAATTCCTTTTGACTGAAATGTTTTTGAGTATCCAAGTACTATTGTTCCTACATTATATTCAAGAGCTTTTTGTATAATCAAATTTGTAGCTTTATAAATATAATCTTTTATTTTATTATTTCTTTTAACATTTGTGTGGACCATTTTCTTAGTTACATACATTTTATAATCATCAGTTTCTTTAAGTTCGGCCTTGTTACACTTTACAAATTTAGCTTCTTTTGTATTTTCAACATAAACTTTCTTTAATATATATTGATTATTAGCTTTAAGATAGGACATATGCTTATTATAAAATTGGTTAATTGATTTTAACTTTTTACCATCTACAATGAATGACTTATAATTTGTAGTAACACAGGTAGCAAGATTATTAACTCCTAAGTCAATTGCCATTACATTTATCTTTAAATTTTCATCGTTTTTTAATTCACTTTCGTATGCGTAACATATTTTAAAATATCTTGCGCCATACATTGGTTTAATCGTAACAAGTTTAATTTCCTTTTCTTTTAAATTGTTTGGCAAGTCAAAAATAATCTTGTCTCTAAAGTGAAAACTAAAATCTTTGTCATGTATTCCTAGTTTATGCAACTCAAGTTCATTTTCCTTAATTGTAGATAACATTTGTATAAATTCATTTTTTAAAGGTACTTCAATACTTCCATTTTTTATTTCAGGTCTAAATACGATGGAAAAATATTTATTTTTGATCGTTCCCGGCTTATTTATAGCACGAGAATTTAATACATACTTTTTTCTATATAGCAATTTATAATATAAATCGATTGTGAAATGAGCTTTATAACAAACTTGATTCAAAATGTTCGAATCTAAATATTTTAACTCTTCTTTTCCTTGAAGTTTTTTTATATTTTCACTTTTATTTAAATATTTTTTAGTTTTTATAGATTCATATATATTTTCAAGTGATTCGTTGTAGACTTTTGACGTATAACTAGCTAAGACTCTTAAAATACTAAATATAAATGAATCTTTTTTTAAATTTTGTGAATAGGTTCTATATATCATTTTTTACCTCCTACTAAATAGTAGAAAGCATATATTAATATTTCTTAATTTATTTTTATTTTTATAAATTTAACCACATTAACAATTTATGAGTCATAAAAAGAAACGAATGTGTATTCTCATAATATAATTTTATTAAATATGTTTTATCAACTTTTCATAAAAAAAGCCTAGCATAAATGCTAGACTTGAGTTTTTAAGATGGTGGACCGTTGGAGACTCGAACTCCAGACCCACTGATTAAGAGTCAGTTGCTCTACCAACTGAGCTAACGGTCCATGTATAAGATAAAGCCTGAATTAACAAGCCTTTATATTATACACAAATAAACTATACATGTCAATAGGTTTTTAATATTTTCTCACCAAAAACATTCTATTTGATAAAAAAGACAATTATAAACATTTTTTCATCTTATCATATATCATGTCATACATATTTGCATGTTCAGCAGTTCTAAAAAAATTAGCTGATAAGTCAACAAAGTTAACATCTTTATTTAGGTTCAATAATGAATAATAAAATATATAAATAAAATACAATCCGAAATAAGAATATTTCAAATCTAAATCGCTTCTAACATAAGGATATAATGAAAAATACATGTGATTTATTAATATTTTTTTTATAATGTCTTCTTTCTCGTGACTTTTGTTTAATATGTTAAAAAGTAAGTTTGGTGTTAATTTATCTTGATCTATATATGAACCAATTGAATATGAATGTTTGTATGTTGCATATAACTCAAATAAAACATTATAAATATAATCTTCATTTAAATTATTTTCCACATTTAAAAGCGTCGAAAGATCTTCAAATATTTCCTTCATAGACATATTAGATTCAAATAAAGAGAAAATCTTAGTTTGCATAGCATTAAAGTCCTCTGGATAAATCTTTATATTTTCTTCTTTGTCTATATCAAATTCCAAGTCAAGCATCTCAAAGTTGATTTTATTATTATCTTTTGATAAATACTCAATAACCCATTCACATGAATTCGAAATACTTGATGCCAAATAAGGATATTTTCTAATCCCACGAGGATAATATCTACACACTGACGGTATATGTTCTTCTCCAACCTCACACTGAAGTCCGCACCACCCATTTGGTAGACGTAGTTTACATTCACCATAATAATTCATATCAATTTTTGCATAACGTTCTTGAGTTGCACGCGAAAACATAGATATTCCATTTTTAATTGAATCTTTAAGTTCATCAGAACATTCAAGGTTCATGAGTTTTGTATAATCATTTAAAGTCAATGTGATATTCCAACCTTGACAACAACAGTTTCTGCATTCTCCACACTTACATTTAAAATATTTATAATATGTTGGCACTCTAAACTTTCCTTTTAACATAAACTACCTCATTTTAAAATTCGAAATAATTCCTAAAATTACACCAATAGGAAATATAATTATACTCAAAAGAATAAAAATCGTTAAAATACTTTGTTTCAAATCTAGAAATATATATTTTAAAAACAATGATCCTTGTATTATTAAATACATCGATAAAATAAATAAAATTGAAATTATAAATCCATATGTAATTGAGTTAAATAAATTAAAATCAGTCATAAAAAAATAACTTAATATAAAAGTTAATACAATTAAAATTATATAAATAAATGGTATTACTTTTGAGTACAAAATTTTAAATTTGAATTCTTCTTTTTTTACTTCATTAAGTCTAATGCCAACAAGATAATACAATAACATATTGATTAATATTTTTAGTAATGCATATATTATTAAACTAACAGGTAATGCTACGTATACACATCTTCTCAATATTGTTTCATCTAAAAAGCTAAAAATAGTACTAAATTCTACTATTGTTTGTTCTATATACGTATTTATATCTATTCCAAATACAAAATAGTTAGTAAAAAATAAAACAAAAAATTCTAAGAAAATATACGTTGCATAAATTATAACAAAATTTATAAGTTTATTATTTATTTTATTTATAGCGTAAACGAATATAAAACTTGCAAGTACATTAACTAATACAACGCCTACGTAACTATAAATATTACCTACAACAAAAAAAGATATTACAAGTACAACAACTTCTGTTAATAAACACCATTTAAAATTTGAAATTCTATAATATATTAATAATGGCAATGGAAAAATCAAAAATAGAAAATCAGTATCACTTGTTAATCTAAATAAAGCTATTAATATAATATAAAATGCAGCAACAGCTGCACCACGCGTCATATTCTTAATTTCTTTATTATTCATTATCTATCTCTTTTTGGATATAAACACTTGTTAAAATTAAAATTGCGCCATAAAGAGCTAGTAATATACCAACAACTATATAGAACCACTTAGCTAATGTACCAGGAGAAATTAATAATATAATTATTCCTATTAAAATAGTAGGTAATTTTTCAACTAATTCGCTTTTCTTATCTTCAGCTAATGTAACCATAACTAGTGGCATTATAATAAATAATAATCCAATAACTACATAGGCCGTAGAATCATAAAAGAATATAAAAGATATACCAAATATTATTAATATAATTCTAAGTATTAAATCTAGGTATGTTCTAATCTTAACAGCATAAATTAAAGGGCCAATATTTGTAATTATCATTATTACTCCAACGAGCTTAAATGTCCAAGTTGCAAGTATTGATGCATCTGCTGCTATCAAAAATAAACCAACAATTATAGCTAATATACCTATAATTAAATTTGATAGTTTAAGTCCTAATCGTCTCATAAATCACCTATAAATATGCCTCAATAGCACTAATTGCATAATCTAGATCATTTGTTTGGTAATCTTCAATTTTGCCCTTGTCCATTAATGAAACAAGTTTTGTATCAATAGGCATTTTTGCTAATGGTAAAATATCATATTTTTTTGATACTTCTTCTAATCTACTTTTACCAAAGATTTCTATTTTATTATTACATTCATTACATAAAACATAACTATAATTTTCTATCATTCCTAAAACATTAACATTCATTTTTTTTGCCATGTTGATAGCTTTTTCTACTACCATTTCTACTAATGATTGCGGTGTTGTAACCATAATTACTCCGTCTAGAGGAATTGATTGGAAAATGGTTAATGCTACATCACTTGTCCCAGGAGGCATATCGATGAATAAATAGTCTAATGTTTCCCATTTTGTTGAATCATAAAATTGCTTAACAGCGCCGCCTAATATAGGTCCACGCCATAAAACAGGATCTGATTCATTTTCTAATATTAAGTTTGTAGAAACTATCTTTATACCTTTTTCACTCTTAAGTGGAATAAACATCTTATTTTGATCAGCTTCTAAGCGACCACTTAGTCCAAAAGAATGTGGTATTGAAGGACCTGTTATATCAGCATCAAGAATACCAACTTTGTAACCTTTTTGATTAAAATTAGAAGCTAATAAACTAGTTATAGTTGATTTCCCAACCCCACCTTTACCGCTCATAACTCCTACGATATGTTTGATTATTCCTCCTCGCGCAAAAAATTTCTTTAATTCTCCACACGACTTACTTGAATTACATGTACTGCATTTTGAATCACAAGACATAAAATCACCTTTTATCTATAAAATATAGCCCATTACTAGAGCCGGATTAAAATATTCGTTTGAATTTATAGTAGCTAATTTAACAAATCCCATTTTTGTAAAGAAACGTCTTGTTTTTAAATAGTTTACGTCTCCACTAGTATCATCTTTAATAGTGATCACAACAGCTTTTTTCTTATTTCCACGTGCAAAATCAAGTGCTGCATTTACTAGTGTTTTACCTGTTTTTTGTCTAGCGAATGTCTTAAAAACTCCGATGAAATCTATTTTAAGTATCTCACCTTCATCTATTAAAGAAATAAAACCATTAAATCCATACTCTGATTGTGCTGTGAAATAGATACTTTTTGATAAATTATTTATAACATTTTCTTTAATTGTTTGATCTACATACTCAGGTAAATCTAATAATATTTTATTTGTTAAATTAGTTTTAAAATTTATATCACTAACTTTAAATACTTGCATAAATCACCTATATAATAAGCACATATTATTTTAATTCGAATTTAATCAAATTTCAATTGTATTTTAATTGACATAATCAAGATATTTTTTTAAACTATTTTATAATGAAAGAAAGGTGTTATTATGTACGCAAAAAATGTTTGGCTTGATGCTGACGATAACTACAAGAAAAATATTTTTGATTTTTGTGAGGATTACAAAACATATTTATCTAGTAGCAAAACTGAACGTCAAGCAGTTAAAGAAAGTATCAAATTAGCTGAAAAGGCTGGATTTAAAGATATTTCTAAATTCAATTCTTTAAAGAAAGGTGATAAAGTTTATGTTACAAACAAAAACAAAAACTTTGCAGCTTTCGTAGTAGGTTCCCACTCTATTGAAGATGGTTTAAGAATCTTAGGAGCTCACATTGATTCTCCTCGTCTTGATATTAAACAAAATCCTTTATATGAAAAAGGTGGTTTTGCTTTATTTGAGACTCACTATTATGGCGGTATTAAAAAATACTTATATGTAACTTGTCCTCTTGCAATTCACGGTGTTGTTTGTAAGAAAGATGGTTCTACTGTTGAAATTGCTATCGGTGAAGATCCTAAAGATCCTGTTGTTGGTATTTCTGATCTATTAATTCACTTATCAGGTGACCAAATGCAAAAGCCTGCTTCTAAGGTAATTGATGGAGAAGATCTTGATATTACTATGGGTAATATTCCTTTAAATAAGGACGAAAAAGAACCAGTTAAAAAATATATATTAGATCTTCTAAAAGAAAAATATGATATTGAGGAAGAGGATTTCTTATCAGCTGATTTAACAGCTGTTCCTGCTGGTCCTGCACGCGATTACGGTCTAGATAAATCCATGATTGCTGGATATGGTCACGATGATAAAGTTTGTGCATATACTTCTTTAAGAGCTGTTCTTGATACTAAAGATTGTGCATACACAACTTGCGCAGTATTAGTTGATAAAGAGGAAGTTGGATCAATTGGTGCTACTGGTGCCGATTCTATGTGGTTTGAAAATACAATTGCTGAATTATTATATTTAGAAGGTAAGGATTCTAACCTAGCAGTTAGACATGCAATGCAAAATTCTAAGATGTTATCAAGTGATGTATCTTGCGCTGTTGATCCTTTATATGCTTTTGCAAACGAATCAAAGAATTCTTGTTACTTCTCTCACGGTATCGTATTTAACAAATATACTGGTGCACGCGGAAAGTCAGGATGTAACGATGCAATGCCTGAATATCTAGCTTGGATTCGTAATATTATGGACAATGAAAATGTTCATTATCAAACAAGTGAAATAGGTAAAGTTGACCAAGGTGGAGGCGGAACTATCGCTTATATCTTAGGAAACTATAATATGTATGTAGTTGATGCAGGTGTTCCTGTATTATCAATGCATGCGCCTATGGAAATTGTTTCTAAGGCTGACGTTTACGAAGCTTACAAAGCTTACTGTGTATTCTTAAAAGCTGAATAATTTTACTAAACTCTGCAGTTTTCTGCGGAGTTTTTTTACATACTTCGTTTTTAGTGATACAATAATTTAGGTGATTTTATGAGTATTGCAATATTTTCTCTTACTTCGATTTGTTTAATATTATCAATTATGTTTAAGCCAAAAATAAAAAAAATAGATACATACGTAATTATTACACTAGTTGGTGCACTACTAATGATTATCTTTAAACAAATTTCCCTAAAACAAATTTATGATGAATTTTTTTCAAATCCTCTTGTTTCTCCGATAAAAATACTAATATTATTTTTTACCATGACATTTTTGTCTGTTGTTTGCGATAATCTAGGATTCTTTAATTTCCTAGCATATAAAGCAACAAAACTTGGAAAATCAAATCAATTTATTTTATTTACAATTTTATTTTTCTTAATCTCTCTTGTAACAATATTCACATCAAACGATATTATTATTTTAACATTCACTCCCTTTATTATTAGTTTCACTAAACGTGCTAACATTTCTCCAATTCCGTTTCTAGTTATGGAATTTTCTGCAGCAAATACAGCATCAATGGCCTTAATTGTAGGAAATCCTACTAATATTGTTCTTGCTTCTACTAATAATATATCTTTTATCGAATATTTTAAAGTAATGTGGTTAGTTACGCTTATAAGTTCAATTTTCTTATACTGTTTATTAATTCTAATATTTAGAAAAGATTTAGCTAAAGAAATTACAACAAGTACTGATTCAAACATTCCAACACTTAATAAATTTTTAGTATCTGTATCATTATCGCTTTTACTATTATCAACAGTTCTTCTTGCTTTATCTAATTATTTAAATATTGAAATGTATTTAATAACTTCTATATTATCAGTTATTTTACTTATTTTTTTATTAGTTTATTACTTTATTACTAAAAAAGAAAAATATGTATTAATATCATCAATTAAAAGATTACCTTATGCCTTAATTCCATTTTTACTTTCAATGTTTATTTTAGTTGGAGCTTTAAAAGTAAATAATGTAACAAATGATTTATATGAATTACTAAATAAAGGAAACGATTTATTCACCTATGGTTTATCATCATTTATAATGTGTAATATTATGAATAACATCCCAATGAGTATCCTTTATTCAAACGTTCTGACCTTAGACGCAAGTCAAAAAGCTATTTATGCAACTATAGTTTCATCTAATTTAGGAGCTTATTTAACTCCTTTAGGCGCATTAGCTGGTATAATGTGGATGTCTATATTGAAAATGTATAATGTGGATTTTAAGTTTTCTTCATTTGTTAAATATGGAATTATAATATCAATTCCTGTGTTAATGGTTTCACTTGCAGTTTTATTATTAATACTTTAGTATTTTAAAAAAAATAAATAAGAACTTTTAAAAAAGAGGATTAATTCAAGTTTCATTCTTGAAATTAATCCTCTTCTTTATTATTTATGTTCTATTAATTTATCAAAATACTTTTGTACTTTCTTAAAAGTTCGTGATACAGGATATCCATCGACAAACATATGATTAACAATGAAATTTAAAGACAAAACAAAGTGAAATCAAGGAGATTTCAACTTAAGTATGTTAACACACTCTTATTTATGACTATATACTAAGCGATAGTATATCTGATCAGTGTGTTCACACCTCAATATTATAGATTATCTATTATTGACATATCACAAACATTACTTTTTTTAAGTATGTTTAGCGAACCATTCGCAAACGCAGTAACATTTTATCAAATTTATGCTATGTAATATAAATCGTTTGTTTTTATATTGAAAGTATAGGGAATAATGGCAACATTTCTTTAATTGATTATTCTTCTTAAATTCTTCCTATTTTATTACTTTATAATTCAAAATAGTTTTCCTTATAAACCTTCATTGAAGGAAATTTATTATAAAATTAAAAAATAAAATGTAGATAAAATCACTTGAAATTTTATATTTAAATATAATTAATTTTGATTATCATTATTAAAATTAATCTTTATTCGAATTTAAAAACTTGTTTATAAAATAGATTACACCAAAATAGATAACATATACATTAGTAAAGAAAATAAATACAGTATTATGCCATTCATCGCTTCTTTGATGTACTAATCCGTAAACAAATATTATAAGTTCAATTATAATTCCTAT
Source organism: Alistipes finegoldii (assembly GCA_963621965.1). Classification (GTDB taxonomy): domain Bacteria; phylum Bacillota_I; class Bacilli_A; order Acholeplasmatales; family Anaeroplasmataceae; genus JAEELC01. Next base: position 15,104 of record CAVFGN010000024.1, read on the forward strand.
TATAAAAATAAGTGATTCAATAATATTAATTTTTTTCATAATAATTAGCTCCATGTTTTAAACGTTATTTTATACTAACTACATCTTAAATTATGCATCAAATTTTTAATTTTGTCTTTTTTTTATACATTATGTTTTACTATATGCATCTTATATTTGGCAATTGAGAACAACATAAATTTGTAAAAGTATAAAAAAAGAATGATATGTAATAAGTCTAACTTATAGTAGTTAAAAAATATTGAAATGATAAAAATTGGTTTTATTAATAAAAAAACGGCAAAGAATATGATATTTCACTATTAGATAAAGTTATATCAGAATTAAAAAACGGATTAAAATTTGACAAAAATGCCGCTATCACAATTTAATTTGTAAATTCAAAGATTTTCATAAATGTCATATTAAACTTAAATGTCTTTTAAGATATTTGATAGCGGGTGATGTTTTAACATTAACCAATACAAGTAATCTTTCAAATTTATTAAACATGTAGAAAACATTTTTGCTTTCTTTTCATCTATATAAATTCTAAGTTTTTTAAAAAATCTTGAAATAGAATCATCTACTCCAAGATTTTTTTTAATTATTTTTGTATTTCGCAAGTCTAGTATAAAGTTCGCTTGTTTTTACACCCCAAATATCTAAACCATAAGATCCTGTACTTACTGTAAACTCTAGGTTAATTGTTTGAGGAATGATTGATGAATAAGGTAAGAATGTCCCCTTTTCATTACTTCCCGGACTAGTTGATGTATCTAATTGGTTTGTCATATCACATGTTGCACTCGCAATAAAGCCGGAAGGCAAATCTAGATAGAACTTAAAGTACCCTTTTGGAAGTAATTGAAGTTCAAACTTCAATGTATAAACATAATATGTTTCACCGTCAATCTCTTTATTCTTATAATCATCAGTTTCACCTTTAACTAAATAACCAGAGATTTGTCTACTTGAATTAAATTTTTGATTGGTGTAAATATTTTCAGAAATTGTCATATATACTTCGTCAAGTTCAAGATCACTTTTTGCGTATAAACTAACCGCAAACTTAATAGTGTTAGTAGAATCAACTATTGAGATATGGAAATATCTAATATTACCTGTCGTAAAATCATCATGCAAACTTGATTCACTAAATACTAAGTATGATACATACCAGAAGTGATTACTCAAAGGATTACCTACATAATCCATATAAAGAGACTCATTATTATTCGTTGAACCTGTCACACTTGAAACTGCATATTTAACACTATTATAAGTGAAACTAGCCACATCACTACTTGTAGCACTTAATGTATTAAATGTAGATGAGTAAGTATAAATACTAGTTTCATAATCAGTCGGATCATATACTTTACTCCATTTATAATTTTCATCTAGTTCTACTAAAAATACTTTCGTTTTAGTTTCACCACTTGAAACTGTATAAGTAAATGGAACATATAGATAAATATTATCGTGATTACTTAATATTGTACTATCAGAAACAGTTTGCTTTGAACCATATTCCTCTAACTTCTTTTTTGTTGTGTACTGATATATTTGTGCATGTTCTTCTATACCAAATGTAGGCGCATAGTATGACAAATCAACTTCGTTTACTGTACCAATTGCAAAGTAGTCAGTATAAGAATAATCATCTGAATTTTGTGTATAGTTAATGGTTAAACCATCAACTGAAATTGCATTATTAGTATTGTTAAACATATCAGTATATAACACGTCGCCTACGTCAAGATAAGAAGTACCTTCTTTTGATAATACAATTGCATTAGTGTTATTAAAATTGTTAGCTTTAATAGCTGTGGCTGTATTACCAATTGAAATAGCGGAATTTAGGAATGTTAAACGATTCAACAACGCATCTCGTGAATACCCTTTAATAATAAACATAGTAGGGAATGTGTATTCTCTAGTGTAAGTTTCCCCATCCCAAGTACCAGTATTTTTGTAAATATATTCATACTTAAATATATTAGGTTCAGTAGTATCACTGATACTTGCAATAAAACCACCAATTGTTTGAATAATTGATGTATTGTTAGCTAGTGTATCATTTGATAAACTATATGATACATTAGTTCCTAATGTATAAATATTATTCATCAAATATTTAATTCTGTATTCAGGATTATTTCCTCTATTATACATTACTACACTATAGTTTTTTTGATTACTAGAATTGTAAATTAAACTAGCTTCTTCTTGACTATTATAAGAAACACTATCAAAATTAAATACACTCTTATAAAGATTATCTTCAGCTACTAAATTACCATCCTTATAAATATTTGCATAAGTTTCATTGTTACTATAAGGATTCTTCTCAACTAACTTATGAACATAAGTATTTGTTGTACTTTGATTTTCCGAAACAATAGTGTAAGTAATTGTATAAGTAACTAGATTGCTTGTACTAACTGTGTAACTCTTTGTAATAGTTACATTTGCATTTGAAGAAACAGCAAAATCAGATAAATAAAACTCATCACTTGTATAATCTTCAAAATTAGAAGAATTATAAGCTCGACCAAACAATATCTCACTTGTAAGTTCATAATTACTAAAGTTTGAAACTAAATCAGTGCCCTCAAATTCAAATTTTGTGATCGTTGCCAATTGATTCTTCTTCTTTTCGATAGTTAAAGAATTGTTATCAAGTTCTTCATATAAATTTAGTTTAAGTGATAAACTACCACCAACGTGTGCTTCATCAATTAATATTGTAATAGTAGATTCTCCGTTTGTTTGAATACCATTATTTTTAACACTTGTATCTAAACTCCATTTAGCGCTTGTATCGTAGGCAAAAACGCCATTAATACTAAGTCTACTAGATACGTCATAATTATCAGGTAAATTAGATTTGACAGTTAAAACAACTGTTGAGCCTGTATAATCTATCGAAGTCTTATCAGATGTAAAACTTGTGATTTCAGTACTTTGAGGAACAAGTATAATATCGTAAGATGTATAAACTGTTGTATCTTCTGCGCTTACTAATATTGCGTCTTTCAAGATATAATTATTACCATCTTTAGTTGCGTTAGTAAAATCACTAGATTTAATTTGTGCGGTTGCACTTGAAGCAATCTTCAAGCTATAGGACGCGTTAGAATTTGCGATTAATGTATCAATATAGGAAGACGGAATATAGTAAGTAATAGTTCCGTTTTGAGTATCAATTGTTGAATCGCTTGCGTATATTGAATAATCGCCAAATGTAATGATGGACTCGAAAATTTGAGTTGAAATAGATAATTTCAATTGCTTCATTTCGTATCTTATTGCGTAGTTAACTGAATTAGTATTAGAAATATCATAACTACTTGTTGTAGATTGGCCTGTTAAATCTCTCCAATACGAAGAAGTTTCATCACTTAAGACAAGAGTATCATCTTTAATAGTATAATTATAATCCATTGAGTTTAAATCAATATTATCAGGTATATACGTACCATTTTTATTGCCTAGGGTAGAGGCGAGTGCAAATATACCGTAACTATCAAGGTTAGATGATCCACCTAGGTGAACAACAAAACTATCAAATTTATCAAAATCAATAGTTGAGTCACCTGTTATAAATTGATATTTACCATCTTCATAAGAATTTAATAAAGTATATAGCATACTTGATTTAAGAGAATTATTCTTTGAGTTAGTTAAATAATCATTACCAATGTATGCGGCTATAATGTTATCATCAGTTAAACTGTAAGATCCACTGTTATTTAACAATATCATCTTTTTAAATATATTTACTTTAGCATCATCAGGCGCATTTAGTAATATATTTGAGTAATATGATTCGTCTAGTGAATCTAATAATTTAGCTAATACTGAAGAACTTGAATCGTTGTAGTCAGCATTTGCAAGTAATCTAATTATTTCTTTTAAATCAGTTTCATTAAAGTTAGAGTTATTAAATATATCATAAATCTTAGTTGTGCCGCTTGTAGTAGTAATTGTTGGGTAAATTACTTTCAATGTTTCAAGTAATTTACTAGATACATCTACACTTAATGTGTATTCCTTTAAATCAGTATAGTTTGTTATACCACTTAAAATTGTGGAACCATTAAATTTAACAGTTGTCGTGCTACTTGTAGTAATGTCATAAGTCTTCGCTTGATTTAAAACAATAATTTCGGATATTGTTGCATCACTTGTAGAGACAGTGTAGGTTTCCCCGTTCAAACCACTTATATAGAATGCTTTATAACCTGTTGTACTATTAAGTATGGTAGCATTCAAACTAACCGTTTCATCACTCGAATCGGTATAAGTCGTAGTGCCTTCAAGTTTTATTGGAATATCACTTACACCATTTGTTTTAACTAGGAGTATTGAACTAGAGGTTATAGAAATATTTTCCACTTTAGATGTTAATGTAGTTGAATCATAAACTTTGGTAATAAAATCTTTTGCTAAGATTTTATTTGCAAAAGTTGATAACTTTGTACCTGAAGCATAATAACTATCAAAATTATTTTCGATAGCTGATAAATCAGGATAATCATGAGTGTAGCTTGACTCATTTTGTCCAAGATCAAGATACAATACATAAGCACTTCTACTGCTACTACCACTATCATCACGTGCTAATACGTATTCTTGTCCGGCTACTACAGGTATTTCAATGTAATATAATGTTTCTTTATTTAAACCTTCGTACATAGTACTATCATAACTAACACCAGCATCAAAACTAGAAGCAGATGTTACTTGTGTAATAGTAGCTGATTTATCCGTTTTTGATGTTCTCGTAATTTTATATAATCCCGGTGCATCTATGTACTTATCAGTATAAACAACCATTTTTAAAATACCATTAATTTGAGGAATAAAATATAAAGATTTTTGTGGAAGAACCCAATCTGTCGCATCTTCTCCTGCAATATATGGTGTTCCTAAAGTATTATCTTTACTTAATGTTATACCCTTTTTAAAATCATCATTAGAGCTTGTTGATGAGAATGATAATGCATGATATTTAGAATTTGTCGAAGCTAAAGTCGAATCTAATGTGGTTTTAATATCATTTGAAGGAGTTATTGCTTCATCACTAGTCTTATTATCACTTGTCACTCTCTTATATATAGTATAACTTCCTTTAAAACTGTTAGTAAGTTCGTAAGTTTTTAATGCGTTATTAGAACCTGTAAAATAACCTATGTTGTTACTTGTAGCAGTGATTTTATCATTTTCTGTATTTAAAGGATAAACATATGTTTCCTTTGGATATGCACTTGAACCATTAGCAAACCAATTAGCATAATTTGTAGTATCTGCTAATTCTCTCATATTAGTATCAACTGTGTTAAAATCAACTGATTTACCGAATGTGGCAGTCGCATTATCATATGCATCTTGATCAAAATAATCTATAAATTCACTATATGTTAAATCATCAAGTTTACTTAAATACTCTAAATCGGTCTCATTTACACTATTAATTATTGAGACAATTTCACTAGCTGTTATCTCGGTATTTTGTGTTTTTAAGTAAGATACATAGGTGTATAAATAATAAGTAAAATCAGGGTTACTAATAGTTGTACCCGAGTCATTGTCGTAATCAGAATAATCTGTTAAAACGATTTTTAATAGTTTTATAAATGCTTCTTTATTACCTGAGGCTAAAAACGCTAAATTTTGTTTATTCGTATAAGTTTTTGCGCCAACTAAAGCTTCTAATTTTAGATACAAATTAGTAATACTTGTGTCAGTAGAATCACTATAACTTATATTTTTTAGATTAGTCTCGCTATCTAAAGAAACTAAGTTTGTTACAACTTCTATTGCAAAATCTGTACCAATCAAAGATGTAGCTAAAAATGTAAGAGATGCGTAATTTGATGATGTGAAATCATTGTTTGAAGCGTATTCACTAAGCGCCTTTAATACTGCAGTTTTGCCTTGAGTTGTACTTAATATTTCAGTCATAATTGCAGAGATTACGTTAACCTCATCTGGGTCGCTTGCACCACTTGATTTACCTTTTGTGCGCACACCATCAAGTTTAACTAAATCATCAATTGTGTAATATGTGTATTCAGTTGTTTGAACACCTACATAAGATCCTTCAAACGCAGATTGAGTTTGTAAGGTTTGTGCTGTTAAATAAACACCAATTACTTTGTTATTTGTATACCAAATAGAAACAGGATACCAAATACCAGTGTATACTTGGCTTGTCGCATATCCAGTAATATATTTATCTAAAAGTTCTTTATGAGCGTCTGTTGTACTAACATTACTAATAGTGGAATTATTATTGTATGAACTATAATTTTCAAAATCAAAACCATCAACTATATACTCGCCAGTATTAGTATTCTTTTGTAACATATTCTTTACATCGTCAGGCTTATTTGTAATTACATAGTCGGATACCCATTGGTTAGATGAGGAACCATTACTTGAACCATTAGAATAAGCAGTATTCCAATAATAAGTACCTGTTGATGCAGTAGTAGACTGAGAATTTGATTGGTTAATATACTCTGTTCTAATGTTCTCATTTAATGATAAGAAAAACGGTGCATAAAAGTTTTTGTTTGAAGTTATTTTAGTCGCATTATAAATATCACTATTATAATTACTATTATCACTAAATGATGCATCTATACTAAGTAGATTACCTTTTGCAGTAAACGGACCATAATAGTAAGTTGAATCAGATACAATAGAGTCAGGTGTGTAGATAAATCTATTATATACACTACCAGTTGCACTTGTTTCAATAGTAATACCACTTGTACTATTTACACCATTAGTTTTAGTACTAGGCGAATCTTGTGTTTGATACGTTGAATTGTACTCTGTAGCACGTGCAATTAACGAATTATAGTTAGTAGATGAAGTAGGGTCAGTATGTACACTAAACAAGCCACTAGAATCTGTTATATACGTTTTAAATGAATTGATATTTTTTACAATATTCCAAAGTTCAGTATAATCTTTTGTTATAGTTACACTTGAACCATTAATATATTCACTAGCAGAATAGTCAGTATAACTATCAGTAATTTTTGTTGTATCAAACGTAGTCTCATACTTCTTAAAACCTTTGTTTAAAATACTTAATAGAGATTCGTTTGAACTTAAATTATTATTAGTTAAAATATTTTGATATATTTCTTTAGCAGTTGTACTATTATTTGATAAATAATCATAAAATTTTAGTACATCACTAGTTGAACCCAAACTTGATTCAAGTATTGTTTTATACATTTCATAAAGTGCATCTTCACTATATCCACTAAGTAGTGTATTAACTAAATTATAAATATTAATGTGATAATACTCTCCAGTCGTATCATTAAACAAAGGATCGATTAGTGAACTATCTACAGAGTCTAGATAATTAGTTATTATAGTCCTTAATTCACTAGTAGAAATACTAGAAAGCACGGAATTAATTTGAGTTTGAACAAGTGTATAGTTAGTATCTTCACCCGATACTACTTTAGCTAAAACTTCATCATATAATAATTTTTGAATTAGTTCCTTATAATTAACACTAGACTCATCCATATAAGATAAAATTTGTTCAACAATAGAAGTGCGAATAGATGAATATACACTTGATGTATAAGTAGATTCAAATAAGAAATATTTTATAATATCACTATTTTTATCGCTTAATTCACCATTTTTTACAATTTCAACAATCGCATTTTCAAGAACTGTAGAATCAATATTATCTGTCCATGTTGTGCTTGAATAATCTACGATAAGCTCTGTCGAAGAATCATAAGCACCATTTTTAACAAATGTAGACATCATACTAACATTTTTAGCTAGTTCTTCTGCCGCATCCAAATAAGCTTGTGTTCTCCAACCGATTTTTTCAATTAGATAAGTATTAACTTTGTCATAGTTAATAAAACTAAAGTATTCACTGATGTAGGAATCAGTTTGATAAGTTGAGTAATCAATAACTGAAGTGTCCCCATTTATTGCTTTTCTAAAGATAAAATCTTTAGAGAATACACCGACATTTCCGGCACTATCACTAACATTAGACATTGGTGCATACTCTATGCTACTAGAGGCAAATGTATCGTTTGCATCCCTTGTTGTAATAAATGTATCTGTGTTTATTGTAGTTGTATTTAATTGGTTGCCTGATTGACATATGTTTTGACTTTGACAGAAATTAAGAACATACCTAATAGTGAGTTTTGCTTTGTTTCCGCTTGCAAAGTCAATCAAGCCAAACATAGCACCCGCATAATAATACTTTGATCCTTGATAAGTACCATTTTGATTATCTAAGAATGTAGCATTAAGTGAATTTATATCGCTTTGTGTTGCATTTATAACTGTACTACCATTTGTATTATAGCGTTCAAATATATTGATATTACCATAGTTAATTGTATTAGCTAAATAGAATGTATTAGAGTCATAATTTAAATCGAATGCGCCTATAATTGAGCCGACTACTTCACTTGAGTATACATTACCGTAATTTAATACGTTTACTATATTTAGGGCACCATAAGCTAGTATACCACCACTATATGTATAAGGGCTACTTATTGTGTTTCTTGCTTTATTTGCAAGTCCTGAGAAAGCTAAAACTGTACCATAATTGATAGTAAATGCAATTACTTCATCGATGTTTGAAGTACTTGTATTATTTATACATACAATACCTGAAACATATGTTTTATAGTAACTTGTATTAGTTATTTCGTTAGCCATACTAATACATTTAATAGTACCATTATTTGCACTGTTTTTAATCATCGCATACTTTCCGTCAAGCATACAAGATATACCTGAAACCATATATGTAACATTAGTCGATGCAAATTCAAAGATACTTACATCTCCTAGGTTAAATGTATTTGTAATAATACCTTTGTTTATGTATGTAATACCACTTAGATTAACATCACCTTTAAAATACACGCTTGATGTTTGTGATGTATTTGACGTGACATCAGTTGTATTATCTCCGCTAGTTGCAGTGTCTGTAGTGTCTACACCACTAGATGTAACAGTTAAATCACCATTATTTATAACGTTGTCTAAATTACCCACTTCTTCTTTGTTAAATGTTTGTGATAATGGGTTTTGCGAATTGCTAGAATCTTCAGCTTTATTATATAGACAGATACCTGCTATATACAAATCTAAATATACATTGTCACTTGCATTTTCAGTAAATGTAATGTCTCCACCATTATATAAATTAGAAGCATTTTTTTGGCTTGATAATTCATAAATTAAACCTGTTGCTTCAAGTTTATAATTAGTTGAATTATTTTGACTGACAGAATTACTAATATTAAATACTAAATTACCTTCATTTGAGATATTCTTATAATCAATATATTCACCTTGCGCAATTCCAGCGATTTTTAAATCACTAGTAATCGAGTTAGTAGTAGAAAACTCTATATTTCTTAAATTATATATATTTTCTAAAGTAACACTAAAGTTAGTACTTCCACCAATATTATTAATCAAACCACTATATGAGCTAACTTTCGAGATATCAATAGTTTGACTATCTAGTTTAGTTTGATATTTATCTGTTCCTTTTGTTTTGTTGTATAGTTCATTATATGAAAGATTATATACATATTTAATACGTGATATAAATTTATTCTTTGAATTAATATTAATTCCACTAGTATAGTAAGTATTAGAACTACCACTTAATAAATTAATATTAGATCTGTTCGCTATACCTGATATATCAAATAATTCAATTGAGTCACTTCTTTTGTAAACTGAAGCAGTTATAGAACCACTCGCAGTAGAAGTTGTTTTTATATCAGCGTTTAGTATACCTGAGACATAAGTATCATTTGTATTTGCATATACATTTATTGTTCCTTGATTTACGAGCGAATATAGTTCACTATTTACTCCAAGTAATCTACCAATAATACCTGAGACATATAAATTATTATAAAGAACACTAGAACTTGTACCAACATTTAATGTTCCAACATATTCAAGTTCATAAACATTATTAGTATAACCAGCACCAATTACACCACCAACTGCATAATTAGCACTTGCGCCGCAGTTTAGGGTAATATTTAGGGCACTTAATGATGTGTAAATATCACTTCTTGTATCATCTAGATATCCAACAAGACCCCCAATAGCAATACCCTGCATTAATGTAGTAGTATTACTGTAATTTGAATTTGCTTCAAAAGTCGCATTACCTGCACTAGTTACATTATTAATATTAGCCTCACTAGTAACGCCTGCTATAGAACCAAAGTAGTATTCATTTAGTTTATTAGTACTTGCTGATGTTAAGCTTTTCACATAAGTGTTAACATCATTAACAGTTGCAGTTTCAAGATACCCAGAAACTAAACCTATACTTTTTACATTGCTTGACTCTTTAACATTTGATAAAGAGATTGAATCATAATATATATTTAAATTTTTAATAGTTCCTGTTAAATAAGGAAACAATCCGTAAGCATCAATACCAAGAGTTGTAGTAGTTCTCTCACTTGAGATAATATTTGCGTTATATATTGTAGGGTAATTATTCTTCTCTCCACTTACTAAAACAACGCTAGATTCTTTTTGATACTCTTCTCCTGTGATAGTCGCATCAATAGCATGCGTATATGTAATTGCATTAGCTGGTATTTGAGATAAATCAATATCAGCTTTTATACTATAAGTTAGGGCATTAGTAGCAAAATAAGCATTCGCATTAAATAAATTAAACATTAGCACAAAATCATCACTATTTTCGATATATACAGTGTTTCCATTATACTTTATAGTTCTTCCAATAGGTAATTCATTTGTAAAATAATCTGATAGTTTATTTTGTTTAGTTGTTTTAACGCTCCAAGACGAATTATCAATAAACTTATTATTTAATTCTTCTATACTTTTAACTAAAGTACCAGGATAATTAGTACCAGATTTATCTTTAACGTTTGTTATATTTAAGAAAACGAAATAGAATGCTCCATCTTCTGCAAACTTAAAGTTAGAACTTGAAAAATCTATTGCATTATTTAGAAAATAGAATGAACTAAGAGTTCCATTATTTGTTAAACAAACATCCGCAAATTCAATAATATCTGTACAATTTATATCAAATATAGAATTAATAGCTATATAACCATCCTTGATTGTTCCACTACTTGTATTATTAGCACAAATACCAGCTACACGGTATCCACCAAGGGCTGTAATACCAGAACCTTCGTTTATAGTTTTGCTTAATTGTTTTACATAAACATGTTCTATATTACCACTGTTTTCTCCGCATACATTTGCAATACCAGTATTTGAAATAGAGGTAATAAGACTAGTAATTGAGATATTGTTATCAATTAAACCAAAATTTTTAATAGTTCCACTGTTTTTAGCAAACATGGCAAAATATTCTTGATTATCATAATTTTCCTTATTTGCACTATTGATAATTAATATCTTTAAATTAGATATATCATATCCATTACCATCAAATGTACCACTAAATGTTAAAGTAGTATTAGAACTTTGCCATCCGATTGGATAAAAGTTATTATTAGTAGAACTATAATTAATATTACATAATAATTTATAATTATAATTTAGATAAGTTCTATCTGTATAACATTTATATGAGAATTGATAAAGTTCGTCTGCAGTTGAGATAGTTATAGTTTTGTCAATTAGTGTCATACTAGTTGTAATATCACTTATTGATATTTCATCAGAATTTGAGGTGTATTCAGTCTCAACTATTTCTTTTTGCGAACCACTATAGAGTTCTTTGTGAGCTGCAAAACTAGGGTCTTGAACAATTATATTTTTAGTTGTTAAGACTAAAACAAGAGAAAATAGTAAAAATATACTAGTAATAAATAAACAAATTTTTTTAAAAATAGATTTATTAAGTTTCATATTTTCTCCCTTCTAGCCTAATTTAGTAGGATCTACTCCCCATAAGGCATAAACACGATTGGCTTGTACAATATCGACATTAAAAGATACTTGAACATCTATATATTCTTTGTATGTAGTAGTTTCATAATCTAGCAAATAAAAATAAGCTTCGTTTACATCAAATATATATTCATGGTTTGTATAATTACCATCTTCGTCAATACTAGGTGTAATCATAGTTTTTAAATACAATGTATTTTCACTCGAATCATAATACCATTCATCAGACATATTATTAAAAGGGGAAGTATTTCCTGTTAAACCTTTTAGATTATATGTTTCTTTATTAGCAGTCGCATACACTTTAGTTCCAATCCAGGCATCTCTTATGTGAATACGCACAAAACATGCAAGTTCACATGTAAAATCTAATTTGTAACCTAATTGATTTAAATACATATAATTACTATTAGATTTATCTTTTGTAGCACTACAAGTGATAGACTCACTTTCAATTTTTGTATAAGTTTTAGTTTTATTTAAAACAACAAAACCTTTTGAGTCACTATCAATTGTAGTTTTTAATGTATCAACTGTATTCCCACTAGAATCTAAAACACTAACACTATTTATGCCGCTTGTATTGAATGTAAGAGAAAATGTGTAATTTGTTAATACAATTTTATTCGCATCACTTATAGTATAATTAGCTGATTCTATAGTTGAACCATTTTTATATATTGCGCTACCTATAGTAGAAACACCCGTGTTTGTCTTAGTTTGTTCGTATAATGATAAATTATTATACTCATAAAGAATAGTACCACTAGGAATAGCATCTCCAATTGTGTAGTCGTCTGTACTAATCTCGGTAAATGTATTGGTTCCGTCAAGTGCTATATTTCTTGCAAAATATTTTTTACCTTGTGTATAAGTAGAATCACTAGTTTGTGTGTAATTTATTGGACTTCCAGCAGTCCAATTTGTATAAATAGTGTAAGTAGAATCATTTTTTAAATAGTAAGTTTTACCACTTCTAAATACTACATCAGTGCTTTCTGCATATGTAACATCTGTTGTGAATGTAATATCATCAAACTTATAAATCATATCAGATCTGTAGTCAGTATTATTTGCATCTTGATAACTGATTAATGATGTATTAGCTGAATTTATAGTAATCTTGCCTGTGGCAGCATTGATATCGTCTTTTTTAATGAACATGAATGCAGCAAATACAATTGAACTTGCAAGGACTAATAAAATAGGAGTTAATATAATAAATATTTTTTTCTTCATATTAATCTCCTTTCTTTAAAGCAGTAAATGTTAGTGAAAAATTGTGTGTTTTACTTAAAAAATCGATATCAGTTTCGTCTATCTCTTGTACACCAAAAATATACATATAGATAGTTGTAGTTTTATCTTTTAAAATATCTACACTAAGTGTTTTAGAATCACTTAAGTGATTACTTAATTTATCTGTTGATTCTAAAGGGTTAGATAATAATATAGAATCAATATATGAACTAGATAAAGTGTTTGTATTAGTATCGTCTAATGTAGTTAATTTAGTACTGGTAAAAGTAATAGTAACTGAAGTGTTACAACTACTCTTGTTAACTAAATTAATTTTAACTAGCGAAGCCATAGTGTCTAAATATTCTAATTCACTGAAGTTATCATTTACGTTATTAATATCAAAGAAGGCAACATTATTTATAGAATAAGTTGAGTTTGTTGTATCAAATGTATCATAACTATAATCTAAAACAACGTAACCACTACTTACATCAATTACATTATCAATTCTATCAACTTTTGTATACCATGCGTATGTTGCAGTTAATAATGAAATAATTGTTAAAACTAATAAAATTGTTGAGGAAATTATCTTTTTCATGATTCAAGCCTCTCAATCTTAATAGAATTTATAACAAGAGTTTGAAACATATATGGATTACTTATATTTGTTGTATCATCATACTTAACTAAGCTAGCTTCTTCATTAAATTCGAGCGCAAAATAATAGTAATAATTAGTCTCGCTTTTAATCATATCTTTTGTGATGTTTACAGTATCATTAAGCGCATATGATGTGCTAGGTAGAGTGTCAGTATATGCGCAATTTGAATATATTTTATAAACATCTTCTATCTTGAATGAGTCAAGTGCTATATCAGAGCCACTTATGTTATATAATATTTTTGAATTAAATATAACTTTGTTATTTGTAATATCATAAAGTTTAACTGAATCATAAGTAATTGTTGAATTTGTAACCTTTATTGTATTTTCTGTGATTTTTGAAGAATAGTTTTTGACTAACATTTCATAGTTGTAATCACTAGGGTTTAAGTCAGCACCTACAATTTTTATTCTAAAGTAGGATACACTACCCGGGAATGTATTAGATATAGTATTTATATTATCTACATAACTCGTACCATTATAGTATTCAATCGAATAAGTCATATTTTGGTCTTCCGTAGTAGCAGTAATTCCGTTAGCATCTACAGTGTTGTTTTTTATATACCAACCGTATGTAACGTTGATAAATAATGCAATTACACCAAGTAATATAATTATATGTAAAATAATTTTTAAATTCTTCATACATTTCCTCCTCTCTAAAAGAAAAAAGTTGCATTACTAAAGAATAATGCAACTGGCTATCCTCAAGGACCCTATAGCTTTGCGTCGCTAGATTTCTCTAGTTTTGCTAAAATATATTATTATCTTCTATATTTATTTTACATTATTTAAAGATAAAAAGCAATTTAATAAAATAAGGTGCCTATTTAAGACACCCATATTTTATTAAATTATTTTATTCTGTATAAACAG
>CAVFGN010000025.1:0-29158 GCA_963621965.1 Alistipes finegoldii
GTTCTGACATCATAGAACAAATGTTAATAATCTTACCATGACCCTTTTTAATCATACCAGGAATTACAGCCTTAGCCATAATAAATGGTCCATTTAAGTCGATATCAACAACTTGTCTGAATTCAGCAGCAGTCATCTCAACCATAGGAATACGTTTAATGATACCAGCATTGTTTACAAGGATATCAACAGAACCTAATTCAGCTTCGATATCAGCTACCATCTTAGCAACTTGTTCTTCGTTAGTTACATCACAAATATAACCTTTAGCTTCAATGCCTAATTTCTTGTAATTTGCAATACCTTCAGCTAATTTTTCTTCATTTCTGTCGTTAAATGCAATACGAGCACCAGCTTTAGCTAAAGCACTTGCAATTGCAAATCCGATACCATAAGTACCACCTGTTACAAGTGCTACTTTTCCGTCTAATCTAAAATCTTCTTGTTTAAACATAATACTCTCCCTATTATTTTAAATCTTTAGTTTTTATGAAGTCTTGGTCATCATAATCTTGATTCTCACCACACATAGCCCAAATAAATGTATAATTATTTGTAGCACTGGCAGCATGAATTGACCAAGCAGGTGAAATTACTGCCTCATCAGGAGCTATAACGATATGACGAGTTTCATCAGGACGTCCCATTAAATGGAATACACGATCTTCTTTGTCAAAATCGAAATAATAATAAACTTCCATTCTACGTTCATGTGTATGGCAAGGCATTGTATTCCAGCAAGAACCTTCAGCAAGAGCTGTCATACCCATAGCTAGTTGGCAAGTATCAACAATTGCAGTATTTAAATACTTATTGATAACACGCTTATTCATATGCTTTTCATCGCCTAAATGTTGATGAATTGCTTCAACGGCTTTAATATCACCCTTGAAAGAATCTAAATTTTCTTTAGTATAAGCAATATAAACTGTAGGATATGTTTTATGAGCAGGGCTTGATGATAAATAGAACTTAGCAGGATTCTTTGAATCAACAGACTTGAATTCGATTTCCTTAACGCCAAGACCTACATACATAGCGTCTTTGTGTTTAACTGAATAAGTTTTACCGTCTAGAGTAACTAAACCATCTCCACCAACATTGATAAAACCTAATTCTCTTCTTTCAAGGAAATATGCGCAACGCATTTCATCATTTCCTTCAAGTTTTAGAGATTTTGTAACTGGTTTAACACCACCAACAATAATTCTATCTTGATGAGAATAAGTTAAACAAATATTATCATCTTCAAAAACTTCCTTAATTAAATAATGCTTTCTTAAAGTCTCAGTATCATAATTCTTTGAATCTTCTGGATGATTAGCATAACGTACATCAAATTTCATATTATATTCCTCTCTTCTTCCTTTTTTTAAAATAAGGAGATGCATCGCATCTCCTCATTAACAAATTTAATAAATTAGCTACGAAATTATTATAAAATTAATAATTAACGTTGAACTCTACCTGAAGCGTCTCCACCAGCAAGTTTTTCAACTTCTTTAACAGTAACTAGGTTGTAGTCTCCGTTAATAGTGTGCTTTAATGCAGAAGCAGCAACAGCAAATTCTAGAGCTTCTCCTTGAGTCTTCTTAGTTAATAAACCATAGATTAAACCACCAGAGAATGAGTCACCACCACCAACACGGTCGATGATTGGGTCGATATCATAACGTTTAGATTCATAGAATTCTTCACCATCATAAATTAATGCCTTCCAACCATTGTGTGTAGCTGAGAATGATTCTCTTAATGTTGAAACAACATACTTGAATCCGAATTCTTTTGCCATTTGTTCGAAAATCTTATGGTAACCAGCAGCATCAGTCTTACCAGCTGTTACATCAGCATCTGGCTTGAATCCTAAGCAAAGTTGAGCATCTTCTTCGTTTCCAATACATACATCAACATATTGCATTAATGGCTTCATAACTGAAATAGCCTTTTCACTTGTCCATAACTTAGCACGGAAGTTTAAGTCTACAGATACGATTACACCATGCTTCTTAGCAGCCTTTAAAGCAGCTTCTAGAACTTTAGCACTAGCATCAGAAATAGCAGGAGTAATACCTGACCAGTGGAACCAACCAGCACCTTCGAAAATCTTATCAAAATCGAAATCTTCTACCTTAGCTTCAGCGATTGCAGAGTGTGCTCTATCATAAACTACTTGGCTAGCACGCATAGATGCACCAGTTTCTGAATAATAAATACCAATTCTTTCGCCACCACGAGCAATAGCACTAGTATCAACGCCATATCTTCTTAATGAATTAAGAGCAGCTTGACCAATTGGGTTATCAGGTAATTTTGAAATGAATGCAGCTTCTAAGCCATAGTTAGCACAAGAAACAGCAACGTTAGCTTCACCACCACCGAAAATGATGTCAAATTGGTTAGCTTGAACAAAACGAGTGTTCATTGGTGTAGATAGACGTAACATGATTTCGCCCATAGTTACGACTTTAGTTGAATTTGGTTTTAAATTCTTCATAAATATATAATCTCCTAAATTTTATTTTTCAATTTTAATTTTAAATACTGCCTTTTCAACAGTTTTTCCATCGACGTCACACTTAGCTAAATGAACGTCCTCAGTATATACAAGTGCAAATCCTTTGTTTAAAACAAACCATTGGCTATCTTTAACAGCGTCAACATCACCTGCATTAAATTTTCTTACATCCTTTTCAGGATTATATTCAGTTGTTACTTTTAAATCTGGATTTGAAATATCAGTGTAAGCAAAATACTCATTTCCATCAAGAACAACTTGTAAGTCCATGTAGTTTTCATGATTTTCAAAGAAAGTATCTTTCTTTTCTTTTGCAATATATGTATCACGGTTTACGTAAACATTTTTGCCATCAATTTCAGTTTTACCCTTAGGTAAAGCTAAAAGTCCATCAATACCTTTTTCTAAAATGTAATTGATACAAGTATCAATATTCTTAGAAATACCCTTATAACGATATAAGTGATCTAATTTACCAACTATCATATTATCTTTGTACCTCTGCACGACCATTAGTCTTCATAAATTCTTCGATGTCTTCACAACTTAATAAACATGCATCACCATAAATTGTATGCTTTAATACTGAAGTATTTAAGCCCCAATTTACTGCAAACTCAGGATCATTATAGTTCTTTAATAATCCGTGAATAACACCACTAGCGAAGGCATCTCCACCACCGATTCTATCAAAAATCATAAATTTGATAGGATCAGTAAGTTTGCTGTCATCTTTTGAATAATAATAACCAGCTAAACTATTTTCAGTTGCACTATAAACAACTCTATCAGTACCAAATACATATTTAACATTGTATTTTTCCATCATCTTAGGCATAACGTTTTGTCTCTTTTCATGCATACTTGCATCCTTTAGATTTTCATCTAGTGGAATTTCAAGTAGCGTATTGCAATCCCAGAATGAGCAGAACATTACATCTACATATGGAACAATCTTTTGATACCAAGGTCTAGCTTCTTCCATTGTCCAAAGTTTTGCTCTATAGTTAAAGTCAAATGATACTTTAATATTATGTTCATTACAATATTTGCAACATTCATAAGTGAATTGAGCAACACGTTCATTTAATGCAAGAGAAATACCAGATACATGGAACCATGTAGCTCCTTCAAATACTTCATCTAAATCGAATTCACTAGAACTAATACGAGTGATAGCACTATGTTTTCTGTTGTAAATTACTTTACTAGGTCTTCCACCAAATCCTGATTCTACGAAATAAATACCAAGAGTAGTTGAACCTCTTACAATATAATCAGTGTTAACACCATTAGCTTTTAAGTGACTAATTGCACCATCACCAAGTTGGTTTGGTGGAAGCTTAGACATAAAGTAAGTACTATGTCCCATGTGTGCAAGTGCAACCGCAACATTCGCTTCTCCACCACCATAGTTGGCAATATATGAGTGTGTTTGATTAATTGTTTGATAATCAGGGGTTGAAAGACGTAACATTATTTCGCCAAATGTAATAATTTTTTCGCTTCTTCTAACCATTTAGCAAACCTCCAAAAAAAATTATTACTTCTTGCTTGCTTTTAACTCTTCACGAGCTTTTCTTACTGCTTCAACATATAACTTAGCTCTTTCAGTTGTAGTAGCTAAATCTCCGTTCTTAGCAGGAGCTGTTAAATGAGAACCTGATGAAATACATACAGCACCGTTCTTAATCCATTCTCCAGCATTTTCAAGGTTTACACCACCTGATGGCATTAAGTTAGCATAAGGAAGTGGTCCCTTTACGTCCTTAATGAATACAGGTCCTAGCATATCACCAGGGAATACCTTAATTACATCTGAACCATATTCCATAGCTGTAACAATTTCCTTAATTGTTTGAGTTCCTGGAATATATGGAACTTGGTATCTATTACATAGCATAGCTACTTCAGGATTGAATGAAGGTGCAACGATAAATTCAGCACCTGCTAAAATAGCAGCACGAGCAGTTTCAGGGTCTAGAACAGAACCAGCACCGCAAATTAACTTATCAGCAGAAATTTCTTTCTTTAATGCTGAAATAACCTTATCAGCGCCAGGAACAGTGAAAGTAACTTCGATACCCTTTACGCCACCATCTGTACAAGCTTTACCAATATTTACAGCTTCTTCTGGAGTGTTAGCACGTACAACTGCAACAACACCGCATTCAGCTAAACGATTTAATACATCAAATTTTTTCATAATTAAACTCCTTTATGTATTACATTGTGATTTCTCACATACCTCTATTATTATATAATTTTTAATAATCGCTTGTCAATAAATAAGACTCCTTTAAACTCCCCATTTTAAAATATTATACAGGAATAAACTAGGGGGCAAATTTAACAAATTATATAAAAATAGCATTTATTTTATCGCTTATTTTATTTTATTATTTATAAATTTAAGCAAAAAAACTTATCTAGTACATTACTAAATAAGTTTTATTCATAATATTTATTAAAGACTTGCCTTTAAGATTTCTCTAATTTCTTCTTTTGTTAATTTCTTATATCCACCATCTAGAATAAATGTACCTTCGATAATTTTGTCAAACATATCACTTGTTACGCCAAGTTCGGTTAAATTCATTACAAGACCAATTTCTTTCATCCAATGTTTCATTGACTCCAAGCCTTTTCTTGCAACCACTAAATCACTTTCATTTGTATTTATATTCCAAACATTTCGTGCAAACTTAACAAATTGTTTCAATCCAAAAGGTAATATATACGAATAATATGCATAAGATATACAAGATAAAGTCATACCATGTGTTGCATTAGTAAGTCCACCAATTGATTGACCAATCATATGAACCATCCAGTCTTCTTTTTTTCCTTTAGATACAAAAGTATTTAATGCCCATGTGGCAGTCCACATAATGTTGCTTCTTGCCTCGTAATCAAAAGGATTTTTTACCGCAATTTTTGAGTCATGAATCAATTCTCTCATTAATCCTTCCATGATATAGTCACTAGTAGAATCATCAATGCCTGAGAAATATTGTTCAGTAATATGATTAAAAATATCATATATTCCAGCAACCATTTGATATTTTGGTACAGTGTAAGTATATTCAGGATTTAATATAGAAAATTTAGGAAATACATTATCAGAAAATACATGTCCTATTTTTAGTCCTGTTTTAGGATCTGTAATAACCGCACCGCCGTTCATCTCACTACCTGTTCCAGACATTGTAAGAATTACGCCAACAGGTACAATTTCATTTTCTACATCTTCCATTTTTAGATAATACTTTTCCCATGGATCATCTTTCAAGTGTATTGAAACTGATAATGCTTTCGCATAATCTACAACTGAGCCACCACCAACTGCTAAAATAAAGTCTATATGATTTTCACGAGCAATTTTTACACCTTCGTATAGTTTTTCTTTTGTAGGATTAGGCATAACGCCCGGATCAAATGAAACGTTTTTATTACTCTTTTCTAATATATCCATAACAGAATCATAAATTCCATTCTTTTTTATAGAAGCCGTACCATAAACCAACAATACATTTTCGCCATACTTCGCAAGTTCAGTTTCTAAATTTTTTAGTGAATCGACACCAAAATATAATTTAGTTGGATTTGAATAACTAAAATTACCTAACATAATTAAATCTCCTTTATTCATATTTATAACTTAATTATAAATGCTAAACCCAAGTTTAGGTCAAGCCTGTTTTAAAAAAAGATTAGGAAAATTTTTTTTAGCTACCGAAAACCGTTTTTTTAGAGCAAACTCTTCTTAACACCCCTAATTTAGTAAGTCTATCAAATGTCTATAAATTGCGGCTTAAGTTCTTGTGTTTTTTTTCGAAATCTTCGGAATCGTAATGTATTTGATATATAATCTAAGTTTTTATAATAGATCAGTTCAAATCCATATCGTTGTTTCATATTTATTTAAAACTTTTCTTTTTTATACTGTTATTGAAATAATTATTAAAAGTATCATTAAAATTATAGCAACAGGAATAACAAAGATTCATTCCAAGCAATATTTATTTATAAAAAAATTAAGAAAATATTTAAATTATCTAATTATAATTGTAGTAATCAAGAAAAGTATACAATGTATTGATGTGAATCTATCGGATACTTTTGCATCTTTTTCTATAATTTGTAAAAGTGTATTATTTAATTTGAAATAGTAGATTATATAAATAATAATTACTATCATGTAAAGAATAAAATACTAAATTTCGATAATTTTATAACACTTTTAATTTAAAGAACTTTATGTTTCAAAAAAAAGAATAACAATTTTCACTGTTACTCTTTTTACTTATATTATTTTCCACTATTTTCAGCGATAACGCCAAAAATTCCACCTAGTAAATAGAAAATTGATTGTCCGATAACACCAATAATAATCATAAGTACATGTGGAGTAATTGATTTGCTATCATCATTTAATGCTTTTATTGCTTTCTTAGCTACAATGTAAACAACAAGCCAAACAATAACGCATATTACTAATAATATTCCAAAACCTATGCATAATGCTTGAGCCTCTGCTAATGTTTTACCCATTTCAGCAGCTGATGCTTGATCAATACCACTATATCCAACAAAACAAATAATAGCTAGAATAAAAGCTAAAATAATGAAAATAACATTGATAATATTACCAACCTTATATAATAATTTACTTGCTTCTTTCATACAATTTTACCGAGCAGACAATTCTCGGTATTCCCTCTCTTTCATTTTAAACTTAACTATTTATAAGAATATCATGTCTTTAAATTTCTTATAAATGAATTCGCAATATAATTTCATATGAATTAATTGCTCATCTAATTAAATTATACAACTCATAGACAATAATGTAAATAAACGCAAATATTTTATATTTTCAAAAAAAGTGATGCCCAAAATAGACATCACCATGTAATATTTGATTTTAAATAATATTAGTCCGCAAAATCAAATTCGAAGCCCATTACGTCAATAGTATCTCCGTCTTTTGCGCCTGCTTTACGAAGTTCATCATCTAAGCCCCATGAACGTAGGCGACGAACAAATTTTTCAACAGCTTGCTCTTGATTAAAATTAGTCATTGCCATTGGCTTTTCAAGGAACTTACCTTCAACATAGAAATAATTGTCACTAGGATGTGTAATGATAAATTTCTTATCATCTTCTTTAAATTCATAAGTAACAACGTCTTTATCATCAGTTTCAATTAAATCAAATCTTGGAGTTTCTTGAATTAAATTAAATATTTTATATTTTAATTCATCTAAGTTTGTATGATTTAAGGCAGAAACTTCAATAACTTCTAAACCTGGTAATTTTTCTTTAAATTTTGCTAAATTTTCTTTAGCTCTATCCATTTCCATCTTGTTTGCAACTACAATTTGAGGACGATTTGATAAATTAAGTTTATAAGTTTTAAGTTCATTATTGATAATTTGATAATCAGAATAAGGATCTCTGCCTTCTGTACTAGCCATATCGATAACGTGAACGATAACACGACATCTTTCAATATGACGCAAGAATTCAAATCCTAAACCAGCACCTTGTGAAGCACCTTCAATTAATCCTGGTAAGTCGGCCATTACAAACGACTTTTCTTCATCTACTCTTACCATACCAAGATTTGGAGTTAATGTAGTAAAATGATAACTTGCAATTCTAGGCTTACAGTTAGACATACTTGAAATAAGAGTTGATTTACCGACGCTTGGAAAACCTACAAGGCCGCAGTCTGCAAGTACCTTTAATTCGCAACGAATATATTTATGTTCGCCTGGTTCACCTTTTTCTGCATAATCAGGGCATTTTAACACTCTAGTAGCTAAGGCCATATTACCTCTACCGCCTCTACCACCTTTTGCAATTACCTCTTCTTGACCATCTTGAGTAATATCTGCAATAACTTTTTGATTATCATCATTATAAATAGTAGTACCTAGAGGCACATGAATATAAGTATTTTCAGCGCCTCTTCCGTAAGCACCTTTTTTCATTCCTCTTTCACCTTCACGCGCAAGAATTACTTTCTTATATCTTAATTCAAGAAGAGTATTTAAGTTCTTATCACCAACAAAGATAATAGAGCCACCACGACCACCATTACCACCATAAGGACCACCATATTCAACTTTTAATTCTCTTCTATAAGAAACAATACCGTCTCCGCCTTTACCAGCTCTAAGTTCTACTTTGACTTCATCTAAGAATTCCATATGAGTTCTCCATTCTTTAAAAAAACACCCAGCAAGTGGGTGTTTATATTCTACTATTCAGCAATAGGATAAACTGAAACTTGCTTTTTTGAACGACCTAAATGTTCAAACTTAACAGTTCCTGTAACCTTTGCATATAAAGTGTCGTCTCCGCCGATACCTACATTCTTACCTGGATAAATCTTTGTTCCACGTTGTCTGTAGATGATAGAACCAGCAGTAGCAAATTCGCCATCACTCTTCTTAGCACCAAGACGCTTAGATTCAGAATCACGACCGTTCTTAGTAGAACTTACACCTTTTTTAGATGCGAATAATTGTATATCTAAAAATAACATTGTAAATTAACCTCCTGTTTAAGATTTTTTTATGTATTTTGGATATTGACCAGAAATAGTGTCTAGGAAATCTTCTAAAGACTCCATAACTTTAATAACACAATTTTCTTTCATATCAGATTCAATGATATATAAGGCTTCCTTATGAATATTATTTATAAGGTTGCAACTAAAGCCTAATTTATCAATTGTATTTGCAGTTAAACAAACTGCAGTTGAAATTGAAGCACAAACTATATCATTACCGTAATCGGCATATCCTGAATGTCCTTTAATTTCGATTTTATAAGAATTATCACTTTTTGTGATTGTATACTTAGTCATTAAGCATTAATGCTTTTAATAGTTAACTTTGTGTAAGATTGTCTATGACCATGCTTTCTTCTTTCCATTGTCTTATCAACATACTTGAAGATAGTAATCTTTGGTCCACGACCATTCTTTTCAACAGTAGCAGTTACAGTAGCACCTTTAACATAAGGAGCACCTACAGAAGTCTTTTCACCACCAACAAATAAAACTTTGTCAAATGTGTAAGTTTCTCCAGCTTCTACGTCTAATTTTTCAACGTAAATAACAGCATCCTTTTCTACTTTAACTTGCTTTCCACCAGTTTCGATAATTGCGTACATGTCGCTAAACCTCCTTTAAAAATTTCTTTAAGACTCACTATTAAGGTAAACATTTTATATGTTCTTTATAACCTTTTCTAAGTGGTGCATGTTACAACAAAAATATTATATAAAAAACACTATCGTTTTGTCAATAGTGTTTTTCGTTTTTATGCTTCAATCAACTTAGTTTCAAAAGACTCTTCATTTTCTTTTGGCTTTTTTGAAAATAGATTAACTATTTTTTTAGGAATAAAAGTTAAAGTTCCGGCAATTACTTGTGGGTACAATGTAAGTGCATCTTTAAATGCAGTTCGTCTAATATCTTCTTTTGTAATACACGAGCCATCTTTAAATAAATATTTTCTAGCTACACAACCGATTCTTAAAGTTAATAATGCATTCACAAGTCCTTGTGTAACTGAAGACATCACCGGTTTTATAAACGGAATTTCTTTAATTGCATTAGTTGCACTTTGAGGTAAGATATCATCCATTGAAAGCGATTGTAATCCATCTGCAATTAAAGCTGTTGAAAATATTTTTACAAGTAATTTTGACAAATTAACCATATTAGGTCTAAAACCACATTTTACAACTAATTGTTTAACCATGTTTATATCTACTGTAAATACAGTAATCATATCTACTCGAGCATTTTGACAAAGTGCTGTAGAAATTAATACAGTCTTTGCGTTTCTTATCATGATTTTATTTAAATCTTTTCTAATTTGTTCATCAAAAACAATTTGAAGATTAATTTGAAGTTCTTCGTATGATTGATAATTCAAAAGTAGGTCACAGTTTTTCTTTGTTAATTCATTTGCCTTAATCATGTTTTTTGCAACCATCTTCAAAGATTTTCTGTGTTTAGAATCCTCAATTGTAAGCTCGGAGGAGAATGTAGGAGATTTAACAATGATTCTAATCGGATTAACTATACCAAGGAAGACTAATGCTACCACAAGGACGTAGAAAGTCCACTCAAGCCAAGTACCAATATTTCTTAATTTTTCGCCAAGATCAATAACACAAGCAATTAATATAAGCGAAAATAAAATTAATACGGCAATCCCAATAACATACCATAACTTTTTTGCTTTTTTATTCATAGTATACTCCCTCTTTTTTATATTGATATAAGTGTACTAGTTTAGTAACTAAAATAAGTAATGCAAATACTAAGAAAATAACACCAAGTATATATTTAATCCACCAAATATATCTAGCATTTGAAGAAATCCATACGAACCCTGCTAAATATTTATATGAATCAATAAATAGTTGATTTACTTTAAATTTGGCATTTAGTAATCTAATTAATGGTACTATTAAATATAATATGCCTAGCACCATACTTAAAATTAAATTCTCTTGACCAAAATTTAAGCAGATAACACTAAATATTATACTTATAATTGATTCAAATAAATCTAATATGTATTCATTTTTTGCTTGATGCGATGCATCTAACATAACAAATTTAAATAAACCAACAGTTAAAACAATAAAACTCATTAAATAATAAGTTATATTTAGACAGAAATTAGCAGGAGTAAAGAAATAAGAAAGTGCAACCAAAAAGAAAAACAAGAAAAAGAAAAATGATGTTCTTTTAAAAAAATGGTATTTCATGTTATCACTCCTTTACATAAATTATACTAGAAAAGCAAAAAAATAGTCAAACAATTTTGACTATTTTAAGTTTGTTAAATATTTTTTTATTTCTAGACTTGCAAGAGCACCGTCGCAAACTGCCTTAGATACTTGAGCTAGGCCTCCAATGATATCTCCGCCTGCAAAAAAACCAGGAATATTTGTCATAAAATCTTTTACAACAATATTATCTTTTTCGTCTATTTGAAGACCTAAGTGTTTTGCAAAACTAGTAGCATTCGCACTTCCAATAGCTATAAAACAAGCGTCTAGATCGTAGTGATTATTTGTTGTATCAAGACCTGTTAATTTGTTCTCATCTCCTGTAAAAGAAACCAATTTATTTTTTACAACTTTTGTTTCACTAACATCCGTATCCAAACCATTAGTAAACACTGTAATATCATTTGAGAACTTTTTAAGCACATCTAGCTCACTTTTCATATAGTGTGAGTTGCCAACAATACCAATTTTTTTATTTCTAAAAAAGAATCCATCACATATAGCGCAGTACGAAATTCCTTTACCTTCATATTCTTTTAAATTCTTAATTAATAACTTAGTTCTTGGCTTACCTGCAGTTAAAAATACAGTTTTAGTCTCATATGAAGCGTTCACTGTTTTTACAGTAAAACCTTGAGCTGCATATTCTATTGCAACTACTTCATCCTTTAAAACATCAATTCCTAAATCACGAGCTTGTTCTATTCCGGCATTTATTAGGTCACTACCTTTTACGTGCTTCACACCATAATAGTTATCAATATAGTGATCTCCTTCAAGTGCACCTAAATCTTTACCAATTACAAGGACATTATAATTAAATCTTTTTAAATAAATAGCCCCGCTTATACCAGCAGGTCCATTACCAATTACAATAGTATCGTACATATTAATCCTTGAAGAATTCTTCTACAAAGTTTTGATCATGAAGACCTAAGAAAGAATCAACTACTTCTCCGTTTTTAATTTTTACAACAAAAGGAATAGAAGAAATCTTAAATTTAGCACAAAGATCAGGATTTTGGTCAACATCACATTTACCAAATAAGACATTTGAATGACCTTCACTAACTTTTTCAATAATAGGGCCAAGTGCTCTACAAGGACCACACCAAGTTGCCCAAAAATCTATAATTACTGTTTCATTGTTTTTAACAATTTCATCAAAATTTTTATCATTAATAATTTCCATAAATTTACCTCACTATCTTAATAATATAATAATTGAATATTTGCTTCAACTTATTTGCTTAAATATATTTTGTTTTAACTATCTTCGATTCTACAATTAAAGGGTATAGAATTTTTTTATAATTTTAAAATTATTATTGACACACAATTTATTTAGGTGTAAACTAATTAAGCAAACTTAATAAAGACGCAGCAGTCGTATAATGGTTATTACTCCACATTGCCAATGTGGTGATACGGGTTCGATTCCCGTCTGTTGCTCCAATGCAGCAGTCGTATAATGGTTATTACTCCACATTGCCAATGTGGTGATACGGGTTCGATTCCCGTCTGTTGCTCCAATGCAGCAGTCGTATAATGGTTATTACTCCACATTGCCAATGTGGTGATACGGGTTCGATTCCCGTCTGTTGCTCCAATGCAGCAGTCGTATAATGGTTATTACTCCACATTGCCAATGTGGTGATACGGGTTCGATTCCCGTCTGTTGCTCCAAATAGATATTTACTTACGTACAATAGTGCGTAAGTTTTTTTTATTTCATTGCATATAAAACCAAAGGGCACTTTTCGTGCCCTTTCATCTTATTTTATATTAGCTAAATGTTCTAATACTTCTTTGTATTGAGCTTCATATTTAGCAAGTTTTTCTTTTTCTTGATTTAATTTAGCTTCAGGAGCCTTGGATACAAAATTAGGGTTAGATAACATTTTTTTGCTTCTATCTAATTCTTTCTCTAGTCTTTCCTTTTCACGATTTAAATCACTAACTACTTTTTCAAAATCAATTAATTCATTTTGTGGAATGTAAACTGTAGCTTTTTCTAATACTACTACTACATTTCCCTTAGAATCAATGCTATCTTTAGTAATTACAAGTTCCTTTGGATTTAAGAAACGAGTAAAATATGGTTTAGCTTCTTCAAAACACGAAAGGGTCTCATTTGATTTACAAACAAGTGTAACATTAATAGGTTCTTTTGGTGCTTTGTTAGCTTTAGCACGTTCATTTCTTACAGATGTAATAATCTCAATTACTGAGTTAAATCCTTCTTCTGCTTGTTCAAAGTTGAATTCTTCAACTATAGTTGGCCAAGCAGAAATAGAAATTGATTCTTCTTCATGTGGTAAAGTTTGATAAATTTCTTCAGTAATGAATGGCGCAACAGGATGTAACATCTTAACAATAGAAGTTAAGACATAAACTAATACATTTTGGGTTGTATTTTTGTTAGTTTCATTTGTATCTTGTAAATCTACCTTAGAAACCTCGATGTACCAGTTTGCAAAGTCTTCCCAAATAAAGTTATATAATGCTTTATTTGCTTCACCAAATTCATACTTATCATAATTATAATCAACAATCTTAATTGTCTTATTTAATCTATTTAAAATCCATTTACTAGCTAAATTTAGGTTTGCACTCTTTAAATCTATTTCTTTATATCCTTCGATATTCATCATAACATAACGAGAAATATTCCAAAGTTTATTTAAGAAATTCCAGCTTGATGCAACTTTCTCTTCTTCATAACGTAAATCTAAGCCTGGTGCTGAATTTGTATTTAAGAAATATCTAAGCGCATCGCATCCATATTTATCAATTACATCAAATGGATCAATACCGTTTCCAAGTGACTTAGACATCTTACGTCCCTTAGAGTCACGTACTAGACCGTGAATTAATATCTCACTAAATGGCGCATGTCCTGTGAACTCGATTCCTTCAAATAACATTCTAGATACCCAGAAGAAAATGATATCATAACCTGTAACT
Organism: Alistipes finegoldii; assembly: GCA_963621965.1. Taxonomy (GTDB): domain Bacteria; phylum Bacillota_I; class Bacilli_A; order Acholeplasmatales; family Anaeroplasmataceae; genus JAEELC01. The sequence continues at coordinate 14,309 of CAVFGN010000025.1, forward strand.
AAAACATTTGTAGGATAGTATCTTTCATACATTTCAGTCTTTTCTGGCCATCCCATTGTAGAGAAAGGCCACAATGCTGATGAGAACCATGTATCAAGTACATCCTCATCTTGTGTCCAACCATCTCCTGGGCACTCTGGAGTTACTCTGACTTCTTCCCCCTTATACCAAGCAGGAATTCTATGACCCCACCATAATTGACGGCTTATGCACCAATCTTGGATATTAGTCAACCAAGTAACTAATGTATCTTTAAATCTCTTAGGTACAAATTCATACTCTTTGTTTTCAAGTACTTGACGAGCTAAAACATCCATTTTAACGAACCATTGTTTTGAAAGTCTTGGCTCAACAGGAACGCCTGTACGTTCACTATGACCTACAGAGTGTACAATCTTCTCCTCGTGATCAAAGTATCCTAGTTTAGTTAAATCATTAATTAAGTTCTTACGGCATTCAAATCTATCTTGACCTTCATAAATTCCAGCCATTTCATTCATTGTACCATCATCATTCATACAAAGAGGCATATCTAGATTATGTCTAATACCTACTTCATAATCGTTAGGATCGTGTGCTGGAGTACATTTAACTACACCTGTTCCAAATTCTTTATCAACATACTCGTCGCTAATAACAGGAATTATAGTCTTAGTTCCTGGAATATAAACTTCTTTACCGATGTATTTTACAAATCTTTCATCAGTTGGGTTAACCATTAATGCTTGGTCTGCAAACATTGTTTCAGGACGTGTAGTCGCAATTAAAAGTGAACCACTTCCGTCAATGAATGGATACTTAAAATAATAGAAAGCACCTTCATCATCTTGGTGAATAACCTCAATATTTGATAATGCAGTTCTAGCTTCAGGGTCCCAGTTTATAATTCTTTTACCTTGATAAATATAACCCTTTTCATAAAGTTTGCAGAAAACATAATTAACAGCTTTATTAAGTCCTGCATCAAGAGTGAAACGTTCTTTAGTATAATCAAGAGATAAACCAAGTGCTGCCCATTGAGAATGAATAATCTCAGCGTATTCTTTTTTCCAATCCCAAGCATACTCTAAGAACTTTTCTCTTCCGATATCGTATTTTGAAATACCCATATCTTTAAGTCTTTGATCTACTTTTGCTTGAGTTGCAATACCCGCATGATCCATACCAGGAATCCATAAAGCATCATATCCTTGCATACGCTTACGTCTTATAATCATATCTTGAATAGATGTATCCCATGCGTGACCTAAATGTAGTTTACCTGTTACATTAGGAGGGGGAATTACAATTGTAAATGGAATTTTTGACTTATCACCAGCTGTGAAAAATCCACCTTTTTTCCAAAATTCATATTTTCCCTCTTCTACACGCTTAGGGTCATATTTAGGATCTAATATTTTTCTTTCCATAATTTTATTTTCCTTTCTATTTCATCACTAGTTAGACTATATTCATATGCGTCTAACATTTTACCATCAAACATTTTTTTATAGTGTCTTATAATACCGTCTTTATTAAAACCAATCTTTTCAAGTGTCTTTGTGCTTGCCTCGTTACCAACAAATACATGAGCTGACAATATATCAATTTCCACATGATCTTTAAAATAAGGTATAAAAGTCTTTAATGCTTCTGTCGCATAGCCTTGACGTTGAAACTTTTTAGAGATAATAAAGCCAATCTCATAAGCTTTAGGATTTCGTTTAGATTGATCTTTGTAGAAATTGATTTCTCCTACAAGTTCACCTTTATCGCTTATTAGTTTTACGTATTGTTTACTTGCAATTCTATATTGAAGGGACAAAGAACAAGTTTTTAAATCCGGCACCGGTTTAAAACCAGCAGGATATGTTAAGGTCTCGTCAGAAATCATTTCAAATAAATCAGCTAAGTCAGACGATTCAAAACTTTTATATGTTAATCTTTCACTTCTTAACATCAAACACTCCATAAAAAAACGCCCTTGAAAAAATCCAAGGACGTAAAATACGCGGTACCACCTTAGTTCAGACATAGTCTGCACTCAAACTCTTAACGCGAGTAACGTTTTAGACTACTAAACTCATCTAAAAAGCTCTACGACTACCTTCAAACAAATATTTATAGATATTTACACCAACCATATCTTCTCTAGAATAAATTATAAGTTTTACTCTTCGCTTCACTGCTTTGTAAATATAATAATAAAATATGAATTATTTGTCAAGACTTTTGATTTCTTCAAAAATATACAAAATATCTAATACTTGTTCATTAATATTTAAAGAAAAATAATTAGATAATTTCTTATTTTCAAATTCAACAACAAAAACTTCAAAATGTTTATCAAAGACAGTCACAAGAATATGAGAGTTCTCGTTATCTATAAAACCTTTAGTAAACGTTTTAATAGAAGTGAAATCATTTCCTTTTGTTGGTAAAAACATTTGAATATTATCTAATGTTGTTTCAAAAGTATTACCGAAATCTTTTAATATACTAATTATATCTTGTAACGAAAAATTAGATAATCTATTAAATTTATTATATATTTTATCTTTTGCAATACTTAATTTATAGTTTAAATATTTGTCATTCATTATTTATTCTTTGCACTATTAATAATTGTTTCACAAGTAGTTAAATAAGTACTTGATTTAGGATCAAGTAGATAAACATCATTAACGTTTGTAACATTATATAATGGATTTAAGTAAAACGGATATTTTGTTAAGAATTCAGAGTAACTTACAGTTTGAGTGTCATCTTCATAATAATTTTCACCATTTTCAGCCGCTTCATTATATTTATTTACAACACTTTTTAGTGTAGGACTATATCCGATAGCACAAGCGTTTTGATAAGCATTTTCAGGGTCTAACATGAAATTAATAAATTTATTAGCCAAATCATAATGTTCACAAGTTGTAGGAATAATCATTGAATCAAAGAAAGCAGCCGTATTAGAAGGGATATAGGCGTTAATTTTTATATCCTCTGTCTTTGCACCTTCTTCATTATATAACAAATATAGTGCATCAAAGAAATCGCCAAGTTGAACAAAAGCCATATCAAGTTCTCCGGTCGCAACGTTTCTCTTTAAGTTATCATTATCCCATTGATCAAAATGTGCATTGTAGATCGAATCAATTAATTTATTCTTTAAAGTAGAATCAATATCTCCACTTGTTGAACCACTTAAATTCGTGATATTAGGATTCTCTCCTTCACCAAGTAGATAAGCTGCAATAGCCCAACGGGAAGTATCATACATACCAATTTTAACACTACTGTTGAAATTAGATTTATCAAATAATGCTTTAAATCCTTCTGCTTCTATTTTTGTTTTAACTTCCGGATTTGATTCATTATAAATAATTGTATAAGCTCCCCATAAATAAGGCATGAAGTACTTCTTCATTTCACTGTCTCCACTAATAAATTTATTATTAATAATGCTAGTTAAAGAATCAGTGAAAATAGTTTCATAATTCATTAAGTTTTCATAATCGGTGTTATTTACATCAAGTTCTCTTAAATAACCTTCATCATATAATTGCTTAACTGCATAATCTCCTGGAATTACAACATCATAAGCTGTAGTTCCGGCTGTAATTTTTTGATACATAGCTTCGCTACTAGTTGCAGTTTCAAGAACAACTTGGCAATTATATTTCTTTTGGAACTTTGTAACAACTGATTCATAATCAGTATCGTCATCAATATCAATATATTCGCCCCAGTTAAGTAAATATAAAATATCAGATGGTGTTGATAAGACAATTTCTGCAAATACTGTAAAAACGATGAGGCAAGTAAATATTATAATAACTTTCTTCATTATTTATTCACCTTCTTCGTATTTTTTTTACTAGTTTTAATTGAGATAAATAAAACTATTGATAAAGTAATTAGTGTAAGTAATGAGTTAAATGCATAAGCTCCTGCACTAAAGTTCTTCTTTGAGTACGAACTATAAACATAGTTTGAGAAGTTAGAGAAACCATTTCCTTGTGTATAGAACGAAATTACAAAGTCATCGATTGATAATGTAAAAGCTATTAATGCGCCAGCTAAAATTGGAGTTTTAAGAGACGGTATAATTACCTTAAATAGGGCTTTGTATTTAGAACATCCTAGATCACATGCGGCCTCAAATAAAGCTTCATCAGTTTGTTCAAGTTTTGGTAAAACCATTAAGATTACATATGGAATTGTAAAGAATACGTGTGCAACTAACATTGCAGGAAAACCAAATGATTTTTTGAATGCTGGAATATTAGAAAGTAAAGAAAATAAAATCATTATCGAAATACCTGTAACAATTTCACTATTCATCATTGGAATTTCATTTAAAAAATTCATAGCTTTTCTTTTCTTTCCTACAAGTGCATTTATACCAATTGAGGTAAATAAACCTACAACAGTCGCAATCGCAGTAGCCCAAAGAGAAACAAGTAAAGAATCTAGAATTGAAATATATAATTGTTGATTTACAAACATTTCTTTGTAATTTTGTAATGTAAATCCACCAAATCGAAGTGGTGTGATTGAATTTGCACTACTATTAAAAGATTGGTAAATGATGATAAGAACAGGCATATACATCATTAGTAATACTAAAAATACAAATAACCACTTTAGTATTTCAATTATACGTTGTTTAAGCATATTTTGTTCAAGCATATCTATTCACCATGCTTTCCTTCAATTTTTCTAAATAAAAGTACGCAAAGTATAATCGCAATACTTACTAATATTGATAATAAGGAACCAAAACTGTAGTTATTCTTTTCAAATACGGATTGAAGTACGTTACCTATTAATTGAACATTTCCTTGTCCTATTGTAGAACTTATTGCAAAACCTGTAGCTGCAGGTAAGAATACCATTATAACGCCACTTGAAACACCGCCCATTGAAAGAGGTAATGTAACTTTAAAGAATGTTTTAAATTTATTAACACCTAAATCGTTACTTGCTTCTATAAGTGATCTATCTAGTTTTTCAAGAACAGTATAGATAGGGAAAATCATAAATGGTAAATATGTTGTAACTGTTACAAATATTACAGCACTTTTGCTACCAAGAAGATTAAGACCTGCAAACATATCTGATCTAAATAATTTATACCAAGAAATAATTCTAAGCATTGAATTACACCACATTGGTAAAATTAAAAGTAGTAAAAACAACATTTTATTTTTCAATTTTGAAAATGAAATAATATAAGCTACTGGGTAACCTAAAAGTATGCAAAATACTACAGTAAAGAAAGCTACTACAAGGGATGTCCACAAACTCTTAAGTAAGGACAAATCATATAAACGTTTGTATGAATCAATGGATGCAACCGCATCTTTAAAATTCATACCATTTGACTCAATAAATGTTAATACAAACATTATTATTAGAGGCACAACAACTAATAATAAAAGCCAAACGAAATAAGGAATCGCAAATTTCTTAAATTGTTTCATATTTATTCCATCTCACTAATATTAGCGGAAATTTCTCTTCCTTTTTCCCTTAAACGTCTAATTTCTTCAGGTTGTGCTTCATCTTCTACTTTCATCAAGTGAATTTCATAGAAATCGACTTTAAGACCAACTTTAGAACCCACTTCAACGTTTTGATAATCTTGTACAGTAAGTTCTCTATCGCCAATATTTACCCATAATTGGAAGTGAACACCTGTAAATACAGACTTTGTAACTATACCTGTTAAAATTGCACTATCAGGATCGTCAATCTCAAGGTCAAAGTCCTCAGGTCTTATAACAGCATCTACTACTTCACCTGGGATAAATGTAGTTACATAAGTATCAAATACATTATCGAAGAAAGTAACTTGTTGGTTTCCTAAGTAAACTGCTTCAATAATATTACAATCGTCATAGTTTGCAAGTAACTTAGCTTTCTTTTCTGTAATAGCTTCGCAGTAAATATTACCTGGCTCAACAGTAAAACCAAGTTCGTCTCCTATATTGTACTTGTCTTCGGTTTTAACTGTAATTTTAGTCTTTTCTTCATTTTTAACTTCTACTTGTAAAATATATTCATTTTTTGCAAATTTAACATCTTTTACAATACCTGTGAATTTTGCATTGTCAAGTAAACATATATCAAAGTCTTCATAACTTACCATACAGTAAATCTTATCGTTTGGCATAAAGTCATGTGCTGAAACTTTAAATGTCTTATCGCCGTATTTAAATCTTCTAGGCTCTGGGTATATTCCTCTAAATATATTAGCTTCACCGATAAATGATGCAACAAACTTATTAGCAGGAGTATTATAAATATCCTCAGGACGACCCATTTGTTGAATTTCGCCACCATTCATTACAACAACAGTATCAGACATAACCATAGCTTCTTCTTGGTCATGTGTTACAAAAATGAATGTTATACCTAGATTCTTTTGCATTTCACGAAGTTCAAGTCTCATTGTCTTTCTTAACTTTAAATCTAGAGCTGAAAGTGGTTCATCAAGTAATAAAATACGTGGTTTGTTAACAATTGCACGTGCAATCGCAACACGTTGCATTTGACCACCAGATAATTGATTAATGAAACGCTCTTCATACCCCTCAAGATTAACTAACTTTAACGCTTTCTTAACTTCGCGGGCAATTATATCTTCTTTAAATGATCTCTTTTTAATTTCCGAAATCATTTTAAAATATACATCACCACTCGATATATCACTTAGTAATAATTTATAAGATTCACTAAAAGATGTACCACCGATATTATAAGCAAGTCCTAATTCTTCTAGTTTATTTTTAATCTTTTTTGCATATTCATTAAATTTTAATTTCTTAAATTCTTTTTTATTAGAATCTAAAAAGTTTTTCACAATATAATAATTTGATTTCGATTCAAATAATTCAATAACATATTGTTTAACTTCGCTTGGCTTATTAATATGCGATAGTTTACGTGTTAGATTATCAATATCTTCTTCAGAAAATCCATTATCTTCCATTAAATCCATAGTTCCAATATCATAGATATTTGAATAAACATTATTTCTTAAACCAAACGCAATATTATCATAAATATTTAAGTGTGGAAACAAAGAATATCTTTGGAAAACAGTGTTTATTGGTCTTTTGTGTGCTGGAAGAGAGGCAATATTTTCACCATCAAGTAATAATTCTCCATCTTGCATATCTTCAAAGCCGCCAATAATTCTAAGTGTAGTTGTCTTACCACAACCAGATGGTCCTAAAAACGTAACGAATTCGTTTTCGTTAATAGCTAGATCAAAGTCATCTAGAATAACATTTTGTCCATATTCTTTACGAATACCCTTTAACTCTAAAATCTTGTGAGCCATAATTTTCTCCTAAAATAAAATATTCGTTTTTAATAATATCCAATTCTTATTTATGTACTAAATTATATATGTTTTTCTAGCTTTTATTTATCTCTTAGATATTCTATATAACTGCTAAAATTATAGAACTAAACTTTTTATTTGTAAACAAAAAAAATCACAATTTTTTCACAAATTTTAAGACACCAAAAAAATCCCTTAGGTAAGGGATTTTTCATTAATTTTATTCGAATTTTTTTAACGACATATTTTGATAATATTATGCGACATAAAATCATCAATATAGTTTATAGTAAGATTCCATTGTGTCTCGCTTGATATTGAACTTTCAAGGTCCCCCTTTTGTTCTCCGTAAGACCCAAAGCCCGCATGGTTTCCTCCCATAATTTCAAATTCATAAACTTTAGTTTTAATATTATGATAATTTGATTCGTATTTTTCTTTATTTAAGACGCCGTCATTAGATCCATAAATAGATAAAATATAACTATTTTCAAATCCTGTTAAATCACGAGTTGAATATGATGCAAGTAATACAAGTCCATTAAGAACATCATTATGTTTGTAGTAACATTCACTTGCCATAGCACCACCAAGTGAGTGTCCTCCTATGAACCACTCAATCTCGTCATCATTTTTAGCAATATCATAAGCTTTATTTATTCCAAAAAAAGATAGATTAAAAGGCATATCTACTAAAACTGTTGTATAGCCAAGTTCTGACAAACCATAGCTTATTGGCGCATACGCTTCTTTTTCTACAAGAGCTCCTGTATAAAATATTAAACCTTTATGCTTATCATCTTTTTTTGGTTTAAAATATATGTTATTCTCTTTTGTCACTACTTCAACACTGTCAGTTGAAGTTAAATACTTATCAACCCCAACTGCTTTATATCCTTGACTTAAAAAAATAATAAAAGCAATAAGAAAAATATCAATTATTGTTAAAATACAAATTATAACTTTTCTGAATATTTTCATATATCTTACTCACTTTCAATATATCTTTTAGCTAAGCGAAAACCAGAATTATAACTATTTTTGAAGTATTCGTCAGCCTCCATATTATTATTTAATAAATAAAATCCGTAAATAAATTCAAATTCACCCGCATATTCAGGATCTAACCTTTTATCAAAAAGTTCTTTAATTCGATCTAAATCGTTTTCCTTAACCTCGATAAACTTAATATCTAAATGACAATGTTCATCAATTTCGCTATCTAAAGACCTAGCTTTAAGTTTAAAATTAATTGGATGATCAATATCAAAATCTTGATCTAAGAACGTAACACAAGCTTTATTTATTTTGATTTCTTTTAAACTATTTAGCGGGTGTTCGTAGGAAGACACATCATATGTATTTTCATTACTTAATAGAAAATAAGCGACGCTACTTCTTCTAATTCCTAAGCACTCTGAGATTGCTTTAAATCTAATAAATTTCATTTTATTTCAATTCCAACATTTCTATAATTTTATCACAGGCCTCAGTGTAATCACCTTCATCACGAACAATGTAATCACAAATTTCAGCATTTTCTTTTTCACAGTCAATCGCTATAATTCTATTTGCTTTATCTGCATTTGTTGTATTTTTAGCCAATATTGTTTCGATTAACACTTTTCTATCACGCTTAATATATACAGTAATTACATTTCCATAAATAGTTTTTATACTCATTGCACCGCATATATCCATAGTGCATAATACATTCTTACCACTATTTAAAATCTTATCAATATCGCTTTTTATACTACCAAATGCATGGCCTGCGTACATCGTTGACTCTATAAAGTCACCATTTGATAGTTTTTCGTTAAACTCTTCATTACTTAAATATTTGTACCAAGAATTTACTTTTAATGCAGATTTATCTTCAGTTGTATAACTAACTAACTTTTCAAATGTTTTAAGTTTCTTGCATAATTCACTTGCAATCTTAGTCTTACCACTACCACTAGGACCTACAAGAATTAAGATACCTGGAGTTTTAAATTCAGGTTCAAATACTGAATATGATTTTGCAATAACTTCAACAAGTTTTAAAAATTGATCATAGTTGTTAACCGCTAGCATTCCTGTTGCACTTTGATTCCATGGTCTACGCATCAAGACAGGATAACTTGCATTTGATTTAAAGATATTATGCATACCATCATCAAACAAAATATCAGTTTTGATCTTATCTTTTCTTGAACCCATGTAGATGTTTGATGCCGGTATTTCTGGGAATTCCTCCATTAATCTTTTTGCTCTAATCCCCATAAACTCAGGTGGAATTGAAGTTGAAATAAATACTTCAGTCATCTTTGATAGTTTTCTAACAAACTCTTTAGCGCCCTTTATCACAGGTTGTGTTTCATAAAATTTTGGATCATTAAAATATTTAAAAATAATATCAGCTCTTGTGCCAAGTTTTCCCCAGCGGTCTACTTCTTGAATCGATATAGGTGGATCAAACTTATATTCTTCGTTTGCTAGTTTAATTGCATAAGGAATACATTCCATAAGTAAGTCATCTACATCAAGAGCCGTTGATAATCTAAATTTTTGACTCATAAATATCTCCTTTCTTTTTATATTTTATATATTTTATCATAAAGTTAAAATCTATACTAATAATAATTTTGATTATTTACATTGTTTAAAAAATGATTAAGATATGAAAAAAGCCCCAAAGGGGCTATAACTAATAATTTGTTTTTTTGCTTAACTTCATATACTCTTCATATAAGTCAAGACAAGCATCTCTGTCAACTTCTTCTTCGAAATTTCTCTTTTCTTCTTCAGTTCTATTATAAAATATTTCATCTCTAAAGCCTATTTTATCAGTATCATTAACATTACATCCATAATAGAATTTTTTCATATTAGACCAAAGGATTGCGCCCATACACATAGGACAAGGATATCCTGTTGTGTATATTTCACAACCTGATAAATCAAATGTTTTTAAATTCTTAGAAGCATCTCTAATAGCTTCCATTTCTCCATGGCATGTACAATCGTTATTTAAAACAACTCTGTTGTGTCCCTTACCTACAACAACGCCATCTTTAACAATAACTGCACCAAAAGGACCACCTTCATTATTCATAATTCCTTTTTTAGCTTCTTCAATAGCTAAAAACATGTACTTATTCATATTATACCTCCAATGTTTTTAATATATTTTTTATACTTACATCACTATTTTGATTACATATAAAATATTCTATACAGTTAAATATAGTAACATTTATTCCAGAAACTGATTTTATGTCAAATATTGAATGAGTTAATTCGTCTTTGAATTTTTTTGTATTTGAATCATCACTATAGTTTTTAATTAAATAAAATAAACCGTATCCAACATGCGCAATACATACATTTTTACCATATTTTTTAACTAAAATATTAGAAACTTCGTTTTCAACTTTTTTAATAAATTCAATACCTAAAGTCTTCTTTACTTCATCTAATTTAGATAACTCAATTTTATAGGTTACAAAATATTCATTATGATACTTATATTGATCATAATATTTTAGATATGCATCAACAAACTCATGATAGTTTAGTAGCGTTTTATTACTAATTAATTCCTCTACATTTGAAGTGATAACTTCTGCAAATAATCCTTTAATTGTCTTATTTTCACAAATAGGGAAAATATTTAGTGTTACATCTGTTAACTTTCCGCATTTTATAAAGTTTACAGCTTCATTCTTTACTTCAATCTTATCTTTCATTACCATTGTTTCTAAATTATTTAATTTATTATTAGAAACGCTTATTCCTAGTTCTGTGTCCGTATATCCTATAATATTTGAGACATGGTTTTCATCTATTAAATCTAGGAATTTGTCTGATCCACCTAAAAATCTATGATTCAAATCTTTAAAGAAGTAAATACTTGATGAATTTTTAATAATTGAAATAAACATGTCATAACTTGTTATTTCATTCTTCTCGACACTTACAATGTCTTCGCGAGCACGAAAAATTTTCGCTAAATCGCTATACATCTTTTCTTCATCATTAGTAAGGTTTCTAGTTATAAGTAAATATTTGTTTTCTGTTTTAGAAATTAAAACAATAATAACATTAATTCTTACTATTTCTTTATTAGTATTATAAAGTCTAATTGTTTGACTTAAATAAGGACTTTTATTTTTATTAAATAATTCCTTTAATCGTTCTTGATTAAATAATGATTCATACTTTTTTAAATCATTTATGTAAATATGTTTTTTTATTGATTCTAATGCACTTGACAAAGATGTGAAATTATTAAGAACATAAGCCTCATTATCAAGTACTATATCAAATGAATCATTATTAAAATCTAGATAAACAAAAGATGTAAAAATCTCTAGTATTTCATGAAGACAACTATCTAATTTTGTAACTTTATCGATATCCTTAAAATCTAAGGAATCAATATTTAATAAATATAACGAGTTCTTGTCATAGTTAGATAAGATAGAAAAACTTATTTTAAATAAATGTCCGTTAATTATATGTATGAAATTAGATTTAGAATTTAAATTTTTAATCTTTTGTATTAAAGTTAGATCAAAAGAATTTATTTTATTTTCGAATGCCTTTTCATCTTTTATTCCAGCAATAGATAAGTTTTGCTTACACCTATCATTTAAATAAAATATTTTACAATTATTATTAGATAAATTCATCAAACAAATTGGTAATTCGGTTTGAAAATCAATTTGTGAAAGCGGGATAAAATAATCTCTAAAAATAGGTTTTTCTATTTCAAATTGTTTTTCTTTAATAGTATCTAACATAAGATGAAAAGGTACGGGTTTAGATAAAAAATATCCTTGTACTTTCTCACAACCAATACTTCTTAAGAAAGTAAATTGTTCTTCTGTTTCAACGCCCTCACAGAGAGTTTGAATACCTAGTTCTTTAGCCATAGATATTACGTTCTTGATAATGATTTTAGACTTGTCATTAAAGTTTTTTAGAAAGACTAAATCAAGTTTAATTTCATCAAAGTCAAAATCTTTTAACATATTTAAACTTGAATAAGCACTTCCAAAATCATCCATCCAAATGTCAAAGCCTTCCGACTTGAATTTAGACATGATATTTTTAATCTCACCAGGGCATGACATAACAATTGTTTCTGTTATCTCAATTTTTATAAGTCTATGAGGGATATCGTATTTATTTGTTAAATCAAGAACCATTTGAAAAGGATCCATTAAGATAAAGTCAAGACGAGATAAATTAAAGGAAATGGGTACGTATTCTAAATTATTATCTAGTTTATATCTTAAATCTTTACAAATAAGTTCAAATATATATGCATCTAGTTTGTCAATTTGCCTAGTTTCTTCAAGCGCACCTATAAAGTTTATTGGCGAAATCAAACCAAATTCTTTTGTCTCCCAACGAGAAAGAGCTTCTGCTGAACAAAGAGTATTATTGATAGTGCGCACTACTGGTTGATAATAAACAATAATTTCATTTTCTAAAATTGCTTCATCTAAATTTGATGTAACATATTCATATATTTTTTTTATCTATTTGCTTTTGAGTTTCATCAATAGAATTACATATATTATTTTCCATATTTGCCTCCTTCCCTAAATTTTATTTTTAATTAATTGTTATTAATTAATTTATATAACGTTTGTGTTATGTTGTAGGTCTTTAGCGTATCACGCACTAAAGTTAATGCTTCTTCGTTCTTACGGTTTGTTTTGATTGCACGAATTAATATATTTTTTGGTGTTTGTTCAAAATCAACAAACTCAAGCATTTGTACTGAGTATCCTTTATATTCAAGTAAATTACATCTAATTGAATCTGTTAGGATAGCAGAAAATCTATCTTTAACAAGACCGTATTTTGTGATTAATTTAAAACTATCTTTATTCAATTGATTATTTATTTCATGTTGGCAACATGGAACTGATAATATATATTTACAGTTTAAGTTAATTGCATGAAATAGTGCAAAATCTGTTGCTGTATCACAAGCATGAAGGGTAATGATCATATCAATATTATTATTAGCTTTATAATTTTCTACATTACCTTCTAAGAAATTTAAATTAGTGTAATTGTATTTATCTCTAATTTGATTACATTTTTTAATTACATCACTCTTTAAGTCAAGACCTATCATATTTACTTTTATCTTTTTAATATAAGTTAAATAGTAATATACAATAAACGTTAAATAGCTCTTACCACAGCCAAAATCTATAATATTAAGTTCATCTTTTTTTTCATTTTTAAGTGTATCTTCAATTATTGATAAAAATCTATTTATTTGTTTATATTTATCTGTGTACGCTTTTACAACCTTACCTTCATCATTCATTACACCTAAATCAATAAGTGGTGGAACAATTGTACCTTCTTCGATTAAATATTCTTTTTTTCTATTATTTTCAAGTACTACAAAATTCATATTATTCTGTCTTTTGTTAGTAAGTATCTTACCCTTTTTTGACTCTTTGAAAGAATAAATTGTAGTTTTTGTCTCAATTTCTACCTGCAAGAAATAATCTTTAAAATTCATTTCAATAAAGCAAGATAAAGATTCAAATTCTACATTATAATGAAAAGCTTGTTTATCAGTATTAAACTCAAATTGAATTAATTCTTTATCTTTTATTATAATTCTTTTTCCTTTTCCTTTTATATATTTACTTTCTTTACGAGGAAGAGAGAATACAACTTTATAAATATCATTTACATTAACATTTTCTATCATAACACACCTATAATATTTCTTTTAATTCGCTTAAATTTCTACATTTATATGTAGCTTTTGTTCCCAAGACACCAATTAATACAGATTTAATACCAAAATCTAGTGCACACTTTATATCAGCTTCTTCCCTGTCTCCAATAAGTATAAATTCTTCTTTCTTTAAATCTTTTTTATTTTCAAGTTCACTAATTTTTTTAAGTGCATACTCTAGTACTCTAGTATCAGGTTTATTATATCCTATTTCACTTGAGATAAATATATAATCAAAATAAGAAATTATATTACTTTTAGTTAAACGCTTAAGTTGGACTTCTTTTTGGCCATTGGAAACAATATATAACTTGTAATTTTTACTTTTTAAATAATCTAAAATCTCTAATGTATCATTATATAAAATAGCACTTTCTGACAAATTCTTAACATATATACTATTGATATAAATTGGCTCAAAATCTATGTTAAATTCACTTAATAATAATTCAAATCGTTTTTTATGAAACTCGCTTCTACTAACTTTCCCGCTAGCATACTCGTTAAAACACATCTCATTAATCTTTTTAAATTCTTGATAAATTTCTTGATTACACGTTTTGTTAACATTTGAAAAAGACAAGTATAGAGCTTCCTTCTCAGAAGATGAAAAATCAAGTAATGTTTCATCTAAGTCAAATAAAATATATTTAATCATAACAATCCTTTTAAACTTTGACTTCATTATACTATAAATTTATAATATTTTTTTTATTTTTTTGTCTTTTTATACCGATTTTTCTCAATTGAACAAAGT
>CAVFGN010000026.1:0-27161 GCA_963621965.1 Alistipes finegoldii
AATTTATCTGGAGAAAAATCTAGTAATTAATACATATTTAAATAATTAATTTAAAGTGCAAAAGTGAACCTCAATTAGAAGTTCACTTTTTTATTTGATTATTAATTATTTAATATAAATTTCAAAACTTATAGGCTTTTGGGGGTGCAGATAATTTTTTTACTTGGATATTTCGTTAATCCCACTTTTCTGGTAGTGTTTTTACATTTTTTAAATACCCCCCTAAAGTCTTTTTTCGTATAAAATCATCTCATTCTTTTATCAGGAACGAAATTAACAAAAGTGAGTATAAGTGAGCAATGAATCTACAAATGTGAGCAAAAAACAAGCAACAAATCTATGATACTTGTTATATTCTTTTATTCAGCGTGACTAGCATGTTGCTTAAACATTTCTATCCCCAGTTTTAAAAAAAGCACGATACCTTAGTATCGAGCATTATATATTCTATTGGAGCAGGTGATGAGAATCGAACTCACGTCAACAGCTTGGAAGGCTGAGGTTCTACCATTAAACTACACCTGCATAGATGGTCGGAAAGACAGGATTTGAACCTGCGACCTCCTGGTCCCAAACCAGGCGCTCTACCAAGCTAAGCTACTTTCCGATGTGACATAAGCATTTTATTGCTTGTCAATGATTTATAAGATAAAATTTTAATAATGGCGCGACATAGAGGACTTGAACCCCTAGCCTTTTGGTTCGTAGCCAAACGATCTATCCAATTGATCTAATGTCGCAATAAATGGCGGTTCGAACGGGGATCGAACCCGTGATCTCCTGCGTGACAGGCAAGCATGTTAACCACTACACCACCGAACCAGCGCTATATTATAATAGCATATAAAATCCTTTATTGCAACAACTTTTTTAAAAATATTTTTATATTTTTTAATCCTTTAATTGTAAAATCTTATAGTTTCTTAATATTAACTAAATAATAATTGAAATTTTTTAGAAAATAAGCGGTATTTACTAAACTGTTATTTATTCGCGTCCACAATCTAGATAAAATTCTTCTGCTTCTTTTTCCCATTTTTCTTTATCAGCCTCAGTTATTTTTCTAATTACCCGGCATGGGTTTCCACAAGCCACACAGTTTGAGGGAATATCCTTTACAACTGTAGAATTTGCACCAATCACAACATTATCTCCAATTGTTACTCCAGGGCATATTACTGTATTTCCGCCTACCCAAACTGAGTTTCCAATTTTCACTTCTTTTGCGTATTCTAAACCGCTATTCCTAATATTTGCATCAATCGGATGTCCTGCTGTATATACACTAACACGAGGTGCAAAGAAAACATCATTTCCTATAATAATCTTAGCGCAATCAAGCATTATGCAATCAAAGTTTGCGTAAAATCTATCGCCTAGATAAATATTTGCGCCGTAATCGCAATGAAAAGGTTTATTAATGCATAAACCTTCACCTACTCCGCCAAAATATTTTTTACATAATTCTTCTCTAGTTTTAAAATCAGAGTATAAAGTAGAATTAAATTTATCTAAAAATTCATTTCTTTTGTTAAACATTTCTTCTCTGTCACTATCTTTATAACCACAGTGATAAAGTTTTCCGCTAAGCATTCTTTCTAGTTGTTTCATTATTAATACTCCTTTTTTGATTAAAACAGTTAACTAATAATTAAATTAGTTAGCCGTAAATAAACTATTTAAAAGATTTATTTATTAAATACAAATCACACAATGCAATATTCAAACAAGCTTCAAGTACAACAGGAGCTCTGAGTGCAATACAAGCATCATGACGTCCTTTGATTTCTAGAGTTTCTATTTTTTTATGTTCAAAATTATATGTCTCTTGTTTTGCGCCAATCGATGATGTAGGTTTTACAAATACGTTAACAATAACATCGTTTCCATTAGTTATACCACCGTTAATACCACCATTATTATTAGTCTTTGTTGTACCTTTATCATCAATTATTAAATCATTATATTCTGATCCCTTTAAAGTCTCACCGTCAAAGCCAACACCAAAGGAAACACCTTTTACAGCACCAATAGAATATAGTAAATGACTAATCTTTGATTCAGCTGAATCAAAATAAGGCTCGCCTAAACCAAATGGAACATTTCTAGCCGTTAATCTAATAGTTCCACCGATTGAATCCATATTTTTTATAGCATCTTCAAGTTCTTTTGCAAACTCACTTTTGTTTGTATTTTTATGTAAAGAAATAATCTCACTTGTGACATCAATTCCTGTAATTTTTTTAGCTATAACACCAGCACAAACAATACCTAAAGTTAAACGACCAGAAAAAGAGCCACCACCGCGGTAATCGTTATATCCGTCATATTTTTGATAAGCTGTAAGGTCACAGTGTCCAGGTCGTGGGTGTTTAATTAAGTTAGAATAATCATTATCATTTACATTCTCATTTAAAAAATCAATTAAAATAGGAGCTCCTGTAGTGTATCCGTTAAATACACCACTTTTAATATGAGGAATATCTTTTTCAATTCTTGGGGTAGTACCTTTTGCACCTGGTTTTCTTCTTTTTAGATCTTCTAAAAAGTCTTCTTCAGACAATTTAATTCCACTTTTCACACCGTCAATTAAAATACCACAACATTCTCCATGACTCTCTCCGTATATACTTATACGAAATATAGTACCAAAACTATTCACCTTTGATCTCCTTTTCAATTTCTAAATATAATTTATTATAATCAATATCGTATTCTTTACCTAACCATATATCTTCGCTTTTAGCACCTTGCATAACTAGCATCATAAGACCGTTATAACTATTTTTGTTATAACTCATAAGTTTTGTAGTAGAAGGATTAAATATAATATCTACAATTACATTTGCTTTTTGAGCTACTTTCTCACTCAAAGGACTCAGAGAGACATTAGGATACATTCCAACAGGAGTAGTATTAATAACAACATCTATATCTCTATTTACTAACATATCATAAGATAATTGATTTTCCTTAGGATTTCTCGAAACACAAATAGCTTTACCATCAAGTGTTTCTATTGCTTTCACTACAGCCGCACTAGCACCGCCTGTTCCTAAAACTAAACATTCTTTATTTTTAACTGATACATTGTAATATTTAAGTTCATTCATAAAGCCAAAATAATCAGTATTAGTACCGTGAACTAACCCATCTTTTAAGTAAACTGTGTTTACAGCTCCGATTTTGCGCGCTACTTCATCAATCACATCTAGATATTTCATTACTTCTTTTTTATAAGGAATAGTAACGTTGTATCCAACATACTCTCCGCATCTTATTTTATCAATATAATCCTCGAGTTTATCTTCATCAGTTTGTATTAACTCGTAAGTTGCATCAATTCCTTTTAAAGCAAATAATTTTTTGTGAAGAAGTGGAGAATAGCTATGACCTAACTTTTTTCCAATTAAACCAAATTTCATATTAGTCCTCGTTTAATTTTGTTTGATATTCTTTACTTACCTTAAGTAATGATTTAAAGAATTCTAAGTAATATTCTTCTAATTCTTTATCACTTAATAAAGCAACATTCTTATTAATAATTGCTTCTTCTCTTTTAGAATCTAAAATTGGAAGATTATTTTCTTTTTTGTACTCTGCAACCATTTTACTTGCACTCATTCTTTTTTTAAACAATTCTATCATTTCTTTATCACAAGTATTAATGATTTCTCTTGCAGTTTCTAATTTATTCATATTTAATAATACCTCCAAGTTTCTTAAAGTCATCAAAGAAGTTAGGATAACTCTTACTTACAGCACCAGCATTTAATATTACAATATCTCTTGAGGCAATTGTAGAAGCCATCGCAAACGCCATTACCAGTCTATGATCGTTGTGTGAATCAAGAACACCACCAATTATATCTGTTTTTCCGTTTACTATAAGTGTATCGCTTGTTTCACTAACATTAGCACCCAGTTTGTTTAATTCCTCTTTAACACAAGTGATTCTATCACATTCTTTTATCCTTAATCTACTCGCATTAACTAATCGTGATGTGCCGTTAATTTGTGTAAATATAACACTTAACGCCGGCCCTAAATCCGGAGTTTGTGATACATCAATATCAACGCTTTCGAGTTTATTAATCTTCGTAATTAATGTGTCGCCTTCAAAAGAGATGTCTGCACCAATGCGTTTAACATAGTCAACAATAGATTTATCCCCTTGAAGTGAGTCTTTATTTACTCCATTAATTTTTATGTTATTTCCTAGCATGTTAGCTTCTAAAAAGAAAGCCACTTGAGAAAAATCTCCTTCTACTTTGTAGTCATAAGGTTTATATACCTGATTTCCTTTAATTAAAAATTTATTATCTTCAAATTTAATATCTATACCGTATTTCTTTAAAATATCAAGAGTTAGATTGATATATCCTAAGCTTTCAATTTTAGTTGTAATTATGATTTCACTATCAGCTTCACACAAAGGAAGTGCAAATAAAAGTCCAGTGATGAATTGGCTTGAAACATTACCTTCTAAATAGTATTTACCACCTGTTAATTTTTTAGAACATTTAAGAGGAAGATAGTGATTACTATCTTTTTGATAATTAATATTATGCTTATCGAATATATCAAAATAAGTATCAAGTGGTCTATCAACGAGTTTATTATGACCCACAAATGTAATTTCTTCACTTGCTAGCAAAGCAATAGGTATCATGAAACGAAGAGTTGAACCAGATTCGTTTGCGTCAATCGTATCTTTAGCACGTCGAGGATAACATCCATTAACCACTACAAATGTGTCGTGTACATCAATTTTAGCGCCTATTGCGCGCATTGCATCAATTGTAGCTAAAATATCATTTGAGTATGCAACGTTTGTTATTTTTGAGGTGCCACTAGCTAGTGAAGCACAAATTATTGCTCTGTGAGCTAAGCTTTTTGATGGTGGAATATTCACACTACCTTCTAGTTTATGTGGTGTAATTCTTACATTCATTAGACTAGCTCCTTTAGTTTATTCTCATCTATTTTATAAATCACAGTTTTACCAATTTCACTAATTAGAATAAATGATACAACTCCTGCTAAGTTTTTCTTATCATAAATTGTCTTAGCTAAATATTTCTTATAATCGTATTCTTTAGTGGGTAAATTATAACTTTCAAGTATTCTTGATAATTCTTTGTAAATTGTCTTATCGGTAATATTTAAATCTTCACCAAGTTTAAGAGCCATTAACATACCAATTCCAACAGCTTCACCGTGTTTATAACCATCTTCTAACTCAATAATGTGGCCAAAAGTATGGCCAAAGTTTAGAATCATTCTATCTCCTTGGTCAAACTCATCCTTTAAAACAACATTTTGTTTAACCTTCAAAGACTCAAATATAATTTCTTCATCGATTTTTGGGTGTATCTTAAGTGCTTCAAATAGTTTAGCATTTCCTATTAAACCATGTTTTATAAGTTCACCCATGCCATTTGAAAATTCAACACTTGGCAATGTGTTTAGCGTATTTGGATCAATAAGTACTGCAAGTGGTTGCTTGAATGCGCCGACAACATTTTTACGGTTATAAAAATCAATACCTGTCTTACCACCAATTGAGGAATCCATTTGACTCAAAAGGGATGTAGGAATACCAACGTAAGGAATGCCACGATAGATTGAGGATGCGACAAATCCCGTAAGATCCCCTATTACTCCACCACCAAGCGCAACGAGCAATTCATTTCTTCTAATATCTAAATCGAATAATTGTTTTAATACACTCACGTACGTATCAAACGATTTTGAGTTCTCACCCGCAGGAACTACTATATGTTTAACAACAAAATCAGATTCAAGCTGTTTTACTACCTTATCTAAATATATAGGTCCAACATTAGAATCTGTTATGATATATATTTTTTTATTTTTATAAACATCCATAATATATTTATTTAAATTATCTAGAATACCAGATTCAATATATACATTATAAGGATTATTTTTTAAAGTCATGTTTATAATTTTCATTATTTTTCCATCTTCTCTCTTATTTCTTTAGCCCTTACAAATTGTTCTTCAAGTAATTTTTTATCATCATTAATTAAAGATGTTTTAATCTTATCTAAAAAGAACTCAAAATTATCAATTTCGTTGATTAAATAATCTTTATTAGAAAAGAATAACTCGCTCCATAAATCTTTGTTTATTTTTGCTATTCTAGTTAAATCTCTGTAAGAGTCGCCAATAAAGTTTTTAGTATCACTTTCTGTATCACTGTTGACTAAAGCAACCGCAATCGCATGAGCTAATTGACTTGTAAAACCAATCATTTTATCATGTTTTTCTTTAGTGATGACTGTAATACGCGCAAATTCTAAATCGTGTGCAATGTTCTCAAGTAGTCTAATGTCTTCTTTTCTTGATGATTCATCGATAATTAAAAAATTCGCTTTCTTAAATATATTAGGGTCACTAAAAGTAATACCAATCTTTTCCTTGCCAGCCATTGGATGGTGAGATATATAACTTGCAGGACTTGCGATTTTAATAGCTTCGTCTAAAAAGCATCTCTTAACTCCACACACATCAGTTATAACTTGGTTTTCATTAAATAAATGTTTATACTTCTTTAAGAAGTCTAATATACTGTTTGGGTATAAACCAATAATTATTAGTTCTACTTTTGAAATAAAATCACTTGCCTCAAGCGAACCGTAATCAATAATTTCGTTTTTTAGCGCAAAATCAATTGTATCTTGTTTTATATCGACTCCGTAAATCGTGTGTCCCTTATCTTTTAACCCTTTTGCATACGAAGCACCAATAATGCCTAAACCAACTATTAATATATTCATAAAAATCACTACCTTATGTAATAAATATCATACCATTTTTAGTTATATTTTTAAATAATTAGACTCAAAAATTAGAACTATATCAAGAGTATCTCCAAACTCTATGATATTAATTTATGTAATTTGTATTACACTGTAGGCAAAATATCATAAACTTTTTGTATGAACTACTAAAATATTTATAAAAGTCAATTAGAAAACACATGAAAATTGTAATTCGGATATAATATAAATATTGTATTTAATCTAAACTCGCTCGGAATTTGTTATATTTTAATTGTAATGTAGATAAGAAGGTAAACTTTTATGTATTTCAAAAGAAAAATTGACCATATTTTAGATGTTGTAAGCGAATATATCCATTAATAAAATAGTAGAAGCTTATAAGGTTTTAAATAGTACTATATTTGATATGAAAACTGATTTTGGTAGAAGAAAAGGAAAAAACGGGGAACCATTATTCAAACCCGGAGAAGTCAGTCGTATTCAAAACGTATTTGAACTTATTCCTACGTTTCTTTCAAAAGAAAACAAAAGATTCATTGTTTCAAAAGTTCAAACAGGTTCTTCGTACGATAAAAACGATGCAATTAATTACCTAAAAGAAGCACATATAGTATCTAAAGTTTATAATCTATCATTACCATCACTACCACTTATTGGTGAAAAAATTGAATCTCAATTTAAATTATTTCTAAAAGACATAGGTATAGTAACCTCAATGTTTGGTATCGATACAGTTAGATCAATGAACAAAGGCGAACTTGGACAAGGAAAAGGAGCCATCTACGAGGCTTTAGTATTTGATTCTCTAATAAAAGGCGGTATATCTCCTTATTATTTTGCAAAAGAATCAGGCTTAGAAATCGACTTTGTAATACCTTATAAAAACTATGCAACTCTACTCGAAGTAAAAACAAAAAACGGAAATACAAAATCAAGCAAAACTGTTATGAACCATCCAGAACATTACGGAAAAACTAAATTAATAAAAATTGGTGATTATAATGTGTCTGAATTGGGCGATATTATTAGAATGCCGATCTATCTAACTTTTGCATTAAACAAGGAAGATTATGATTTTTAAAAAAAGATAGTTTTAGAACAAGTCTAGAACTATCTTTTTTAAGCTAATATTTCTTTGAATTTGCACGCATAGCATTTAATATAGCTAAAACCGCAACGCCTACGTCCCCAAAAACAGAAATCCACATATTTGCGTATCCGAGAGCCGCAAATACTAATATTAATACTTTAACTGTTAATGCAAATATAATATTTTCATAAACTATTCTCATAGTTTTTCTTGCGACTTTCTTAGCAGTAATAATGCTTTTTAAATCATCATGCATTAATACTATATCGCTAGCTTCAATAGCCGCATCGCTTCCAACACCGCCCATTGCAATACCAATATCAGATTTCATTATTACGGGCGCATCATTAATTCCGTCTCCTACAAAGCACAAGTATTCATTTTCTTTTTTATTATCTAAAAGTTGTGTTACTTCTCGCACTTTATCTTGTGGAAGTAAATTTGCTTTGTATTTAGTTAGGTGAAGCTTTTCAGCCACCTTGCTTGCAACCGCTGCGTTATCTCCGGTAAGCATTATTGTGCTAGCTCCTATACTATTTAGGTAATCAATAGTAACTAAAGAATCATCTTTTATTTCATCCTCGATAACAATATAACCTAAGAATTTCTTATTTAATGAAACATAAACAACTGTACCAAGACTTTCAGATTTAACAAATTCTATTTTCTCGCGTTCCATCAATTTAGATGATCCACAATATATTGTGTTTTCTTCATTTCTTGCAATAACTCCGTAACCTGATACATTTTCTAATATGTAATTATTTGTTTGTTCTAAATCACATTCAAGTTCCTTAATAGATAAAGCAATAGGATGACTTGAGTCTTTTTCAGCAATCTTTGCATATTTTATAACCTCTTCTTTGTCTCCGTATATCTCAGTCACCTTAAAATTACCTTTTGTAAGTGTACCTGTTTTATCGAATACAAAGATATTTGCCTTATCAAATCTTTCTAAGTGAATTGAGCCTTTAATTAAGACGCCATTTCTGCTTGCGCCACCAAGTCCTGAGAAAAAGGATAAAGGAACAGAAATAACTAAAGCACAAGGACAAGATACAACGAGGAATGACAAGGCTCTATAAATCCAGTCATTAAACGCCGGAGAATTGCCACAAATTAAATTAATAATAGGTGGAATGAATGCAAGGAGAAGAGCACACACAACTACAATTGGAGTGTAATACTTAGCAAATTTAGTGATGAAAGCTTCGGATTTGGATTTTTCACTAGATGCATTTTCCACTAAATTTAAAATTTTACTTACAGTTGACTCTCCGTATACTTTAGATACTTTAATCTCTATAGGGCTTGTTAAATTAATTGTGCCTGACATAACCTCATCACACTCTTTAACCTCACGAGGTAGCGATTCACCAGTTAATGCCTTTGTATCAAGGGTAGTTGTACCTGAAATAATAGTTCCATCAAGAGGGATTCTTTCTCCTGGTTTAACAACAATTACGTCTCCTACTTTTATTTCTTCAGGACTAACTTCCGCCACAACACCATCTATAATAGTTCTTGCAAAATCCGGACGAATATCCATTAAACTTGATATATTCTTTCTTGCTTTTCCTGCCGCATAACTTTGAAACCATTCTCCTACTTGATAAAACAATAGAACTGCGCAAGCTTCATCAAAGCCTTCAGGTTTGCCTGTTGTAATTCCTGTATATATACCAAGTCCAAAAGCTCCTATAGTTGCAAGTGCCATCAAGAAATTTTCATCAAACACTTGACCATGACTTATATTTATAGCGGATTTTTTTAATACATCGTGTCCTATATATAAATATATTATGAAATATAGCGCAAAAGGAACAAGCCAACCTATACTTTTATTTGGAATAATATCGGCCAATCCATTTTCAAAATTTAAGTTCTTTATTTGTTTTAATATAATATTAGTAAGCATCACTATAAAAAACAATATAATTGCGATTATAATTCTTTTTAAATTTCTTTTCTGTTTTTTTGTCATATTAGCCTCCTAACAATTGAACAATTATTCAACTATAGTTTAAAATAAATAGTACTTACGTACTACTTATTATTCATTAATTTCAAAATCAGGTTCAACTTTTTTAGCTGCCTTTAAAGCCTTCTTTAAAACTTCTTCATGATTCTCGCAATCAAGTACCATTTTTTGAGTCATAAAATTAATTTGGCAATCATTTACGCCTTCAACTTTCTTAATAGCTTCTTCACACTTAAGTGCACAAGCAGCACAATCTACTTCAATTTCATATGTTTTTTTCATGTTAAATCCTCACTTTTCTTCACTGATATGCTCTATTGCATATTTAAATATCGTAGAAATATGTTCATCATCAAAAGAATAATAGACTTCTTTTCCATCTTTTCTACTCTTAACAAGTTTCGCATCACGAAGAATTCTAAGTTGATGACTTACTGCCGATTTATTCATATTAACAACAGAACATATATCATTTACACAAAGTTCATTTTCTTCAATTGTATGCAAAATTTTATCTCTTGTAGGATCTCCTAATACTTTAAATAGATTAGCTAAATCAGAAATTTTGTCATCAGAAGGCATTGTTCTTTTAATCTTTTCTAAATCCATTATATTTCTCCTTAACTATATTATATAACAGTTGAACAGTTTGTCAATCATTAAATCGTTTTCAATTTTCACTAAAGAAATATTTTATAAATTTATATACAGAAACAACACATATAAAGATTAAAGCAGTATTTAAAATAGTGTGTCCATTAGAAATAGTGTAAAATATCTCAAATCTATCAAACGATGCGTCATGAAATAACAAACGAATATAGTTACATATATCATTTGTTAAAAATATAATAAATAATCCTAGTATCAATCTTTTAGATTTATTAAGCATTTTATCACAACCTTTATATTATTATAGTAAAAAAAATAAAAAAATAAAACTGCAAGATAAAAATCTTACAGTTTATTTTTAAATGCGTTCAAGGTTGCTAGCTTCTTCTTCAGAAGGAGTTAAACGTCCAAACATTTCGATATCAACAGTAACAATTTGAGTAGCTTCGTTAACTTGAGATACAGTTCCAGAGAAGCCAGCAAATGATCCCTTAATAATACGAACTTGATCTCCAACTTCAAAATCGAACTTAGGCTTTTGTAATAAACCAACTTTTCTTAGTAACGCATCCATTTCATATTGAGGAACATGGTTAGGTTTTGTACCCTTACCACTAGATCCTAAGAATCCGGTTACACCTGGAGTATTACGAATCATAAACCATGATTCATCATCAACGAACTCGCCATTAACTTCAATTTCAACATATAAGTATCCTGGATGTATCTTTCTTGTCTTTTCTACTTGAGTACCATCTTTCTTAGTCTCAATGTATTTTTCTTCAGGAGACATAACTTGATAAATTCTATCTTCGAAGTTCATTGTCTTAATACGACGTTCGATAGCTTCTTTAATACTGTTTTCTTGACCAGCATAAGTTTGAATAATATACCATTTCTTTGCCATAAAAACTCTCCTTATAGACTAAAGTAGCGTGATAATAATTCGCTAATAATAATATCAAACATTAAATATAATAACGTAAATAATATTAAGAATACAAATGTTCTAACTACATCACCTAAAAATTTAGTCCATGTAGGCCACTTAACTTTTCTAAATTCTGGAAATGCATATTTACAAAATGGGAATAATGCATAAATTAAGCTTAATGCACCTATCACAACTAAAACAATTGCGAATGCAGTAGGATATGTACCTACAATTGGAATTGAATCTCTAAATGTAATAACTCCATTTAAAATTAGAGAACCTAAAACGATTAGCACTAGAGAAA
The DNA here is from genome assembly GCA_963621965.1 of Alistipes finegoldii. Classification (GTDB taxonomy): domain Bacteria; phylum Bacillota_I; class Bacilli_A; order Acholeplasmatales; family Anaeroplasmataceae; genus JAEELC01. Next base: position 11,734 of record CAVFGN010000026.1, read on the forward strand.
CAAATATATATAAATATGTTTCCCATTTGTAATCTTTAGAAAGAACTTCTAAAATTCTACTTTTTCTATCTAAAATATCAACTTTTTCTTTAATAGCCATAATTTTCCTGCCTATCTTGTTTCTTTATGAATAGTATACTTGTTACATCTAGGACAAAACTTATTAAGTGACAAACGTTCGCTTGTTGTTGCTTTGTTCTTAGTTGTAGTGTAGTTTCTGCTTAAGCATTCTTCACAAACTAGAATTACTTTTTCTCTCATAATAAAAAACCACCTTTTCAAAAGTGTTCTAATATATTTTATTATACTTGTCAAAATTAGTCAATAAATGAGGTTAATCATTCATGCAAAATCAAAATATTTTTAAAATCATAAATATAAAGAATACCATTAAGATATATTATTTATATATTTCTTTAAGCTTCTTTCTTATTTTATAAATATAATTGTATACTCTCTTGACATCTTCGTTGTATTTTTGGGCAAATGTTTTAATATTCATTTCACCTTTAAATATCTCATTATAAATGTTTTGTTCAAGAGCAGAATTAAATACTACGTTTTTCTCTTTAAAATCAAATAAAGAAATATCTTCACTAAAACCATAATCAATTTGTTCATTATAAGATACAACATTTTCATATTTAGTTTGAAGACGTAAATATTTAATAACCTTGTGTTTAACACATACTGAATAATATGTGAAAAACATAGAATTTGAAGACATTTTATAACGTTTAATGCAATCAAATAATATAATTAAACATTCTTGAATTGCATCTTCTTTTGCATAGGTTAAACCATATTCATATACTATTTTTTTAATATATTTTTCATATTTATTAATTAAAGCTTTTGTAGCTTTTTCATTGTGCTCATGAATTAAATAAATTAATTCATAATCATTATAATCTTTATACACTTAAAATATGTATAACTATACTAATAACGCTAAAATTATACCTGCAGATACGCTCGCATTTAAACTATTTACATGTCCTGTCATAGGAATTTTAATGTAGTAATCACATAGATTTTTACATGGTTTAGAAATACCAAATCCCTCAGAGCCAATAATAACCGCTAAGTTTAGGCTTTTATCTATATCTTTAGCCTCTTCTTTAGCAGATGCATCAGTTCCTACAACCCAGAAATTGTTTTCTTGAAGTTTTTTTAACGCAACACCTAAATTATTAACCATACAGATAGGGACATATTCAATAGCACCAGTTGAAACATGAGCCACAGTCTCAGTAATCGATACTGACCTATTCTTAGGAATAATAATAGCATCAATTGAGAATGCATCGCAGCTTCTAATCATAGCACCTAAGTTATGAGGATCTTCAAGGCCATCACAAACTAAGAAGATTTTTCTTGAATTTTTTTTCTTATTCAAAATATCTTCAAGACTAACATATTTATAATCTTCAACTACTGCACCGTATCCTTGGTGACGATCTCCGTATTTTTTATCCATAGCTTGTTTAGATAAAATATTATACTTTATCTTCTTTTCATCAAGTTTCTTTAAAAATGCAGGATCTTTTTTCTTAGCAAGTTCCTCTACATCAAACTCGTAAATTTTGTGTCCAGCTCGAATACACTCATTTATACAGTTCTTACCATAAATTTTAAACATAAAATCACCATATTTCACAGTAAAATTATACATTATAATATTATAAAAATAAATATTTTTCACAAAGAAAAAGAAGGGACAAGCCCTTCTTAATCTACAATTGATTAATCTTATCTGCAAATATTCTTATCCACTTTTTAGAGAAAGGAACAATGTTTGTAATTATCTTCATTAAAGGTGCAGATAGTAAGCATAACATGAATAACAAAATGATACATTGTATAGGTAGAGATTGAACTGTACCACCAGTTGTTGTGTATACATTAACCTCGTAATCAATAACTTGTCCGTTAATAGTTAAGTAATACTTACCATCCACTTTCGAATAAGATAAACTTCTTAAATCGTTATTACCATTACAGTTCTTATCAGTTAAATAGCCATTAACAATATAGAAGTCTTTTTCAGTTACAGTAATAGTTGGTTTATATAGCGCCTTACTTTGTACACCATCAATATAATAATATGTTGTCTTAATTGTTACATCTGCATCGTAACTATTAAATTCTAAATCAGTATTTTCTAGATCTAATACTAAATAGTTATATCTATTCTTACCATAAGTAATAGGTTGTTTATTATATAAAGAACTAATAATTTCACCATTTACAACAATATTATAATCACTATCAATTTCAACACTTGAAACAGTACTTATCTTAGATTTATTTTCAGCAATTGTTTCGTTATTAATTAAGAATGAACCATCAGCAGAAATAGAAACAGTAGGTAATACATTATATCCGGTATCAATACCACCATACATAATCTCACCATTTGGTTCTACAGTTACACTCTTAGATTCATCATATGATAAATTAGTAACATAACCACCAAGGCCATATTTATCATCACTTGTTTTGTGTAGTGTAGGAATCTTTGGCGCATAGTCAGATAAACTAATAATATTAGTATTATCAAGTACTAATTCACCGTACTCATTAACAGAAGCCGTATTACCAGTCTTCTTAGTAGCCGCATAATAATAGGATTCGTCACCTGACTTATTTGACTTAGTTATAACATAGCCATCAACTGCATAAGTATTCTTATCACTGATTGCTACCGCAGGAGCTTCCCATTTAACTACTTCAAGCGTGTCTGAATAGTATGTACCCACACTAAATATAGGCGCAAAATCAAAGAACTTAGGCGTAATTAGTGTTAGGAAAATGAAGCATGCAAACATCGAATAGAACAAAACTTTGTGTATTGTTGTAAATACTGGTTTTAAACATACATCGTATAATACCATCATACAAGTGAATGTGGCCGAAAGTACAATTAATGTTGATGATATAGTTGAAGTCATCGATAATTCATCTTTTAACATAAATACAATTAAAGAAAGAATTACGATAACGAATGCGCCTGGGAGGGCACTTTTTAAGACATTTGTGAGGAAATGTCCTTTATTTAAATCATTATTCTTTTCAAGGACTAAAATAACAGAAGGAATACCTATAACAAATAAATCGATTATAAATAACTGGTTAGTTGAAATTGGATAATAACCTTGAATTAAAGCTAGTATTGCAAGTAATAAACTAAACATTGTTTTAGTTAAATACAAACGACTTACTTTTGTAACGTTATTAATAACACGTCTACCTTCCGACACAACGTTAGGCATACAAGAGAAATTAGAATCAACTAATACTAAGTGGCTTACATTTCTTGCCGCATCAGACCCTGAAGCCATCGCAATAGAGCAATCAGCTTCTTTTAAAGCAAGTAAATCGTTAACGCCGTCACCTGTCATTGCGACAGTCTTACCCGCTTCTTTAAGTGTACGAACAAGTAAACGCTTTTGGTTTGGAGATACACGACCAAATACTGTGTATTTAGTTGCAGCGCGAACAACATCTTGTTCACTCATACCATCTAGTGAGATAAAGTTAGACGCATCATTAACGCCAGCACGTTTTGCAATCATTGAAACAGTAGTAGGATTATCACCACTAATTACTTTAACCTCTACTCCACTATTTTTGAAGTAATTGATAGTTTCAATCGCATCAGGTCTAATATTATCTTCAATTAAAATTAAAGACATAGGGTAAACTTCAGTATCAGGTAAAGTATTTTCTGAGATTATACCTTCTGTATAAGCAAGTAGTAATACACGGAATCCTTCACGCGCAAACTTATCAACATCTTTTGCGATTGTTTGATATGTCTCTTTACTAAGTACAAATTCAGGTGCACCCATAATATAAGTGCCGTATTTATCAAATGAAGCAGCACTTAATTTTCTCTTTGAAGAAAAAGGAATAGTACCAAGAACTTTTAAACGTTTTTGAAGACCAAAGTAGTTCTTCATCGCAACACTAGTTAAGTTATCGTCGTTAAGTGCATTAAGTAAGGCACTCATCGCATATTTAGTGTTTATACCGCCAAAGTTTTTGTACTCAATAACATTTTTAACTTTCATAGTACCATCAGTGATAGTACCAGTTTTATCTAAGCAAAGCACGTTTATGCGCGCAAGCATTTCAATACAGTATAACTCTTGAACTAATACACCACTTCTTGCTAAACGCATAACACCTACAGCAAGAGCCATTGATGTACATAAATAAAGACCAGACGGAATCATACCAATCATTGCACCAGCTGTCTTTCTGATAGATTCAACATAGTTCATACCATTTTTAACATATTGAACATAGAAAAGTAATCCACCAAGTACAACAACTAAGAAACTCATTACATAGATAATTAAGTTTAAAGAGTGAAGTAATTCACTTCTAGGCTTAACATACTTTTTAGCTGAAGTCGTAAGAGATTCAATATAATTATCCTTACCAACCTTTTCAACTTTAGCTTTACAGTTACCGGCTACTACAATAGAGCCACTAAAAAGCGTATCTCCTGGTTTCTTTAAAATTGCATCAGATTCACCAGTTAACATGGACTCGTTAACTTCGATAGTATCACTTACAACTACGCTATCTGCACAAATTTGTTTTCCGGCTGTTAGAATCATGATGTCATCTAATACAACTTCACCAGTAGATATTTCACTAATCTTACCATTTCTAAGTACTTTAACAGTAGGAGATGTAATAAGGGATAGTTTATCAATTTGCTTTTTAGCACGAATTTCTTGAATAATACCAATGATAATATTTAAAGAAATCATTACTAAGAATGATAAATCTTTAATTGAACCAACAGAAATTAAGAATCCGGCAATTATAAATAATAAAATATTTAAGACAGTGAAAATATTTGTAAAGAATATTTGACCATATGTTTTAGAAGAATTTTTAGGCTTAAAGTTAGAGAAACCTTCAAGAATTCTTTGGTTTACTTGTTCATCATTTAAACCATCTTCAATATTTACGTCAAACCTTTGGGCATACTTTGTATTGCTTATACGTTTATGAGCTAATTTAATAGCTCTCTTGTTAGACCTTAAAGCTTCTTTTTCTTTTAGTCTAGCTTCTTCTTCCTCAAGTTCTTTTTGTTCACTTTCGATTTTATTAGCTTCACTTATCTTTTTTTCAAGTTCTAACTGACGTTTCTTTTGCTCTTTACGAGCTTCTTTTGCACGAATCCTAGCAATAGCTTTATCTGATAACTTATTACCATTTTTATCTAAATATTTAGGGTCAATTGTATCGTCATCAGTATTAGTTTCATTAGTCACATCTTCAAGAACATCATTTTCGTTAGAATTATCTAAATTATCTTCATTTGACAAACTTAACGAATCATCTTCAAAGTCAAAAGTTTCGCTATTTTGAGAATATATATCGTCATTTGAGGAAGTATTTAAATCATCATTTTTTGTCTCATCGAATTCATTATTTTCCATTCTCATAAGGTGCCTCCCTATCATTTAATATTTCTATTGTTTTTGTAATTATCTCGTCCATTCTACTTATATTATTTGATAAATATAAATAGCCTATAAGAGACTCAAAGCCTGTACCTTCAAGATAATCACTTCGTGTAATATTCTTTCTAATCTTTTTAACACTTGAGTTTCTTCCTTTTTTAAAAAATGAAATTTCTTCTTCAGTTAAAAATTCCATTTCCAAAAGTTTATGCATCGCCATACTTTGTGATTGACCACAAGTGTACATTGTAGCTTTTTTGTTCAAGTCGTTCACCTTAGTTAAACCAAGAGATAAAACGTAGTTTCTAATTCTAAGTTCATATATAGAATCGCCTATATAAGCTAAAGTCAGACCATTATATAGCTTAGGATCCATTACAATACTCCAAGTTCAGTTAACTTTTGACGAATCTTGTCAGCTTCATCAAAGTTCTTTTCGTTTTTAAATTTTTCCCATTCTTTATATAAAGTTTTTTCTTCTAAACTTAATTTTTTATAAGAAACATTAATACCAAGTACATCTAAAACGGTTTTAAATGTATTGTATTCTAAAGATAAAGTTAGAACATCTTTCATTCTAAGTGAGGCATTCATCTTTTTTACAATGCTTTCAAGTAAAGTAATAACATTAGCTGTATTTAAATCATTATCCATATAAGACTTAAATTCTTCTATTTCTTCTGAATTTATATCTTTAGAAGAATAATCGTTCAAATCGAAGAATAAAGATGCACTCTTATATGCACGATCAAACTTTTGATACATTTTCTTATATTGATTAAATAACTCTTCAGTGAAATCAACGTTATTTCTATAAGGTGTTGAAATTATTAAAAGTCTATAAGGCATTAGTTCATCATTTGTAAAATCCTTAACCCAAATAACATTGCCAAGAGATTTAGACATTTTCTCTTTACCAAGATTTACTCTACCTACATGCATCCAATAAGAGGCAAGAGTATGATTATACATTGCATTAGCTTGTGCTATTTCGTTTTCGTGATGTGGAAATTTTAAATCCATTCCACCACCATGTATATCAATTTGACGATGGTTAAAGATTTTATCAATCATACAAACACACTCAGTGTGCCATCCAGGGCGTCCTTTACCAAACGGAGAATCCCATTGAATACCTTTATCAGTCTTTTTCCAAAGTGTAAAATCAAGTGGATTTTCCTTCTTCTCTGAAACATCAATTCTAACCCCGCGCTCTAATTCATCTTTATTTTGATTTGATAATACACCATAGCTTTGAAGTTTATCAATTCTAAAATAAACATCTCCGTCATTATTATAAGCATATCCTTTATCAATAAGAGCGGAAATAAAGTCTTGCATTTCACCTATATATTCGGTCGCATGCGGAACTACATCAGGGCGCTTAGATCCAAGTCGAATAACATCATTAAAATAAGCTTCTTCATATTTATTTGTTATTTCTTTTTCGCTAACATTATTATCTATAGCTTTTGCGATAATCTTATCATCTACATCTGTTATATTTGAAGCGTATTTAACAGTGTAACCACTAAACACTAAATAATTTTTTAACATATCAAAGAAAATAACAGGGCGTGCGTTACCTATATGAATATAGTTATATACTGTAGGACCGCAAACATACATATTTACTGTTTTATCTTGATGTGGTTTAAATTCTTCCACTTTATTAGTCAACGAATTATAAATTTTTAAACTCATAATATTCACCTATATATACTTTTTCTATTATAAAATATTTAACACTAAAAAACAATTTTAAACTAAAAAAACGTGAAAATCTCATTTTTAAATACTTATAATATAATCTAGTTCTTAAACTCAAAATCGATTTTTTTGTAGAATTCTACACTTTTACCAATTAGAGATATTTTTGTAATCAGTAAATATTCATAAAACCAAATTAATTTTAATCAAATGAAGCATTAAAAAAGTACCAAAAGTATATAAAGATAATGAATATCATTTAATACTTCTAGTACCTTTTAATTAAATTTATTTATTAATTTCCTGTCTTAGCAGAAATGTAGTTTTTAACATTATCACTAAGTATTAAAGAACTATAACTAGTTCCTGCTTCAATTGTAGTCTTTACACTAGCTTCATCACAAGTTAAGTTATATGTTCCGATAAGTGCAAAACTTAATGCTTTGTAATAATTTTCAACATAAGTTGAGTCAAGTGAATTTAACCAATTAACATTAATCTTTCTATCACTTGTCTTCTTCTCAGTTTCAGTTGTAGAACCTTCTTTGTATTCTTCATACTCAAAATTAAATACACCATCACTTGATAATACTTTGATATCAAATGTATTATCAGTCGCATAAGCTACATTATTAGTAGCACTACTAGCACTCACGCCAAGTGTAACATAGCCAAAGAATGCACCGATGTTTGCAACAAATGATTGACTTGATTCGTAAGAGATTGATACATCAGTTAAGCATGAATCAATAACACCAATCTTGTATAAACCAACAAATCCACCTAAATTATGAGCTAAAGTCTTGTTTAACACTTTGTTACTTGAGTCATAACTATATTTTGTCTTAATCTCACCTTGTGCAATTGATTCTTCAATTCTACCTTCGTTTACACCAGCAAATCCACCAATATTATAAGTTAGTTCTTCTGTTGAAGTTGATGTTGAACTTGAATTTACATCAACGCTTAAATTAGTCGTAGAATTTGAAATTTTGCCTTCGTTTACACCAGCAAATCCTCCAACATTAATTTTCATCTTATATGAAGCCGCAAGAGAACCTGTAACAGTCGCATTTTCAATAGTTCCTAAATTATAGCCTACAAAACCACCTAGACATGTTTCTACAGAAGCTGAAGTTGATGTGGCGGAATAGTTAATAGAAACATTAGTTACATTAATATTTCTAATTGTACCTGCATTATAAGATACAAAACCGCCTGCATATCCTGTTGATGAACGAGAGAAGTTAAGACTTGGAGAATCTATATTTAGATTTTCAATGACTGCATCTTTATCAAGATAGCCAAATATTGAACCATATTGGTTAGATGTAGTTTGACTATAATTTGAAATAGTATGTCCATTACCATCTAAATGACCGCTAAACTTATATAAGGTAGAACCAAATATAGATTCACCTTTATTTGTACCTGTATAAGTTGATAAATCAATATCACTAGTTAACTTATAGTAACCATCTAAATCTTCTTTCATATTATATAGTTGATCAGCAGTACTAATAAGAACAGGATCGTCTAAATTATTACCCTTTGAGTTAGTTTGAACGACTCTTTCTTCAAATACGAACTCATCTTCACCAACAGTACAATAAAACTTAACATAGTACTCTTGTTCAGTCTTTAAACTAGATGCAATCTTTGTTTCAGACTTATAAGAGCCATCAGTCTCAACACCTGGTAAATTAGAGAATTTCAAAGTTGAACCATTAGATTTTTCTTCTGTATCTGAATCATATTCCCAGTAGTGAATCATAACAGAACCAACTGTTGCAACAGAATCAGGATCTTCAACTTTACAAGTAAACTCAAGAGTTGAACCTGTAGCATTTACGCTCATTGTTCCTTTTAAATTCTTAGTATTTGCACCATTGCATGATGCAAGAACACTAATAAATCCAAATAACAATAAAGCTATAACTATAGAAAATAAATATTTTATATTTTTCTTCATATTTTCACCTTATTTTACAATTTTTATATAATTATACATTAAACTCTACTTTTTCTCAAGAATTAGAAACATGCTTAAAAAAAATAATTTTTAAAGAGATTGAAAGTTACGCTTCTATTAAATGATTTAGATAAATGGTTAGTTTTCTAACTATTGTTAATTATAATGTTAAAAATAGCCCCTTAATTAATAAATATTAATTAAATAATTCATTGAATAAAACTTAATTTAATCGTATAATACTTTAAGACAAAATCGGAGGATTTTATGAGACTTGGATTAGATATAGGATCTACTACAATTAAATATGTAGTACTTGATGATAACTTACAAATTATACATAAAGATTATAAAAGACATTATTCACATATTAAAGAAAATATATTAGAAATTTTAAACACTTTAAAATATAACAACATTATTAAAGGCGATATTAAATTTGCAATCTCAGGTTCTGCTGGTATGGGACTAGCAAACGGAATAGGTATTACTTTCGTTCAAGAAGTGTATGCAACTAGAGTTGCGGCTAAAAAATATATTCCTGATGTAGACTGTGTTATTGAACTTGGTGGTGAAGATGCAAAGATTTTATTCTTATCTGATGGTATGGAAGTAAGAATGAACGGGTCTTGTGCTGGTGGTACAGGCGCATTCATCGATCAAATGGCAACACTTCTAAATGTTGATGTATCTGAAATGTCGGACCTAGCTACTGAACATCAAAAACTATATTCTATAGCCTCAAGATGTGGTGTATTTGCAAAAACAGACGTACAACCTTTATTAAACCAAGGCGCATCTAAAGCTGATGTTGCGGCTAGTATTTATAAAGCTGTAGTAAACCAAACAATCGGTGGTTTAGCACAAGGTAGAGATATATCAGGTAAAGTAGCTTACCTTGGTGGTCCTTTAACATTTATGCCTGAACTTAGAAAGAGTTTTGATGAATCCCTTCATCTAGAAGGCATCTGTCCTGAAAACTCTTTATATTTCGTATCTATCGGATCAGCACTAGCTAGCGACAAAGAATACGATTTAGATGAAGTTATATATAAAATTGAAAACTTTAATGCAAATGAAAATTATAGCTTTAGTGAACCTTTATTTAAAGATGAATTTGAATTAGCTGAATTTAGAAAGAGACATGCAAAAGATAGTGTTCCTACAATTGCACTTGACTTAGAATCAAACGAAGAATTATATCTTGGTATAGATAGTGGTTCTACTACTTTAAAAATGGTCTTAATTGATAATAATAAGAACATACGTTGGTCAAGTTATCAATTTAACCAAGGTAATCCTGCTAAAATTATTAGAGAAAATTTAATCACTTTGTATACTATGTATCCTAATTTAAATATCAAAGGTAGTGCGTCTACAGGATACGGGGAAGAATTAGCTAAAGCTGCATTCTCACTAGATACCTCACTTGTTGAAACGATGGCTCACTTTAGAGCTGCTAAACACTTTATGCCTGAGGTTGATTTTATAATCGACATCGGAGGACAAGATATTAAGTGCTTTAAAATTGAAAACGGAACAATTTCAAACATCTTCTTAAACGAAGCATGTTCTTCTGGTTGTGGATCATTTTTGCAAACATTCTCAAAAGCTTTAGGTTATGAAATTGAAGACTTTGCAAAAATTGGCTTACTTGCTAAAAAGCCTGTGGATCTAGGTTCTAGATGTACAGTATTTATGAACTCTTCAGTAAAACAAGCTCAAAAAGACGGCGCAACAATTGATAATATATCCGCAGGTCTTTCAATATCTGTTGTTAAAAATGCACTATACAAAGTTATACGTGCAACAAACGTAGAAACACTTGGTAAACACATAGTTGTTCAAGGTGGAACTTTCAACAACGAAGCAGTTCTTCGTGCTTTCGAACGCGAACTTAAGGTTGATGTTGTGTGTCCTAACATCTCAGGTCTTATGGGCGCATACGGTGCTGCACTTTATGCAAGTGATCAAAAGATTACAAAATCAAGCATTATTACACTTGACGAACTTAAAGAATTCAAACATGAAGTTAAATACACAAAATGTGGTCTATGTAAAAATGCCTGTCAACTTACAATAAATAATTTTGGTCTTGAAAAGCGCTATATTTCTGGAAACCGTTGCGAGCGTCCTTTAGCCAAATCAAACATTTCTGAAAATGACGACTTAAATATATATGAGTTTATCAGAAACAAACTAGCCTCTTACACTCCAGTTAGTGGTCCTAGAGGTAAACTAGGTATACCACTTGTTTTAAATATGTATGAGCTACTTCCATTTTGGCATACATTCTTTACAAGTCTAGGCTTTGAAGTTATAAGTTCAGGCTTTTCAACTAAAAAGATATTTACAAAAGGACAACATACAATTCCTTCAGATACTGAGTGTTACCCTGCTAAACTTGTACATGGTCATATTGAAACTCTTATTACCGATAAAAAAGTTGATGCGCTTTTTTACCCTTGTATGACTTATAACGTTGACGAGAAAAAAGGAAATAATCACTACAATTGTCCAATTGTAGCTTATTATCCGCAAAATATAGAAAACAATGTTAACTTAATAAATGATGTTAAATGGATTAGTGATTTTATTAGTTTGAATAATACAACATTATTTGAAAAGAGAATTCTTGAAATATTAAATAAATATTATCCTGATATTACAAAAAAAGAAGTACACAATGCATCTAAGCTTGCATTTACTGAATATTATTCTTATACAAATTCTATTAAAGAACGTGGCAAAGAGATAATTCATACTTGTCGTATGAACTCTAAAGAGATAATAGTTTTATGTGGTAGACCATATCACGTTGATCCGGAGGTAAACCATGGTATTGATAAATTAATCTCAGGATTTAATGTAGGTGTAGTTAACGAAGAGTCTATTGCCTACCTTGAAGATTCATTTAAAACAAACGTGTTAAACCAATGGACATATCATGCACGTCTATACTCTGCTGCTAGATATGTTACAAAACAAGATGACATGGAGTTTATTCAACTTGTATCATTTGGTTGTGGACTTGATGCAATTACTACAGATGAATGTAAAGATATACTAGAACACGAAGGTAAAATTTATACTCAAATTAAAATTGATGAAATAACTAACCTAGGTGCTGTAAAAATTAGACTACGTTCTTTATTTGAAGCATTAAAACTTAAAAAAGAGGAGGGCAAACAACATGAATAATGATTACGAATTAAAATATCCTATATTCACTCGTGATATGGTTAAAACTCATACTATTTTACTTCCTACAATGTTGCCTATTCACTTTCGTCTATTTGAAAAAGCATTAATTTCTCTTGGATATAAAACTAGACTTTTAGATAATTGTGGGGATGAAATTAAACAAATAGGCCTTGAATATGTACATAACGATACATGTTATCCTGCTCTTCTTGTAATAGGCCAGTTTATTGATGCGTTAAATAAAATGAGTGAGGACGAAAGACATAAAGTAGCTCTTTTAATTACACAAACAGGTGGAGGATGTAGAGCTTCTAACTATATTCATTTACTTAGAAAAGCACTAAAAAAAGCACACTATGATTATGTACCTGTAATTAGTTTAAATGTCACAAAAGGTCTAGAGCGCGATCTAGGATTTAAAGTTAATCTTAAGATGGCAATTAAACTAGCTGCCGCAATGACTTACGGAGACATGTTAATGTATATGAGAAATAAGGTTATGCCTTACGAAATACAAAAAGATGCTTCTGAGCTTATTGTAAACAAATGGGTTGAAAAAATCGGTAATGACTTTTTAAACAATAAAGGAACTAGTTTTAAAACCATTAAAAAATATGTAAACGAAATTGCCGAAGACTTTGACAGTGTTGCAATTTCAAACAAAATCAAACCAAAGGTTGGCGTAGTTGGTGAAATTTATATCAAATACTCTTCTCTTGGAAATAATGATCTAGAAAAATTCTTAGTCTCAGAGGGCGCTGAGGTTATGGTTCCTGGTTTATACGGTTTCTTATTCTACTGCTTATACAATACGCTATACGATAGAAAATTATATAAAGTAAGTAGAATTAAAGTATGGGCCTTCAAGAAAGTTATTAAACTTCTTGAAAGAAGAGAAAATGCTATGATTGATGCAATTTCTAAAACTAAATACACTCCAATGAATAAATTTGATAAAACAAAAGATTATTCTGAAGGTGTATTAAATCACGCGACTAAAATGGGTGAAGGTTGGTTATTAACTGCAGAAATGGTAGAACTTGTATGCTTAGGTTATAAAAACATTGTTTGTGCTCAACCCTTCGGCTGTCTTCCTAACCACATTTGTGGTAAGGGTGTTATGAAAAAAATTAAATCAATGTATCCAGATGCAAACATTATCGCCATTGACTACGATCCTTCTGCGACTAGAGTAAATCAAGAAAATAGAATAAAATTAATGTTAGCTATCGCTAGAGAAACTACAGATGATAAACCTATTCATTAAGCAAGGAATTTTTTCCTTGCTTTTTTTATATAAAAAGCACAGGCTAACACCTGTGCAGTTCATGGATAAAAGTAAAGTTATATTATAACTTCATATTTATTATATACTTTTTTAAATAATTATAAAGGGACTTTTTATTTTTTCCAATTTTGAAAGCTACATTTTACTAATATTAAAATTGAGCACTATATAAAAACACATTGCTCTCTCCGATTTTATGTGCTACAAAAGCACATTCACCACCAACCATGATATCATATACCACTTCTTCATTCATTAGATATGTATTACAAATTGTACCAATAAAAGTTTCATTATGGTACTTAAATCTTACAGTTTCACCAATTTTAAATTTAGAATTAATTTGAATATTTTCTTTTTTAATTTTTTTCTTAAAAAACATAAAAATTCTCCTTTAATAGTTTAATTATACCATTTTTTAAATTCTTTGGCTATTTTCAACTAAAAAGTTGGTAAAGCTATAAAATTCTCAAATTTATTAGTTCCTTACACCTATAATGTAAGATTAAGGCGTAAATTATCTACAAAAAAGGTAATTTACTATGATAATTGACGAATTAAACTCATTAAGTCCAGCTGAACTAGATTATGTATGTGATTATATTTTCAAACTTATAAAAGAAAAGATAACTGATACTACATCAAATGATGAAAATTATACTGAAAGACCTTGTAATTGTCCTCATTGCAAATCAGAAAGAATTATCAAATATGGTTTTAATAATGGTAGACAAAAATATTTATGCAAGGATTGTAAAAAACTATTTTCAAATACAACAAAACATTATTCCATAGTTCAAGAAGTTCATATTCAACTTGGAAAACATTCATTAAATGTGAACTTAATGGATTAACTTTAGAGAAAGAAAGTGTTGAAATAGGTAAGTCTATTACAACATGTTTCAATATGCGTCATAAACTATATCAAGCAATTAAAGATATTACTAAAGTTACCATGAATGGATTGGTTGAAATTGATTCTCAATATACAAAAATCAATTTTAAGGGCACTAAAAAGGATAATATACCTCGACAATCTAAAAAAAGAGGAAAAACTTCTGTATTTTCAGGTATAAGGTAAGCATAGTGTATGTTTAGTAACTGCAATTGATGAGAATGACAATATGTTATTTCAAGTTTCAGGTCTAGGGCCTTAATCCTTAGATAAATATATGAAATATAAGGATTATTTCTCATCTGTTTGTACTTATGCTTCAAATTCAAAATCTTGCATAAAAAATTTTGCAGAAAAGATTAATTGTAAGATTGAACAAATACCAGTTATAGCAAATAAGAAAAGATATAAAGCTGATAATGGTCATTCCATATCTAGTGTTAATGAAATTCATTCTGAATTTAGTACACTAATTTCAAAACGACATGATATATCAACTAGACATCTACAAGAATATATGAATTGGTTAATTTTTATTAAGAAATTAAGATATACTGTTGAAGCTAAGGTCCTCGCCTCAAGAGCTTATATTGAAATATTAAAATATAGAAATTCAATCAGAAGATCAGAGATATGCAAAATAGCTATGCATATTGATTTAAAGGCTGCTTATGGAAGTAATCACTATGGGTGCTTTGCATAATTACCAACTTTTAAGTTGAAAATAGCGAATTCTTTTTTATTTTTTAAATTACACTTTATATTTTTTTTAGCAAAATGAATTAAATTGTTTACGTTTAGTCACTAGGTGAACGTAGTGACACCTGAGGCGTAATATTATTAAAACTATACATTTCTTCTTTATCCTTT